>NZ_CAUROW010000067.1:0-10628 GCF_963526355.1 uncultured Actinomyces sp. | reverse complement strand
CACCCACGCTGCGGGCGCCCCGACCTTCGGGGCGGCGCCTCCCGGATGGGCCGGCCGGGCGCAGATGGGACGCTCGGACATCCGGCTGCGGCCGCACGCGGCGGAGGAGGGCGAGCCGCGCCACTGGGGCGAGTTCTACGCCGAGGACCGGATCCTGCCCTACCTGCGCCCCGGTCGGGACAACGGCTCGATCAGTGCCGGCGGGGCCCGCATCATCGAGAGGCTGTGCGAGCGTCTGCGCGACGGCGACTTCGACACCGACCAGCCGGCCCTGGTGCGCGCCGGTGCCCGCGAGCGCGGCGCGCGGGTCGCGGTGGCCCGCACGCACGGGGATTTGTGGTGCGGCAACGTCCTGTGGACCCCGGCCGATGAGGCTGCCCAGTGGGCGCCGCCGCGGGCCGGACTCGGACCGCAGGAGCCCGCATCCGGGGAGGTACCCGTGGGCAGGGAGGCTGACGGGGCAGCCGGTGCGGCCGGCGGGCCGGCGGTGGTCGGCGTGCTCATTGACCCGATGGCGCAGGGTGCGCACGCCGAGACCGACCTGGCGGCCCTGGGCGTGTTCGGGCAGCGCTACCTGGACCGGATCTACGCGGCCTACCACGAGGTCTCGCCGTTGGCAGCGGGCTGGCGCGAGCGAGTGGGCCTCCACTCATGGCATATCATCATGATTCACGCCTTTCTGTTCGGCGGCGGCTATGGTGGTGAGGCGGTCGCCGTGGCCCGCCAGTACCTGTGAGTCGGTGGAGGCCCAGAAATTGTGCCCATTTCGCCCGTCTGGGACGACCGTGGCACCAACCATCGAAAGAGTCTTCTGCGTTTGTGCAGGTCAGAGCGTTTTACTTGCGCGTCAATCGGTAGAGACGGCGTCAAAGTCGGCCCTTGCGGACACTTTTCGGGCTGCGGCGCCCCGTAGGCTGGTCGGGTGAGACCTCGACGACGTCAACAGCGCTTGGTGCGCACGGTCGTGTACGCCCTGGTGCTGCTGGTGGTCGTCGGCATGATCCTGACGATGGTGGGATCGGCGCTGACCGCCACCGCAACACCCACCGCGATCTCTTCCTCGACGAACGCCTTCGGCGCACCGCATGCCGATCAATCCTCACGGCCGGCGCCGGTCGTCGTCCTGGGTACCCACAACCTCACATGGTCGGACCTGCAGGGCGAGGTCTCCCGCGCCAGCGCTGGCGAGGAGCTCGGTTCCGGCGATGTCGGCCCGGCCGCCGCCCGCCTGCTGGCCTTCGCCTCCCAGAGCGAGCCGATCAACCTGACGGTGCGCACCCCGGCGGAACGCACCTGCCCGGCCGACGGCTGGCTCACCCTGGGGCGGGGCGCCCGCGCGAGCGCCGTCAAGCCCACCGGCCCCTGCCCCGACCTCACCGCCTCAGCCGCTCCCAGCAGCACCTCCCCCCTGGTGCGGGCGCTCGGACGGGGCACGCCGGTCATCACCGTCGGCGCCGGAGCGCGGCTCGCCACCGGCACCCCCGAGGGCCCGGCATCGACCTCCGAGTTCCCGATCTCCTCGGCCCCCTCACTGCCCGAGGCCCTGAGTGGCGACGCCGACCTCACCATCGTGGACACGACCGAGGGCACACGCACCGATGCCGAACGAGTCTCGGCTCTCGATGCCGCCCTGCGCACGGTTCAGGAGCAGGCGGCCCCCGGCACCCGCGTCATCGTCGCATCCTTGGCCGACGACGAGGAGCCCGGCCCCCAGATGGCGGTCCTACCGGTGGGATCATCGAGCGCACACGGCACCTCCGGCGGGCTCGTCGTGGGCACGTCGACGCATCGCCCCGGCCTGGCCCAGCTGACCGACCTCGCCCCGACCCTCACGACGGCCCTCATCGGCCGCAGCGATCGATCCTTCGACGGCCAGGCCCTCGACCTGCCCGCCACAGGCGGTGATGCCGGCGCGACTACCAGCACCACCCCCAGCGTCACCGCACCCGACGACGCCCGCATCACCCAGCTTACCGACGACGCCCTGCACGCCCACGCCTCGCAGCTGACAGCCCTTCCCACGGGCGTCGTGCTCGCGGGATCGGCCGCGGCACTGCTGGCCTGGGCCGCACTCGTGCTGCGAGATCCGGGGACGGGCCGGCGACCGGCGGGCCTCCGCCGGGTCGTCCGGGTGGCCACCGGTCTGAGTGCGCTGCCGACGGCGCTGCTGCTGGTCAACGCCGTCCCGTGGTGGCGCGCGGGGGTCCGGGACGGTTCGCCGTCACCGTGGGTACTGGCCGCGGTCCTGGCCGCGACAGTGGCGGTCGCGGCCTGCATCGTGGCTCTGGCCGCCGGGCTGTCGACGCTGGTGCGGCGCAGGAGGTCTCTTCGCCGCGTCGCCTCGTTCCTACCCTCGTCGTCTCCACTGACGACCCACGCCGGCGTGGTGGCACTGCTGGTGGCGGCGACGATACCGCTGACGTGGCTGGCGGACGCCGCCAGCGGCGCGCATCTGGCCTTCAATAACCCGCTGGGCATGAACGCCGTGGTGGCGGGCCGTTTCTACGGGGTCTCGAATACGGCCTTCGCGCTGGCCGCCGGCGCCCTCGTCGTCGTCATCGCCGCGACTTGGGAGACCCTGGGACGCGGACGCCGAACCGCCCTGGGCCTGACGGGCCTGCTGGGCGGGGCGGCACTGGTCGTCGACGGCGCCCCCCAGCTGGGGGCGGACGTGGGCGGCGCCCTGAGCCTGGTGCCGACGCTGGCGTTTCTCGGCGCCGTCCTGGCGGGGCTGCGTCTGAACTGGCGACGCCGGCTGGCCATCGCCGTCACGACGCTCCTGATCGTCAGCGGTTTCGCCGTCGTCGACCTCGTCCGACCCGGCGGGCCCACGCACCTGGGGCGCTTCGCCCGACAGGTGGCCGATGGCTCCGCCGCCGGCGTGGTGGGGCGTAAGGCGTACGCACTGGTCGGCCCCATCATGTCAACTCCGACCATCGCAGCCGGACTGGGATGCGCCTTGATGCTGGTTGTGGTGGCCGTCTGGTGGGTGCGCCGGCAGCTTCGGGTCTGGCGCGCCGGCGCCAGCCCGTACGCCTGGCTCATACCTGCCCCCGACACCGACGAGGACATTTCTCCCGTCGAGGGACCGGGATCCCGCACCTCTACGCGAGAGAGGTCGCCGTCGGCGCGGTGGGAGGCGACGGCGTTGCGGTCACTGGGGGTGCTGACTGTTGTATCCGTCCTGGTCAACGACTCGGGGGTCACGATGGCGGGCTTCATCCTGGCGGCCGCCACCCCTGCCCTGCTGGCGCTGACACTGATCGGGAGCGGGTCATCCCCACAGCCTCTTGAGGCTTGCGCAGAGCATCGAGACGTCACCCCGTAGTGCCCGTGGGTCGTGCAGTACGGGCCGACGGGTCGGTAGGGACGGGTGCCGGAAGGACCGCCACGACTCTCGATGGGCAGGAGGCCCCGGCCTGCTCACATATGACTTCACAGCACCGTCCCCAACCGCAGGTACGTCGGCGACATCACCCACCCGCCTCCAGCCGACGAGACAAACCTGTATCTGGCTGCCGTCATCGACTGCGCGCGGCCACCACCCGGCCACCTGGGCGCTGCGCGACCGCATGCACACACCCCTTGGCCGACGAAACTCTCCAGCAGGTGCCACGGCCACTAGGTCGTGTTGTGGAAAGTAGAGGCGATCACAAGGGCGGGCACGTGCCTGGTTCGTCGCGAACGCACCTTAGGCCGCGCAGACTGTACCCACGACGTCCGCAGTCGAGGGCTAACGTGCGTCCGTGACTCCTTGGGCGCTACTGCACCCGACAGACTTTTCGTCATAGGCCCTAGCGGGAGCCCAAAGGGCACCATCCTCCATTCTGATCACGGATCGGGCCACACCGCCAGGGTTCGTGTTGTTGGACAGCATGGTGGGGCGGGGTTGGTTGTTGGTTCGGGTTACTGGTTGTGGATTCTGCGGCGTTTGCGTGCCTGGATCGTCATGGCTAGTGCTGTGATTGCCAGGAGGGCCGCACCGGCGATGAGGTAGCGCTGTGCCGCGGTGCCGCCGGTGAGGGGGATGGTGGGGACTGCCGATTTGCGGTTGGTGATGTTGCCCAGCTCTACCAGCTGGCCTGCAGTGGTGATGGTGATGGTGTGGGGGGCGGCCTCGAGGGTGTAGCCGGTGGGGGCTTTGGTCTCGGTGAGCTGGTAGGTGCCTTGAGTGAGGTTGGTGAGCTTGAAGGCGCCCGGGGACGTGTCGGTGTCCAGGCTGTCTTTGGGGCAGGTGGTGATGCAGTCGGTGATGGTGCGGGCCTGGTTGGTGATGGGGTGTCCGTCCTGGTCGAGGGGAGTCAGGGACCATTGGGAGCCTTTGAGGGGGTGGTTGGTCTCGTCGGTCTTGGTCCAGGTGACGGTGCCCTGGATGCGGGCGTTGGTGACCTGTCCGAGGTCGAGGGTGGGGAGGAAGCCGCCGTAGCGGAACTGCAGGGGCGCGGAGCCGTCGAGGGTCTTGGTCAGCGTCTCGGTGGAGGCCTGATAGCCGGTCGGTGCCTGGGTCTCGGTGAGGGAGTACTCGCCCCAGGTCAGGCGGGAGACCCTGAAGTAGCCGGCTCGGTTGTCCTCGTCGGGGTAGCAGAAGACCTTGCCTGTGTCGATGCAGTCGGGGACCTCTATCTTGCCGCCGGGCAGCTTGGGGGAGGTCAGGGTGAATGTGGCGCCGGGCAGGGGGTTGCCGGTCTCGTCGACCTTGGTCCAGGTGAGCTGGCCGGGTTGGGCGGTGTTGTGCACGGTGCAGTTCATCCACTCGCCGGTCGCCAGGGTCAGGGTGCGGGTGTCGGCCTTGAAGGTTGATGCGGGATTGGTCAGGTCGGAGTTGGGGTGGGGGGCGCAGGTGAAGGTGGGTTTGTATCCGGCTGCCTTGGGGGAGGTGGAGGTCTCTGACAGGACGGCGGCGCCTTGGGGCAGGAGGGAGGTGAAGCCACCTGGTCCGGAGGCGGGATTGCCGGTGGTGGGGGTGGCGGTCAGGGTCCAGTCGGCGGGGGTCAGTCCCAGGTCGCCGGCGGCGGTGTTGTCGACGGTCTTGGTCATGGTCAAGTTGGGAAGCTGGACCTGGACGGGGTAGTCCTCGACCTCGCCGTTGAGAGCGATGCCGGTGGGTTGGGGGTCCTCAGCTTCTTGATCGTTGGCCAAGGGGCCGGTGATGCGCAAACGCATGAAGGTGGTGACACCATCCGCGGTCAAAGTGGTTCGTGTGGCTGTGGGTGGGACGGTCCAGGTCACAGTGGCCGTGCCGGCACTGGAGCAGGTGGTGGTCTCAGAACCCTCATCAGAGCTGAAGGAGCCATCACGGTTCCAGTCGATCCAGCCGGCGATCTTGGTGCCGCTACCCACGCAGGTGATCTGCTGACTCCACTTCTGACCGATATCAGTCCAGATCACCCGATCCCAATCATCAGACAAAGCATCTTCATCATCAATACCTGTAGTATCGTCGGCGCTGGCGTCAGCGCTGTGGGAGATCGACTGATCTTGATCAGTCAACCCACCGAGACGCACTACAGCCGGACCGGCCGTGGCAACGCGCTGCTGATCGGCGGCATGGGTCAGGTTGAACCAGGAGCCCGACTCCGCCTGGGCGGGCCCGCTCTGGGAGGACACGTCAAGCGCCCCGCCTCCAGCGAGCTGTCCACCGCTCCATGACGGCTGGAAGACGCTACCAGCCGTCCCATAGCTGCTAGGCGCGTCACCATAATCCAGGTAGGAGACCACTCCCAGGGCCACAGCGCTCTTACCGCCCCCATGCACCTCTACAAAACCGCTTTGCATATTGCTCACAAACATGACGGAGGAAGGGCCATAGCCCTCACTGACTCGTCTATTGCACTCGTCTCCGTCCGGACGCAGCTTCAGGCCATCGCGCTCACCCACGGGAGTCGAGACCTTGATGAGTCCGCCCCAGGAGTTGGTGGGGCATTCCTTCGGCTGAACGGTCTCCAGTAGGCGGTACGAGACATCGCGCTTGGGGTTATAAGCGATCGGGGATACGGTGATGTACTCCCTCTGCCCCCATTCATCCTGCCAGTTGGAGGATTCAGCATCGGCGAAGACCATACCCTCCATCGGAAGCTCCACCTTGTTGGGAAGGTCGTCGAGCTGACTCTTAGCCGGCTTGGTGGAGGATTCAACGATATAGGTTTTGCAGTCCACCTGGAACTGATGGGTGGAACCGTGCTGGAGATTCTCGATGCCGATCAACAAGTTTGAACGCTTGCTGGAGTTAGTGGAAACCCCTCCGGAATAATTCGTTCCGTCATTATAAAGACGCGACAGTCCGTCACCCTGCCAGTTTCCCGTGTTGTACTCAACCTCGATCCCCTTATGCGTGGTCAGCCTGGGCTCGTTATTCCCTTCGACAGTGGTGACCACATTGGAGATCGTGCAGCGACTCGTACGCCACAGAGTGTCTGAGACCTGAGTCGGCGTGGACCAGGAGATGCCAGTACCCCCGTCGGGCAGGATTCGCGTCCAGTTCTCAGTCCTGGTGCCACTCATCTCGGTCCAGTCGATCCAGTCAATGACCGGGGCGAACCGACCCGCCCCACCACTGGGGTTTCCGTACACGGCATCAGCCCGGGGGACCGGCAGCGCTACAGCACTCAGAAACGCCCCAGCCAGTGCCAGCGCCGAGACGACGGCACCTCCGCGCCTACGGGAACGCTTCAACGACCGACGCGTCGACGTCGGTTCCGCCGCAGCTGCACGGATGAAGAAGCGACGAAGCATGAAGTAAGCACCTCGATCTAGGGGAATGGGCTCAGCCACCCTAGCATTGGCGAAACTAGCCGAATATTGATAAATGCCCCTTGCAACGCAACAGCAATATTGATCACGAGATAGTCTCACAACCAGAATTATGCAGACCGGTCAGATAGTGATGTTCCGTGATCTTTCATTGAGAATGCCGACAACATGATTGACCTCAACCCCTCACCGGGCAATCGAGACAGGGAGATCGTCAGCTTCGTCGGCGGTTAGGACTCTCTTGAAAAGGTTCGAGACGGGCCAGGACCGCTCGCCTACGAGGAAGCCCTCGGAGACGAGCGACCATTCAGCCCTCACCGCTCCTCACAACGCGGCTCACAGAGCACTCGTCCGCTGTCCTCGGCGACAGCAGGCCTCACTCGTCCGCACCCTCCGGCGCATCAGTCTGCGGACCTTGGGCACCCTGCGGCTTCTCGACGGGATCAACGTCGTCGTCGCCCCTGGGCGGTAGAGGTACGGCGCGGTAGGCGAAGAAGTGGTCCTGTTCGGCGGTCGCCTTCTCGAAGGTGGTGCGCGGTACGCGGTGGCGCCGCAGCTTGCGCCGAAGCACGGCCCGCACGACGTCCCGGTACTGGGAGGCCCGGTGCATCGTACCGGCCCGGTCGTTCCCAGTGATGCGATGGGTGATGTCGCAGGGGACCTCGATGACCGCGAGCCCGCCCACCAGGACATCAATCGTCAGACCGACCTCGACCCCCCAACCATCGGCCAGGGGGACGGCCTTCTCGTAGGCCTCCCGGCTCAGACACCGCTGGCCGGACAGGGGCGCCACGGGCGACCAACCGGTGGCGTGGACGATGGCACGCCTGGCAGCGCGCACGACCCGGCCGCGCCCGCCGGCGCCGGCCTGCTTGGGAGGCACCGCGATGGACATATCGGCAACGCCGTCGACAACCGGGGGCACCAACTCGGCGCACGAAGCGGCCGAATCTCCCAGGTCCGCGTCGATGAACAGTAGCAACCGGGCGGGCCCGTCGACGTAGTCGCGCATCGCGACGACGGAGGCCCCGGTCTCCATGGCGGAGGCCTTCCCGCGCGAGACGGAGTGGCGGACCGTCACAGCGCCGGCAGCACGGGCATGGTCCTGAGTTCCGTCGGTCGAGCCGTCATCGACGACGATGACGAGATCCACCCGCGGGATGGAGCGGCAGGCCCGAACAGTTGCGGCGATGCGCTCAGCCTCGTCCTTGGCGGGGATGACCACGGCAACGCGCTGGTCGGGGCGCTTAGTGGGACTCACACCACCAGAGTAGCCAGACACAGGGGCTCCGGCCGACTCATGAGTGACCCGTTGTCGCCCCCCTTTTTTGTGATGACCATCAACTTTCGCTATTTTGTACGATTTATTTCGACATAAGGGAGGCCTGGTCAGAATGAGTCACCGCCATCAACGCACCTCAAGCAGTCTCAATACTGCAAGTCGCGAGGCAGCCCTCGACACCCGAACCTCGACCAACACTCAGGGCTTCTCCAGTAATTTTGTGTCAAACCTTCACCATAGGACAACAGTCCCTGGAGAAACCGACATATCTTGCATTAACACTGCATGTTCCCTGATCGACGCACTATAGTTTCTCATTTGGGCACATCACGCCCACTTCCCATGGCACAGTAAAGGCATGGGACCCGTCAACGGAGCCGGGTTCCGCCGACGCATCATGCGTCTTTCCGTGTGCCGGGGCGACTCCCCTGCCGCCCCGGCACGCCCTGCCCCTACCGAGCACGAGGCCCTGCAACGTCAAGGCCCGGCCGACGAACGACCGGGCCTCTCTGCGTCCCCAACTCGCATCAGCGCAAGGCGCTTGCGAGCAGATCGAGCCCCACGCTGCCCAGGTCGATGCCCCGGTTGTGGAAGGCCCGCAGGTCCAGCTCCCCGCCCTCGGCGCGAGCCTGCGCACGGGCGCTGCTACGACCGGCCTGCCAGACCCGCTCACCCACCGCATAGGCCAGCGGCTGGGCCGGCCACCCCAGATGCCGGGAGACCTCGAAGCGCAGGCGCCCCTCGGAGATCACGGTGTGGTGGCGCAGCACGGCGGTGACGGTCGCCCGGTTCCACTCACGGCAGGCACCCGGGAGGGCGGCGACGTCGTCGGGCACGGGGAGCCGGGAGTGAACGCCCAGGTCCACGAGGACCCTGGCCAGGCGCCAGCGACGCGCCGCCAGACGGCCGAAGCGGTCCTCAGGCGTGGGCATGAGCCCGAGCTCATCGGCGAGGGACTCGGCGTACAAGCCCCACCCCTCGTCGCAGCCAGGCACGGAGCCCAGGTAGCGCTGCCAGGCGGTCAGCCGGGTGCTGGTGGCGTGCGCGCCGACGTGGACGTGGTGCCCGGGAACCGACTCGTGCAGGACCGTGGTCCGCTCCATCCACGGCCACACGATTTGTTCACCGTCGGCCAGGGACCGCATGACCATGCCGGGTCGACGTTCCCCGCCGGTGCCGCGCGGCTCCTCGTAGTGAACCACTCCGGCTCCGGGCTCGCCCAGGCACACCCAGGGGCGCCCCAGACCATCGGGCGGATCGAGGACCCGGCCGACGACGACGTCCCAGGCCTCGTCGGCGACCTCCTGCGCCCAGATGGCGTAGTCCTTCGGGCGCAGGGCGAGGGCCGGATCGGCGCGCAGGTGCCGGTTAAGACCGTGGGCGTCCGCTCCGGGGCCGAGGATGTCGACGGCGATGGCATCCTGCTCGGCGATGACCCGGGTCAGTTCCTCGGAGGCCCAGGCGTAGGTCTCCTCGGGGTCCACTCGGGTGCCCAGGACGCGCCGCATCCACAGGCCATGACGCCGGGGGCCGACGCCCTCGGCCTGCGGCGCTCGCGGCGACAGTGCGTTGCGCAGGTGTGAGGCGAAGTCCAGGGCGGCGCGGCGAGCGACGATATCGGCCTCCTGGAGCTGGACGTGCAGGGAGCCGGGAAGATCCTCGGGCAGGGGCCGGGTGCGGCGACGGGCCAGGTCCCGCGCTTGCCCAGCGACGACGTCGACCTGGCTGAGCGGGGCGATGGCCCCCATCCTGGCGGAGGCGTCCAAGGAGGCGGCCAACCCCTCCAGGGCGGTGGGCAGCGCCTCCAGCCGGGTGCGGTGGAGGTTCCATGCGTCCTCCCACTTGGCCTCGGCCTCAGCGAGATCGGCCTCCTCGGCCCCGACCTTGTCGGGCGTCTCCGGGGGTCGGTGCAGCTGGCGGGCGATCTTTTGGAAGGGCGAGGAGAGAAAGCCGAGGCTTCCGCCCTCCTCTCCGGCGGAGATGAACTGGATGGAGGTCTCCAGGCGCTCCAGGAGGTGGCGGCGCAGGAGCTCGTCGGAGCCAGTCGAGTGCTCGACGGCGGCCACGCGGTGACGCAGCGAGCGCTCGGAACTGAGGCGCTCGGCCAGGCTCGCGGGCGAGTAGTTGGGCAGGATGGCTCCGCCGGGCAGGCCGGTGCGGGCTGCCGCCTCGGGGTCATGGGCACACAGGAGCAGGGCGTACTCGTCGGCGAGATCGCGTAGGACGACACCGGCGGCAGCTGTTTCCGAGGGGGAGCGGACGGAGGAGCGGGCAGTGGCCTGGGCGGAGGTGTGTGCGGCGGTGGAGGCGGACGTCTCCATCTCGCGCATGCTCAGGGGGGCGCCGGCCGGACTGATGGGACGCCAGGTTCCTGAACTCGGGTGCTGCGGGTAGACCGGCGGACGATCAGGAGGTCCGGTGTTGACCGGGCCGGGGGTGGGCGCAGCGGAAGCGTCCGCACCGCCGGTCCGAGCGTTTCGCTCACGGGAGTCGGCCGGCGCGGTGGTACCTGACTGAGAGTGGTTCGTAGGGTCGGCGGTCATGACAACAGGCCTTTCGCTTCACTCGCCGCATGGCGGGCGGGCCCGGCGGCGAC
>NZ_CAUROW010000066.1:0-10798 GCF_963526355.1 uncultured Actinomyces sp. | reverse complement strand
CGGAGCTTGTGGTGGACCCGGCCGGACTCGAACCGACGACCGACGCGGTGTAAACGCGTTGCTCTACCAACTGAGCTACAGGTCCATGTAGCAGAAGCCCTGAAGGCGCAACCATCCATCGTCATGACCGCTGCGCTTCGAGCACCCGCATACACATATGGGGGCGGGAGCCACCCTGAGTTGCGACTCTACCGCCCACAGGGCGCAAGCCACCAATCGCCCCGGACTTTCGAGGCGCCGCGGACACCTTTGGCCCCAGTGCGGGTCAGCGCCCCCGACTGGAGACCCTGATTCCGCTCCAGTGCTGCCCCATCGAGGCAGCAGAGGTCGCGTGCATGCCGGCGGTCGCTGCCGCCTCTTCCACCTCTGCGGCCGGGACGGCCCCGGTGGTGCGCGCCTTGGGCGTCAGCACCCAGATGAGACCTGCGCCGTCGAGGTTGGCCTGGGCATCCACCAGGAGGTCGGTGAGGTCGTCGACGTCGCCGTCGTCATCACGCCACCACACGATGGCCGAGTCGGCCACGTCCTCGTAGTCCTCGTCCACCAGAGTGGTTCCGGTCTCTGCCTCAACCACCTGCCGCAAGGTCTCGTCGACGTCGTCGTCATAGCCGAACTCCTGGATGATGAGACCGGAGGCGAAGCCGAAAGCCTCACCCGCTGTACTCGCCACTTCTTCACACCGTCCTTCCGGGCTGCGCCCGTCTCATGCTCGCCCGCTACTGGGCGATGGGCACTAGCCCACCTCACCGGGTACCGGCCGCGCAAGTGAACACGCTCCTCAAATTACCTTGAACTTTGCTTGGAACGCAGTTTCAGATGCGGATGCCAGCCCCACCCCATTCCCACCGATCGTTCGGTTCGGATAACCCGATTCAGGAAACATGATCTACATCACACGTGAGGTGGGACTTTCTTCCCGTCGGGTGCAGCCTTCGCACCTCTGTAGGTCGTAGATTAGGCCTGTCATCCACAGGGGCCTGACTCCGAGGGTACGCCGACGCCGTTTCCAGCGTCCCAGCGCACTCACGAGCCTCGGGCCCACCGCACAGACGCGAGGAAAGAGGATTCCGTGAGCCCCACCAGTGACTCCACGCCGCTCATTGACGGCCTCCTGACGAAGGTGACCGACAACGACCCAGAGGAGACCAAGGAGTGGCACGAGTCCCTCGATGCCCTCATTGCGGACAAGGGCGCCAAGCGGGCGCGCTACATCCTGCTGAGCATGCTGGCCCAGGCCCGCCAGAAGAACGTCACGGTGCCCACCCAGATGACGACGCCGTACATCAACACCATCGACGTCGCCAACGAGCCCTACTTCCCCGGCGACGAGAGCGCCGAGCGCACCTACCGGCGCTGGCTGCGCTGGAACGCCGCCGTCATGGTGACCCGGGCGCAACGCCCCGGCGTCGGAGTCGGCGGCCATATTTCCTCCTACGCGTCCACCGCCACCCTGTATGAGGTGGGCTTCAACCACTTCTTCCGCGGCAAGGACCACCCCGGTGGCGGCGACCACGTCTTCTTCCAGGGCCACGCCTCACCGGGTAACTACGCTCGCGCCTTCATCGAGGGCCGCCTGAGCGAGGCCGACCTCGACGGCTTCCGCCAGGAGGAGTCCCGCCCCGCCGGCGGCCGCGGCCTGCCCTCCTACCCGCACCCCCGCCGCATGGAGGACTTCTGGGAGTACCCCACCGTCTCCATGGGACTGGGCCCGGCTGAGGCCATCTACCAGGCCTGGTTCGACAAGTATCTTCAGGGCGCCGGCATCAAGGACACCTCCCAGCAGCACACCTGGGCCTTCCTAGGCGATGGCGAGATGGACGAGCCCGAGTCGCGCGGCATGCTGCAGCTGGCGGCCAGCCAGCAGCTGGACAACCTCACCTTCGTCGTCAACTGCAACCTGCAGCGCCTCGACGGCCCGGTGCGCGGAAACGGCAAGATCATCCAGGAACTCGAGGCCTTCTTCAAGGGCGCCGGCTGGAACGTCATCAAGGTGATCTGGGGCCGTGGCTGGGACCAGCTCCTCGCCGCTGACAAGGACCACGCCCTGGAGCACCTCATGATGGAAACGCTCGACGGCGACTACCAGACATTCAAGGCCAACGACGGCGCTTACATCCGTGAGCACTTCTTCGGCCGCGACCCGCGCACGGCCGAGCTAGTCAAGGACTGGACCGACGATGAGATCTGGGCCCTCCAGCGCGGAGGCAACGACTACCGCAAGATGTACGCCGCTTACAAGGCGGCCATGGAGCACAAGGGACAGCCCACCGTCATTCTGGCGCACACGGTCAAGGGATACCTCCTGGGCGGCCACTTCGCCGGCCGCAACGCCACACACCAGATGAAGAAGCTGACGTTGGACGACCTCAAGGCCCTACGCGACCGGCTCCACATCCCAATCACCGATGAACAGCTCGAGGCCAACCCCAAGATGCCTCCTTACTACCGGCCGGCCGACGACGACCCCTCGCTGCTCTACATGCTGGACCGGCGCCGTCAGCTCGGCGGCTTCATCCCCGAGCGCCGTGACGCAGGTGTCGAGCTCGAGCTTCCGAGCGACAAGACATACGACATTCTCAAGAGCGGCTCGGGTAAGCAGGAGGTCGCCTCCACGATGGCCTTCGTGCGCCTGCTCAAGGAGCTCATCAAGGACAAGGGCATCGGCCGGCGCATCGTGCCGATCATCCCCGATGAGTCGCGCACCTTCGGTTTGGAGTCACTCTTCCCCACCAAGAAGATCTTCAACACCCAGGGCCAGAACTACACGCCGGTGGACGCCGACATGATGCTGTCCTACCGGGAGTCCACCTCCGGCCAGCTCATGCACACCGGTATCAACGAGGCCGGCTCAGTCTCTCTGTTCCAGGTGGCCGGCACGAGCTACGCCACCCACGGCGAGCCCATGATCCCGGTCTACATCTTCTACTCGATGTTCGGCTTCCAGCGCACCGGTGACCAGTTCTGGGCGGCCGGAGATCAGCTGGCCCGTGGCTTCATCATCGGTGCCACCGCCGGGCGCACCACCCTGACCGGTGAGGGCACCCAGCACATGGACGGCCACTCCCCCATGATCGCTGCGACGAACGACGCCGTCGTCAGCTACGACCCCGCCTACGCCTACGAGATCCGGCACATCGTGCGCGACGCCCTCGAGCGCTGGTACGGACCGGACTCGGGCCGCAACCGGGACGTCATGTATTACCTGACCGTCTACAACGAGCCGATCCACCAGCCGGCCGAGCCTGACGACGTCGACGTCGAGGGCATCCTGCGCGGCATTCACCGCATCAGCTCCGCCCCTGACGGCCAGGGCCCCGAGGTCCAGCTGCTGGCCTCCGGAGTCGGACTGCCCTGGATCGAGGAGGCGCGCCGCATCCTGGCCGAGGACTGGGGGGTGCGCGCCGCCACCTGGTCCGTCACCAGCTGGAACGAGCTGCGACGCCAGGCACTGGAGGTGGAGAAGGCCAACTTCCTGGCCCCCGACTCCAAGCGTCAGGTCCCCTACGTGACGCAAAAACTCACCGGCGCCAACGGTCCCTTCGTCGCCACCAGCGACTACGACCACCTGGTTTCCGACCAGATCCGCGCCTGGATCCCCGGCGACTACTACACCCTGGGTGCCGACGGCTTCGGCTTCTCCGACACCCGCGCCGCTGCCAGGCGCCACTACCTCATTGACGCCCAGTCGGTCGTGGTCCGCGCCCTGCAGGCACTGGTGGAGCAGGGACGCCTGGACCACTCCGTCCTGGCGCAGGCCGTAGCACGCTACGACCTGACCAATGTCAATGCAGGTGCCTCCGGATCCCAAGGCGGCGAGTCCTGAACTCATGCGGCTATAGTCAGACGCACTGACCAATTGCGGTGCCTGTGGAACGAGCTCCTCCTCGTTCCACCGGCACCGCCACATCTGCCGAAAGAGGTCTCCCGGTGTTGCGCTCCCCGATCCTGCGTTCCGCCTCCTTCGCGGCCGCTTGCCTGCTGGGCCTGTCTGGCTGCTCGACCGTCCGAACAGTCCTGACAGGAGCGTCCTCACCTTCTCCGAGCCATGCCCACCAAGCCGCTGCCGCCGGGGAGGGCGACGAGGAGCCCACGGAGGGGTTGGATGCCAACACGCCCGTCGATCCGTTGGAGTACGGGAACTGCACATCCTCCGAGGTACACGATTACGACGACAATCTGACCGACAACGACGAGGAGGACAACCGTGTCCAGGCAGAGGCCCGCGTCACTAGGACAACTCCTGCCTCCGACCGGGTCGACATCACCGAAGACGAGCTCTCCACCGACCACGTAGTCAAGATTTCGTCCGGTGCACGAGACGTAACAATCACCGCATCAAACCTCGTCGTCGTCATTGAAGGAGAGATCGAATCACTCACTATTCATGGATTCGACAACACGGTCTGGGCCGATGCCGTCAATAAGATTACGTTCGGCTCAAGAGACGAAGACAACCTCAACTACGTCTTCTGGCACTCTCGACCACCGCAGTCGAAGGTCGATCCACAAGGTCTCAACATAGTCGGCAAGGACGCCCACGCCCCGATCATCCGATCCTGCAGCGCCCTCTCATGACGTGCACGCACGACCTTCAACATCAGCAATTATCGAGATGGCCAGTGGAGAGCTGTCGAGACTTCGACATTCTGAGGTTGAGCCCGTTCAGCTCGCCGGATCGGGCGCCGTCGGCACTACGGGAGGGGTTGACGGATCGGATCCAGAGTACACATTCAGGTCACGGAAGTGGGGTCGCAAAAGATTCTCGGGGCTAAGAATCTCATCGAGAACAGACTCCTCGAGCAGCCCCATCTCCAAAACCACTTCTCGCACACTGCGTCCCGAACGGGCGCACTCTCGCCCCACCAGATCACCATTGTGATGGCCGATCACCGGATTGAGGTAGGTGACAATTCCTATCGAGTCCAAGACGTTACGTCTGCACACGTCCTCATTGGCCTCGATCCCTACAACGCACAACTCGCGCAGAGTCGACATCCCGCGAGTAAGAAGGTTGATGGACTCGAAGATGGCCTGAGCAATGACCGGCTCCATGACGTTGAGCTGGAGCTGACCGGCCTCCGCAGCGAAAGTCAGCGCGACGTCGTTTCCGATGACCTTGAAACAGACCTGGTTGACGACCTCGGGGATCACCGGATTGACTTTGGCCGGCATGATGGAGGAGCCGGCCTGCCGTTCAGGCAGTCTGATCTCGCCCAACCCCGCGCGCGGCCCGGACGACAGCAGTCGCAGGTCGTTGCAAATCTTGGACAGCTTGACTGCCAGGCGCTTGATCGCGGCGTGCATCGAGACGTAGGCACCGGTGTCGCTCGTGGCCTCCAGGAGATCATGCGCCCCCCGGACGTCCAGGCCCGTGACCTCACGTAGATGACCGACGACGGTGCTCTGGTAGTCGGGCGGGGTGTTGAGCCCCGTACCGATCGCTGTGGCCCCAAGGTTGACCTCCAGCAGCAGGGCAGCATTGTTACGAAGTCGGCCGACCTCCTCCTCAAGGAGGACGGCGAACGCCTCGAATTCCTGTCCCAGACTCATCGGCACGGCGTCCTGGAGCTGGGTACGCCCCATCTTCAGAACATTGACGAGCTCGGCCCCTTTGGCGCGCATGACGGCAATGAGGCGCTCGAGCTCGTCGATAAGTGAATCAACGAGAGTGAACAGTCCTAGGCGGAAACCAGTCGGGTAGGCGTCGTTCGTCGACTGGGACTTGTTGACGTGATCGTTGGGGTTGACGACGTCGTAACGCCCCTTCGCATATCCCAGGTACTCCAGTGCGAGGTTGGCAATTACCTCGTTGGTATTCATGTTGACGCTCGTGCCCGCACCCCCCTGAAACTGATCGACGGGGAACTGATCCATGCAGCGCTCAGCAACCAGAACCTGGTCGCAAGCCCATACGATCGCACCCGCAACTTCCGGATCCAGGGCCCCGAGGTCACTGTTCGCTAACGCTGAAGCCTTCTTGACCTGCACCATACCGCGAACAAAAGCAGACTCATCGCCAATCACCGATCCTGAGATCCTGAAGTTCTCCATCGCCCGCAATGTGTGGATTCCCCAGTAGGCCTCCAAGGGCACTTCCCGTACACCGAGAAGATCCTCCTCCGTGCGGGTCGCCTGCATCATCTCTTGAGCCTCCAAGTCATCTAGTCGGGTACATGCATGCACACGTCCGTACTGACGCACAGTGCGCCCGAACGGATCATTGCAGATTCACCTACCGCAAGTTCCACAATGGTTATGTTATTGTAACCTATGTAGCCCGCATGGTTCGGCCGACACTCCAGCCTTAGTTATCCCCGTATCTTCAACATAAACTCGTGTTGAATCACACGCCGCGCCAAACGAGAACCTACTGCCATAACGATATTCCAGTCGGTAACATCCACAGTATGGATGAGTTGAGCGCCCCGGGAGTGTCTGCACTGCGGCAGGCGCAGGACACAATTATTGAACACTCACTGGACCGTATCAGTTCGGCCCACGATTTCTACCGAACCCTGCCGGAAGGATCCCGCGAGCAGATCGCGGCGGTGGCCCGCCTGGGTGTCACGATGTTCGTTGATTCCGCTGAGAATCCCTCCACCCCACTGGTCCCCTCGCAGATCTTCTCAGTCGCACCGGCGGCCCTGACCGGGGTCATCACGCTGGAGCAGACCCTGGCCCTGGTGCGGACCGTCCTCGATGTCGTGGTTGACGAAGCCCCTCGAGCCGTCCCCGAGAAGGACCATGACGCGGTACGCATCCTGGTCCTGACCTTCGGACGAGACGTCGGCTTCGCCGCCGCAGAGGTGTACGCCAGGGCAGCTGAGGCCAGAGGGGCCTGGGACGCCCGACTGGAATCCGTTGCAGTTGACGCCATGCTCCATGACGACCCTCAGGACGCCGCCACACGCGCCGGCACCGCCGGCTGGAACGGTACCGGGCCGGTAGCGGCCATCGCCGCCAGGACCACCTTGGACGCACTCGGGATATCTCGGCTGCGTCACGAGTGCAGGAACCTCGCCAACGACTGCCTGGTGTCGGTACGAGGCGATTCCGTCCTCATCGTCCTAGGAGACGGCTCACAGAACCATGCTCCGTCATCCAAGCACTCCTCCTCTCACCATGACTCCCGAGTGGAGACCCCTGAGCACCTGGTTGACCAAGCAGCAATGCAGATCGCCGGCGGGCTGGGAGGATCTGCCGTCGTCGGCCCTGTAGTCTCGGGCATCTCCCACGCGGGTCGTTCGCTGCGCTCCGCCCTGGCCGGGCTACGCGCTCTGCCCGGATGGGCCGAGGCCCCCAACCCCGTTCACGCCGACGATCTCCTTCCCGAGCGGTTGCTGGCGGGCGACGAGCTCGCCGGTGAGCAGATCCTCAGCCGAGTCCACGCCCCTCTCCACCAGATGGGTGATCCCTTCGAGAGCACGGTGGCTACCTATCTCGCCCTGGGCGGAAGTCTGGAGGCCACAGCCCGTAGTCTGTTCGTCCATGCCAACACGGTGCGCTACCGGCTGGGCCGTGTCAGCGAGCAGGTCGGCTGGGACGCGACCAACGCGCGCGACGGCCTCATGCTGCACATGGCTATCATCGTGGGTCGACTGGCTGTCGGCCGCGAGGACTGACTCATTCACCTGACCCCGGACGCGAGGGAACGACGGCTCGGTCTCACTCGTCGCGCCGATTGATCCCCGCACTCACCCACGCGGCCGGCCCATCCACTCCGTCGGAGCGGGCCGGCCGCAGTGTCTCGGTGGGATACCGATTCCGGAAAGCTCACCACCGTCTGGGACAATGCTCTCGCCTGCGGCGCCGCCACCAGCGGACCGCACCAACTCTTCTAACCACAGAGCCGCAAGGAGCCACCATGGCTGAGCCGAGTAACGACGACGTCCTGTCCGTCATCACCGAGATCGTCAGCGAGGAGTCCGGCGTCGCCGCCAATGACATCACCCGGAACACCACCTTCGCCCAGGACCTCGACGTCGACTCTCTGGGTCTGCTGACCATCGCCACCCAGGTCGAGGAGCGCTTCGGTGTGGCCCTTGACGACTCCCTCATCCCGACTCTGCTCACCGTCGGAGCGCTGGTTGACCTGGTGACCTCTAAGAAGGCCTGACGACCGAATGAGCCCGGACGCCGAGTGCCACCCTGACGACATCGTCGTCACTGGCCTGGGGACCATCAACCCTCTGGGCGCTGACGTTGAGTCCACCTGGACCGCCCTGCACGGGGGTACCTGCGCGGTTCGTACCCTTGAGCACGAGTGGGTCGAGCACTATGACCTGCCCGTGCGTATCGGCGCTCCCCTGGCAGTCGATCCCACCGAGATGCTCTCGCCCCGCCAGATGCGCCGTCTTGACCGCGCCAGTCAGTGCGCGCTGCTGGCCGCCCACCAGGCCTGGGAGCAGGCGGGCGCCCCACAGGTCGTCTCACAACGTCTGGCGGTATCCGTTTCCCCGGGAATGGGACCGGTCCTGTCGGTCATGGAGGCATGGGACACCCTGAGGAACAAGGGGCCCCGGCGCGTTCTGCCGACAGCGGTCCCCGCGCTCATGCCCAACGCGCCGGCGGCCGCCGTCGGGATCGAACTGGGGGCGCACGGCGGTATCCACGCTCCGGTCTCGGCCTGCGCCTCGGGGGCTGAGGCCATCGCCTACGGTGCGGACCTCATCGCTCTGGGGCGGGCTGACGTCGTCGTGGCCGGGGGTACGGATGCGGCCCTCCACCCGATGAACGTGGCCGCCTTCGGTGCCATGAGGGCGCTGTCGACGCGCAACGCCGACCCGCAGACCGCCTCACGTCCCTTCGCCCCGGACCGTGACGGCTTCGTCCTGGGCGAGGGCGCCGGGATCCTCGTCCTGGAGCACGCCGCGCACGCCGTGGCCCGTGGCGCACAGGTCCTGGCCGTGCTGGCGGGCTCCGGGGTCACTGCCGACGCCTACGACGTCGCACGCCCCGAGCCATCGGGGGCGGAGCAGGAACGAGCCCTGCGGCTGGCTCTGGAGCGCGCGAGTCTTGACCCCAGCGCCGTCGGGCACGTCAACGCCCACGCCACCTCGACACCTGTCGGCGACGTCGTCGAGGCCGCCGTCCTGGCCAGGACGGCGCCGAGTGCGGCCGTCAGCGCCACGAAGTCCGCCACCGGTCACCTCCTGGGTGGGGCTGGGGGGCTGGAAGCGGTCCTGGCCGTGATGGCGCTGCGGGAGCATTGGGCCCCGCCCACACTACTGCCCGCCGGAGTGGATCCGGAGCTGGTCCGACTCGGGTTGGACATCGTTGGGCCGCAGGGCCGGGACCTGCCCCAGCTGACGGCGGCGGCCAGCACCTCCTTCGGCTTCGGGGGACACAACGTCGCGCTGGTCTTCACCCGCCAGTAGTCGTGCTCGGACGGGTGACGCCTCGAAACCTCGCCTGTGACCCACCGCGCTGGACCTGGTCGATCTGGTCAGGCACAATAGCCGTGCATGCCGCGTACGTCATGACATGAGCCCGGTTGCGGGTCGAGACCGTTGGGGAAGGCGAATCTCGAAACCAACCAGGAGGCGATACTCATGATCGGTGCCTACACCCGCGGTGTACTTTTTGTGCATTCAGCACCCCGGGCGCTCTGTCCCCACATCGAGTGGGCAGCGGCCGAGGTGCTCGGTTCGCGTGTTCACCTGGACTGGACCGAGCAGCCTGCGGCTCGGGGCATGATGCGGGCTGAAACCAGCTGGGTGGGGCCTGCTGGAACGGGAGCCACTCTCGCATCAGCCCTGCGCGGCTGGGCGAATCTGCGCTACGAGGTGACTGAGGAGGCGAGCGTCGGCACTGACGGCGGCCGCTGGTCCCACACCCCCGACCTGGGCATCTTCCACGCCCAGACGGATGTTCACGGCAACGTCGTCGTCCCCGAGGACCGGATCCGTGCCGCACTCGTCTATGCGACTGATCCCGAGAAGATGCGCCGCGAGCTCGACCTGGCTCTGGGGCAGGCCTGGGACGATGAGCTCGAACCCTTCCGCTACGCCGGAGCCGGTGCGCCCGTGCGTTGGCTGCACCGCGTCGGCTAGGAGCACGCCGAGCGGAGCTCACCGCATCGCCTCCTGAAAATCGGGTGGCGCAACAGATTTCGCGACCTGTTGCGCCACCCGGTCTACATCCTGGGAGCGTTACAGTCCCTGCGCTCGCAGCTCCTTCATCGCCTTGGCCCGGTTCTTCCGGTCGAGGCGATCGAGGTAGAGGTGGCCCTCCAGGTGGTCGCACTCGTGCTGGATGCAGCGGGCCATGAGTTCCTCCCCCTCGACGACGACCTCCTTGCCGTCCAGGTCCACACCCTCGGCGCGGGCGTACCAGGCCCGCTCTGTGGGGAACCACAGGCCCGGCACTGACAGGCAGCCCTCATCCCCGTCCTGGTACTCGTCCTTGGAGACCTCGACGATCTTGGGATTGAGGATGTAGCCGATCTCTCCGTCGATGTTCCAGGAGAAGGCGCGCAGACTGATCCCGATCTGATTGGCGGCTAATCCGGCCCGGCCGTCCTCATCGACCGTCTCGAGCAGGTCCTCAACCAGGGCCTTGACGGAGTCGTCGATGTCAGTGATCCAGTCGCACTCGGTGCGCAGAACCGGGTCGCCAATGATGCGGATGTCGCGGTATGCCATGGCGGCATCCTCCCATGACCGACACAGGCAGGTCATGCTCGGCTCGCGGGTATCACGGGTTATCAGCGTGCCGCAGCGCACTGCTAGCATCGTCAGAGTCGGGTTATCGGCGTGAACGTGGTGCTTAAGATCTGACTTTGCGTTGGAATAACAAC
>NZ_CAUROW010000065.1:0-10854 GCF_963526355.1 uncultured Actinomyces sp. | reverse complement strand
ACCGGGACGAGCATGAGCAGGGCCAGGGCGAGGATGCGGCGTGAGGTGTTCATGCCTTCCACTGTCACGAGCCAGTCCTAGAGGAACCACAGGTGGGCGTGAGAATTCTCTTAGGTTGAATAGCTTAGCGAAACAGTCTTATTTATAGGCCTTTGGTGGTGGTCGGAGGTGCTGCTCCTGGTCGGGGACATTTCTTCGCGGCCGGGGACATCCTGCGCGTGCGGGGACAGGATTTCCGTCCCCGACGGCGTCGAACGCCCCCGCCCGGAAGGACGCGCACCCGACCGCGCGGAATGTCCCCGGCCGCGTTGTCGCTGGGCGGGGCCTTGTCATCATCTGTGGACAGTTCGGGGCCTGAGGGTCTGGGTACCGGGTCGTTGTCCTAGGTTGAGCCGCGGGCGGCCGACGGCGTCCAGTGGTACCGGCGGATTCACAGGTGAGAGGACGGCGCAGATCCATGGCAGTTCGACGTGAACGGACACGGCCGAATCGGTCGGCTCAGCCGGTACGGGGACGCACAACCGGAGACCTCGGCGACCTGTGCGGCGCGGGTCGGGCGGGTGGTGGTGCCGGTGCAGCTGGTGCTGACGTGAGTGCGGGCAGTTTCAACTGTAGTGGCGCCGTCGGCAGGACCGGTGACGTCGCCGGCGCGAGCGCCGTTGGCCTGCCCGCTGTGGAGGCACGCGATCTGCGCAAGTCCTTCCCGGCCCCCGGCGGGGAGCCGATTGAGATCCTGCACGGCGTCTCTTGCGCGATGATGCCGGGGCGGATGACGGCGCTGGTCGGTCCCAGTGGTTCGGGCAAGTCGACGGCGCTGCTGTGCCTGGCCGGGTTGGAGGCGGCGACGTCGGGGCAGGTCTCGCTCATGGGATGCGACCTCGGCGGGCTCCCGGCGGCGCGAGTGGCCGAGCTCTACCGGGACCGGGTGGGCTTCGTCTTCCAGGCCTACAACCTCCTGCCCTACCTGACGGTGCGGGAGAACCTCACGATCTCCGACACCCTGGCCGGCCGGCGCCCCGAATCGGCGCGGGTACGGGGAGTCCTGGCCGGGCTGGGACTTGAGGCGCGCGCCGATGCGGTCGCGACGACGCTCTCGGGCGGTGAGCAGCAGCGCGTCGCCCTGGGCAGAGTCCTCTACCGCCGCCCACCGGTCGTCTTCGCCGATGAGCCCACCGGGGCCCTGGACACCCGCTCGGCCGCCTTCGTCCTGGCCGAGCTGAGGCGCCTGGCCGACGACGGGGCCGCCGTCATCCTCGTGACGCACGACCTGGGGGCCGCGGCCCTGGCGGAGACCGTGCTCATCATGCGCGACGGCCGCATCGTCGACCACCGCAGCGGCACCACCCCCGACGAGCTGCTGGCCGCCGTCAACCAGACGGGAGCTGCGGCATGACCCGCTACACGCTGCGCGCCCTGGCCGCCCAGTGGCGGGCCTGGTCGGGAACGGTGGCGGTGCTGGCCCTCGCCGCGGGGCTCGTCAACGTCTGTCTGGTGCACCGCATGACCGTCACCCGGCCCGACGTCGTCGCCGCGGCGCGGGCGGCGGGCGTGAACCCGGCCGAGCTCACAGTTCCGGGCGTCTCGGTCGCCTTCTACACGGCGATGGTGGCGGTCCCGGTGGTGGCCGTCGTCGGGCAGTCCTGCGTGCAGGCACTGCGCACGAGCTGGGCCCTGTGGCGGCTCGCCGGCGCCCTGCCCCGGCAGGTTCTCTCCGCCGTCGTCGCCACCGTGGCGGTGCTGGGCCTGGTGGCCTGCGCGCCCGGGATCCTGCTGGGGCAGGTGGCGGCCCAGTCCTTCGCCTCGGTGCTCACTCGTCTGGCGGCCGCGCGCATGGGGCGGATCGAGGTTGCCCAGACGCCGATGACGCTGCTGCTCACCGTGGCGGTGGTCGTCTCCATCGCGGTCCTGGGAGCGGTGGGGCCGGCGTGCGCCGCGGTGAGGACGCCTGCGGTGGAAGCGGTTCGCGACGCCGTTCCGACCGGGCGGCGCCGCATGGGTGTGCTCCGGTGGGTCGCGGCCGGGCTGTGGGCGCTCATGTGTGCGGGCCAGTTGCTCATTGCCTTTCTGGCCCCGCCTGGGAGGATGATCAATGGATGGCCAACCGGCGGTGGCCAGGCGACCCTGGCGTCCTTCCTGCTCGCGGTCCTCGTGGTGCTGCTGGCGCCGGTGCTCATACCGGGGCTGCTGCGGCTGGGGTCGGCGCCGTTGGCGCGGCTGGGTGGGTCGTGGCTTATCGCGCGCCGCTCGGCGCTGTGGCGCAGTACGTCGGCGGCGAGTGCCATCGGCTTACTGGCCCTGGCGATCTCCTTCACTGCGGCGCTCACGACCAGTCTCGCCACGGGGCAGGCGGTGGTGGATGCGGCCCACCTGAGCGTGACGATCAACCAGGAGGACTCCCTGGTCCTGGCGGCGATCCTCGGGACGATGGCGCTGCTGGGAGCCGTGGCCGTCGTCGGCATGTCCTCCCGGTCCCGGCAGCGTGAGCTCGCGGTGCTGCGCTGCGCCGGGAGCACGGTACGCGGCGTGCGACGGCAGGTGGTCATCGAGGCGGGCCTGTACGTGGGGACGGCCTTGGTGATCTCGATTGTGCCGCTGGTGGTGACGACGATCGGCGAATCCTTTTTCTACGCCAGGGCGGGGCTTCCGCTGGTGGTGCGCCCCGGCATCGGGCCGGTGCTGCTGGTGGCGCTCCTGTCCTTCCTGGCCCTGACCATGGTGCTGCTCGCTCCGGTCCGAGGCGCTTGGCGGACCCCGATCGGCGCCGTCCTGGCGGCCGAGTGACGATGGGCCCGAGGTGGGAGTGGGGAGGGAATGAGTCGCCGGCTGCCTGGAATGAGCGGATGCACCTTAGGTGTACTGATCGGGAGGGTTGGTTGAGGGGGTGTGATCTGAGTCTTTGAGGTGAGGAGAGCGCCTTGGGCTGGTTGAGTGGAGGTGTTGCAGCTTCCATCAGCCAGACTCGAAAGGTTCTCTCCTCATGTCTCACGCTAACGCAGCCTTGACCCCGCGTGCTCGCGTGAGGGTCGCCCGCCCGGTGGTCGAGGAGGGCTGGCCCGTCAGCGAGGTTGCTGCCCGGTTCCAGTGCTCATGGCCCACCGTCAAGCGCTGGGCCGACAGGTACAGGGCCGGCCAGCCCATGACCGACCGCTCCAGCCGCCCACGCTCGTGCCCTCACCGCACACCCAAGGCGGTGGTCAAGCGGGTCGTCTCGCTGCGCATGCGCCTGCGTGAGGGCCCCGTCCAGCTTGCTGCCCGCACCGGGGTCGCGGCCTCGACCGTCCACCGCATCCTGCGGGCCGCCCACCTCAACCGCCTGTCGTACACCGACCGGGCCACCGGTCAGGTCGTGCGCCGCTACGAGCACCCCTACCCCGGATCTCTTGTCCACGTCGACGTCAAGAAGATCGGCAACATCCCCGACGGTGGTGGATGGCGCTACGTCGGTGCGCGCCAGGGCGCGCGCAACCGCGCCTCCACCCCCGGCAAGGCCCGTAGCCCGGCCAGCCGCAGACCGGTGATGGGCTACGCCTGCGTGCACTCGGTGATTGATGACTACTCCCGCGTGGTCTACAGCGAGATCCACGACGATGAGAAGGCGATACCGCTGTCGGCGTGCTCCAGCGCGCGGTGTCATGGTTCAGCGCACGAGGAGTCAGGGTAGAGCGAGTCCTGTCCGACAACGGTTCTGCCTACCGCTCCCAGGCCTGGCAAGCCGCCTGTCAGCAGCTGGGCATCAAGGCCAAGCACACCCGCCCCTACCGCCCCCAGACCAACGGCAAGATCGAGCGCTTCCACCGCACCCTGGCCGACGGCTGGGCCTACGCCCGCCACTACACCTCCGAGACCCAACGCCGCCAGGCCCTACCCGCATGGCTGCACCTCTACAATCACCACCGACCCCACACCGCCACCCAAGGCCACCCACCCATCACCCGCCTAACCAACCTCCCCGATCAGTACACTTAGGCCTCACGGACTGTATCCGCGAGGTCCGTAGTCGAAGGCTAAGGTGCGTCCGCCTGAGCGCTCGCAGAAGCGACAGCCCTCGCCTTGTGTCGACGCCTGCTGAGGTCTACACTCAAATCGCTCAAAACGATCAACTCGAAAACAGTGAACGAACAGTAGGGTAACGGAGCGCATCATGACTATGACAAGCGAGAGCAAGACCTACCTTCCTGAGGAGGACGTCACTGGGCGCTTCGCCGAGCTGGTGACGGAACTTGAGGCATCCTCCGGTGCGGCGCTGACCATCAATGGTGAGACGATTGGGCTCCCTCCCGCGGTGGCTGAGGCCCTTCTTCAGGTCGTGGATGCGATGCGTCGAGGTCTGGCTGTCACGGTGGCGCCGCAGGACCAGCGTCTGACGACGCAGGAGGCGGCTGACATGCTGGGCATCTCGCGGCCGACGCTGGTCAGGATGTTGGAGGCCGGCGAGATCCCGTTCGAGAAGGTCAGACGGCACCGGCGCTTGTTCCTCACCGACGTGCTGGAGTTCCGTGAGCGTCAGCGTCGGGCAGCGAATGAGGCCCTGTCGGACATGGTGGCCGACGCTCAGGCGATGAGCGCCTACGACGACGACCCTGGCGAGGCGCGCCAGGTCCTCAAGGACCTCCGCTCCCAGGACTGACCCATTCGGTGTTCGCCGTGACCGTGCCTGGCGGCCCGCGGACTGCGGCCGGGACTCAGATCTCGGGGCGTAGGGTACGGACGCAATGGGGAGGGAGGGACGCTGGTGTCCGGTGAAGAGTGCGACTCGTCGTCGGCGATGAGGATACGGGTCGACTGGCGGACGCTGGGGGAGTGGGTGCGCCAGCCGGCGCCCGCGCAGCCCGGCCCCGGCATCCTGTCCACGCTGCTTCTCATCCTGTGCGCCACCTACCAGGGCGGCATGATCGGCAGCGCGGTGCTGACCGGCCGCGTCGGCGACGGCGGCCTGGTTGGGGGGATCGCCCCGACCAGAATCGGATTCACGGTTCTCATCCTGGCGGCCATTGGGTCGACGGCGCTCCTGACTGCGCGGCGCAGGCACCCGCTGGCGGTCTTCCTGACCGAGTGCGCCGTGTACGTGGCGGCCTCGACACTGGGGCTCAACAACTTCTTCCTCGTCCCGGTGCTGGTGGCGCTGGGGAGCGCGGTGAGCCGGCTCCCGCTGTGGCAGCACCTCGCGGTGATCGGTGCGGCCTGCCTCATGGCGACGGCCAGCGCCGTCCTGGTGGCCCCACCTGGGATCCTGATGGAGGAGTGGCTCAGCCAGATGGTCGCCGTCCTGCTGACGGCCATCGTGGCGATGCTTGCGCGCAGCGTCGCGAACTGGCGGGCGGCGCAAGCCGATGCCAAAGCTGAGCGGGAGCGCTTCCGGGTGCTTCGGGTTGAGCGCGATCGCGCGGTGAGCCGGGCCGGTATTGCCGCCGAGCTGCACGATTCCGTGGGGCACGGCCTGACCACGATCATTGCTCTGTCCGAGGGGCTGGCCGGCAGCGCCGATCCGGAGGTCGATGAGGCGCTCGGCGGCATCAATGAGGTTGCGCGGGAGTGCCTGGAGCAGACGCGCCGGGCGGTCAGGGCCTTGGCCGACGGCGAGGGTGAGTCGGCGGAGTCACCGAATCGGGACGGCGCCGGGTGCCGGTCCTGGGATGAGATCAGGAGTGTCGTCGGCAGGGTCAGGTCGCTGGGCGTCACGGTCGTCTTCACCGAGACCGGGCAGCGGGCCGACGACGCCGGGCAGGCCGACCTGTGCTTCGCTCTCACCCGGGAGGCACTCACCAACGCAGTGAGGCATTCCCCGGTGCTGTCGCAGGTGCAGGCCTCCTGGGACCACGGCGAGTCGGCGGTAACGGTGACGGTTCGCAACGACGGCGCCTTGGGTGACCGTGGCGGGGAAGACGACGAATGCCGTGGTGGCCGTGGTAGGTCTGCGGAGGGAACCGGTCTGCCGCGGCTGCGCCGCCGGGTCGAGGCGGCGGGAGGCTCGCTGGAGTGGGGATTCGAGGCTGACGGCGACTGGCTGGTGACGGCGACGGTGCCGAGAACTCACGGTGAGGGCTGAGGCGTGGGCGCGGAATCGGAGGGGCTGAGGCCGACGTCGGTCATGATCGTGGACGACCAGCGCTACGCGCGCCTGGGGCTGGCGCTCATGATCCGCAAGGCGCCGGACCTGCGTGTGGTGGCGGAAGCCGGTGACGGGCAGGAGGCGCTGGAGGTCCTGGAGCGGCTGAACCGGTCAACGGGACTGCCCGATGTCGTGCTCATGGATGTGCGCATGCCGGGCATGGACGGGATCAGCGCGACCCGGGCGATGGCGCGGCGGTTCCCGACGGTGAAGGTGCTGGTGCTGACCACCTACGACGAGGACGACTACGCCTTCGGGGCGCTGGAGGTGGGGGCCTCGGGGTTCCTGCTCAAGGACGTGCGCGCGGCGCAGCTGGCTCAGGCGGTGCGGGCGGTGGCGCAGGGCGATGCCGTGCTTACGCCGCGTGTCACCAAGGAGCTCATTGCACGAGGGGTTCCGCAGACGCTGTCCGGTGCGCAGCGCAAGGGGCTGCGGGAGAGGTTCGGGGCTCTGACACCCAGGGAGCTCGACGTGGCCCGGCTCATCGCGGAGGGGATGTCGAACGAGGAGATCGCCGAGCGGCTCGTGCTGCAGCCCGCCTCCGTGCGCCGCAACGTCAGCCGCATCCTGGCCAAACTCCACCTGCGCGACCGCGTCCAAATCGCCGTCGCCTGGTACAAGGATGCCGAATGGTCTGAATCGACTCGTTCACCTGCGTGACGACCTGAGGCGCAGCCAGTAGAGCAGGTAAGACGTCATGAGCAGTCCCAGCCAGAACGATGAGACGAACACCGGCATGATTGCTTCTCTTGCGCCAGGAGCAACAGTTCTTAGAAGTATGCTGACAAGGAGTCCAGTTACTGGGTTGATAAAGGCGAAATACCGGGGATACTCCGTTCTGCCTGAGATGACACGAATGAATATCCAGGCGAAGATCACCAGGAACGCCGCCATGAAGATTACGCCGAAAATATCTTTGATGGAAGTGAAGTGCTTCAGCAGATCTCGTAGTGTCTGCTTCGTCGGATGGTCGGCTGTGGCGTAAAGAGCTGCGGTCTTTGCGAACGGAAAGTATATGCTGTGCATATAGATGCATACTGTGCTAAATGTTACCGCCATGAGTACACCGAGTGTGCGGCTCTTCAGTGGCTTGCTCAACAGGAGGGAGCCGCAGGAGAGTATCGGAAATAGGAAAAGAACGAACGTGGCGTAGTATACCTTCCAGGCGGCGATTCCGATAAGCGACTGCCAAAACGAGTCGCCAAACATGTTGAAGATGTTGATCGCCAGGTCGGCGACATAAATCACCCATGTGGCGATAATGGTGCAAATACTTATCAGTTTGGCGTGTCTCTCCATTGAGGTCTCCTGAATGTGGTGGCTGTGGGTCGAGTGCGCCAGGAGCCGTCGCGTGACTAGAACACCGATCTAGTGTTCCTTGCCGCAAGACTAGAACAGTGATCGCCATGCGTCAACATGCTCTACCCTGGTGTCATGATGAAGCCGAAGGCTCCCACTGCAAGGCGTGTCGGTCTGAGTCGGGAGGTCATCGTCGAGCGGGCGGCGCAGCTGTCGGAGGGTCGGGGAATCGAAGGGTGGTCGATCCGCGATATCGCTCGCTCGCTCGATGTTGTTCCTTCCGTGATCTATCACTACTTCCCACATAAGGATGATCTGTGTGCGGCGGTCGTCGAAAGTGTGTGTGCAACGGTGGACGTTCCAGACGGGAGTCTTAACTGGAAGCAGTGGTTCACGGTCTTACTTGCGCGTTTCCGTCCCGTTCTCCTACGTTATCCGGGTGTCACCGAGCGACTCTCCGTCGGAGAATTCGGGAGAGCCTTTCTCCCCATTATTGACGCGGCCTGCAAGAAGTTGATGGAAGCGGGCTTCGCCGATCTCACGCCGCTGGCCTACTCAATGATAGTGAACGTGGCGATGTCCACCATCAGTGCGCGGCATCGGCGTTCACCACCCGGTCGAAGCGGACAGAACGGTACGGCGGTTGTACTTGAGCGCTTGAATGCTATGGTGGGGGAATCCGAAGGTCTCGACTACCTGGTGAAGAACTATTTCGAACCCATGTCACACCAAGATCGTGAGAAGAGGATCGGTGAAGAGTACTATGAGTTGGTTATCGCATCCTTGCTCGACGGGATTGAGCACGTTCTGCTCCCACGGGCGGCGGAGTGCGATTCCAAGAACGCCCCCAACATTCAGTGTAGATCATCGCGCACAGAGGTCTGAAGTTTGATGAGAAAATCTTCAGTGAAGTTTTCTCGCTAGAGTCTTTGTGGAGGGTGAGGGTGGCCATCAAGGCTTATTCATGGAAGGTTATTCAGGGGAGTGTGCTGGGGTTTGGGTGGGTGTGTTACGTAGGGGTGATGGCTCGTTCCTGTGGGAGAATTCTTGTCGCCAGACAAAAGCCCCATAAGGAAACGAGCCATCACAGTGAAGTATACCACTGGGCTGAGTGCCCATCAGTTCGCCCAGCTGACCCAGTGGATCACCCAGAGCAAACCGCTCCACACCGTCCCCACGATCCTCGGGGTTACCGGGTCGCTGCAGGCGACACTGATCTACCTGCGCCACAACCTTCCCCAGGCCGCCATCGGTGAGCTGCTCGGCGTGTCCCAGCCCACCGTCTCTCGGGCGGTCAAGGCGCTGACCGAGCTGGTCGCCCGCGCCCTGGAGGGCTACCTCATCACCGCCGAGGATGTCGTCCCGGGCCTCGACTACGTCCTGGACGGCACCCTGATGCCCTGCTGGAGCTGGAAGGCCCACCCCGAGCTGTGGTCGGGCAAGCACAAACGCACCGGGCTCAACGTCCAGGTCCTGGTCACCCCGGCCGGTCGCCTGTTGTGGGTCTCGGACCCCTGCCCGGGCTCGACCCACGATGTCGCCGCCCTGGACGCCTCCGGCCTGCTCGAGGGCCTCGACGTCAGCGGATGGGTCGCCGACAAGGGCTACGTCGGACGAGGGATGATCACCCCACCCAGGAGGCCGGCTGGGAAAAAGCTCTCCGACATCGCCAAGAAGGTCAGCCGCAGCATCAGCCGAATCAGGTACGTCGTCGAGCAGGTCAACGCCCACATCAAGACCTGGAAGATCCTCAAGGAGGACTACCGACGCCCCCTGAACACATTCCCGCAAACCATCACAGCCACCCTCATGCTCTACACCTACACCACCACCCCCAGAATAACCTTCTTCGAGTCGTGTTTCGGATGATGATTCAGAGTCGGGGTCGAGTCCTTCTTGTCTTCCTTATAGGTTCCCCAACCGTCTTTAAAGTACATGGTCCTGAGGTCGGTGTCGGCTCTGGAGCCTCCGTCCAGGATGAGTGTTTCCCCGCTATCAATGTTAATAACGATGTTATACAGGCAGATGTAGCGTCGACCGTCTCGTGTCAGGGTGAGTTCATTGCGTAGAAAGGTGAAGGTCGATGCCTCTCCCGTCCCGGGGATGTCGCGTGACCACTTCTGCTTCTGGTTCGCATCCCAGGCGGTGCACTTGTCGCTCGAATTGCAAAAGATGACGATGTCGCTGGCGATCAGTGCCGAGTTCCCGTCGCCCCAAGGGGCCGAGGAGATATTCCCGGATCTCACGTCGATCAGAGTGGACTTGTAGATGATCGTGTTGTCTCCCCACGTCTGAAAACCGGGAATGGAGGCGTTGGTGGACATCAGGTCCTCATCGTTGAGGGTGATCTGCCACGCCTTCTTCATGTCATTACCCAGAGGGGTGTGGCCAGTCAGGGTGGCGTCAGTCCTGTTGAATGTGAGGAAATGATCGCCGACAACATACGGCTCCAGGTTGGCAGGGACGTCGGCGCTCCATGCCTGGTCGGCTCCCTTGCTCCAGGAGTTCGAGAGGGCAATGACCTGAGAGCTTGAATAGACGTCTCTCGCCGACAGAAGTACCAGGCCGCCACGCCGCCACCGGCCATAAGCAGGACAATCGGCAGAACCACCGCGAGTACCTTGAGGCCCCGCCTCTTCTTAGGCTGTGCCGGCGGCACGTACATCGTGCGCCGTGCGCCGTCGTCGCGACCTGGCCATGCCCCAGCACATGGCCCGACGGCATCCCGGCTCGGACCCCGGGCGGCATCGCGGGCCACTGCCCCATGGGCTGAGCCGCGGACTGCATCGAGGGCGACGAGTGGATCTGCGCCGACGGAGGCAGCGCCACCTGCTGATCCGCCTGAGAAGGATCCTGCGGGAGCGGGCTCTGCTGGGATTGAGCCGCCGTCGTTCCATAACCCTGAGGGGCGGTAGCCTGAGTCGAGGTCCCCTGCGAGGGTTGTGCCCCCGCTGTTCCCACCGCCATCGTTGGCGCCATCGCGTCTATCTGTTCCAGGGCCTGCGCCTGTGCCGGCTGCGCCTGCGGTATCGGCGGCCCTGCGAGGGGCGCGCCCCGCCCGGCCTGGCGCGCCAGCACCTCCTGGACGACGACGTCGTCGGACCGCTCCAGCACCGCACGGACCTGGGGTGGGATCGACGGGTTGGCCGCCAGGATCGCGTGCAGGTCGGGGCGGGCGGCGGCGATCCGCTCAAGGTCGTAAGACGAGGCGAACCGGTCGGCTGCCGTCGTGGCGTCATGGCCCTGGGGAAAGGGGGAGTACCCCGTCGTCATGACTTTCTCACCTGGCCCGAGCCCACAGACATCGGTCCGACAGCGCGCAGCTGCGCCGCCGACGCGAAGTGGTGGGCCTGCAGATGAGCCGGCGTTTCAGTCGACGATGCCGTAAAGGCGGTCCCCGGCGTCGCCGAGCCCGGGCACGATGTAGGCGTGCTCGTTGAGCCGCT
>NZ_CAUROW010000064.1:0-11077 GCF_963526355.1 uncultured Actinomyces sp. | reverse complement strand
CCTGGCACATGAGGGTGGGCCACCCGCCAGGGTCGCCGGCCTGGGCGGCGACATCGGCTCGCTGAGCGCGTGGGGCGATGAGCTGCCTGGCCAGGTGGGGCAGCACCACTGCTGCGGCGTTGGTGCCGGCGACCACCACGGTCTGGTGCTCCAGGGCCGAGACGATCTGGCCGGCCCAGGTGGCGTGCCGCCTGCACCCGTGCTTCTTGAGCCTGGCGTCAATCCTTGCCTTGCCTGCGCTCTTCAGGTCGGCTGGGGTGGGCCAGGCGGCGACGGGCCTCCATGATGGCGTCGTGCGCCCGGCCAGGGCCCCAGCACCGGCTCGAGGGCTGGGTGGATCTGGGTGTACAGGCCCCGGATCCGGTTGGCGGTCTGGTTGACCTGGCGGGCCAGGTCCAGGTCGAAACCAGTCAGCATGCTCAGCGCTGCGGCGTCCTCGTCCGAGGTAGTGACGGCTCTCAGGGTGTGGGGCATGGTCCTGGCGGCCTGGGCGATGACGGCAGCGTCCTTGGCGTCGGTCTTGGCGCTGCCCGGCGTCAGGTCGGCGATGCGGCGCATCGACAGTCCGGGCAGGTAGCCCACGGTGATGCCCATGTCCTGGGCCACCGCCACGGCCAGGGCCCCGATGGTGGCGGGCTGATCGACCACCACCAGCAGGTTCCCATGATCGCCCAGCTTCTCGTAGAGAGCACGCAGGCGCTCCTCATCGTTGGGTAGGGCCTTGTCAAAGACCTTCCGCCCTTCCTGGCTCAGGGCCGTGGCCCAGTGCTCTGCCTTACCGACGTCGATGCCGATGAAGACGTCGATGTCCTCGATATTCATCTTCGTGTCGCCTCTCGCTGCATGGGTGCGGGGCCAGCCGGTGGACGACAGGCCCCGCACCCACGCCTGCGAAAGACCTCACACACTGCGGGCCGTTCCCCTTATCAGCGGTCACCAGCGCCCGGCTGCTGTGGGTGACTTTCGCCCCCCGGATCATCTAAGGACAGGGGCAAGACACCCGTGCCCACAGCAGCTGGCCCAGCCCCGGACCACCCGGGACCACCAACAAGGTAACGGGCGACGTTTCTCCCACCACCGTATTTCTAAGGTGAGCACATACCGCTCGCGCGCTGAGCAGATCTTGGGTGCTGTTTCAACAGGCACTGTGCCACACCGTGACGATCGTCTGACCATTACAGAGCCGTCAAGAGAATTTGTTGATGGCGCAACTACACATGGTTAGCTACGTGCCGCCTAACTTTAGTTTCTAGAATGATGATCCAGCAGCATATGAGACCCACTTATCACCCTTCAGGCAAGGTCCGCCCGATCACCCCATCAACCTTCGTTTGCCTTGAGGTGTTTGCTCACCGTATCCCGCCCGAAGCCAAGCTCCAGGCCGATCTCGATGTAGGTGCGGCCCTGGGCGTGGAGCTGCTGAGCACGACGGAGATCGTCGTCGGTGAAGCGTCGCTTGCGGCGGGGCGGTTGCTTGGCTTTGCGACAGACAGCCTTCACCGTGGAAGTGGTTGTGCCGACCTGCCGAGCGATCGCTCGGGCGGACATGCCGGTGGGCTCCAGATCGAGTATCTGCTGCTTCTTCGCTGCGCTGATCGGACAGCAGGCCACGTTGCGGATGCCGCGGGCCGTCGTGGACTCGCTCGCTTCTTTCGTAGGCGCTACGCTAGCCGTGCTCGACTCCGGAGCCACCTCACCCGCGATGAGGCGTTTGCGGAAGGCGAGCAAGGGTAGCCAGTTGTTCGAATTGATGCTGCCCAGGTGTACCAACAAGCTCTTATCCGAACCCACTCCAGTCACGACCAGGCGGGATGGAGGGCCCTTCATATGCATACGGCGTGGGTGGCGTTGTACAAGGCTGCCGAGAAGGCTCTGTACCCTCGCAATATTTCCTCATACATCGAGGCAGGCGGCGTCTCGGCGGCAGTCGAGTCATTCTCTGGAAGGATCTACACCGGCGTCTGTGTAGATACCGCCTGCACATTGGGAATCTGCGCTGAGCGCAACGCGATACTCACCATGATCACCGACGGTGACGATGCGATACGGCGTGTTCTGACGATTGAGCAAGACGGTCGTACCCGCCCTCCCTGCGGAGCATGTCGAGAACTGATGGCACAGCTGATGCCGGGGCAGCTCCACGCTGTCGAGGTGATGATCGACTACACCACAGGGAAGACTGTGACCCTTGATGATCTGACTCCGCAATGGTGGCTGTAGCCGGCTGACTGCTGGGTCCTCGGCATGCCATATGCCGTGTCGAGTCATCTACTGGTGTCGAGACACGCTTGAGGGGCCTTCCACGTGGTCGTGGAAGGCCCCTCAGGCACCGTCCAGGGACGAGGAGACCTCAGACCTTGTAGTCAACCGTCTCGCCGACGGTGTGGACGCGGATGGAGTTGGTGGAACCGGGAGTGCCCGGAGGCATTCCCGCCACGATGACGACGGTATCGCCCGGCTGCGCCAGGTGCTTGTCCTGGAGGATCTCGTCGACCTGAGCCACCATGTCATCGGTGTGCTGAACCTCGGGGACCTCGTAGGACTGCACGCCCCAGGAGACCGCTAACTGGTTACGCGTCTCATGCAGCGGGGTGAAGGCCAGTAGAGGCAGCGGGGAGCGTAGACGCGACAGGCGCCTGGCCGTGTCACCGGACTGGGTGAAGGTCACCAGGTAGGTGACGTCGAGGTGCTCACCCATCTCCGCGGCAGCACGGGTCAGGGCCCCGCCACGCGTCTGCGGGTAGGAGCCCAGACCGGGGATGCGCTCGCCACCGTGCTCCTCGACGTTCTCGATGATGCTGGCCATGGTGCGGACGGCCTCGATCGGGTAGGCGCCCACGGAGGTCTCTCCGGACAGCATGACGGCGTCGGCACCGTCGAGGATCGCATTGGCGCAGTCGGAGGCCTCGGCGCGGGTGGGACGCGGGTTCTGGATCATGGACTCCAGTACCTGGGTGGCCACGATGACCGGCTTGGCCTGGCGACGGGCCAGCTCGATGGCGCGCTTCTGCACCAGTGGCACGGCCTCAAGCGGCATCTCCACACCGAGATCGCCACGGGCGACCATGATGCCGTCGAAAGTGGAGACGATGTCGAAGAGGTTCTCCACCGCCTGGGGCTTCTCGATCTTGGCGATGACCGGGATGCGCACGCCGACTTCGTCCATGATCTCGTGAACGTCCTTGATGTCGTCGGCATCGCGCACGAAGGACAGGGCGATGAGATCGGCTCCGATCTTGAGCGCCCAACGCAGGTCATCGCGGTCCTTCTCGCTGAGGGCGGGGACGGAGACGGCAACACCGGGAAGGTTGATGCCCTTGTTGTTGGAGACGTACCCGGGCACCTCAACCTTGGTGACGACGTCGGTATCGGTGACGGCCACTACGCGCACCGCGACATTGCCGTCGTCAATGAGGAGTCGGTCGCCGGGGCGGCAGTCCCCAGGCAGCCCCTTGAAGGTGGTGGATGCCCGCTTGACGGTGCCCAGTACGTCGTCGATCGTGATCGTGAACTCGTCGCCCTTGTTGAGCATCACCTTCTGGTCATCGACGAAGCGGCCCAGACGGATCTTGGGCCCCTGGAGATCCACCAGGACGGCGACGGCGCGCCCGGAGGCCGCTGCCGCCTCACGGATGCGGACGATGACCTCCTCCTGGTCCTCAGCGCGGCCGTGGGAGCGGTTGATACGCGCGACGTTCATGCCTGCGTCCACAAGCGCTTGCACCTGCTCGGGGGAATCAGTGGCGGGTCCGAGGGTACATACGATCTTGGCTCTACGCATGAGGCCAGGATACGGGACGTCGGGCCCCGCACACGAGGACGAATCCCGGCACTCCTCAGGTTGCGACGTTCCTCACCTCACCTCACCTGCGTTCTCCCGGGCCGAGTGGCACGCCCGGAGACCCGTGGAGCCGCTACGCGTCCGCCTCGTGGTGGGCGGTCGACGCCACAGCACCTTCCTCGGTCTGCGAGTCCCCCTCAGCAGGGTCTTCTGAGGCCACGTCGGATGACTCGCCTCCCGAGTGGTCCTTCTCGGTGCTCTCGATGGCATCGCTGAGGGGTCGTTTGGAGGTGATGGCGAGTCCGATGGCTCCGACGAGGAAGATGAGGACGGACGTCCACACGTTCAGTCTTAGACCGAGAATCGTCTCGGCCTCATCGATGCGCAGCATCTCGATCCACACCCTGCCGGCGGTGTACACCATGAGGTAGACCCACAGCAGTCTGCCTCCGGTGACTCCACTGCGGGCCAACATCCTTCTTCCTATCCACACCAGCAGAACGGCTCCGGCGAGGTTCCACAGGGCCTCGTAGAGGAATGTCGGGTGGAACAGGGTTCCGGGCGGGTAGCTGGAGCCGGCCGGCAGGTGGGCGTCGTCGATCTGCAATCCCCAGGGCAGCGTCGTCGGCGCACCGTAGAGTTCCTGGTTGAACCAGTTGCCCAAACGGCCGATCGCCTGGGCCACCAGCAGCGCAGGGGCGATGGCGTCGGCCAGTGGGGCGATGCGCAGGCCCCGGTGGCGCATGAGAAGCGCTGCGGCCAGAAGACCTCCGGCAACGCCGCCCCAGATGCCCAGACCACCCAACCACACCTGCGGGATGAGGGTCAGGTCCCCATTCTGACCGAAGTAGGCCTCGGGCGAGGACAGGACGTGATAAATGCGGGCTCCGACGATACCGGCCGGGACAGCCACGATGGCGACGTCCAGGATGATCTCCGGCAGACCTCCTCTGGCCCGGTAGCGGCGGTCCGCCCACCATGTGGCCACGAAGACGCCGGTGAGGATGCACAAGGCATAGGCCCGTATCGGGATGGGACCGATGTGCCAGACCCCTGTTGAAGGGCTCGGCAGACCGGCCGACACTGCTGAAGTCGCTGGCATTATGGCGGAGAACATCGTGACAGGCACTCAGAGGACCTCTCGGTGAGCGGAGGGGATCAGGGCCGGATGGGCACCGGCGGCAACCAACTCGGCAACGAACTGCTGGGGATCGGTGGAACGTATGATCGCCTCGCCGACGAGGACGACGTCGGCGCCGCAGCGAGCAAAGCTCATGACGTCATGGGGACCTCTCACTCCCCCGGCGGCGATGCGCACGACCCGAGTGGGCAGAACATCAGTGACCTGGTCGAACAGGCTGCAGTCGACGGCCAGGGTCTCGGGGTCACGTGTGTCGATTGCGACGATGCGTGCGCCGGCGTCGACCGCTGTCAGCGCCTCACGCCGGGTACGGGCCTCGACGACCGCGCTCATCCCCAGGGAGTGGACCCTCTCGACGAGCCCTTCGAGTACCAGAGCCTCAAGACGCGCATCGAGCATGAGCAGGTCGGCCCCGTGCGCCCGGGCCTCGTGAACCTGATAGGGGGTGACCACAAGGTCATTGGCAAGGATGGGAAGGTCCACCGCGGCCCTGACGGCATCCAGGTCCTTGAGGGAACCTCGCGTTGCGCTCGGACCGGTCACCACCGACACGCAGGCGGCCCCTCCGGCGGCGTAGAAGCAGGCCAGCCCCCCGGGGTCTCCGACACCGCTGAGATCGGCGAAGGTGGCGGTGGAGCGCTTGACCTCCGCGACGACCGTCACCGCTCGATCATCGGCACGCAGACTGGACATGGCGCTGATGGCACCAGGAGCATGGCGCGAGATCTCCCGCAGACGAGTCAGAGGGACACGCGCGGCGCGACGGTCCGCGGCCGCCCTGGCGTCGGCCACCTTCGCCTCGAACGAGGTCATCACACACCTCCTCGATGTCACCTACGGGCACTCCTGAAGGACACCTGTCCACACCATCGTGACGGGCCGAGGCCATCTGTTGCAAATCGCTGAAGAGCGTTCACCGTGGGAGTCACCTGGGACGCTCACCCGGCTGCGCCCCAAGGTCGCCTCCGGTGAGGAAGCAAGTGCGCTCACCGGTGTGACAGGCGGCTCCCACCTGATCGACCTCGATCAGCAAGGCGTCCCCATCGCAGTCCAGATGGACAGTCTTGACGTACTGCGCATGCCCGGAGGTGTCCCCCTTGCGCCAGTACTCTTCGCGTGAACGCGACCAGAAGGTCACACGCCCCTCGCTCAGGGTGCGCCGGAGCGCCTCATCATCCATCCAGCCCACCATGAGGACCTCACGCGAGTCGTACTGCTGGACGACGGCGCACACCAGGCCGTCGACGTTTCGCTTGAGCCGTGAGGAGATTGTCGGGTCGAGAGTCACAACGGAATTATCCACATTATCCACGTACAATCCCCTCATCCCGGAGGTCCGAGCAGCGGCCCGAGGTAGACCCACATGCCGGGCAGATTGCGCACCACGGCGAACACCGCGCATGCAGAGCCGAGAAGCATCGCCTCCCGGCCAGAGATGAACTGCCGGCGCCGACCTTGAACGGAGGCAAGCAGCCAGCGCACCACCAGGAGGACTACCAACACCTCCACGACGAGGGCGAACGGGTTGTAGCCGAGCGCATTGCGCAGATCACCGTGGAAAAGCTCGCGCGTCGCCCTGGTACCACCGCACAGGGGGCACCACAACCCGGTGAAACGGTGAAGCGGACAGAGGTCGGGCAGCCCTGGGGCGCCTCGAGGCAGAGTCAGGGCCCGCAGAACGACAAGGCCGCCGGGGACAGCGGATAAGACCATGAGGGCTCCCAGGCCGATCCGACCGCCGAGTCCGGCGCGACGATCACCGCAATACCTAGTCTTAGCCATATTTCAGCTAGTAGCCTCCGAATCTATAATGAATTGAGGTGCGTCAGAAATACTAACGCGATAAAGATTAAGTTCACCGCAGTCGCCACGCTCGCCAGCACTGTCCCGGCGATCGAAAGCCCTTTGTTCGTGGCACGCCCCTCATCAGCAGCACGCATTCCTTTGACACCCACAATAATGGCGGGAATGCCGAAAATAGAACCAAGATAACAACCGAAAAACATGCTTGCAATACCGAGCCCGAGTGCCCACCCGCCCAGTGCATTCGCCTCAGTACGACGCGGATCGTAGAAGCCAGCCCAGTACATGCCCTGCCCATATGGTCCATGGGGAGCCGCGGGGTAGTGATACTGGGGCGGAGCCTGATACGGAATCATCTGATTACCGGGAGCCACCGGGTACGGGTCCGGCTGAGCGCCAGGATATCCGGCCCCGTAGTACCCATCTTGAGCAGGAGGATAAGCCTGAGCGTCAGCGCCCGCCGACAGATAGGGATCGCTCTGGTAAGGACTCACGTCACTCATCGTTCCTCCGAGCACGTCAGATTACGATACGCAGACTACATGAACACACGTATCGAGACACAGGAGGCGATATCTCACCCTCACGGGGAGAACACCCCATCGACCTCACCCACACGATTCCCCACCGCACAGAGAATCCTCACGAACTGCACGACGGAGCGAGCGCAATACTTCCAAGAGACCTTACGACACCTGCCAACTCTCCAGGAACCTCTCATGCATGCCGGTAGCGTAGTAGATGATCAGGAACACGATCGAGAGCGCCCCCATTACGATGCCGGCGATGGACATCCCCTTGTTGGTGGCACGCCCCTCGTTCGCCGCCTGCATCCCCAGGACCCCCAGGATAATCGCAGGGATACCGGTGAAGATCGAGCAACAGACCAGACTGGCGATCCCCAATCCAAGAGCCCAGCCGCCCAGCGAGTTCTTCTCATCAGGCCTGGGGCCGTAGCCGCCGGGACCGTAACCAGCGGGACCGTAGCCGCCGGGACCGTAACCAGCGGGACCATAGCCAGCGGGCTGCTGGTTGTAGGGGCCGCCATTGGGGCCGTAGCCGCCGGGCTGCTGATTGTATGAGCCATTGGGGTAGGCGCCCATGTCGCTCATATTCCACCTCCGTGATAATTGTGATAAAAACGATCATTGAAGCCGATTCCGGCAGATCGTCTCGGCAGCATAACAGACTCTCTGGGCGAGACAATTCAACGTACTGGATGGCCCGCATCCCGTAACACGTTCTTCGCCTCGTCAATAGTCATCACTCCGTAGTGGAAGACCGATGCGGCCAGAACGGCGTCGGCGCCATGGTCTGCGGCGATGGCGAAGTCCTCGGGGCATCCGGCACCGCCTGAGGCGATGAGAGGGACTCGGACCCGCCTGCGCACAGCGTCGATCATCTCGGTGTCGAAGCCGCCGGTGACACCGTCGGCATCCATGGAGTTCAGCAGGATCTCCCCGGCACCGAGCTCTGCGCCCCGCGCCGCCCAGGCGACGGCGTCGATCCCCGTTGAGATCCGTCCTCCGTGGGTGGTGACCTCATAGCCTGACGCGGTGGTGGTACCAGGCGGGCAACGACGCGCATCCACCGACAGGACCACCACCTGGTTGCCGAAATGCCGGGCTATCTCCGCCAGCATCTCAGGACGAGAGATGGCGGCGGTATTGATGCCGATCTTGTCCGCACCCGCCTGCAGAAGCTGGTCCACGTCTTCGACACAACGAACCCCTCCTCCCACGGTCAGGGGCACGAACACCTGCTCGGCTGTGCGGGAGACCACGTCCAGCATGGTGGCGCGCCCCTCGTGGGAGGCTGAGACATCGAGGAAGGTGATCTCGTCGGCACCCTGGGCGTCATAGCGGGCCGCCAGCTCAACCGGGTCGCCGGCGTCCTGGAGCCCTTGGAAGTTCACACCCTTGACGACTCGGCCGTCTTTGACATCCAGGCAGGGAATGATGCGGATGGCGACGCTCATGACTTGTCCTGATTTGTAGGTTGGGGGGATGAGGAGGGCAGGGGCGCGGCGGTCACCGAACCTTTAGGCTGATCTGATGAGGAGGGGTCGATGGCCAGGATGTCGATGACGACGATGACAGGCTCATTGCCCTGTGCCTGCTCTGCTGGGAGGGAGAGCACGACCCGTGAACCGCTTCGGATGTCGACCAGGTTCTGGGAGACGCCCACCAGTGCGTTACTCATGTCGAGCAGCTTGGGCAGCTTCTGGTGACCGTAGGAGGACTCGTCGAGCTCCTGACCGGTGACCCAGCTGACCATCGTGCTACGGGCGATGAGCTTGTCCTGGGGACCGACCTGAGGCCCAGTGCCCTTGATAAGGACTGCCGTTGCCGCTCGGGTGGGAGTCGGCAGGCCTGCACTGCTCACTGTGACGGAACCGTCGGGCCCCTCGGCGACGGCAGGCGCACCGCCCCCGGGGTCCTGCGCCTCACCGGTGGCGGTCGTGGGAAGAATGTCGACGACCGTGATCTCAGCCGTCCTTGTGCCGTCCTTCTCCTCAGTGGGTGCACGCAGGACGACGCGGCTCCCCTCATGCTGTCCTGAGACAGCCGCATCGACCTCCGAGCCCACCTCGGAGGCTCCCAGGGTCCCCTTCCACAGGTTGTAGCCGTTGGCCTTCCCGGTGGTATTACGCGCATCCAGGCCGGAGAACCGGGAGACCTGCAGGATGACCGGCGAACCGTCAGCAACCACACGCCCCTCGCCAGTAACGACGACGTCGGTGATAACTGAGTGGGGTACCGACAGCGAGGCCTCGTTGGTCAGAGTGACTGAGGGGGCCGAGCCTGAACCGACTCGCCCGCTGACCTTCAGCACCTGGTCCAGCGGAGCGTTCCCGTCCTGCACAGTCGACTGCCCCACTGTGCTCGCGCCGGATCCGTTCCTACCGGCCATGAGCTTGTTGACGGCCAGGGGCACGAGGATCATGGCCAGAACGACGACACCGATCAGGGCGACGGCCAAGGGTCCCCGGGGCATCCGGCCGAGCGGCCCTCCCAGCGTGCGCCGAGGCCTCGGCACCTCCACGTCATCAACCGCACCGTCCGCCGCATCATCCATCGCCTCAGCCGTGCCATCACTCGCGCTCTCGAGGTCGCCGCCGGCGTCCAGTCCGAGGGCTGTCACGGCATCGTCCCCTGTGGGGTGTCGGAGCCGTGGCTCCTCCTGCGGCGAGGTGACGATGTGGGGGGCCGGAGACGAGGCGGTGGCCGCTCGCCATACAGCCGCAGGTTCGACGGTCGACGGATCTGATGCGGGCCAGCGCGGCGCCTGGTGCCCCTCGGCTGAGGACCGCTGAAGCGCCGGCAGGTGCTCAGTACGCGCTGCGTACTCAACGGTGCGCCCCGCAGAGGCCGCCGATACGGCAGCTGCCGCCCCAGGTGCGGCCCCGACTCGCGCATCCTGTTGAGCCTGCTGGGCGATCTCCTGAGCGCGTTCAAGATCCCGGCGCTGGCGGCGAGTCAAAGGCGTGCTGGTACCAGCATCTGGTGTGGAGGTAGTGCTCATGTCGCGTCTTCCGTCGGTCTCCCTATCGGTGCCGTGAACGATGTCTCAGACCCCAGCCGGAAAGTCGGTTGCCGCCGAGTGCTCCATAGTCTCCAGGAGCGCGTCGATACGCTCGTCCACAGCGCAGAAGGGATCCTTTAGGGTAACAGCCTCAGAGGCACCGTCGTCGAGCCGAATGCCCATCCAGTCGACAGTCACGTCGCGACGCAGGTCCTCGGCCCTGGCCACGACCGCACCACGCAGGTGCGCGCGCGTTGTAGCAGGCGGAGTGCCCGTTGCACGCCGGCAGGCCTCGTCGTCGACGAAACGGCGCAACATGCCCGTAGTCTCCAGGCGTTGTCGCAGCCCCTGCTCGGGTGAGACATCATGATAGGCCAGAGTCAACCTGGTCACTCGCGGATCTGTCAGGTCGGTACCTCGCCGCTGACAGTAGCGGGTCACCAGCTGGTACTTGGCCGCCCAGTCCAGCTCCGTGGCCACGCGCTCGGGCTCCTGGAGGCGGACTGCCTCCAGCCCCCGCTCCCACAGTTCCAGCGCCACGGTGTGAAGGTCGGTCACCTCGACCCCGCCTGCGATGTGGCCTCGCAGCCGCTCAAGGTGCTCGCCCTGCATCTCCAATGGCGTGATGGTGCGACCGTCAGCGCGTTCCAGCAGCGCTCCTCCGCTCAGGTCGCGGCAGGTGTCCCGGATGGCCCGCATGGGATCGGCCAGGGCAAGATCACTCAGGTCCCCGCCACTTTCCAGGTAGTCCAGGAGCAGGTCCATGGCCGCCACCTTGAGCAGGGTGGATCCCTGGGCGATATTGGAGTCCCCGACGATGACGTGCA
>NZ_CAUROW010000063.1:0-11257 GCF_963526355.1 uncultured Actinomyces sp. | reverse complement strand
CTCGACCACCGGCGTCGGCCCCTTCCACACCGTCTGCCCGCCGTCCTGCTGCCGCCCCGGCACCCGTCGCCCCGGCCACCACGGGGCCGATGGCGCAGGCGGAGGGGCCGCGGCCGGCCACCAGCCGACCACGAGCGGGCCGTGACCCGTGACTGACCCCCAACTGAGCGGCAACTGACCCGACGCCGATCCGCATGGTCCGGGTCGGCCCCGATAGCCTCACGTCCAGCAGCTCCGGAACCATGAAGGAGAAGAGATGAGCACCGACACCCATGGCCAGCACAGTGGTCACCCCGGCAGTCACCCCAGCGGTCACCCCAGTGGCCGCAGCGGACGTTCTGCCGAGGGCGGCCTGCACCGCTTCGAGGACGAGGAGCGCCGCCCCCACCGCGACCCGCGCGACGCCACCGACGTCGACCTGGAGGCCATCAACAACCAGTACCACTACGCCCTCTACGCCGTCTTCCGCCTGACCCGCCCGCTGCCCGCCTCCCAGCCCGGGCGCGAGCAGCTCCTGGGGGAGAGCGCCGACTTCGTCAAGGCCGGCGGCGTGACGACGCGCGGCTGGTACGACGTCGGGGGCTTTCGCGCCGACGCTGACCTGCTCGTGTGGTGGCTCGACGATGACCCCGAGGTCCTCCAGGACGCCTACCACCGCCTGCGCGGCAGCGCGCTGGGCCGTTACCTGGAGCCGGTGTGGTCCTGCATGGGGCTGCACACGCCCGCCGAGTTCAACCCCCGCCACGTGCCCGCCTGCCTGGCAGGGGTGGCGCCACGCGACTGGGTCATGGTCTACCCCTTCGTCCGCTCCTACGAGTGGTACCTGCTCGCCCCCGAGGAGCGCTCGCGGATGATGGCCCAGCACGGGCGCCACGGCTTCTCCAAGTACCCCGACGTCAAGGGCTCGACCCTGGCGACCTTCGGGCTGAGCGACTACGAGTGGATCCTCGGCTTCGAGGCGGACTCCCTCGACCGCCTCGAGGGAGTCCTGCACCACCAGCGCTACACGGACGCGCGTATGCACGTGCGCGTGGACACGCCCTTCTACACCGGGCGCCGCGTCAGCCCCCAGGAGTGGGCCGAGCGCCAGCCCTGGGCCTGAGGGGACCGACCGGTCCGGTGACGGTGCGGCCTTGTCGTCTGCGCCGTCCGTGCCGTGCGTCCGGCCGGCCGCCGGTGGGGGCATTCGACGTCGTCGGGGACATTCTGCCGCCGACGGGTGCCATCGACGCGTACGGGTGCAGGATTTCTGTCCCCGGACGCGTGGAAGGTCCCCGTTCGTGCTTCGGGGCTAGGTGCCTCGTACGACGACGCAGCCTGACCAATCCGGTTGACCAGGTCAAGTCCTCCCTGGGACCATCGACGTATGAGGACGGTGAGGGTTCAGGAGGCGAAGACGCACCTGTCGGCGCTGCTGGTAGAGGTCGAGCAGGGCGCCACGATCAATATCGCCCGCGGGCGTCAGACGGTGGCGCGGCTGGTTCCGGTGGGGACGGGTGAGCGGGAGCTGGGCTTCGGCGGCTACCACCTGCCGGACACGTTCTTCGACGAGCTGCCCGAGGCGGAACTGAGCGCCTGGGAGGGGCGTGCTCGCGCAGGTGAGCCCCTCTTCCGAGTGAGGCATGGCTTGCCTGTGAATCATAAGTAACACCCACGACTCCTGACTAAGTGGTAAAGTAATGGCCATGAACGCAGACACCATGACTACTCCGTCCATCAACCTTTCCTTCACCGCTTCCGCCGCCCTGAGCGACAACCTTCAGCGTGTCCTGACCGACCTCATCGCCCTCGAGCTCGTGGGCAAGCAGATCCACTGGAACGTCGTCGGCCCGAACTTCCGCGACATCCACCTCAACCTGGACGACGTCGTCGACATCGCCCGCGAGGGCTCCGACGAGGTCGCCGAGCGCATGCGCGCCATCAACGCCGTCCCGGACGGCCGCCCGGGCACCATCGCTGCCGCCACCACTGTCCCGGCCGCCCCCGAGGGCGAGATCCTCACCAGCGAGGGCGTGGCCTACATCGTCTCCGCCATTGAGGCCGTCGTCGCCACCCTGCGCGGCGTGGACGAGGATGTCGACGCCGAGGACCCCACCTCCTCCGGCATCGTCGAGGACCTCATCGGCAAGCTCGAGCAGCAGGCCTGGTTCCTCTCCTCCGAGATCCGCAAGCCTGTGCGCTGAGACGGACCGAGGAGCGGCGCGACCGCAGCCGTAGTTGACGGCGGTGGGTGATCTCGAACACTTCGGGGTCACCCACCGTCGTTTTGTTCTTGTGCCGGTTCGGGCTGCATTGCGCTCCGGAGTGCGGCGATGGAGACGACCGGGTGGGTATGGGGCCTGGTCCCCATGGGGAATCCGCCATTCGGTGGTGACGGGGCCGTGTATGGGCGGTATGGTCGATTTACTTGTGGTTGTGTGAGTGTTGCCGTTTCAGGCCGGCGGCTACTCCTCGGTGGAAGGTGTGGATCAATGCTGAAGACAATGGTGAGGCGTGCCGGTTTGGTGACGGCGGCGTGTGCGGTGGTCGTTCCTCTTGGTCTGTTGCCGTCGTCCCCGGTCTTTGCGGAGGGTGGTGGTGTTTCGGGGAACTCCTCCCAGAACGCCGACGGCGGTGTCGACGTCTCCGTGTCGGTGTCCTACACCTCCGCCACCCCCGGATCGGGAGGATCTGGTGGGACAACCACGTCCAGTAGGCAATTCTCGGCGAGGGTCAAACCTCCGTGCCAGTACCTTCCAGTAGGCACCGGCGATGAGGTGGCCAAGAATATGGACGGAAGCAAGACGAGAGTGAAGTCTGATCCCGATGAGCCTTATGAGGAAAACGTGGCTCAGTATCCTGGTTGGGCGCAACATGCTGGAGATACGGAAGGGCGTTGGTACCTCCCGTCGTCGTGCAGCCAGCCCGATGGTATGAGTAAGGATGAATACAATAAAATAGCCAACACTTTCCTTCACAAGCCTGCAGTGTTTGTTCCTGCGGGTGGTCAGCCTCCGGTTCCGCCGGTTGATGGGGCGACGTTGGCTAAGGCTGCGTGGAAGGCGGTGGAGATTCCGGCTCCGTCGGTGGAGATGAATCCGCGGATGGATGGTGATGTGCAGACGTTGGTGGGTGTGGAGAATTGGGTGTGGGCGAGTGCGGATACGCCTCAGTCGGTGACGGCGACGGCTACTGCTGGGCCGGTGTCGGCGACGGTGACGGCGACGTCGTCTGGTTTGACGTTGTCGGCTCCGGATAGCAAGGTGTCGTGTCAGGGGTTTGGTACGCCGTGGCAGCCGGGGATGCCTGAGGGGAGCAGCTCGTGCACGATGACTTTCACGCGTAGTTCGGAGCATTTGGGTGGTTCTACGTCGGTGAAGGTGGGGGTGTCTTATAGTGCGTCGTATACGGCCAGTGATGGTGCTCAGGGGAGTTTGCCGTCGGTGTCGACCTCTGGGAGTGTGTCGTTGAAGGTTGGGGAGGCGCAGAGCCTGAACTCCAGCACCCAGAACTGAACTGACTGGCCCCACCACCCCACAAGCCGACGACACCGACAGCAAGGATCCGTGCCGAAGCCGGATACTCGTGCGCTGGAAGCGGTGCCCCGCAGCCGAGTTGAGGCCGATGTTTCCGTTGCGCCCGGGCTTGCCGGGGGACTGTTGGTCCTGCAGCACCTCGGGTCGTGTCGCGCCCCTGATGTGGTGGGTGGAGACGGCCATGGTGTGAAGTTCCCACATAAAACCTGTTATCTGATGGTGACGGAACGACATGCGAGCGGGTATGGTCGGGCTACTCGCGGTTGCGTGGGTGTTGGTCGTGCCGGGTTATGGAGGTTGGTCGTGTTCCGCCGTCGTCGCTTGCGCCTATGGGGCGGAATGGTCCTGGTTGCCGCGTGTGCGCTGGCAGGATGCTCATCGGGCGGTGGGAAGCCGGGGGGTACCGTCCCGCCGTTGAAGACCGCAGGCACTGACGTGTCCGCAACGGCCAGCGCCTCGGGCAGTGATGCGCCCGTGACGAAGAACTCGCTGTCGGATCCCAAGACGTCGTACACGGTGTTGTCGATCCCGGACGATCTGGATGCGGAACAGTCCCAAGTGGTCAGGGCCTATGTCGACTATGGCCGGGCGACCTGGGAGGCCTACCGGGACATGAAGGGGACGACCAAGGTCGAGTCCGTCACCGCCGGGGACCAGTATCAGGCCTTCAAGAAGGTCTACGACGAGCGGGCCGCCGCCGGACAGCATGTTGAGGGTGAGGTCAGCACCACCATCACCTCGGCTCAGGTCAATCCCGATCATTTTTCATCAACGGTGGCGGTGTGTACCGATGAGACGAAGGTCCGCCTGGTGTCTCAGGACGGGGCGCAGGTCCCCTCGGACGACCTCGGCCATAAGATCTCCCTCCTGGTGGGCCTGATCAGAAACGAAAAAGGCTGGGTTGTCAATTACTCCTCAGTGGAAAGCAAGGATCAATGCTGAAGACAATGGTGAGGCGTGCCGGTTTGGTGACGGCGGCGTGCGCGGTGATCGCTCCTCTTGGCCTGTTGCCGTCGTCCCCGGCTTTTGCGGAGGGTGGTGGTGTCTCAGGGCACTCCTCCCAGAATGCCGACGGCGGTGTCAATATCTCCGTGTCGGTGTCCTATAATTCCGCCACTCCGGGATCGGGAGGTTCTGGTGGGGCAACGACGACGTCCTCCCGTCAGGTGGGTACTACGGTGAAGCCGAAGTGTTCCTACAAGCCGTCTATGTCTGGTAAAGATACTGCGAAGTTCTTTGAGAGTAGGCAATTCAAGGACCTCGCTAGAATGAGTCCCGACGTTGATTATAACCAAGAGACTTCCAAGTATGAGAACTGGAAGGAGCATGGGTCGGACGCTGAAGGGTATTGGTATACACCAGAATGTGCTCCGGATGATTTTTCGGATCCGGAGTACACGAAGTATAGGGCAGAATTTAATACCAAAGGTCCGATATGGGTTCCTGCGGGTGGTCAGCCTCCGGTTCCGCCGGTTGATGGGGCGACGTTGGCTAAGGCTGCGTGGAAGGCGGTGGAGATTCCGGCTCCGTCGGTGGAGATGAATCCGCGGATGGATGGTGATGTGCAGACGTTGGTGGGTGTGGAGAATTGGGTGTGGGCGAGTGCGGATACGCCTCAGTCGGTGACGGCGACGGCTACTGCTGGGCCGGTGTCGGCGACGGTGACGGCGACGTCGTCTGGTTTGACGTTGTCGGCTCCGGATAGCAAGGTGTCGTGTCAGGGGTTTGGTACGCCGTGGCAGCCGGGGATGCCTGAGGGGAGCAGCTCGTGCACGATGACTTTCACGCGTAGTTCGGAGCATTTGGGTGGTTCTACGTCGGTGAAGGTGGGGGTGTCTTATAGTGCGTCGTATACGGCCAGTGATGGTGCTCAGGGGAGTTTGCCGTCGGTGTCGACCTCTGGGAGTGTGTCGTTGAAGGTTGGGGAGGCGCAGAGCCTGAACTCCAGCACCCAGAACTGACCGCCCCACCACCCCACAGGCCGACAGAAAAATCCGGCTGCGGGAGGAACGTCATTCCTCCCGCAGCCTTTATTGTTCTTTGCTTCTCGCCACCCCGATTGGATGGCGCAGCATCCGAAAAGCAAAAAAAGGGGTCTGGGAACAGTCGTGTTCCCAGACCACCTTGTGCTGTAGCTCGGTATTCGCCGAGACTCAGGCGATGGGGGAGACGGGAGAAAGGTGCTCCACGCTCTCTCCACCGGAGATGGCGAGGTTGTTGTGGTTGTTCGCCACATCGGTGCCGGCCTCGGCGAGCGCGTCCTCCAAAGCCTTCAGCGCCGGCTTGAACTGTGTCGTCCACTGCTCACGGAATTTGGTGGCGTTCGTGCTCTCCCACACCGCGCTATTCACTGAGCCGTCAACCTGCGTCTGAATGGTGTTGGTGGTCTCCACGTTAGTCTTCAGGGTTCTGTACAGTTCCGCGAGGGTTTCGAGGTCTGCGTTAACTGCGGCCACGGTGATCTCCTTTGTCTGGATGAATTCGTTTGCTCCGGAGAGAATCTGCGGAGTCAGGTCGCCTGTGGTGGGACGCCTGCTTACTACCTTCCACGACGAGTGGAGAGGAGTCAAGGGGACAACTATCCTTCGTTTTGATATGGGGAGGGATCCCCATGGTGTGAAGGATCAGTGGTTGCATACTATGCTTCCATCTGATTCAGTAGGTGTGCTCACGGCATTTTCTACTGAATTCCCTATGTAAATTCTCGACTCGTGTGAGGTACTCCCTTAAATGGCATCCCGTTTGTCTGGACGTACGTCCGAGCGTCACGATCGCAATTCCGGCCAGGAGAAATCAGCCCGCCCCCGTCAGGGGCAGGGCGTGGACGGTGCGCGCCTGCCCTCGGCGCCGCGAGAGCGGCGCCCCCTGCTGGCCGCTCTCGCCGTGCTGCTGATCGTCGGGGGTGCCCTGCTCGCGGGCCTGCTGGCGAGCCAGATGGACAAGCGGGTCCAGATGCTGGCCGCGGGAGACACGATCCGGGCCGGAGAGGTCATCACGAAGGAGGACCTGGTCAGCGCCATGGTCTCCTCGGACCTGAGCACGCTGATCCCCGCCGATCAGATCGATCAGGTGGTCGGGCGCACGGCGCGGGTCGAGGTCGCCAAGGGGCAGCTTCTGGACAGCTCCCAGATCGCCACCACCCCCATCCCCGGAGGGGACAAGCAGGTCGTCGGCGTCTCGGTCGCCTCCGGCCGCTTCCCCGCGGGGGGACTGGGGTCTGGGGACATGGTCGACGTCGTGGACGTCGGCAACCAGTCGGTCTCCATCGAGGGCGCACAAGTCCTCAAGGCCGCTCCCTCCTCCGGGACGGACAACGACTGGACCTCGGGCGCCGTCGTCTCCCTCATCGTGAACAAGAATGACGCCGCCAAGCTCGCCAGCGCCTCCGCCAACGGCACCATCGCCGTCGTCCAGACCGCGACCAACCAGCCGATCAAGGACAGCTGATGCTCATCTCGATCGCCTCCGCCAAAGGCTCCCCCGGCGCATCGACGAGCGCACACGTACTCGCCGCGGTCTGGCCGCGGCCCGTCGTCCTGGCCGAGCTCGACCCGGTCGGCTCCGACCTGGTCTACCGCACCCGCAGTCGCGAGGGCGCGCCCCTGGACAGTGACCGGGGCGTCGTCTCCCTGGCCGCCGCGATCCGCCGCGATCCGGCCACCCCGCTGCGGGACCACCTCACCGTCATCGAGGGGGACCTGCCGGTCCTCGTCGGCCTGTCCCGCCCGGACCAGGCCACGGCCATCGGGGCGGGCTGGGCGGGACTGACCACCAGCCTCCACCAGCATGGGGACGTCATCGCCGACGTCGGCCGGCTCTCCCCCGGGGCCCCGAGCCTCGGCGCCGCCCTGGCCTCCGACATCACCCTGTTCGTGGTCCGTCCCGGCGTGGAGAACTACGGGCACCTGCGTGAGCGCCTGTCCTGGATCATCGCCGAGACCTCCCGCCGCTCCGAGCAGGCCCGGCTGGGCATCCTGCTCATCGCTCCCTGGAAGGTGCGCCACGAGGCCGAGGACCTGACCCGACTGCTGCGCGGCAGCAACCTGGAGGTCCCCGTCGTCGGTGTCCTGGCCCTCGATCCGGGCGCCGCCGACTCCCTCGCCGGTCGCCAGGCCCGCCCCCTGGGACGCACCCTCCTGGTGCGCTCCGCCAGGACCGTGGCCACCGCCCTGGCCGGCGTCGTCGCCAACGGAGGTGCGCGGTGAGCGTGGATCAGGGACTCGTTCGTGACATGCGCGAGGAGGTCGCCGACCTCCTGGCCCAGCAGCGGCGTGATGACGCCAGCTCCGGCATCCCCCCGATGTCCCCGGAGGATGAGCGGCAGTTCGCGCGCGCCCTCATCGGCCGCGTGCTCGAACAGCACGCCCGCGCCGAGATCGCCTCCGGCCGCAGCCCGATGACCGCCCAGGAGGAGGAGGAGGTCTCCCAGGGCATCCACGCGGCGCTGTTCGGGGTCGGCCGCCTCCAGCCGCTGCTGGACAACAAGGACGTCGAGAACATCGACATCAACGGCTACGACAACGTCTTCATCCAGTACGCCGACGGCCGCGAGGAGCGCGGCGCCCCGGTGGCCGAGTCCGACGAGGAGCTCATCGAGCTCGTCCAGGTCCTTGGCTCCTACTCCGGCCTGGCCTCGCGCCCCTTCGACTCGGCCAACCCGCAGCTGGATCTGCGCCTGCCGGACGGCTCACGCCTGTCCGCCGTCATGGAGGTCTGCTCGCGGCCCTCGATCTCGGTGCGCCGCGCCCGCCTGGACCGGGTGGGCCTGGAGGAGCTGGTGGGGCTGGGCTCGATCACCCCCCGGCTGGCGGCCTTCTGCTCGGCGGCCGTGCGCGCCCGCAAGAACATCATGATCGCCGGTGCCACCAACGCCGGGAAGACCACCTTCCTGCGGGCCCTGGCCAACGAGATCCCGCCCGAGGAGCGCCTCATCACGGTGGAGCGCGCCCTGGAGCTGGGCCTGGGCGAGTTCGCGGACCTGCACCCCAACGTCGTCGCCTTCGAGGAGCGCCTGCCCAACTCCGAGGGCTCCGGAGCGATCTCCATGGCGGACCTGGTGCGGCGATCCCTGCGCATGAACCCCTCCCGCGTCATCGTCGGTGAGGTCCTCGGTGATGAGATCGTCACCATGCTCAACGCCATGAGCCAGGGCAACGACGGCTCCCTGTCCACCATCCACGCCAACTCTTCGGCCGAGGTGTTCAACCGCATCGCCACCTACGCCATCCAGTCCGCCGAGCACCTGCCCCAGGACGCCACCAACCTCCTCATCGCCGGCGCGGTCGACTTCGTCATCTTCCTGACCCGAGAGAACCGCTTCTCCCAGGGCGGGGGGCTGCGCCGCTACGTCGCCTCCGTGCGCGAGGTCAACGGCGTGGACGGGCGCGTCCTGTCCAGCGAGGTCTTCGCCGACGACGGCTCCGGCACCGCCCAGCCCGCCGCGCCGATCTCCTGCGTCAACGACCTCATGGCGGCCGGCTACGACCCGGCCGCCCCCTACCGGAGGGGCGTGGCATGAACGAGTCGACTGCCACCATCGCCTTCCTGTCCGGGGCGCTCGTCGGGGGCGGGATCTTCCTGCTGATCGGCTTCTTCATGGGCGTCGACATGCTGCCCACCCCCACCCCGGGCTCCTCGGCCTCTCTGCGTGCGCACCTCAAGGGGCTCTCCGGCCGACTCGTCGTCAGCCTCGCCGTCGGGTTGGCGGTGCTGGTCCTCACATGGTGGGTCGTCCTCGCCGTCGCCGGGGCCGTCCTGGTGCTCGTCTGGCCGATGCTGTTCGGCGGCGCGAAGGAGGAGAAGCGCTCGGCGGCCAAGGTCGAGGCCCTGGCCACCTGGGCCGAGTCCCTGCGGGACACGATCGCGGGCGCGGTGGGCCTGGAGCAGGCGATCCCGGCGACCGTCTACGCCTCCGCCCCGGTCATTCGCGAGGACCTGGCCCTCCTGGCCGACCGCATGCGCGTACGCGTCCCTCTGCCGACGGCGCTGCGCCAGTTCGCGGACAGCCTGGGCGACCCGACGGCGGACCTCATCGTCTCCGCTCTCATCATGAACGCCCGCCTGCGCGGCCCGGGCCTGCGCCAGCTGCTCGGCGCCCTGGCGGACACCGCGCGCTCCGAGCTCGACATGCGTCAGCGCGTCTCGGCCTCCCGCGCCGGCACCCGGCGCTCGGCGCAGATCGTCGTCATCTTCTCAATTGTCATCATGCTGGGCCTGGCGGTCTTCAACCGCAGCTTCGTGGCCCCCTACTCCAGCGTGCAGGGGCAGCTGGTGCTGCTCGTCGTCGTCGCCCTGTTCGCGATGGGGATGCTCTGGATGCGGCGGCTGGCGGGCGTGCGCCTGCCCCGGCGCTTCCTGACCGCCACCGCGCAGGCTGGGGGTGAGGAGGAATGATGACCTGGATCCTCGTCGGCGGGGCGATCAGCGGTGCGGGCGTCCTGTTCCTCGTCCTCATCCTCGCCCCGCCCGTCACCCAGCCGGCCGCGGCGCTGGCCGAGTTGGACACCCGCCGCAGCGAGGGGCGGATCCGCGAGGACGCGCGCAGGCTCAACCCCTCCGAGTCCGCGATACCCCCGTGGGCGGACGTCCTCAGCCTCAGGATCGCCTCCCTGGCCCGGCGCACGGGGGTCGACCTCACCTTCCTGACCACCGACCTGTCCGTGGTGGGGCGCTCCCTGGAGCGGCACCTGCTCACCTCCCTGTTCATCGGGCTGGGGGCCTTCACGGCCCCGATGGCCGTCGTCGGGCTCATGCAGATCTTGGGAGCACCCCTGGACTGGTCCATGCCCCTCCTGTTCAGCATCGTGCTGGGCATGGTGGGACTGCTACTGCCCACGGCCCGCCTGCGCCGCGAGGCCGAGGAGGCCCGCCGGGACTTCCGCCACGTCGTCGGCTCCTTCCTCGACCTGGTCGCCATGTCGCTGTCGGCCGGCCGGGGCGTTCCCGAGGCGCTCGACGCCGCATCCAGCCTCTCCGACGACCCCGCCATGATGCGCATCCGCAACGCCCTCGATGTGGCCCGCCTGCGCGGAGACACCCCCTGGGAGGCCCTGGGCCAGCTGGGCACCCAGCTGCGCATCGACGAGCTGCGCGACCTGTCCGCCGCCCTGGCCCTCGTGGCCGAGGACGGCGCCAAGATCCGGGAGTCCCTCGGCGCCCGGGCCTCCAGCATGCGCCGCCGCGACCTGGCCGACGCCGAGGGCAAGGCCGGAGAGAACTCCGAGTCCATGCTCGTGGCCCAGCTCGTGGTCGCCATGGGATTCATCGTCTTCCTCGTCTATCCGGCCCTGACCGGAATCATGGGTTCGATGTCCACTCATCCCTGACCGGAATCACGGACTCGTTGCGAGCCCCACGTCCCCTGCCCGCCACCAACCCCCTTCGCATACACGAACAAGGCACACACACAAGAAAGAAGGAGAACCATGCTGTCCCTACTCGTCACCCTCCAGGTACTCGCCGGCGACGTCCGAGACAAGGTGGGGCGCCGCCTCGCCGAGGAGAAGGGGGCCTCCACCGTTGAGTGGGTCATCATCACCGGCTTCCTCATCGTCCTGGCCGCGCTCGTGGGCCGCGCCGTCTACAGCATGGTCTCCAACGGCACCAAAGGTCTCGAACTGCCCTCGATCGGCGGTAACTGATAGAGCACAAAGCCGGTGCCCTCATGAGGACTTGGAGACAACGCGTGATGAGCCGCTTGGGCCAGGAGGCGGGAGCCTCCAGCGTCGAGCTGATCATCTTCT
>NZ_CAUROW010000062.1:0-11647 GCF_963526355.1 uncultured Actinomyces sp. | reverse complement strand
TCGAGGGCGACTACGTCGTCACTAACCTGGCCAAGACCCCGCACCTGCTGGTGGCAGGTCAGACCGGATCAGGTAAGTCCTCCTTCGTCAACTCCATGATCACCTCGATCATGATGCGTGCCACTCCCGAGGAGGTGCGCATGGTGCTGGTCGACCCCAAGCGGGTCGAGCTGACCATCTATGAGGGTATCCCGCACCTCATCACCCCGATCATCACCTCTCCGAAGAAGGCAGCCGAGGCCCTGGAATGGGTGGTACGTGAGATGGACGCCCGCTACGACGACCTGGCCTCCTTCGGCTTCAAGCACATCGACGACTTCAACAAGGCGGTGCGTGCCGGAGACGTTCAGCCCCTACCCGGCTCCCAACGTGAGCTGAGCCCCTACCCCTACCTCCTGGTCGTTGTCGACGAGCTCGCCGACCTCATGATGACCGCCCCCAAAGACGTCGAGGCATCCATTCAGCGCATCACCCAGCTGGCCCGCGCCGCCGGAATCCATCTTGTCCTGGCGACACAGAGGCCCGTCGCCCAGGTCGTCACCGGCCTCATCAAGTCCAACGTCCCCTCACGCCTGGCCTTCGCCACCGCCTCTCAGCTGGACTCCCGCGTCATCCTCGACCAGAACGGGGCCGAGACGCTCACCGGTCAGGGTGACGCCCTCTACCTCGGCCCCGGGGCCTCCACGCCGGTGCGTATCCAGGGCTCGTGGGTCACCGAGTCCGAGATCCGCTGTGTTGTCGAGCATGTCAAGTCCCAGCTGACCCCCGAGTACCGTGAGGACGTCATCGTCCCGGAGGTCAAGAAGCAGATCGACGAGGAGATCGGTGACGACATGGACCTGCTCCTGCAGGCCGCCGAGCTCATCATCTCCAGCCAGTTCGGGTCCACCTCCATGCTCCAGCGCAAACTGCGCGTCGGCTTCGCCAAGGCCGGGCGCCTCATGGACCTGCTCGAGTCCCGCGAGGTCGTCGGCCCCTCGGAGGGGTCCAAGGCCCGTGATGTCCTCGTTCAACCCGAGCAGCTCGAGGAGACCCTGGCCTGGATCAAGGGGGAGGGTGGCGCGCCCGGGAGCGCTGGGACCCCGGATGTCTCAGAGGATGTCCAGGAGGCTCCCTCGTCCGGCGGTCCACCGGTTCCTGGTACTGGTGAGCCCCGCACAACGGCCCTGTCGTCGAACCGCTACAGCGCGGATCCATTGGAGGCCGATCTGAACCTGCCGGAGTCGGAGTCCTGGGATGATGCATCTGTCGAGGAGGGGTCTGAGGACGCATGGTCGCTTACCGGTCGCGGCTCATCATGGTGACCCCGGTCCCTCTCTCGTACGGCCGGTGCTAGCCCTCATCGCTCTCGGAGGGCTCCGGCAGCTCGTTGGAACTCGGCTCCGATTCCTCCGTTTCTGAAGCCGATGAGGTGGGAGTGGACGACGATCGGTTCGGCTTCTGACTCGCCCGGGGCCTGGATCCCGTGGACGGCGAGGACGATGGCGTGTCGGACGGGGCCGGGTGCGCTTCCACTCGTTTGAGCACTTCGTCCCGACCGAGGACTGTCGGAGCCGGTCCAGTGGGTTTCGGAGGCTTCTTGGCCATCGTCGAGGTGTCCTTGACGTCTGAGTCGAGCATGTTCCAACGTCTGTCGATCTCTTGCTTGCTCAGCCCCAGGCCCTCGGCATGCTCTCCGTCGTGGAGCGCCGCCAGATCCCTGACGTTGTAGCCGCCCTCCTGATCCACCGTGAACGGGTGCCAGTTCAGTGAGTTCACGCTCACCGAGCCGTCGGCGTGGGAGGTGACGTCGGCCCAGACCAGCTGACCGACGTCGGACAACGGGCCGCAGTAGGACTCGTTCTGACTGGAGATGTAGTTGCCGGCCGAGTACGACACCCACATCCCCTTGCCCTTGACGCCGCCGTCGAGCTTCTCAGCCGGCTGGGGCACATGGGGGTGGGCGCCGAAGAAGATGTCGACCTGCCCGCTGTCGGCGAGGTCCTGCGCGTAGGAGACCTGCTCCTCATCGGGTGTGGTCTCGTACTCCTGGCCGATCTGCGAGTGGACGACGACAAGATCGGCGCCCGCCGCCCGAGCCGACTTCGCGGCCTTCGTGATGGCATTGACGTCATTGAGTGACACCGAGTACCCGGTGGGGTCCTCCAAGCCGTTGAGTCCCATAGTCGTGGAGATCTGGGCCACGGTCACCGTACGGCCTCCGCGCTTGAGCTCGTAGAGCGCGAAGGGCGCGGAGGCGTCCTTCGCGCTCTGGTGGGTACCGGCGTGCCCCAGGCCGTGCTCGTCCAAGGCGTCCAACGTGGCGATGACTCCTGCCTCACCCCGGTCCACGGAGTGGTTGGATGCGGTCGCGCAACCGTCCCAACCGGATCTCGCCAAGGCGCCGACGACCTCGGAGGAGGTGCCGAAGGTGGGGAAGCCCGAGTAGACCCCGTCCGGAGCGACGGGAACCTCCATTCCGCACAGGGCCAGGTCCAGGCCCTCGACCCAAGGGGTCTCGGCAGCAACGTTGTCGGTGATGTCCCCGGAGGCCCCCGGAGTGGAGTTCAGAACCGGCATGTGCATGAGGACGTCCCCGGCATAGCCCACGGTGAAGGTCACGTCCTGGGATCCGCCGGCATCGGTGGGGAGCGTAGTGCCGGGCGCGGTTGCATCCTGTCCGTCTCTTTCCTGCTCACGGGTGCTGCCCGCCGTGGTTCCGGCGGTGTCACCGGTCTGCGCTTGTCCGGTGCCCGTCCCGCAGCCGGCAACTGTGAGTGCAACGGCGAAGGCCACAGCCGCTGCTCGCCCCGGCCCTCGTGAGCGGAGAAGAGCGCGTCTGGTGCTCGTATGCTCCCGGTCGGACGAACACGACCGGTCCAGGGTGAGTCCGTTGGCGCGGCATCCGCCTTCATGGTTGTAGATCTTCGACAGGAACTGGGTGGATAATGTAGAGGTAAACATATCAATGAACGTAAGAACCGAATCTTAGGAGAGTCTGGATGACTCGAGGCCACTTTCGAGGCCATCGGGTGTGAGGCCCGAGTTTCCGGGGAATAGTGGCTGATGGGGAGGGCTCCCCGGGTGCGTCCCGTGCGGTGGTGGCGCTGGCGCTCGGGAACTGGTGCGCATGTGAGTCGTTCTCCGGACGTGTTTCGAGGTTTCTTCGGCGGTGTGAGGGCGTGCACTACTAGGCTGACCCTGATGAACGCCTCGACCGCCCCGGACAGCCCTGCTCGGCCAGAGCAGGCGCCGCTGCTCAACATCGCCAACGCCTTGACGGTGCTGCGACTGCTGCTCGTGCCTGTCTTCATCTGGCTCTCGCTGCTGCCGGGGGACCGGGCCAGGCTTGTGGCCGTCGTGGTCTTCGTCGTAGCCGCGTTCACGGACCGTCTCGATGGCCAGCTGGCACGTTCATGGGGGCTGGTGACCTCTTTCGGCAAGATCGCCGACCCGATCGCGGACAAAGCGCTGACCCTGTCCGCCTTCGTCCTGCTCAGCGTCAACGGCAGACTGTGGTGGTGGGTCACGATCCTCATCGTCGTGCGCGAGCTCGGTATCACGGTGATGCGCTTCTTCATGCTGCGCCGTGCCGTCATGGCGGCCTCGCGGGGTGGCAAGATCAAGACGACCCTCCAGATGATGGGGCTCGTAGGGCTGCTCGCCCCGTGGTCCTACTTCTTCCTGTTCGCCGGCCTGGCTGACCTTCTGGTCAAGGCTGCCTATGTTGTCGTGGCCGCTGCGCTCATCGTCACCGTGGTCACCGGCCTGGACTATGTGCGCCAGGCTGTACGCCTGAGTCGTCAGGACGGACGCGTCGATGAGTGATCGGCCTGGGGCGAGGGATCCGGTCAAGGAGGAAGGGGACGATGAGGGGCGCTGCGCCTACGCGGCGACTGGGCTCCTGCGAGCCGCCGAGCGTCGCGCAGTGACATTGGCGATCGCCGAGTCGCTGACGGGTGGGCAGGTGGCCTCGACCCTGGTCGGAGTTCCTGGCGCCTCTCGTGTGCTGGTGGGTGCGGTGATCGCCTACGCCACCCGCGTCAAGGCGCAGCTGCTCGGCGTGGATGGCGCCCATCTGGAGCGGACCGGGCCGGTGGACCGCGACGTCGCCCTCCAGATGGCGCACGGCGTGCGCCGGCTCCTCCGGGCGGATGTGGGGCTGGCGACCACCGGGGTGGCGGGGCCGAGGTCGGCTGGAGGGCATCCGGCGGGAACGGTCCATATCGCCGTCGCCTCCTCCTGGGGTGAGGCTCATCGTGAGCTGCACCTGAACGGGGATCGCCGGCAGATCCGACGTCGGACTGCGCTGGATGTGATCGAGCTGACCATGGAGTTCCTCAACGAGGAAGGCTGTGGAATGTGGCCTTGACCGCTGCTCATCAGATGCAGATCACCTACAGGCCGCAGGCTAAGATGCATTTCAGGTTTCTTTCAGGAATGCCGGTAGAGTTGGGCACAACGCCACCGGAGCCGGAGAACTGGCCTCGCGTGGCGGGAATGAATCCGCGACGTGAATGGTTGTGCCAGACGATGAACAACACGACTCACCCCCGTACCACTCGCCCGATCAATAACCGGATGCTGACGCGCCAGGGACCTGGGGCAGGGTACGGTGCGTCCGTGGACGCTCCTAAGCATGAGAACGTTGTCTTGCGTCGCGAGATCGGAGAGGTTCTGCGTGGCGTTCGGCAGCATCAGGGGCGCACGCTGCGCGAGGTCTCCTCGCAGGCTCGCGTCTCGCTGGGTTACCTCTCCGAGGTCGAGCGGGGTCAGAAGGAGGCGTCCTCCGAGTTGCTCGCCTCTATCTGCCAGGCGCTCGATGCTCCTTTGTCCATGGTGCTGCGCGAGGTCTCCGATCGCATCGCCCTGACCGAAGGCGTCGTGATTCCGGACACAGTTCCAGACGAGCTTGTGCGTCAGCAGGGGGTCACCCTGAGGTGATCATCCGCTAATACCCTCAGTGCGGTGCCCTCGAGGCGTCCGCTGGCAGTAGCCGACGTGTTGACCGGCCCCGGCGGCGGGACCACGATGAGTGGGCCCGCCGCCGGGGTGTCTGTTGAAGGAAGAGGGAGTGGTGAAGCACTCGGAGTTCTGGGATGCCGTCGAAGTGGTCTTTGGTTCGGCATATGGTCGGTCGCTGGCACAGGACCTGGTTCTGCCCGAGTTGAACGTGACCTGCGTGCAGGCGCTCGACGGTGGGGTGATGCCCGAGCGTGTGTGGGCCCTGTTGTGCGACGAGACCGAACGCTCGGACTCCGAGCGCTGGATCTTCCGCTCCAACCGCCTCCGCTGATGTACGTCGACGAGATGGGGTGCTCGGCACGCAGGTGACGACGATGTCGCGATCGAACAGGTGTTCGGGTACTGTTGTCCACGAACGACGACGACGCACCTGAAGTCCACAGGGCTGATGAGGTGCGGAGATAGATGTCAGTGGTCAGGCATACCGTCGTTGGTGAGCCCCGGAGAGGGGACCTCGTCGAAGTTGACCAGCCATGCCCGCCGCGGCTGAGAGCCGCCCTGAGAACCGAGGTAGAACAATGCCTGCAGCCAGCCAGACCCAGGACCGCTCCAAGGCCCTGGCCACAGCCCTCGCCCAGATCGACAAGAACTTCGGCAAGGGATCCGTCATGCGCCTGGGGGACGACACCCGTCCGCCGGTGTCCGTCATCCCCACGGGGTCGGTGGCTCTTGACGTGGCCCTGGGGGTCGGGGGATTCCCGCGAGGCCGCATTATCGAGGTCTACGGGCCGGAGTCCTCCGGAAAGACAACCGTCGCCCTGCATGCTGTGGCCAGTGCGCAGCGAGCCGGCGGCAACGCGGCCTTCATCGACGCCGAGCACGCCCTTGACCCGGTCTACGCCAAGGCACTGGGCGTCGATATTGACAACCTCCTGGTCTCCCAGCCGGATACCGGCGAACAGGCTCTGGAGATCACCGACATGCTCGTGCGCTCGGGCGGTCTGGACATCATCGTCATCGACTCCGTGGCGGCTCTGGTCCCGAAGGCCGAGATCGAGGGAGAGATGGGGGACTCCCACGTCGGTCTCCAAGCGCGGCTCATGAGCCAGGCGCTGCGCAAGATCACCGGCGCGCTGTCCTCCACCGGTACCACCGCCATCTTCATCAACCAGTTGCGCGAGAAGATCGGTGTGTTCTTCGGCAACCCGGAGACCACCACCGGCGGGAAGGCCCTGAAGTTCTACGCTTCCGTGCGCCTGGACGTGCGCCGCATCGGCGGGCTCAAGGACGGAGACCAGCCCGTGGGCAACCGTACCCGGGTCAAGGTCGTCAAGAACAAGATGGCACCGCCCTTCAAACAGGCCGAGTTCGACATCCTCTACGGCCAGGGCATCTCCCGCGAGGGCAGCCTGCTGGACCTGGGTGTGGATAACGCCGTGGTGCGCAAGTCGGGGGCCTGGTTCACCTACGGGGAGGACCAGCTCGGTCAGGGCAAGGAGAACGCCCGCAACTTCCTCAAGGACAACCCGCAGTTGGCCGCTGAGATCGAGGAGAAGATTCTTGCCGCCCTGGGGATCGGTGAGCCGGGTCGCAAGGCCCGGGAGGCTGAGGAGATGGCCGCCGCCGAGGCGGCCGTGGCCGCAGCCGCCATCCCGGTGGACAGCGGTGACACTGCTGCCACGAGCGCGGTCAAGTCTGCCCGCAGCCGTGGGAAGAAGGGTACTGCCGCCGCCAAGTCCTCTAAGGCCGCTAAAGCGGTCAAGAGTGCCTCGGCGGACGATGCAGACACCATCTTCGGTGAGGACGCCGGTGGGTTCTGATGGCGTGGCTCACCCCTGACGCCCATGCGCAGGCGGTTGAGGCGGCCCGGGACGTCGTTCTGCGCCGCCTCGACCGTAGTGCTGCACCACGTGCGGCCCTGGCGGATCTGCTGGAGCGCAAGGAGGTGGACCCCCGTGTTGCCGCCGAGGTCCTCGATCGGCTTGAATCCGCCGGTGTCGTTGACGACGCCGCCTATGCCGCCACCCTGGCGCGCACCCGCTTCGCCGAGAAAGGCGCCGCCCGCAAGGCCATCGCCGAGGAGCTGCGCCGCAAGGGGCTGGGGGAGGAGCACATCCGCTCGGCTCTGGAGCAGATCGAATCCGGTGATGAGGCGGATGCGGCCCTGGCCCTGGCGCGCAAGAAACTAGCGGCGACCCGGGGACTCGATCCGCTCGTGCGACGGCGCCGCGCCCTGGCGCTGCTGGGCCGCAAAGGCTACTCCCACGAGGTCGCCATGTGCGCCATTGAGCAGGCTCTGGCCGGCCAGGACTGAGGGACTCGACGGCGCGCAGGTGACGCTGTGCTCGTCGTGCGGGCGGGTGCGATCGGCTGCCCGTCCGTACTCACGTGGGCTACGCGGGCCATAGCCCACGTGGCCCACGTGCGCTCTACAGGGTCACATATCGCCTGGCTGAAGGCCTTTGCGTTTCGCCCGCCTGGCGTCCAGGCGCTTGGTGACGACGCTGACAACAGGCGCAAGGAGCCAGAACAGCATCGCCCACTGCCCGCAGACGACGATGAGGGGTACTGAGGTCAAGAAGATCACCAGCAGCGATACCGAACTGCGCTGCGTGTGCCGGTAGGTCTCCGGGGTGATGTCGCTGACCATGAGGCCGGCCTTCCAGGCATGCCGCCACAGTGCCATCATGCACATCTGTGTGCCGGATATGACCAGGGCGTAGAAGATCCCGGGAACAGGCGAGCCGTAGGCGTTCTTGGCGAGCATGGACGTGGGCAGAGGAGTCAGCGCCATGAAGAACAGCATGACGCAGTTCCATCTCAGCAGGTCGCGGTCGATGTGGGTCAGTGCGGACAGGTAGGCATGGTGCGACACCCACATCCTGCTCATGAGGTAGAAGCTCAGCAGGAACGCGCCGAGCTGGGGTACGGCGTCCAGGAGGGCGGCGTCGTACTCCGCGCGGCTGCCCACCTCGGGAGCCTTGATGTCCAGCACCAAGAGGGTCATGGCGATGGCGATCACCGCGTCGGAGAAGGCGGCTGTCCTCTCCGGCCCAGAGTTCGACAGTACATTGCGTAGATCGGGGCGCAGCGACATGCAGGAAGACTACCGCCGCCCCCCCCGAAAGGTCTGCATGCCGGCGGCCCTCGGAGGCGCGCTGACCGCACCACCTGCCCCTACGCTTGGCCCATGAGCGAATCCGACCGGGACGGCGCCCAGGCCGCCCCCGACCTCCACGACCTCGCTGCTCGGGCCGGCATCGCGGCAGAGCACGTCATCCCATATGGTCGCGACGTCGCCAAAATCGACGTGAATGCCATGGGGGACATCGGCGGGCGGGGAGAGGCCTGTCATTACGTCGTGGTCGCCGGCATGACTCCCACGCCCTTCGGGGAGGGCAAAACCACCACGGCCATCGGCCTGGTCCAGGCCCTGGCCCGCCGGGGCGAGCGCTCCACGCTCACCCTGCGTCAATCCGCCATGGGACCCACCTTCGGGATCAAGGGCGGTGCAGGGGGATCCGGGGGCGCTCGAATTCTGCCCGCCGAGCGCATGAATCTGCACCTGACCGGCGACTTCCACGCGATCACCGCCGCCCACAACCTCCTGTCGGCGATGATCGACAACCACCTGCACCACGGCAACGAGCTCGACATCGACGAGCGCACCATCACCTGGCCCCGGGTCCTGGATGTCAACGACCGCGCCCTGCGCCACATCGTCACGGGACTGGGGACCAGGTTCGACGGTGTCACCCGGCAGGCCTCCTTCGACATCACCCCGGCGAGCGAGGTCATGGTCATCATGTCTCTGGCCACGGACCTGGCCGACCTGCGTGAGCGTCTGGGACGAATCGACATCGGTCGCAATCGCAGCGGGGGGTGGGTCAGTGCCGAGGACCTGGGGGCCGCTGGGGCCATGTGCGCCGTCCTGCGCGATGCGCTCGAGCCCAATCTTCTGCGCACCGGTGAGGGGGTGCCCGTCCTGGTCCATACCGGCCCCTTCGGGAACATCGCCACCGGCTGCTCCTCGGTGATCGCCGACCGCGTCGCGGCGGCGGGTGTGCGCGACGGCGGGTACGTCCTCACTGAGGCCGGCTTCGGGGCGGACATGGGGCTGGAGCGCTTCGTAGACCTCAAGTGCGCCGTCTCCGGTATGTATCCGCACGCGGCCGTCGTCGTGGTGACCGTCAGGGCACTCAAAGCCCATTCCGGGCGCCACCGCCTCGTCAGCGGCAAGAACCTTCCTGAGAGCATGCTCCAGGAGAGTGTCGAGGACGTGCGTGCCGGCGCTGCCAATCTGCTCAAGCACCTGCAGATCGTGCGGGGTTTCGGTGTCGCTCCGGTTGTGGCCGTCAATGTCTTCCCCACCGACCACGACAGCGAGATCGAGGAGGTGGAGCGTATTGCACGCGATGCCGGGGCCCGAGTCGCCGTCTGTCATCCCGTCACTCGAGGGGGTGAGGGCTGTCTCGATCTGGCCCGGTCCGTCGTCGAAGCCTGCCAGGAGGCCGGCGATACGGTCTCCATCCGACCCGTCTACGAGCCGCAGGACGACCTGCGCACCAAGATCGCCAAAGTGGCCGCCCTCTACGGTGCTGACGGCGTGGACTACGCCCCCGCCGCGGGCAGGCTCCTAGACGACTACGAGCGCGGCGGCTTCGGGAATCTGCCCGTCATCGTCGCCAAGACCCCGCTGTCCCTGTCCGCCGAGCCCGGCCTCAAGGGCGCTCCCACCGGATGGAGACTCCCGGTGCGCGAGGTGCGCCTGGCCGCCGGGGCGGGTTACGTCTGCGCGATCTGCGGGAGCCTATCCACCATGCCGGGGCTGCCGAGTCATCCCGCGGCCGAGCGCATCGACGTCGACGTCGCCACCGGCGAGATCGTGGGTCTGCGCTGAGCGCTGCGGCCGCACGGGTGGTGGAGGATCGTCATCACCCCCTTGAGAGGGCCTTGAGCGAGTCGACCTCCTGGTGCAGAACATGCGCGGCCTCCTCCACGGTCACCGCTCCCACCATGGCGGCCTGGGCCAGGCCATTGCTCAGGGCGATCAGACGCTCCGCCTCCTGTGCCGGCGCTCCGGCGCATTCGAGCAGGCGGGCCGCGTACTCCAGTGCTCCGCGGGATGCCTTGGCGAGGATCTCCCCGATCTGCGGATCCGCCGTGGCCCGGGCCAGGTAGGCATACCAGACCGAGATACCCAGCCGAAGCGCCTCAGTGCGGGGGAGCGGCTGGAGGAGCAGCTCGGTCAGGGCGTCGAGCGGCTCCAGCGCCTCGGTGCGCCCGAGATGGACTGACTCCGCGGTGTCCACGATGGCCTGGCAGCCGGCGCGCACCAGGTCCTGCTTGGAGGTGAAGTAGTGCTGGATCCGCCCGACCGAGATCCCGGCGGCCCGTGCCACCGCCTGGTAGGAGGCCGCATGAATGCCCTGCTCGTAGATGACCTGCCACAGGGCGTGGATGATCTCGGTCCGGCGCTGCTCGTGGTCGACGATCTTGGGCATCCCTTCACAATACATGCGTACCGTACTATCATAACAATATGAACGTACTGCAAAAAGTGTGCTCCCGTGTCCGGCACCTACCGTCCCTCCGGCGGAGCCGTCCTCCGGGTGCTCCCCGCAGGTCTGCGGCCCGGCGTGCGGCAAGGCTGCTCGTGGTCGTGCTCGCGCTCGCAGGTGCGGTGAGCATCGGCCGAACCGTCATAGGGTCTGCCGACGTCGGGTACTTCAAGACGGTTCAAGGACGCGCGGAGTACGTCGGCTACTACCGGCAGGCCATGGGGGCCATGCCGACGCCCAGCTCGGTGCAGGACGTCCCCACCGACTTCGGAACCGTGCGGGTCTACATCTGGGACGCCGAGAACAGGGCAGCCGATCTCGACTCATCCCCCGTTGTCCTGCTGCCCGGGCGCTCATCGGGAGTGCCCATGTGGTCCGCGAACGTCCCCATCCTGATGCGCGCGCGGCAGGTCATCGCCTTCGACGCGCTCGGAGACGCGGGACTGTCCGTCCAGTCCGCTCCGCTGACGTCGATGGAGGACCAGGCCTCCTGGATCGATCAGGTGGTCAGCGCCGTCGCGCCCCGGGGAGCCCACCTCGTCGGGCACTCCTTCAGCGGAGCGACCGCTACGGCCTATGCGCGGCTCCATCCCCACCGGGTCCGATCCCTGACTCTGCTGGAGCCGGTCTTCACCTTCGCCTACCCGCCGGCCGGAAAACTCGGCTGGGTGATGGTCGCCTCCTTACCGGGGCTTCCCGAGAGCCTGCGTGAGAAGGCGCTGGGGCGGATCGGGGGCGAGGACTTCGCCGGATCGGATCCCCTGGCTCTCATGATCAAGGCCGGCTCGGAGCACTTCGAGGCCGATCTGCCCACCCCCTCGCCGCTGACGAAGGAGGAGGCCAGTGCCTTGACCATGCCCGTCTACGTCGCGATCGCAGGGAGGGACTCCGTGGCGGGCGGGGGGAAGGCCGCCGAGCGCGCCGAGGAGCTGCTGCCGGGTGCGCGGGTGCAGACCTGGAAGGACGCCACCCACTCCCTGCCGATGCAGGAGGCGGAGCCGTTGGCGCAGGTGCTTGAGCCGTTCTGGCGCCAGGCCGAGTCGGCGTGATGATTGATCAGGTGAATGGGCTCACCGGAGTGCGTGTGGGCCGGTGGCCGGCCTTGGGCGGCCACCCGGCCCGGTGGGGGGGGTGCCCCCCCG
>NZ_CAUROW010000061.1:0-11827 GCF_963526355.1 uncultured Actinomyces sp. | reverse complement strand
TGATCGAGGCCCGCACCGGCGATCACTGCCGCACCTGCATGGTCAAGGACTCCTGCCCCGTCCAGGTCGAGGGAAGGAGAGTCGTCTCATGACCCCCACCAGAGCTCGCGAGCTCACCCCGCGGACTCTCGCGGAGGCGCTCGACATCCACACCCCCACCCAGGAACAGGCACGCGTCATCGCCCACCGACTCAGTCCGCTCCTGGTCGTTGCCGGAGCCGGCTCGGGCAAGACCGCCACCATGGCCCAGCGGGTCGTCTACCTGGTCGCCACCGGGCAGGTCCGTCCCGACCAGGTCCTCGGACTGACCTTCACCCGAAAGGCCACCGCCGAGCTGGACCAGCGTGTCGCCTCCCGCCTGGCCAGCCTCGGCGCCGCCGGTCTGCTCCCGGTCACGGCGCCGGAGACCGACGGGACTGGCGTCGAGACCATCGATGCTGTCGATACCACCGACGTCGGCGAGCCGATGATCGCCACCTACAACTCCTTCGCCGGCAGCCTGGTGCGCGACCACGGCCTGCGCATCGGCGTCGACCCCGACTCCGTCCTCATCACCCAGGCCCGCTCCTGGCAGATCGTCACCTCCCTGCTCGAGGCCCGCACCCTTCCACTTCCCAACGAGAGCCTCATTCACAACACGAACGCCGTCCTGGTCCTGGGCGATGCCCTGAGCCAGAACCTGCTGACCATTGATGAGGCAGTCAAGGACCTGGCCGACCTGACCGAGCAGTTCACCGCCCTGGCCTCCATCAAGGGCTGCAAGACCCTGGTCGGCAAGGCGCCCGCCGTCATGAGCGAGTGGGAGGCCCTGCTCGACGTCGTCGCCGAGCTGCACGGTTACAAGCGAAGTCACGGCCTGCTCGACTTCGGAGACCAGATCGCCCTGGCCTGCACCATCGCCGAGTCCGTTCCCGAGGTGACCGTCCAGGTGAGGGAGCAGTATCCCGCCGTCCTGCTCGACGAGTTCCAGGACACCTCGGTCGCCCAGGTTCGGCTCCTGTCCGCCCTCTTCGCCGACTCCGGGGTGACCGCCGTCGGCGACCCCCACCAGGCCATCTACGGGTGGCGCGGGGCGAGCGCCGGAGCCCTGGACACCTTCCACCAGCGCTTCAACCCCAGTGGCACCGCCCGCCTCGCCTCCGGGGAACCGCCGGCCGATGCCGCCCCCGTCCTGGAGCTGTCGACCTCCTGGCGCAACGACTCCACTATCCTCGACGCCGCCAACGCCGTCTCCGAGCCACTGCGCTCCGGCGTCGTGCAGGACGGGGACCCGGTGGGAGAGCACATCACCGTCGCCCCCCTGCGGGCCCGGCCCGTCGCCTTCGGCCTGAAGCCCGGGACTGTGCACGGAGCCTTCCTCCAGGACCCCGCCGAGGAGGCCCGTACCGTCGCCGCCTTCCTCACCGAGCGCTGGTCTCCTGACGCCGAGATGGCCGTTGTGTGCCGGACCCGGGCACAGATGGAACCCATCGCCGCCGAACTGGAGAAGACTGGTCTGCCCTACACGATCATCGGCCTGGGTGGGATGCTCTACGTCCCCGAGGTCGCCGACGTCCGTGCCCTGCTGACTGCCGCCACGGACCCCGAGCGCGGGGACCGGGTGGTCAGGCTCCTGACCGGTTTCGGCATCGGTGCCAGTGACCTGCACGCCCTGGCGGGTCTGGCCCGTGAGCTCCTCCGACCTCCGACGCAGAGCGCCCGGAACGGCGCGGACGGCAGCGGTGACCAGGTTGACTCGCCGTTGCTCAGCGAGGCTCTGGACGCCCTGCTGCGATGGCAGGACGAAGGGGCGGAGGAGACCACGGCCACTGCTTCCCATGACTTGACTCCTGCGGGGCTGGCCGTCGCGTTGCGCACCGCCCGAGCGATCAGGTGCGTCCGGGAGGCCCTGTCCCTGCCGCTTCCCGACCTCGTCGCCCTGGCCGAGCAGGCCCTCGATCTTGATATCGAGATCGCCGCCAGGGTCGACAACCCGATGGGGCATCGCGCCCTCGACTCCTTCCAGGCGACGGCCCTCGCCTACGCGACGGACACCGACACCCCGACGCCTACCGGTTTCCTGGAGTGGCTCGACGCCGCCGAGGAACATGAGGACGCCATGAGCGCCCCCGAGGTCGACCCCACGCCCGGGGCGGTCCAGCTCCTGACCGTTCACGCCGCCAAGGGCCTGGAGTGGGACGTCGTCGCCGTGCCCGGTATGGACGAGCAGGTCTTCCCCTCCTACACCAGCAGCGTCAAAGAGGACCTGCGCGTGGTGGAGACCGGCTGGATGGGGAGTACCTCGACCTTCCCCTTCCCTCTGCGGGCCGACGCCGACGACCTTCCCCCCTTCACCGTCGGCGACCTCAGTCCGGCCGTCACGGACAAGCCCCTCCTGACCGAGACGATGACCGCCTACAAGGAGGCGCTGGGACGCCAGAGCCTGCGCGAGGAGCGCCGCCTGGCCTACGTCGCCTTCACCCGGGCCCGCCACGATCTCCTCCTGACCGGTTCCCACCTGTCCAAGACCGCCTCCAAGCCGCGCCGGCCCTCACGATTCCTCACCGAGCTCCGCCGGCGCGACCTCCTTGTCCCCTACGCAGACGGATGGGTCGACTTCGACGAGTCCCGGCCCAATCCGCTGACCGCCCTGACTCAGGTGGGCATCTGGCCCTTGGACGCCGAGCAGACGGAGACACCGGGGGCTCAGGCGCTGGGCAACGGGCGATCGCACGACGACGGGGGAGCGGATACGGACCGGGCTGCCGCACTGCGCCGAGCCCGGCAGGCGGCCGCCGCCCAGGTCGCCGCCGCCATGAGCGAGGCGAGCCCCAGCGAGCTGGTTGCTGAGCCGGCTCCTGCCAAGGCCGAGCCCACGAGCTCCGGCCATGAACCGGAGGCGAGCGATGACGCGCTGCGACGCTGGCGGCTGGAGACCGGTCTTCTCCTGGCCGAGCGTGCCCGAGCGACGTCGGCCACCCCCACTGTCCGCCTACCCGAGCATCTGGCCGCCACCCGCCTGGACGATCTGCGCACCGACCGGCAGCGGTTCGCTCTCGACCTGCGCCGTCCTTTGCCTCCGGAGCCGCGCGTCGCGGGCCGGCTCGGAACCGTCTTCCACGACGCCGTCGCCCAGCTCCTGAGCGCCCGCGGTACCCTGTTCGGGCTGGGGGAGGCCGGCGTTCCCGACAACCTCGCCCCCCAGGACCGGCAACGTGTTGAACGCTGGCTGGGGACGGTGGAGAACCTGCCGCTCCTGGACGACTACGTTCTGGTCGACACCGAGATCGACCGGGAGATCACCATCGGTGCCACCACCCTGCGCTGCCGCATGGACGCCGTCTTCCGCCGCCTGGATGGGTCCGGATGGCTCATCGTCGACTGGAAGACCGGGCGTCGTCGGGTCCCCGTGGACCAGCTCAGCGTCTACGTCCACGCCTGGGCGGTTTCCCAGGGGATCTCCGCCGGTTCAGTGCGTGCCGCCTACGTGTACGTCGACTATCCCGGGGGGCATGTCGACGAGCTGGCCGCGGCCGGTCTGCTCAGCCTCGAGCAGATCGAGGCGGCCCTGACACCGGACTCGCCATCACCTAACGAGATGACGGCTCTTCCCCCGCCTGAGCAGCCGGGCTAACGTCACCTTCAGGACTGCCTGTGACTCGCCGTCTCGATCAGACGCAGAGCCGCTCACGGTCCGCGTACTCGCTCTTCGCGTCCGACGTTGCAAGGAGACCCCGCATGCTGGTGACCTGGTCGATCGTTGCCTTCCTCATCAGCTCCTTGTGCTGGATTCTCGGTGATGCGCTCATCGTCGGTTTTCATCGGCCCGACCGGAGCGAGCACGGCGATTTCATCGATCTCATGGGAGACGACGCCTACGCCTTCTACACGCGCATCAACGAGCTCCGCCTGCGATGGGGCGCGTTGGTAGCCAACTACTCCGTCCCGCTCATGCTCGCCGGCCTCTACGCGCACTGGGTGCTGCTGCGCGGATCGCCGGTCGGGACGGTAGGAGTGCTGCTGCTCGGCATCGGGTTCAGCCTCTCACCCCTGGCCCACGCCTCCTTCTACCCACTCGCGCTGGCCTCGGAGCGCGCGCACGCGGCCTACCGGACCTACGTGTCGGACAAGACGATGAGTAAGGGAGACCAGGACGGCGAAGCGCCCGATCCTGCCGCCCTGGAGCATGCCCGCAGGCTCTACCGCTTCCTCATGCAGGCCTGGATCCCCGCCATCGGGCTGACGGTGCTGGGCTGGGTTCTTGTCTGCATCGCTCTGGGCTCCGGGGCCACCGCCTTCCCCCGATGGTCGCTGCTCCTGACTCCACCGGTACAGGCTCTCCCGTGGTATGCCCTGACCCGTCTGCCCTACCCCGGCAAACCGCTGCTGGACGGAGCCCTGTTCAACATCGTCAACCTGGTGTGGGCACTCGCCTTCCTGGTGCTTCTGAGCCTCAATCCGCTGACCTGATCCCGGTGGGACACGACGTGGGCCTAGTCATCCTCGTCGTCAACCGGGACCATCGCCACCGGGTTGGTGACGGCATCGGGCTCGGCGGTCTCGCGCTCCCCGGGCACCGGTGCCAGCCGGGGTGTGGCCGGCTCCACCAGCGGGGCGTCGCCCACCTGGGCGGCCAGGTCCTCCAGCATCGCCACCGCGTCGTTGATGATCGGTTTGTCCCCGGTCCTGATCCCATGCAGCAGCCAGCGCGCCAGGCTGAGCTCACTGACCAGCTCGGCCCGCTCGCGAAAGTGCCGATCAACCCCCTCGGTACGGGCGATGTCGTAGGCGTCCTCGATGGAGTCCAGGCAGTCCACAGGTGCCGAGGAGTACACCCAGGCCAGGTCCTCGGCCGGGTCACCCACGTGCGCCTGAGTCCAGCCGCGCACGGCCACCACGGCCCCGCCGGCCACCAGCACGTTCTCCTCGGCGAGGTCGCCGTGGACCACGCTGGGACGGAAGCGCCACAGGGCGGTGTCCTCCAGTGCCTGCTCCCAGCGCCCCAGCAGCGTTGGCGGGGTCTTGCCCGTCGCGGCGGCATCGTCCAGCAGGCTCAGCCAGCGCCGGCGCACCTCCTCGGCGTCGTAGACCGGCATGCCCGCCTCGGAGATCACCGATGTCGGCAACTCGTGGATCTCCCCCAGCGCCTTGCCCAGTCCCGCTGACATTCCCGGCCCCGGGCGGAGCGTTTCGACGGGGATCGGCTTGCCCTCCACGTGGGAGCGCACCTGGATGTGGGCGCCCTGCAGGCGCAGGGACCCGCTGACACGGGGTACGTTGAAGGAGAGACGTCCGTCGTCGACAACCCGACCGATGCGCCGCAGCACCTCGGCCTCCGCCTCCAGGGATGCGCCAACGGTGTCGGTACGCGCTTCATGAACCTCCCAGTGCCGGCCCTGGGTGTCGATGACACCGGTGATGTACCGCTCCGGAGTCTCGGACTGCGGCAGCGCCAGACGAACCGGGTTGAGGCCGGCGACAGCGACGCTCGCCATCGCGGCCAGGGCCAAGGCGGAGTGATGTGGGCGGGACTCCGAGGTGGGGTGGGTCGTCGGAGCCGGCCGGTCGTCCTGCGGTGGACCGGCCGATGCGTTGGGTAGTGGGGCGACGACTACAGGGGCCCGGTACTCCCTGGGTGAAGTCTCTCGGTGCTCACCCCGCTGTCCACCATGGTGCCCACTGCGGTGCTGGATGTGATGCCCATGGCGATCATCGGGGGTGCTGGTAGTCGGAGCCGCAGTCGGCTCAACGTCGCAGGCCGCTGCCTCGCTGGTGCTGTCGATATCAGCATCGACGTCTGTGGTGCCGGGGGCGTCCGGGGACTGCGGAGGCTGTGACATGGTCCAACCGTAGGCGACAGGTCCTATATTTCGCAGGACAGCCGCGCCCGTCCGCTGGCGGCAAACGTCGAAGGCTTCGCGAACTGAGCTGACGAAGATGCAATGGCTCTTGAGGGATCCTGAGTTATCCACAGGGACTGCCAAGGTGGTGGCTATTTCACGATGAGGTGGCCTAGAGTTCCTACGTGACAACGGTCACCGACCGACCGGTGCGTAGGGGTTCACCGCCGAATCCCTGAGCCCCGCGGTCATCCTCGTTCACCCACTACTCGTCCCATTCACACAGACGCGCGCTGAGAGGCAATATGGACGCCGCCGATCTCCTCCTGACGGAGGTTCGTGAGCTGGTTCGTGCTCGCGGGATCGACCCGCTCACGGACATCCCCGCCCTCGAACAGCTCGTCACCGAGGCTGAGGACGACTACCTGCGCCGTTCCGATGCCGGAGTTGTTCCACCGCTCATCGACCCTGCAGGAGCCCGCTCCCACGTTCTCGACTCCATAGCCGGCCTGGGTCCCCTTCAGGGATACCTCGATGACGAGTCCATTGAGGAGATCTGGGTCAACGACCCCGGACGCGTCTTCATCGCCCGTTCCGGGCGTCCGGAGCTGACTACCACGATCCTGGAGAGTGAGGATCTCACGGTTCTGATCGAACGGATGCTGCGAGCCTCCGGGCGCCGTCTGGATCTGTCCAGTCCCTTCGTCGACGCCCAGCTGCCGGGTGGCGAGCGTCTTCACGTCGTCATCCCGCCCATCACCTCCCAGCACTGGGCGGTCAACATCCGCAAGCACACCTCCCGGGCCTCGCGCACCAGTGACCTGGTGCGCATGGGCTCACTGACCAGTCAGGCAGCGGCCTTTCTGGATGCCTCCGTTCAGTCCGGCCTCAACATCCTGGTCTCGGGTGCTACCCAGGCCGGGAAGACCACCATGGTAAGAGCCCTCGCCGGCGCCATCCCCGGGGGCCAGAGGGTCATCTCCTGCGAGGAGGTCTTCGAGCTGGCTTTGAGAAACCGTGACTGTGTGGCTATGCAGACCCGGCCACCCAACCTTGAGGGCGTCGGTGAGATCAGCCTGCGCCGTCTGGTCAAGGAGGCTCTGCGCATGCGCCCCGACCGTCTCATCATCGGAGAAGTGCGCGAGGCCGAGGCCCTGGACCTGCTGATAGCCACGAACTCAGGGCTCCCAGCCATGTGCACGATCCACGCCAACTCCGCACGCGAGGCTGTCATCAAGATTTGCACGTTGCCACTGCTCGCGGGCGAGAACGTCTCCAGTGCCTTCGTGGTTCCCACCGTCGCCGGAGCCATTGACCTCGTGGTCCATCTGGACCTGGACCGCCACGGGCGCCGTACCGTCAGAGAGGTCGCCGCCCTGTCGGGGCGGGTGGAGAACGGAGTCATCGAGCTCGCCGACGTCTACCATCGCGATCCCGCTGGAAACCTCATACGCGGTGCGGGGGTTCCCAGCGGTGCTGAGCGCTTCAGCCGTGCTGGCCACGACCTTGCGGCTCTGCTGAGCGGCCGCCCTCCCGCAGGTAAGGAGGTCCACTGATGGGCGCCTTCGCCGGACTCCTCGGGGGAGTGGGTATTCTCCTCATTTGGATGGCATGCACCTCCGACCCGCCCCAGTGGCGCTCGAGGCGGTCCCGGCTTCTGGCCGACATCCTGGTGCAGGCAGGCGCCGGCCGTACCAGTCCCACGATGTTCGTCCTGGGCTCGATCGGGCTGGGGCTGCTCGTCGGACTGGTCTTCCTGGGGATGTCGCGGGCATGGCCGGTCGCCGTCTCCTTCGCGAGCATCTTCACCGTGGTTCCCTTCCTCATCATTTCTTCCCGGGCGCGCGCTCGCCGTACCCGACTTCGCGAGGTGTGGCCGGAGGCCGTCGACACTCTCGTCTCCGGGGTTCGTGCCGGCATGAGCCTTCCGGAGGCGCTGACTAACCTCGGTGAACGCGGCCCGGAGGCCGTTCGCCCTCAGTTCCGGGCCTTCGCCACCGACTACGCAGCCACCGCTCGCTTCGATGACTCCCTGGACCGGCTCAAGGCCCGCTTCGCCGACCCCGTCGCCGACCGGATCGTCGAGGCCCTGCGCCTGGCTCACGAGGTCGGCGGCACCGACCTAGGTACGCTGCTGCGCGCCCTGTCGCAGATGCTGCGCGAGGACATGCGCACTCGTGGAGAGCTTGAGGCCCGTCAGTCCTGGACGGTCAACGGTGCCAAGGTCGCGGTCGCGGCCCCCTGGCTCGTCCTGGCGCTGCTGTCCACCCGTCCTCAGGCGGCAGTCGCCTACGCCTCCGCCTCCGGCGCCGTCATCCTCCTGGCCGGGGCTGTCGTCTCGATCGTCGCTTACCGGCTCATGCTGCGCCTGGGACGGCTCCCCGAGGAGGAGAGGATGCTGCGATGAACTCGATGAACGCTATGCTCACCGGAGGGCTCGCGGGTCTGGTGGGGGCCCTGGGGGTTCTGACCGTCATCTCGGCCGTGCGCCGACGTCGCCCTACTCTCATGGCCAGGCTGGAGCCCTACGTCCACCGGCAGCCCACCACCTCGGGACTTCTGACCTCGCCGGCGGGGCTGACCTCTGACGGTCGTACCGTCGTCGGGCTGCTCGTGGCCTCCGCGGTGGGCGTCCTCAACCTCGGTCGGTTGCTGGACTCCCTGGGGTCGTCGGCCGACTCGGTCCGTCGGCGTCTGACGCGTTCCGGTTCAACTCTTGGCCTCGACCAGTTCCGTCTCCAGCAGGTCCTGTGGTCGACGACGGCGCTCTTGATCGTCCTGGCGGCCGGCGGCCTGGTTGCCCTTGTCAGGTCCCTTAACGTGCCGGCGCTCGTCGTCCTGTCCGCCATGGCCACTGTCGCCGGGGCGGCCGCACGCGACTGGTGGCTCAGCCGTGCCGTGGCGAGGCGGCTGTGTCGGATCGAGGCCCAGCTGCCCGACGTCGTCGAGCTCCTCGCTCTGGCCGTGGGAGCCGGTCAGGGGCCGGTGTCCGCCATTGAGCGCGTCGTCGCGCTCGGACGTGGCGACCTTATCGACGAACTGGCCGTCACCCTGACCGACATCCGTTCCGGTACCGTCCTGTCCACTGCCCTGGATCGTATGGAGAGCCGGGTGTGCTCCGTTCACGTCACCCGCCTGTGCGAGGCGATCGTCGTGGCTCTTGAGCGCGGCACACCTCTTGCCGACGTCCTGCGCTCCCAGGCCACCGACGTTCGTGAGGCGGCCCGTCAGGCCCTCATGGAGGAAGGGGGCCGGCGCGAGATCGCCCAGATGGTCCCCGTGGTCTTCCTCGTCCTGCCGATCACGGTTGTCTTCGCCCTGTTCCCGGGACTGTTCGTTCTCAGGCTGGGGGTGTGAGTGCACCCGGCGTCGTCCTCTCAGATTTCTAGACCTTCTCGTCCATCGTCCTGCTGATCAGATCTTTTCCCGCCAACAAGGAGCAGCCATGAAGCGCAGCATCTTCTCTTCTTCCTTTTCGTCTTGTCGCGGATTCGGGGCGCGGTGGGTCGGCCGCCTGAATCGAATAGACCTGGGTGACGAGCGCGGCGACGTTCCCGGCTGGGTGCTGGTGACGCTCATGACCGCCGGCCTCGTCGTGGCCCTGTGGACGGTTGCGGGTAGCACACTGACCGATGTGTTCACCAACGCCATCGCCAAGGTGACGAGTGCGATCTGACCGGGCCGGCCGTCTCCGGCAGGCACCGCCCCGGGGCGGCGCGGCGGTCCGGCGGTGCCGCAACCACGTGCGCACTTCGAGCGAGTCGGGCTCGGCAGTCGTCGACTTCGTCATGGTCGGCGCACTCATCATCGTCGTGTTTGTGGCGCTTCTCCAGGTGGCCCTGGGCGTCTACGCGCGTAACGTCCTCATCGACGCCGCCGGTGACGGGGCTCGTCGAGCAGCTCTCGTCGGGGGTACCGAGGCCGAGGCGCAGCAACGGGTACGCGCCTTGTCCGACGCTGCGCTGCGTCGTGGCTACGTGAATACCGTCTCCGTCTCGCGGGTGCCGTCCGGGGACCTGATGATCGTTGAGGTCACGGTGACGGCGCCCCTCCCGGTCCTGGGGCTCCTCGGGCCCGGTGGGATCCTGACGGTGAAGGGGCACGCCGTCGACGAGTCCTCCCTGGTGCGGGAGAAGTGATCTCCGGTGGCTTCACGAAGGACCCGTGCGGGCTGCTCCCCGCGTCTGCCGGAAGCGCGATCCGGCCCTGCCATCGCAGGGCGGGGCCGCCGGGACACAGGCCGAGTCAGGGACGTCCTTGGGGCAGTGGGCAGGATCGCGCGCCGGGAGGAGGGCAACGCCATCGTCGAGTTCGTCGGGTGGAGCACCGTCCTGGTCGTGCCCGTCCTCTACCTCGTGGTCACGCTCGCCCAGATACAGGCCACGGCCTTCGCCGTCGCCTCAGCAGCCGATGCCGCCGGCCGGATCCTGGAGGTCGAGGACTCCCCAACCGCAGTGGACAGGGCTCAGGTGGCGGTGGGGCTGTCACTGTCCGATCAGGGTATCGAGGCCGACCCGGCCAGTTCCTTATCCATTACCTGCGCCCATGGCTGTGCCCGTGGGCGGGCCGCTATCGTCAAGGTCGCGGTCGGAGTCGACCTGCCCGGATTCGCCTCCCTGGGGATCGGCCACGATGTCGTCATCGTGGACACCGAACGGGCCATCACCCTGCCGGGCCAGGAGGGGCCGTGAGCAGGATGCCTGGTTTCGGAGGATCTCCTCGACGGGTTCGTGCCCTGGCACATCATCTGGGGCGAGAGGAGAGCGGGCAGACGCTGCTGTTGGGCGTCGGACTCATATGCGCCGTCCTGGCCCTGCTGTTCGTCGCGGCATCGGCGAGCGCCGTCTACCTCGACCTGAAGACCCTCACCTCTTTGGCTGACTCGGCCGCGGCCGCGGGGGCCGATGGGGTGGATGAGGACCCGTACTACGGGGGAGACGGAACAGATACGGCGCCCGCGGCACTGACTGATGCACAGGTGCGAACCGGTGCCGCTGCCGACCTGTCCTCCCAGCCCGCCGCCGTCGGGCCGGCGGGTGTCATGATCGTCAGCGCCCGGGCCGCGGACGGCCAGACCGCTGTGGTGACACTGCAGGCACGTTCCCGTCCGCCCTTCCTGCCTTGGGGAATCATCCCGGCCGAGGGCTTCACCATCACCGCCACCGGATCGGCCCGCATGACGACGACGCAGTGAGCCTTCAGGACTCACTGCGTCGGAACTGGTGGATGGTTGGTTGTCGACGGGAGGGACTGGTGGAGCGGATACGGTCAGGCCTGCTCGACGAAGCCTGCTGAGACGGCGGGGGAGGCGCGTCGGAACCCGTGCACCCGAGCCCGCAGTTCCTCCCTCTGACGGCGTGAGAGCTGGGCGATGTAGGCCCGCTTCACCGTGAACAGGATGTTGATGCCCACCAGCAGGTAGAAGGCGTTGGCGATGACGCTGGGCCAGGCGCCGGAGCTCGCGCAGTTGATGGTCAGCAGCACGGAGCCGGTGATGTTGAGGGCCTGGTACTTCAGTGAATCGCCCGCGATCGTGCCCTTGGAGACCAGGAAGTAGGCCACGAGGAGCTCAGCGGCGCCGATCCAGCCGCCGGCAGAGATGAGGGAGAGGAGCACGTTGTTCACGGGGATGATTCTTGGGTGCTTCTTGATGAAGGTCAATCGCATCTATCTGCATGAGGGATGTAGATTTACTTCATGCACGTTCTTCCCCAGCGGCTTTCGGTTTTATTGGCCGTGCACCGGGCCGGAGGAGTCGTCGCAGCGGCGGATATCCTTCACATCACGCCGTCCGCCGTATCCCAGCAGATTCGCCAGTTGGAACGCGAATGCGGCGCCCGGGTCCTGGACCGCACACCCGCTGGAGCCGTGCTCACAGCCGCCGGGAGGGTCCTGGCGGACGCGGCCGAGCGCATTGAGAATGAGCTCACCACCGTGCGCCGTGAGTTGGCCGACCTGGACGACTCCATCCCCTCCGGTGTGGTGCGCGTGGGCAGCTTCGCCTCCGC
>NZ_CAUROW010000060.1:0-12090 GCF_963526355.1 uncultured Actinomyces sp. | reverse complement strand
AGGTGCGGGCGGTGCGCACCACCGAGGCGTCGGGGTCGGTGGACAGGTACAGGCGCGGATAGACCGGGATGCAGTGCCCGCCCACCGCGATGCCGGGGCGGTGGATGTGGGAGTAGGGCTGGGAGTTGCAGGCCTCGATGACGCGCTCGATGTCGAAGCCGGCCTTGTCGGCGTAGACGGCGAACTGGTTGGCCAGGCCGATGTTGACGTCGCGGTAGGTGGTCTCGGCGAGCTTGGCCATCTCGGCGGCCTCGGCGGTGCCCATGTCCCACACGCCGTTGGGGCGGGACAGGTCGTCGCGCTCGTCGAAGTCGAGGACGGACTCGTAGAAGGCGATGCCGGCCTGGGTGCCGGCCTCGTCCAGACCGCCCACGAGCTTGGGGTAGCGGCGCAGGTCGGCGAAGACGCGGCCGGTGAGGACCCGCTCGGGGCTGAAGACGAGGTGGAAGTCCGTCCCTTCCTTCAGACCGCTGATCTCCTCGATCATGGGCTTGAAGCGGCCCCGCAGGGTGCCCACGGGCAGGGTGGTCTCGTAGGAGATGAGGGTGTTGGGGGTCAGGTGGGCGGCCAGGGAGCGGGTGGCGTCATCCATCCAGGTGAAGTCCGGCTCCCAGGTGGCGTCGTCGACGAACAGCGGCACGACGAGCACGATCGCGTCGGCGTCGGGGATGGCCTCGGCGTAGTCGGTGGTGGCGCGCAGGGCGCCGTTGCCGGTAGCAGGACTCAGTGCGGCGAGCTTCTCGGCCAGGTGGGCCTCGCCGGGGAAGGGCTCGGTTCCGGCGTTGACGGCCTCGACGACGGCGGGGTTGACGTCGACTCCGATGACCTCGTGGCCCTTGTCTGCGTACTGGACGGCCAGGGGCAGTCCGATCTTGCCCAGGGCGACGACGGCGATGCGCATGCGGGTTGGTCCTTCCGTGGCTTCAGGCGTGGCGGGTCCACCATACTCGTTCGTTCGTGCTGCCCGGCCGGCGGCCGGGCGTCGTCCCTCACTCCTGCCCGACTCCCCAACGCCGCCGGACGCCGCGCCCTACTGCTCGCCGGAGGGCCAGCACAGGTCGATGCGGTAGACGGCCGCGGAACCGCCCTGGTCAACGAGGGTGAACCCGTAGGAGAGGTCGACGCCGTACAGACCCGGGCGCAGCGTCTGATTGTCCACACCGTTGAAGCGCTGCGGCTCGTCGCTGTAGAAGTGGGTGATGCGGTGGCGCCGCACGATCTCGCACACCTGCGGGTCAAAGTGGAGATCGCGGAAGTGGGTGCGCAGGTAGAGGCCATCGGCGTCACTGTCCGCCTGCCCCGCGAACATCCACACCGAGCTGAGTCCGGCCATGAAGGGGAGCATGGCGGTGCCCGCCACGGGATCGCCCAGCACGTAGGCGTCCGGGGGGAGCTCGGTGCCCAGGCGCTTGATCATGGCCAGCTCGTCATTCAGGGCCACCAGTCGGGACTGCCCGTACTTCGGGGAGAAGGCCCCCCTCACATCCGCCCTGACCGCCGTCATGCTGCTGGCGACGCCCAGGACCAGGACGAGTGCGCCGACCACGACGGGACTGCTCATGATGAGCCGGGCGACCGGGACCCGCCCGGTCGGGGTCTCGGGCCGATGCGGCTCAGCACCCTCAGCGATCTTGTCGGCGCCCCCGGCGACACGCCTGGTCCGCCGATGCCGCCATGCCAGGAACCGCCCCGTCAAGGCATCCAGTCCGAGCGTGACGAGCAGGAGCGCGGGGACCACCGTCATGGCCTTGATCCGGTGCGGGTTGTTGTAGAACACCCCCGTCAGGGCCGACAGGACCGGGATCGGGGCCAGTGCCGCCAGAATGAGCGCCATGCAGGCGATCCAGGACACGACGATACCCCGGTGGTGCCTGCGCCGGTAGGCCAGCACCGCACCGAGCACGCTCAGGCAGGCCATGATGATGTAGGCGGCGCGGATCTCCCAGCCTCCTCCGCCGTAGTAGAGCAGGAAGGGGATGACCAGCTTGGCGAACAGCGGCTCCCAGCTGCGATCGGGCCGCCTGCCGAAGTGCGCCTGCTGCGGCCCGGGAGCCATGACGAAGACGGCGACCGCGAGGACGACGAGGACCGCGATGCTCAGCAGGATGATGCCACGTCGTCGGGCAACAGGATCCTGCCGGCGCAACCCCCTGATCCCCGCCAGGACGATGCCCATCCAGGCCACGGCCGCCAGGGGCCAGCCGATGATGACCGCAGTGGCCGGATGCGTGACGACCGACCCCATGACTGCGGCGACCGGAGCGGCCACGACGATGAGGGTGCGTCGTCGACGCCCCACAGTGATCAGCCACGTGGCGCGCCTCCAGGCGGCCACCGCCCACGCGACGGTGGCCGGGCACGCCGCCAGGGCCAGGGCGTAGGGCCACACGGCCGTGTCGGTCAGGAGCCGGATGGGGAAGATCGGGGTGAGCGCACCGGCTCCCAGGACCAGGTACACCGAGCCTCGGATCTCCGGGAGGATGACCCGGGCCAGGTAGGCCATGCCGATGAGCCACACCAGGGGCACCACGAGCAGCAGGGTGTTGGTCGCCGGCACCACCTGGTACCAGCCGACCGAGGAAAGGGTGACGATCGCGTGCCACACCATCGGATAGAAGGAGTGGTGGCCGTCCATCCCGAACATGCCCGCGTTGCCGTCGAGCATGGAGGCGTTGCCGGTGTGCTCGATGAGCCAGGCCTGGTTGTAGTGATAGAGGGAGTCGGCGGACTGGATCGGGATATCGGGCCCCGACCCGGGCAGCATCGGCAGGATCATGACGGCCCAGGCGATCAGGACGGCTGCCCACATCAGTCGCTGGGAACCGAGGATGGAACGGGTGTCGGGCATCTCGGGCTCGCCCGGGGCCCCCATGGCGCTCGAATAGGGGCTCGGTGCCGGCAGCCCGTGCGGAGCCGGTTCGGGAGCGAACCAGGTGCGCAGCGTCAGCACCTGCCCCTTGCGCCTGACCCACAGCCAGCGTCCCGCGGCAACCACCGCGGCACACAGGAGCAGGTAGGTGACGACGGTGGGCAGGTGCCACCACACCCCCAGGGCGCGGAAGACGACTCCCCCCAGCCCCATGAGCAGGAAGGTGAGGGCCGGGGCACAGGCGATGCGCGCCAGCCGGAACCGGGCACCCCCTGCGACCAGGAGCAGCCAGCCGGGCACGAAGGTCGCCACGAGCAGCGCCACCAGCAACGGCAGGACTGAGACCCAAGCCACGATCCAGGTCATGCGCCGCGCACCACCGTCCGCAGATGTCGCGCCACGGCCTCACCGGTGGCTCGCAGGGAGCGGTGATCGCGCACCCAGGCGTGCAGCCGACGGGCGCGGGACATCAGTGCCGTCCCGCGCCCGTCGACCTCGTCGGAGGCGTCCAGCCGGGTAATCCGCGCGGCCTCGTCGAGCGCCCGGCTCATCGCCCGGGCAACGTCGTCCTCGGTGTAGGCGGCCACCCAGCCCAGGTCGTGGGTGGCGAGGTCATCGACGACGGGACCCACTCCGGCGTAGACCACCGGGACGCCGCAGGCCAGGGCGGCCAGCACCTTGGTGGGGTAGGCGAAGTCGTATCCCTGGCCGGGGCGGATGGACACGAGGCTGGCGGCGGCGCCCCGCTGCCAGCGGGCGGCGTCGGGCGCATCCATGAGGCCGTGCATGACGACGGCCGGGGCACCGTCGTCGCCGGGCGGCAGGGTGGAGGCGACCCGGGCGATCTTGTCCCAGTCGGAGCCCTGCCCGATGTAGAGGACCTGGGCCTCCGGGTGGGTGCGCCGCACCTGCGCCAGGGCCGAGGCGAAGATATCCGCTCCCTGCCACTCCGAGGCCGTTCCGGCGTAGATGAGGTAGGGGCCGGTGATACCCAGCGCGGCGCGCTCCTCCTCGGTGGGGAGCGCGCCGGTGGGCTCGAAGACGTCGGTATCGATGCCGTTGGGCACCACCACCACGTTGCGGGCACCCAGGGTGCGGGCGCGCTCAGCGACCTCCTCATTGATGGCGATGACACATCGGGCGCCCCGCATCGCGTAGGACTCGGCGGCGCGCACCACCCGCACCACCGCGTTCGGGGCTCCGGTGGAGGCGGCGGCATCGGACCACACGTCGGGGGCGTACCAGACATAGGGCAGGCGCCGCAGGGCGCAGATGGTGCGCGCCACCACACCGGTGGTCGGCGGCGGCTCGACCAGGACGACGTCGGGCCGGGAGGCCACTCCCAGGCGCAGCGCCAGGGGAAGGTCGAAGGAGAGGTAGGGAAGGTAGCCGCGCAGGTAGCCGCTGGCGTCGCGCAGGGCCGGCCAGCGCGAGACGCGCACTCCCCGTGGGTCATCGACCTGCGGAGCGGGCCTCCCGTCACGTCCGGGCACGGTCGTGGTCAGGGCCCGCACCGGTACGCCGTGGCGGGCCAGGGCGCGCTCGACGCCATCGAGCCGGAAGGATGCGGCAGCGGCCTCGGGCAGGTGGATGCGGGTGGCCAGCAGCGCCCCGCCTCGTGGGAACCGGGTCATGGCTTCCTCTCTGTAGCGCCCAGGACCTGGACGACGGTGCGGGCCCGGGCCTGCCAGGTCTGGTCCGGCAGGACCTCACGCATGCGGCGTCGCACCGCCTCGATCTCCTCAGGAGCCTCCCGCAGGTGGCGCAGCAGGTCACTCAGCGCGCCGGCGTCGTAGCTCAGGACCCAACCGATCCCCATCTTCTCGACGAGACGGCCGGTCTGGGTCCCGCGCACGGCGATGACGGGCAGCTCGTGGGCCAGGTACTCATAGAGCTTGTAGGGGACCGCGAAGTCCCAGTAGGGGTTGGGCTCGGTGAACAGCACCCCGAGGTCGGCCCTGCGGTACAGGGGCTCCAGCTCCGCCCCAGAGCGGTGGACGACCTGAGCCCGGCCGGCCGGCAGGAGCGGGGCGTAGTGGTCGCGGCTGGTCTCCCAGGTCTCCTGGCGCACGCACAGGGTCACGCGGGTCCCGGGAGTGGCGCTCACGGCCCGCAGGCAGGCGTCGAGTCGGTAGTTGTCCTGCAGGACGCCGACGAACAGCAGCTCAAGCTCCTTGCCGTCCTCGTCCCCGCCGTCATCCCAGCCGTCGCTGTCGCGCCTGGTGGCGGCGACATCGGGCGCTCCGGGCGGCAGGGCGCTCATGCGGACCGGGTCCACGTGGGGAACGTGACGGGCCATGGCCTGACTGGGCAGGAAGAGGTGAAGACCCACCCTCTCGAAGGCCATGAGCTCACTGCGGTAGGCGGCCTGGAGCCCGGCTTCCAGAACCGGGTTGATGCCCTCGCGGAAACGGGGGAAGCGCCAGTAGACATCGCGGTAGAAGACGCCCACGGGCACTCCGGAGCGTCGGCAGTGACGGAAGAAGGCGGCGTCGAGCAGGGGGTGCACCGGCAGGTGACGCGGTTCGGTCAGGGCGTTGGGGATGGTCGCGTTCTCACTGTAGACGAACTCGATCCTGGCCCCGGCGGCGAGCGCGGCACGCACCCTGGTCATGGCCCGACGTCGCTGCGCGGCGTAGCCGGTGACGTTCATGACCCGGTAGCCGAGGTCGGCGAAGGCCCGGCGCATCGCCAGGGGACGTAACATGGAGGCGGCCACCCGGTCCGGCTGGAGGGGGAAGGGCGCGTGGAAGATCATGAGCCCGCCATCCGCACGGACGCTTCCGGCGCGACTCATGTCCTCGACGCCTGCGCTCATGACGTCACCTCCGTCTTGTGCTTGTGCCCCTGCGGCCCACAGTGGGCAGGACTTCCGGTCCGCGGGACGCTGAGAGCTCGACTCACGCCTCACGGGAACCGATGGGGCACCCCCTCTATTGTCGGGCAACACTGAGGCCCGATGGACCACGTCGGGCGTCTTCCGCGTCACGTGTCACGACTGTGACACACTGAGCGCCGGCAGGCCGTGCAGACGCACCGAGGCGCCGAGATCAATCGGTCGATCAAGGCCGGTCAGAGGATTTCTCAGAGCATTTCAAGAAATTAAGGAATTGAGGAGAACGGTGAGCGCTTTTGAGGTGGAGCTCCGGCTCACGAGTCCGCAGTGGCAGCAGACCGCGCCGTCGGACGACGTCACCGAGTCTCTGTGGATGCGTTGCGATGCGTTCTGTCACAATCCGACCGACCCGGATGTCCTGGCCGCCCACCCCGGGCGCCTGACCGCCGTGCAGGTCGACAGCACCGAGGTGGTCCTGGCCCAGGACCGGCTGCGGTCGTGGCCCCTGTTCTGGACCCTTCAAGACGGGGCCGACGGCGGCCGGCGGCTCGTTATCAGCGATGATGCCACCGCCATGCGCGCAGCCCTGAGCGATCCCCACCTGGATCCGCGAGCGCGCCGGGAGCTCCTGGACGCCGGTTTCGTCTCCGGAACCGACACGCTGCTGGCCGGCGTTCACCAGACCGAGCAGGGTGCGCTCGTGCGCATCGACCGCGCCACCGGCCGGGCCCGCACGGTCAACCACTCCCTGGCGCGCTTCTCCCAGGAGTCCGACATGGTCATCGACCCCGAGGAGTTCTCCGACCTGCTTCTGAAGGCGCTCGACGCCGTCATGGGGCGGGCCTTGGAGGACCTGGCTGCCCGGCCGGGCTCACCGCGGCTGGTGCTGCCCCTGTCGGGCGGACTGGACTCGCGGCTGCTGGTGGCGTGGCTGACGCTTCACGACGCACTGGACAGGGCGGTGGCCTTCACCTACGGGCGCCCCGGAACCCGGGAGGTCGAGGTCTCGCGGAAGGTGGCCGAGGCGGTGGGCCTGGAGTGGCACGCCGTTGACTACGTCCCAGCCGAGCTGCGCGAGGCCTGGCAGACGCAGGACGCAGCCGACTTCCTGGAGTACGGCTACGCCCTGGGGGCGCTGCCGCACGTGCAGGACTGGTACGCGCTGCGCAGTCTCCTGGAGCGCGGCGTGGTGCGTCCGGGCGACGTCGTCCTGCCGGGGCACACGATCGTGGGCAACATGCACGACGAGCACCTCCTGGAGGAACCACGCGTCACCCGCGGTCGGGTGGCCAGGGCGATCCTCATCCACCATCAGGAGCTCCAGGGGGACCAGCGGCGCGCCTATGCCGACCCCTACCGGGCCGCGAAGGTCCGCGACTTCCTGGCTCTGCGCCCCTTCACCGGCAGTCCGCGCGACGTGCAGAGCGTCCTGGAGTCATACAACGTCCGCGAGCGCCAGACCAAGTACATCAACAACTCCATGCGCGCCTATGAGCACCTGGGGCTGGAGTGGGCACTGCCCATGCTGGACGTGGAGTTCTGGGACGCCTGGCACCGCGGCGCCGTGGAGCTGACGGCCACACGCGACTTCTACGCGGTCTTCATCGGGCGCCTGTGGGCCCGGGCGACCGCACTGGCCGCCGGGGCCGGGGCGGAAGCCGCAGGCCGTGCCGCGGAGGCGGACCTGCCCTACTTCGCCGCCACCGAGGTCAGTGAGGAGACGCGTTCGCGACTCAAGACCGTGCTGTCGCGCCTGCGCCTGCTGGGCCTGGCCGAGCGGACCTTCTCGGCGTGGGCGACGCTGCACTCGACCATGGCCTTCGAGGCGTTCATCACCGATGCCTCCCTGCCGGTGGCCGCCGTCCAGCTCATGGGCGGGCGCAAGCTCCTGGGCTTCTGGACGCGCGCCTTCCTGAACGACGCCTGGTGCCGGAGGTGCCGGCTGTTCACCAACCTGCCCGTCGCGACTCCCGCCGAGCTGGGGGCGATGACCGCGGAGGAGTGAACCGGCCTTTTCTTCATAGACGACGCGGCTACGTGTCATCTATGAAGAAAACGTCAGTGTACGAGGAAATCGCCGGCGGCCTCCTCGTGGAGGCAGCGGTAGGCGGCGCCCACCTGGGCCGAGGAGAAGCGCTCCCCGATGGTGGCGGCGATGGCGGCCGCACCGCGGGGGGCGAGGCGCTCGACGGTCTCGACGACGGCGTCGGCCCACTGCCGGCTGTCGGCTCCCAGGGGCAGGACCGTGCCGTTGGCGTCGGTGACGTACTCGGACTGGCCTCCGGCGTCGGAGACGACGACGGGGCGCCCGCTCGTGATGGCCTCGGCCGCTGAGACGAAGAAGTTGTCTCCGCGGGTGGGACCGATGAAGACGTCGGCGCGGGCGAGCTCGGCGCGCACTCCGGTCGAGTCGAGGTTGCCGGTCAGGCGGGTGCGCTCGCCCAGAGCGGGGTCGGCGGCCAGACGCTCCTCGATGTCGGCGCGCAGCGGCCCCTCCCCCACGAAGGTCATCGTGGCCGAGATGCCCCGGGCGGTCAGCTCGGCCAGGACATCGAGGCAGGCCAGAGGATCCTTGCGCTCCACGAGTCCGCCGACGGTGACCATGTTGATGCTGCCGGCGTCCTTGCCGCCGGGTGGCTCGCTCACCGCATCCTGGGGCTCGACGATACAGGGGACGACCGCGGTGGGCAGGCCGCGCCGTAGGGCGCGGATCGGGGCGGCCAGGTACTCGCAGACGGCGGTCACCAGGTCGGGGCGGGCCAGGCCGTGGCCGACGACGGGGATCGCGGCGCGCAGGGCGGGGCCGAGTGTGTCGGGGTTGGTCAGGCCGGACCAGTGCTCGGTGTGCACCCAGGGCAGGGGCAGGGCGTGGGCGTGGTCCAGAGCCGTCAGCGGCAGGAGCGTGCTCATGGCCATGGAGTGCAGGACGTCGGTGCCCTTGAGCGCGGGACGCAGCCGATCGGCGGCCCGGGCGACGGACAGAGGATTGGAGGGCTTCATGGGGATGGACAGGACCCGCATGCCCTCCAGGACGCAGTGACGGGCGCCGTCGTCCTGGTGGGGCGGGACCAGGTGGATGATGCGCACGTCCTGTCCGGCGTCGCGGATCGCCGCGCTGTCGCGCAGGACGAAGGAACCCGAGCTGGGGGCCCGGTCAGTGGGGAGCCAGGTGGTGACGACGGTGACGCGCATGCCCCCATGCTAGGGCCTGCCGCGAGGTGGGAGCGTGGCCGTGTAGGGGCCTGACTCGGGGCACGCATTCGAGCTGCGTGATGGCTGCTGGCATCCCGTGAGGTCAGGTGGCACGTATCCACCTGAGGCCAACCCCCTGACCGACGACGGCGCCTGCGACGGGTCGTGTAGCGCCGGGCTTGATCGGCGCCGCCTCAGGTGGCCGGATGTGAGCGCTGGTTGCACAGCCCATACGGAGTCCCAACGCCCCCGCCACCGATCCGGGGAGGGGTGGACGACCGCGCACGGCCGCTGCGGCCCGTAGGATCGGCCCATGCGCGTTGTCTCCGTCGTCGGGGCCCGGCCCCAGTTCGTCAAGCTCGCCCCGGTCGCCCACGCCATGGCTGCGGCCGGGGTGGAGCACGTCATCATCCACACCGGGCAGCACTACGACCCGATGCTCTCCGATGTCTTCTTCACCGACCTGGGGATCCCGGCGCCCGGTATCCACTTGGGTGTGGGCTCGGGCGGGCACGGCGCCCAGACCGGGGCGATGCTCGCCGCGCTCGATGAGGCCCTGCCGCCCCTGTCCGCGGACTGGGTCCTGGTCTACGGGGACACGAACTCGACGCTGGCCGCGGCCCTGGCGGCCGTCAAGCTGCACATCCCGGTGGCCCACCTGGAGGCGGGGCTGCGCTCCTTCAACCGGGCCATGCCCGAGGAGATCAACCGGGTCCTGACCGACCACGCCGCGGACCTGCTCCTGACGCCCACCGCGGTGGGGGCCGAGCACCTGGCCGCCGAGGGACTGGCGAGCAGCACCGTCGTCGTCGGCGATGTCATGACCGATGTGCTCCTCCAGGTGCGCGACCGGGTCTCGGGCTCCCCCAGCCCGGTCATGGAGGAGCTCTCGCTGGCTGAGGGCTCCTACTCACTGGCCACGATCCACCGGGCCGAGAACACCGACGACGCCGAGCGCCTGAAGAGCATCCTGGACTCCCTGGCCCGGGTGGACCATCCCGTCGTCATCCTGGCTCACCCGCGCCTGGTGGCCAAGTGCGCCGAGCACGGCCTGGCCCTGGAGAGCCGGGGGTCGCTGCTGATTCATCCTCCGCTGGCCTATCCCGACCTCATCGCCTCGGCGCTTCATGCCCGCGGCGTCATCACCGACTCCGGCGGGTTGCAGAAGGAGGCGTTCCTGCTACGGGTGCCGTGCACCACGGTGCGCCCTCAGACCGAGTGGGTGGAGACGGTGGAGCTGGGGTGGAACCGGCTGGTCGAGCCCGGGGAGGCGCTGGTGGAGGCGGCCTCGCGGCCGCGCCCGGCCGAGCCCCCTCAGGTCGATGCGCATCCCTACGGCGACGGCCATGCCGCCGAGCGCGTCGTCGCGGAGCTCGCGGCCCACCTGCCCGGCTGACGGCCGGGTCCGACGGCGCACGGCAGGCACTCTCCCGGAGCACACCGGAGCCGGGCGACTGGGCCTGAGCTTCTGCACATCTTGAGAACTGCGATTCGTCTCGAGGACGTACTTTCATCATCGACGACTGCGGTCTGACAGCAGTCGTCAACGACAAAGCGCAGTCCTCGCGAGAGGAGTACGTTCCCACTCTCCCTGCTTGCCAGTGCAAGAGCCAGTATCCGGCACCGGAGGCAAGGTCACCTTCACCACTTCGGACAGATACTCCCTCAGATTCTTCTCCTCAACTTGACCACCATCTCTTTCACGTTTAATAACATAACCCTCAGGCACCACCAAACCGGCTGCAACAGACATTTTTTCCACAATCTTCCCCTCCCCTGAACAACCATAAGAACTCATTGTCTCCCTATCCTTCAGTAAAGCACGATCCACCAACACACACATAACACCCCACAACCCCATCCATCTTTCTACGGACAGCTTTGCTTCGGCGAGGCACGCACATAGACCTTTGTTTTCTCGCAAGGCCACGCCTTTCGTTCCCAAAAATGATGAAACAATTATTAGAAGAAACCAATAAACAAGTGAGACGGCAGAGATTATTCTGTAAACACACCCCAGAAGGCCGGAGAATAGAGAACCGTATGTAATCCAAGTCACCAGCGAGACAGCAAAAATGAATATACATGACAGCAACAACTCAAAAACCGCAGACTTTCCTTTTGATATAGTCCTGGATTTAAAATAAAGCACGAACAGAGGAGTAGCGCTCAACCAGAACGCTGCAGTCAGCAACCACAGTACAACAAAAAGAAGGTCCCACACACTCCCATCATCACGGAATGCTCGAAACGACATCACTATTATAGCAATAATAGCTGGAAGGGATTCTAAGAAAACGAATCCAATCGCAGTTTTCTTAGAAAAAAGAATCTTCAGAACATTTTTATTATCGACGACACTGTCGTCACTTCCGTTACGAATTCGCCATTCAGCATGGGTTACGACACGTTTTACGGCCCGAACATAACCACCAACCGCTTCAGCGTCGCCTTTCACAACGAACGCAGGCAGACTCGCAACTACAACATATAAAGCCAGGGATGTAAGGAAAAATACGAGACTCAATCCTTTCCACCCCCTGGCCCCCACCAAAAAACCATAGCATAATACTATAAAACCATAGGCGCCACACAGTAGCAAGAGGAGATTTCTTATCCAATTTTCCCGAACCATATCACACATCACTCGATGCAGCCACGCGCAATGCGCTTGCGAATCTTTGGGAAGGTCTTGCGAGCGCGATTCAAGACCTCGCAACATCAGGGCCAGCGTTACTATTGCCCCCAAAACAGCAAGCAGGCTCGACCGCGCCGAATTATACTCCCCATCTTCAACCTGTTTGAACAAAGCAACATATTGACTAAGAATACTAATAGGCCTCTCAGTAAACTCATCGCGAAAACCCGGCCTTATTACCAGATGCACCGTGACGGCCAGGTAGCACCACCAGACCGTCATTAAAGCAACTGGTTTCACATCATCCCAGAGCACTGCATTATAATTATATGCACCTACAGACCTGGAATCAGTATCCTGATTCAGTCCGATATTTTGAGAACCACTGCTATCACCACTGTCCATGCAAGAGTTATACTCTTGCATGGACAACTCCGTCAATCCTCGAGCAGACGAAAAATAGGTCGGTAGAACCCGCCTGCTGATTCAACTATTGAAATCGCCCTGAATTCAGCCCTCGAGGGCGATGAGGCCGTCGACGAATTCGCGGTACTG
>NZ_CAUROW010000059.1:0-12099 GCF_963526355.1 uncultured Actinomyces sp. | reverse complement strand
ACCGCTACGCCTTCATGACCGGCAACACCACCGAACTTGAAACCATCAGCGAAGAGCGATGCGAATTCTGCCAATCCACCATCAATGACGCCAATCAAATCCACAACAGAGGTGGTTGGGCAGACAAATGGCAGCAAGAAATTGTAGACATAACATACTACGACAGGCTGGAGGGCTATGACTACAATAGAATAAAAGTAGTCGTCAATTATGGGATTATGACCTCGTACTACGGAGATGGGAAAAATTCGACCACCTCTGACCCTGTCGAGGGACAGGAAATGAATTTCGGAGTCCACTACATCAACGGCACATGGAAGGTTGGGGCCGTCGAGGTGGTAGCGAAATGAATATCAGGCCACACAAAATCGCAATAATTGCCGCACTATTACCACTTCTTGCGGCCTCGCCCTTAAGGGCAGAAAATACTGACGATGCCCCACCAGGACTGCAAGTGGGGGCGAGAAATGTTGATGGTGGAAGTCAGGCCTATGGCGAGGTGACCGAGACCATCCCTCAGGAAGGTGCGCCGGACTCCGGTGGAGTACCGTCTCAGGAGAATCCGACCGTGACGGCGTCGGATCCGTCGATGTGGGAGGAGCAGCCTCACCGGGGCTGCTCAACAGAGAAAGACGACAACGGGTTGGCCAAGTACGCATGCCATCGTAAGCAGCTGCGTCGACTTTCCCAGCCCGAGCAGCCCGCCGCCGGTGGTGGTCCCCAGACGGTCACGATCACCACCCGCCAGGCGGCCACGCTCATCGCCTCCGGCTCGGGGATCACCCGCCAGCCCCCAGGGGCGAAGGTCGTCATCTCCAAGGCCTTCATCGTCTACACCGACCCCAGCCCCCACTACCAGACCACCACCATCCTGGGCACCACCGTCGAGATCGAGTTCACCCCCATCTCCTACACCTGGAACTGGGGCGACGGCACCACCACAACCACCACCGACCCCGGAGCCCCCTACCCGAACCAAACCGTCACCCACCACTACAAGCACACCGCCCAAGACGTCACCACTACCCTCACCACCACCTGGACCACCCGATACCGCCCCCAAGGAGACACCGACTGGCGCACCATCGACGGCACCATCACCACCAACGAGACCTCCACTCCCTACGACCTAGTACGCATCATCACCTACCTCACCGACGACGCCGAACAAGCCCAAGGCCACTAAACCCACCCAGCCCCCAGGGGTCCGTCCCTGTGGTGGGCCCCGATTGAGCCCCGCCATCTCAGATACGCCGAGGTGAGCGGGCCTCCTACAGCCGAACACCCCTCCATATCCAGAAGTCAGGCACCCAACACCACCGGTACCCGACGCCGCAGGCACCCATCAGGCGGAGGCTCCAGACGCCCAGGCCCTCATACCACCGTCGAGGCTGAGGAGTCGACCGGCGTAACCGGTTGCCCTCAGTGCCTCAATGGCCCGGACTGAGCGCACCCCAGCGGCGCACACGACCACCGTCGGCCGGCTCGGGTTGAGCTCACCCATCCGTGCCACTACCTCGCGCAGCGGAATATGCCGGGCGCCAGCCATCGGTTCAAGCGCCACCTCGACGTCCTCGCGCACGTCCAGCAGCGCCGGCGGCTCGACGCCCTCCAGGAGCCTTCTCAACTCGGCGGCGGAGATGATGTCCGTTTCTGCCCCTGACCCCAGGACCTCACCACTTCCCTGAATCCGGCAGGACGCAGCGGATCCGGTTTCGGAACACCCGCTCTGCCGGCGGGAGTCGCCCCCGGAGCCATGGGCCTGCGACCGCGCATCGGCGTCAGGAGTCCGGGGGAGTGCGCAGGCATCAGCCTCCGTGACCAGCGCGGTGATAGTCGGGTTCTCCCCGCACACCGGGCAACCCGGGTTCTTCGCCACGGCGATCTCCCGCAGCCTTCCACCCCAGGCATCAAGCATCGCCAGCCTCCCCAGCAGCGGCTCGGCGCCGCCGATCACCAGCTTGAGCGCCTCGGCGGCCTGCATCGTCCCGATGATCCCCGGCAGCACCCCCAGCACCCCGGCCTCCGCGCAGGAGGGCACCGAGCCCGCGGGCGGCGGAGCGGGGTGCAGGCACCGGTAGCACGGGCCCCGGCGCGCGTCGAAGACCCCCACCTGCCCGTTGAAGCCCAGCACCGCCCCGTGTACCAGCGGCAGCCCCAGCAGGACGGCGGCGTCATTGACCAGATACCGGGTGGGGAAGTTGTCCGTCCCGTCGACGACGACGTCCCAACCGCGCAGCAGCCCCAGGGCGTTCTCAGTGGTCAACCGAGTCCGGTGGGTGACGACCTCGACATCGGGGTTGAGCGCCCGAATCGCCTCGGCCGCCGAGTCCACCTTGGGACGCCCCACGGCAGCAGCGGTGTGGATGACCTGACGCTGCAGGTTGGAGACGTCGACGTCGTCGTCATCGATGAGGCCGATCGTGCCCACCCCGGCGGCCGCCAGGTACAGCGCCGCCGGCGCCCCGAGCCCACCGGCGCCGATGAGCAGGACCCGGGACGCGCGGATGCGCTGCTGCCCCACGACCCCCACCTGCGGCACCAGGGCATTGCGGTGGTAACGCTCCAGCTCATCGCGGCTCAGCGGCCGCAGACGCTCCTCGGTGATGATCGAGCCTCCGTCGCTCCCGTTCGCTGCATTCATGACGTCCTCCTCTTCCCTCCTCGAACGCGTGGCGGGCGCTCAGCTCCGACGGGCGACAACACGCACCTGCACCGCCTTGATGGCACAGAGGATCTCCTGGCCCTCGGTGATGCCGAGCTCGGCCACCGCCCCTGCGGTGACCGCCGCCGACAGGTACTGCCCCTCCTCCAGCTCCAGGCGCACGCTCACCAGTGCGCCCGAGCGATCCAGCCCCATCACTCGGCCGGTCAGGACGTTGCGGGGGCTGCCGTGCGGGGCCTCACGGTAGAGAGCGACGGCGTCGGGCGGAACCAGTGCGACACCAGGGGCGCCGGGGCGGAGATCCTCGTCGTGATCATCCCGCTCTTCCCGTTCGCCGGCGCGGACACCTTCAGCATCCTCCTGCGGGCGGCCGTGAACGACCCGTCCCGACGGCAGCCGCAGCCCCGGAGCTCCGGTCTCGCCGTCGATGACGCCCGTGAGAACGGACGTCCCAGTCAGATGGGCGATGAAGTCCGAGCGCGGTGCGGACAGGACCCTCGCTGTCGGCCCCTGCTCTACCACGAGACCTCGCTCCAGGGTGACGACATCCTCGGCCAGCGCCGTCAGATCCAGGACGTCATGGGTCACCAGCAGCAGCGTCAGCCCCTCCTCGGCGCAGCGGTGCGCTACCAGGCGGCGCATCTCTTGACGAGCGGTCACGTCCAGCGCGGACATCGGCTCGTCCAGGACCAGCAGGCGCGGGCCCGTTGCCAGTGCCCGAGCCAAGGCCACACGGGCCGCCTGACCGCCCGATAGCGCGCTTCCTGAGCGTGAGGTCAGGTGCTCGGCGCCGACGGCGGCCAGCTCGGCCCGAGCCCGACGGGTCGCCTCGCCGCGGCTCACCCCCTGGCAGCGCAGCGCGAAGACCACATTGCCCAGCACCGACATGTGGGTGAAGACCCCCGGGTCCTGGCTGAGCAGTGCCACCTGGCGACGCCCTGCCCGCACGAAGCGCCCGGGGCCGTCCAGGACTCGTTCGCCGAGCACTACGCGGCCGTTCTCGGCGTCCAGCAGACCGGCCACCACGGAGCAGACCGTCGACTTTCCTGAGCCGTTGGGCCCCACGAGCGCTACCGTGCGCCCGGCCTCCACCTCCAGATCGATCGCCACGCCGCGAGCCGCCAGCTCGAAGGAGACCTGGAGCCCCCAGCCGGGCCCAGTGCCCTGAAGCGGCGCGGCGGAAGCGGCAGTCGTGGAGGAGGAGTCATCTCCGTTGGACTCGTTATTCGAGGGGAACTCGGAAGACGGGGAGACCTTCTGACCGGCTCGGCCCAGGGGGCCGCCCGGCAGCACACCGGTAAGACGGGACCAGTCCACGGTGGTCGCCCCGACGATGATGAAGGACAGTCCGATGAGTACGGCCGCCAGGGCCAACGACGTCGCCGTGTCCTTCTCCCGCTCCAGGTAGATGGCCAACGGCATGGTGCGGGTGACCCCCTCCTTGGAGCCGGCGAAGGCGATAGTTGCCCCGAACTCTCCCAGGCTCCTGCCCAATGCCAGGGCGGTGCCCCGGACCAGGGCCGGCGCCGCCAGCGGCAGTGTGATCTGTGCCAGGACGCGCCAGGGCCCGGCCCCGAGAGTCCGGGCGGTCGTCTCAGCCCGCTCGTCGCGGCTGCGCAGCGCCGCCTCCAGGGTGACGACCAGGAACGGCATGGAGACGAAGACCTGGGCGATGACCACCGCGGTTGTCGAGAACGCGATGGGCAGCCCCCACTGTCGCATCTGTGCCCCCAGGATCCCGCGGTTACCCAGAGTCGACAGCAGTGCGATACCGGCCACCACCGGCGGCATCGTCATCGGCAGCACCGCGAGGACGCGCGCGAACCGCACACCTGGCCAGCTTCGGGACAGCAGCAGCGCCAGCGGTACCCCCAGAACCACGCAGATCGCTGTGGAGACCAGGCAGGTGCGGATCGATAACCACAGGGCGGCCTGCGCCGACGGCGTCGCCAGCAGCCGGGGGAGCTGTCCCCAGGAGACGCGCGTCCCCATGCCCACCAGGGGCAGGACGATCGCGCAACCTCCCAAGACGGCCAGCGCAGTCACGAGGACGGGCAGGGGCGAACGAGCGGCCCGCCCGCACCTCAGGAGGGCGCGGGCGGGCCGTTGCGTCGGCTGCTGTGCGGACTGTGCAGTGGAGGACATCCGGCTCACAGGACCATGTTGACCGGATCGACCGATTCAGGCATCTGCACCGTCATGGAGCGGTCGTCTCCGCTGTGGGCTTGTTCCCCTCCGGGGAGGCCGACCCGCCGGCGGTCGCGGCCCGGGACGGGGCGCCGCTCGCAGTCGCACTGGCTCCGGCTGTGGCGCTACCGGGCGCCCCGAAACCGTACTTGGCCAGGGTCTCCTGGCCCGCCTTGCCGGTGACGGCGTCGATGAAGACCTTGGCGCCCGCGGCGTTCTCGGGGCTGGCAGTCTGGGCGATCGGGTAGTGGTTGACGACGCCGCCGTCGGGGATGTCGATCTTGTCCGCCTTGTCCTTGGCGGCCGCTGCGTCGGTGGTGTAGACGATGCCGGCGTCGGCCTCTCCGGACTCGACCTTGCCGCGCACGTCGGTCACCTTCTGCTCCTCGGAGGCAGGGTTGAGGGTGACGCCCAGGGCAGTGGTGAGCTTCTGGGTGGCCTCGCCGCAGGGCACCTCCGGGGCGCAGACGACCAGGTTGGCGCCATCCAGCGATGAGTCCAGTCCGGTGATCTTCTTGGGGTTTCCCTTGGGGACGATGAGAGTCAGGACGTTGGTGGCGAACTCGGTCTGGTCGCCGACCAGCTTCTGGTCCGCCGCGTCCTTCATCGTGGAGTTGTTGGCGGTGGCCAGGACGTCGGCGCTGTTGCCGCCCGCCAGGGAGGACACCAGGTCCTGGGAGCCCTGGAAGTCGAAGGTGATGTCGAGATCCGGGTTGTCCTTCTCCACGGTCTTCTCGATCTCCTCGAAGGCACCCTGGAGGGAGGCGGCGGCCAGGACGGTGACCTTGCCGGTGGCCTTCTCGGCGCCGGCGGAGGCGCTTGAGGAGGCGGTGCCCGAAGCGGCGCCGGTAGAGCTGTTGGATGCGGAGCCGCCGCAGGCGGCCAGGGAGACGGCGGAGAGCAGGCTGACGGCGGCGATGACCGCACGGCGGGTGATACTCATGCGTGTCCTTTCGCGATGGTGGGAGGGGCCGGTTCAGGCGCCCTGGGACGGAGTGACGTCGTTGACCCCCTGGTTGCCGGTGCCCTGGGTCCGTACCGGGGTCCAGCCACGCGAGGTCCGGGCGGTGGAGGTGGCCCCTTCACGTGAACGGTAGACCACGTAGGGGCGGTTCACGTAGCCCACGGGCGCTGAGACCGCGTGGACCAGGCGGGTGAAGGGCCAGATCGCCAGGAGCAGGAAGCCCGCGACGACGTGGAGCTTGAAGGAGACCGGCACGTCGGCCATGAGCTCGGGGCGCGGCTGGAGGACCAGCACCGAGCGCAGCCAGGGGCTGATCGTCTCGCGGTAGTCGTAGCCGTGGGCGTCGGCGAGCTGGTTGAGGACCGTGGCGGCCGAGCCCAGCAGGACCGGGACGATGAGAAAGCAGTACATGACCAGATCGTTGCGGGTGGTGGCCAGGCGCACGCTCTTGATGACGACGCGCCGGTAGATGAGCCCGGCCAGGCCCAGAATCGTCATGATGGCCGCGAAAGTGCCCATGTAGGTGGCGCCCAGGTGGTACATGTGCTGGGAGACGCCCAGCATCTCGGTGACGTCCTTGGGCACCAGGAGGCCGATGACGTGGCCGCCCATCACCATGAGGAAGCCCAGGTGGAACAGGGGGGAGGCCAGGCGCAGGATGCGCGACTCGTTCCACTGCGAGGAGCGGGAGGTCCAGCCGAACTGGTCGGTGCGCCACCGCCAGATCATGCCTGCCACCAGCAGCACCAGGCTGGCGTAGGGCAGGGCCACCCACATGAGGTTCTGCTGAATCGGGCTCATGTCATGCTCTCCTGGCTGCTCGTGAAGGGGGAAGGATCGGCGACTGGTGCCGAGCCCGGCACGGCGGGTGCACCGGACAGGTTCGGGTTGCGCACGGGAATGGTCGGGAAGGGCAGAGTGTCGGTGACGCCGACGGTCTCGGTGGGCGGACCGGCCGCCACGAGGGCACGCACGCGCTCGGCGGTGGCCTCGTCGATCCGCGGCAGGGTCATCGAGACGGCCTCCACCAGCCCCGCGTAGGGGGAGGCGGCATCGGCCAGGGCGCTGCGCAGCACCTCGATGCCCTCGCGGTGGGAGGACAGGAGCGCACCGGCCACCTCGTCGCCGCTGCGCGCGGACAGCTCGAGGACCACCGGCAGGTAGTCGGGCAGCTCGTCGTTGGCCATCTCGTAGCCGGCCGCAGCCAGCGCCTGCTTGAAGGCCAGCAGCGCCGCGCCCCGGTGCCGGGTGTCGCCCACCGTGTAGTACGTCAGGTACAGGCAGCAGCGCCGACGCCGGTCGAAGACCTCCACGTAGTGCTCGGCCATGGCGCGCTCGCCGCGGCGTCGGGCCTGAGCGATGAACTCCTCCAGGAGGACGGCCACCTCCGCCGGCAGCGTGGCCAGCTCCGCCTCGACGGCACTCAGGCGCGTCTCCAGGGTGCCCTCGGTCGGGTAGTCCAGCAGCAGCGAGGCCGCCATGTGCACGGTGGCTCGCTGAGAGGGGCCCAGGGGCACCTCGGGGGGCGCCTCCAGGACCTGGGGGGCGCGGACGAAGGAGACCATCTCAGAGGTCCCTGGGGGCCGCGACCGCGGGACCGGTCGACGTGGCCCGTGCGGGGGAGTCGGCCACCTGGGCCCGCCCCACCGGTTGGGGCACGCCGACCTCCGGCATTCCCGGGCCGGCAGCCGGCACCGGCTCGCGGCGCACGGTCGGCAGCGGCAGGCTCACCGGGCCGTTGTTGACGCCGCCGGCACCGCCCTGACCGTGGAAGGAGGCGACGTCGGGGTGGCAGCCGGCCGGCGCCCCCTCGCCCAGGAGGGTCTTGACGTCGTTGCCCATGGACTCCATGCCGCGGGGGACCTCGGGCTTGGCGGTGGGGATGACGTAGCGGTCGTCGTACTTGGCGATGGCCAGCAGCCGGTACATGGCCTCCAGCTTCTTGCCGTCCAGACCCACGGCGGCGGCGATGGCCGGGTCGGGCTCGCGGCCCAGGCGCACGTCGCGCATGTGGGAGCGCATCGCGGCCAGCCGCCGCAGCACGAGCTCGACCGTGTTGGTGTCACCGGCCGTGAACAGGCCCGCCAGGTACTCCAGCGGAATGCGCATGTCGGAGACGGCCGTGAGCAGCACCTTGTAGTTCTCACCGTCCAGGCCGGCGGCCGCGACCTCGTCGACGACCGGGGAGAGCGGCGGGATGTACCAGACCATCGGCATGGTGCGGTACTCGGGGTGCAGGGGCAGAGCCACCTCGTAGGTGTCGATGAGGTCCCAGATGGGGGAGGCCTGAGCCGCCTCGATCCAGTTGTCCGGGACGCCCTCGGCTCGCGCACCCGCCACGACCTCCGGGTCGTGGGGGTTGAGGAGGATCTCGCGCTGGGCCATGTAGAGGTCCTGCGGGTCCTTGACGGCGGCGGCCTGCGAGACGCGATCGGCGTCGTAGAGGAGGACGCCCAGGTAGCGCAGGCGGCCCACGCAGGTCTCCGAGCACACGGTGGGCTCACCGACCTCCAGGCGCGGGTAGCACAGGGTGCACTTCTCGGCCTTGCCGGTGGCGTGGTTGAAGTAGACCTTCTTGTAGGGGCAGGCCGACACACACATGCGCCAGCCGCGGCAGGCGTCCTGGTCCACCAGGACGATGCCGTCCTCGGTGCGCTTGTACATGGCGCCCGACGGGCAGGCGGACACGCAGGTGGGGTTGAGGCAGTGCTCGCAGATGCGCGGCAGGTAGAACATGAAGGCCGACTCGATGTCGGTGCGCACCTTCGTGCTCATCGCCTCGATGATCGGGTCCTGCTGGAGGGTCTCCATAGAACCGCCCAGGTCGTCATCCCAGTTGGGACCCCACTTGATGGTGGGCATGTACTCGCCGGTCAGCTGGCTCTTGGCCCGGGCCACCGGCAGTGCCGGGGAGTCCTTGGGGGCCGAGAGCAGACGGTCGTACTCGTAGGTCCACGGCTCGTAGTAGTCCTCGACCGTGGGCATCTCCGGGTTGGCGAAGATGTTGACCAGGCGGCGCAGGCGCCCGCCCGAGCGGGGCCTCAGGCGCCCCGAGGCGGTGCGCTCCCAGCCGCCGCGCCAGGTGTCCTGGTCCTCCCACCCCTTGGGGTAGCCGACACCGGGGCGGGTCTCGACGTTGTTGAACCACATGTACTCGGTGCCCTCGCGGTTGGTCCAGGCCTGCTTGCAGGTCACTGAACAGGTATGGCAGCCGATGCACTTGTCGAGGTTCATCACCATTGCGATCTGGGCCATGACCTTCATCAGAACGTCACCTCCTGGTTGCTGCGGCGACGGATGAGCGTGACCTCGTCGCGGTTGTTGCCCGTGGGGCCGATGTAGTTGAAGGCGTAGGACAACTGCCCGTAGCCGCCGGCGAAGTGGCTGGGCTTGAGCACGATCCGGGTCAGTGAGTTGTGCGTCCCGCCGCGCCTGCCGCTGGACTCGGTCAGCGGGGTGTTCATGGTGCGCTCCTGGGCGTGGTGCATGAAGACCATGCCCTCGGGGATGCGGTGGGAGACGATGGCGCGCGCCGCCACGATGCCGTTGCGGTTGTACGCCTCGCCCACTCGTTGTCCTTGACGCCGATCTTGTCCGCGTCCTGGGGGCTCATCCAGATGGTCTGGCCTCCGCGCCCCAGGGTGAGCATGTGCAGGTTGTCGAAGTACTGGGAGTGGATCGCCCACTTGTTGTGCGCGGTGATGTAGCGCACCGCGACCTCCGCCGTGCCCGCCTGGCTTGTGGACACCGAGCCCGGCGCGGCCTCCCCGTACAGGGCGTGGAAGTCCAGCGGTGGTCGGAAGATCGGCAGGGACTCGCCCATGTCCCGCATCCAGTCGTGGTCGAGGTAGTAGTGCATGCGCCCGGTCAGGGTGTGCCAGGGCTTGGCGTGCTCCACGTTGACCACGAAGGCTGAGTAGCGCCGCCCGCCGTGCTCGGAGCCGGACCACTCCGGGGAGGTGATGACTCCCTGGGGCTTGATCTGGGTGTCTGCGAAGGAGATGAGTTTGCCGGCCTCCTCCTCGCTGAGCTCGACCAGCGGGGTGCCGGTGCGCTTGGACAGCGTGTCCCAGCCCTCGGTGGAGATGCGCCCGTTGGTGGTTCCCGACAGCGTGAAGATCGCATCGGCGGCGCGGATGTCGGTGTCGAGCAGTGGCCGGCCGGCGGCCGCGCCGTCGGAGGAGACCCCGTGGTTGCGGGCCAGGCGCTCCACCTCCGGCCCGGGCTTGAGCATGATGCCCTTGCAGGGAAGCCCCAGCTTCTCGGCCAGGGGGCCCAGGGCGTCGAACTTGGCCCGGATCTGGGTGTAGTCGCGCTCGGTGGGCACCAGCTTGGGCATCGTCACCCCCGGCACCCACTCCTGGGGCAGGGCCGAGACATCACCGTGCGCCATCGTCAGGGCGTCGGGAGTGTCGTGGGTCAGGGGTGCGGCGACGACGTCGGTCTGGGTGCCCAGGTAGCGCGGCGCCCAGGCGGAGATGAGCCCGGCCAGGGTCTGGAAGACCTGGAAGTCGGTGCGCGCCTCCCACGGCGGGTCGATCGCGGCATTGAAGGAGTGCACGAAGGGGTGCATGTCGGTCGAGGAGATGTCGTGCTTCTCGTACCAGGTGGCCGCGGGCAGGACGACGTCGGAGTGCAGGGTGGTGGAGGTGTTGCGGAAGTCCGCGGTCCACATGAGGTCGAGCTTGCCGACGGGGGCCTCATCGCGCCACGTCACCGAGGCCGGCCGCTGCTCGGGCGGGGTCTCGACGGCGTTGACGTCGTTGTCCGCGCCCACCATGTGGCGCAGGAAGAACTCCGTGCCCTTGGCCGAGCTGCCCAGCAGGTTCGTGCGCCACGAGCACAGGATGCGGGGGAAGTTCTCGGGGGCGTCGGGGTCCTCGCAGGCGAAGCGCAGCTCACCGGATCGCAGCTGCTCGACGACGTAGTCCTTGGGGTCCATGCCCGCCTCGGCGGCCTGCTGGCCCAGGAGCAGCGGGCTGCGGTTGAAGGTGGGGTAGGACGGCGTCCACCCGCGCTTCATGGCCTCGACCATCGTGTCGGTCGTCGTCTTGCCCGCCAGGGTCCCGGGCCCGAGCGGGGAGGCCAGGCGCTCGGCGGAGGTGGTGTCGTAGCGCCACTGGTCGGTGGTGATGTACCAGAAACCGGTGGAGATCATCTGCCGGGCCGGGCGGTGCCAGTCCAGGGCGAAGGCGTACTGCTGGAAGCCGCTGAGCGGGCGGACCTTCTCCTGACCCACATAGTGGGCCCAGCCACCGCCGTTGACGCCCTGGGTGGCGCACATGGAGGTCAGCGCCAGGATCGTCCGGTAGATCTGGTCGGCGTGGTAGTAGTGGTTGATGCCCGCGCCCATGACGATCTGGGAACGACCGCCGGACTCCACGGCGTTGAGGGCGAAGTCGCGCGCCACCTGGATGATGGCGGGGCCCGGCACGCCGGTGATCTCACTGGCCCAGGCCGGCGTGCCCGGGACGGTGGCGTCCTGGTAGTCCTCAGGCCACTCACCCGGCATGGACGGGCGCTCGACGGCGTACTGGGCCAGGAGCAGGTCATAGACGGTGGTGACCAGACGGTCGCCGATACGGGTGACCGGCACACCGCGACGCACGACGCCGCCGCCCACAGAGCCCTCGGGGGTGGAGGAGCCGGGCAGGTCGAAGCGGGGCAGGAGGACCTCGGCGGCCTGGACCTGGGGGCCCTCGCCGTGCAGGTCCAGGATGCTCATGACCGGGTCGAGGCCCTCCATGAGCAGGTTCCACTTGCCCTCGCCCTCGGGGGCGAAGCGGTCGGCCAGGGTGCCGCCGGGGTCGGCCGGACCGCGCCGGCGGTCCCACACGAGGGGGCGGAACTCGTTCTTCGGGGCACCGGTGGCCACGCCGTCGACGTCGGAGGCTGTTACGAAGCGGCCGGGCACATAGCCGGTCCCGTCGGGGGAGGCCTCCAGTCCGATGAGGAAGGGGGAGTCGGTGTGACGGCGCATGTAGTCCAGGAAGAAGGGCTCCTGGCGCTTGACGTGGAACTCGGTCAGGATGACGTGACCCATGGCCTGGGCAAGGGCGCCGTCGGTGCCGGGGGCCACGCGCAGCCACTGGTCGGCGAACTTGGTGTTGTCGGCGTAGTCGGGGGAGACGGCCACGACCTTCTGCCCGTGGTAGCGGGCCTCGGTCATGAAGTGGGCGTCCGGGGTGCGCGTCAGCGGCAAGTTGGAGCCCCACATCATGAGGTACTGGGAGTTGTACCAGTCGCCGGCCTCGGGGACGTCGGTCTGGTCGCCGAAGACCTG
>NZ_CAUROW010000058.1:0-12152 GCF_963526355.1 uncultured Actinomyces sp. | reverse complement strand
CGACGTGGCCGGCAACGTCGTCTACGTGCTCCTGTCCGCCTTCGTCATGATCTACTTGACGGACACCGCCGGACTCAACGCGGGCGTCGTCGGCACGCTCATGATGGTCTCCCGGCTCTTCGACGGCTTCTCGGACCTCATCTTCGGGGCGCTGCTGGACCGCACCAACACGCGAATGGGCAAGGCCCGACCGTGGATGCTGTGGGGATTCGTGGGTTGCGCCGCCATGATCATCGCGATCTTCGCGATCCCCGAGAGCCTGGGGGATACCGCCAAGTACGCCTGGTTCTTCATCGCCTACACACTGCTCAACGCCGTGTTCTACACGGCCAACAACATCGCCTACTCCTCGTTGACCGCACTCATCACCCGCAACAGCTCCGAGCGCGTGCAGATGGGCTCCATCCGTTTCATGTTCGCCTTCGGGACCAATCTGCTCATCCAGAGCATCACGGTCGGGGGCGTGGCGATGTTCGGCGGCGGCGCCGTCGGCTGGCGGACCATGGCCATCATCTATGCGCTGCTCGGCCTGGGGGTCAACACTCTGTCGGTGCTCTCGGTCAAGGAGCTGCCGCCCGAGGAGCTGGACGGCGAGAGCGAGGACGAGCCCAGGATGACAAGCTCTCGGTCGCTGAGTCCGCCAAGATGCTCGTGTCCAACAAGTACTACCTCATCATCCTCATCGTCTTCCTGCTGACCCAGATCTTCACAGCCATGCTCAATATGGGCATCTACTTCATGACCTACATCCTGGGGGATGCCAATCTGCTGGGGACCTTCGCCTGGGCCATCAACATCCCGCTCATCGTGGGGCTCATGATCACGCCGCTGGTGGTGAGCAGGTTCGGGGGCATGTACCGGATCAACGTCGTCGGGTACGTCATCGCCACGCTCGGGCGGCTCGGGGTGCTCATGGCGGCCTACCTACACAACGTCCCGCTCATGCTGGTCCTCTCCGGGATCGCGGCCCTGGGAATGAGCTCGCTGCAGGGCACGCTCAACGCTCTGATCGCCGAGGCCTCGGAGCACACCTGGCTGCGCACCGGCAAGCGCATCGACGGTCTCATGTTCTCCTGCACGTCTCTGGGCGTGAAGGTCGGAGGCGGCATCGGCACGGCCGTGTCCGGGTGGCTGTTGGCCGCCTCCGGCTACGACGGTGGCCTGAGCGTGCAGCCGGACTCGGCCATTCAGATGCTCTACGTCATGTACGTGTGGTTCCCGCTCATCGCCAACGCGCTCATCCTCTTCCTGCTCACCCGCCTCGACGTCGAGAAGGTCAATGCCCGTCTTAAAGAGCGGGCCGATGCTCGGGCCGGTGTCGGGGAGGCCGGTGGGGACTCTGTGGCTTCGGGTGAGGCCGGCGACGCCGTCGAGGGCCTGACCTCCGTGGCCGGGGCCGAAGAGTCGGATGGCTCGGCAGGCTGACGCAATGTGAACGACTGTGAATGACTCACGGGTGGGGGTGACACAGGCGGTGGCGCCATCGCTCCCACCCGTGTTCCGTCATGCCAGTACCGCGGCATAAAAAAACAAATGAAGTGCCAATGTGAAGTATATTGTGCTCATTTTGTAGCGCAGTGCGGCACATGTTACACCCATGGCCAAGATGGCCAGTGCTGCTGTCCAGTGTACTGGCGCAAACTTATACGGCATCAGGATCGCGTGTATTACGTAAAATAGGGTCCCCGTTCCTACTACTGCCAAAAATGGCGGGAGCCAGCGTTGGAGCCATGATTGCAGCAGGCCGAATGTCAGATACTGCTGCATGAACACGTGAACTGTTGTCATCAGAACGTAAGCCCAAGCAGGTATTTCGTCGATCGTTGCGAACAATCCCCCGACTCGGAGCGGCACGATGCTCAGCAGAAGAACTGCCGGTATTAGCAGGTACATGCTCCAGTGCCGCCGCAGGAACTCCTGATTGAGTGGTCGCTGCGTGATGAGTAGGACGGCGAGAAGCAGGCCGCATGCCACTGCTCCCACGACAATGCCTCCTGCTGTATCGTGCGGTAGGAGCCAGGTGCCGAGTGATGTCACGCCCACGGTCGGTGCCAACCACCAACCACATGCCCATATACCCAGCACCAGTGGTAGTCGGAACAACCAGGTGTGTCTCATATTTGTCATCGGCATCCCCTTCGTTTTTCTTTGGAGTGATGAGACTTATTCACGAGAGGGGCGATCGGCCTCTTGCTCGGGCGAATGTGGTGAGTGTTTTGTATCAAACAACCCTCCAGATGTCGATCTTAGCGTCGACGGGCCTCAATGCGTTTCGTTCTTTGGGTGCCTGATCGGTGTCCGATCCGTTCGGAGACGTTGACGCGGGAAGTGTCCCCGGTTATGGCGTCGACGCACAGTGGTGGCGCTATCTGTTGTTGGGGTCGATCCAACGCAGGTCGTTGAAACGGGTGAAGTTGCTGTCGAAGGAGCATATGCCTGTGCCGTTCTCGATGGCGAGGGCGGCCAAATGGGCGTCTGTGACGAGGTTTCCGTGCAGGTCGCCGTCAATGAGGAGCTGCCCGAGGGTGTCGCGGTGACGGCTGCCAGGAGTGGGAACCCAGGCCTGGTCGGCGTCCAGCCAGTCGGTGATGTAGCTCCAGGCGTCCGCAGGGGTCAGAGGGTTCGCAGTCACTCGCGGATGGGTGATGATGCGCTGGAACGCCATCAGCGACACCCATGGCAGTCCCACGCGCTCGACGCCGTTCATCACCTCGTCCAGCCATGTCTGTGCGGTGGCGTGGAAGTGGGACTTGCTGTCGACGGCGTAGAGCAGGACGTTGGCGTCAACGATCACCGGGTGTCCTCGGCGTCGGATTGATCGAGTAGCTCAAGAGTGCTGGCGATGTCGGTGACATCGACCTTCAGTCCGACGTCGGCCGTCCGCTGCCGGAAGCGTGTGGGCATCTTCTTCTGGGCCAACCCCGCGCGTGCGAGCTCGTTGACAGCCTCACCCAGACCTATGTGGTGCTTCCGGCGCAGGTGCTCTGCCGCAGCCGCGACCTCAGCCGTCGCGGCCGCAGGCGCTGAAGCCTCCGACGATGACGCAGAGGGCGGTGGTTCTGGCTCGGCCGGATGAGGCGCGAGGCGGTCCACAGGACTCGCGGGTGAGGGGTGAGAAGGGGAGCTCGTGGACGGTGACGCCGTCGCCCCAACCCGCGTTCCCGGGGCGGTGCGCAGGCGGAGTTCCATCTGCGCACCGCCCGTTGTCCTTGTCTTCGCCTGTGCCGGCGTCGAATGCGGATGGGAGTGCGCGAGTACAGGCGTGCAGGCCGGGTGGTTGAACTCTGAGGCACTATGAGTGCGAGCCCGGTCAAAAGGGTGCGATGCCGCACGGCCGCTGGCTCACGGCTGGGTGAACGCGCAGGTCAGCCCATAGGTGATGCTGACCGTTGTGATCGGCGAAACCTGGGGGCAGCCGATATGGATACGACAAACGTGAGGCCTTGGTGATCAGATCTCCACAGGATAGGCTTGCCTTGCTTATTGAGATCCGAGACGAATTTCGTGACATGGAGGCCGAGTGTTTCTCGCGAACCTGCTGATCGCCCTGCGGGAGGGTTTAGAGGCGGCTCTTGTCGTCAGCATCATCGTCGCCTATCTCGTCAAGGCCGATCGTCGTAACGCTTTGCCCAAGCTGTGGATCGGCGTCGGACTGGCCGCCCTCCTGCCTCTGGCCACCGGCGCCATCCTGACCTGGGGGCCCAAGACCCTCACCTTCCAGGCCCAGGAGATTCTCGGCGGCACCCTGTCCTTCGTTGCTGTCGGCCTGGTGACCTGGATGATCTTCTGGATGGGCAAGAACGCCCGCGAACTCAAGGGCGAGCTGGAGGGATCACTGTCCAGGACCCTCTCCGGGGACGGCTCCGGCTGGGGTGTCGTCTGGATCGCCGTCGTCGCCGTGGGCCGCGAGGGCGTCGAGACGGCCCTGTTCATCTGGGCCACCGTGCGCTCCAGCATCGAGACATCCACCATGCAGACGACGGCGGGCGTCGTCACCGGCCTCGCCCTGGCCATTGGTCTGGGCGTCCTCATCTACCAGGGCGCGGTGCGCATCAACTTCCGCATCTTCTTCGCAACCACCGGGTACTTCCTCGTCGTCGTTGCCGCCGGCATCGTCGCCTACGGCGTCGGCGACTTCCAGGAGGCCGGTGTCCTTCCCGGTATCATGAGCCACGCCTGGGACCTGTCCGCCCACCTGCCGGACAGCGCCTCGCCCCTCTACTGGCTCTATGTGCTGCTCCAGGCCATGTTCCAGCTCAACCTCCAGCCCACCGTGCTGCAGGCCGTCGGCTGGTGCCTCTACATCGTGCCGGTCCTGGTGCTGCTCACCCTCCAGATCCGGGGGGCGCGGCACTCGCCGCGCCGGGGGATCGCCGCCGACCAGCCCCATGAGACCGCCGATGACGTCAGTGAGGCCGTGTCCGACACCGACACGAGCAAGGTCTCCTGACCACCTCCGCAGACCCTCATCCACCACCGCCGCCTCACAAAGGAAAGACAGATGCCGATCATCAAGCGACGCAATGTGCTCACCCTGCTCCCCCTGACCGCCATGGGCCTGGGCCTGGCCGCCTGCGCCGACAACCCCAAGAACGCCAAGGGCGGCGCCTCGGGATCCGGCAGTGCCCAGGAGGTCACGGTGACCCTCACCGATGATTCCTGCCAGCTGTCCTCCACATCCTTCCCCTCGGGCGTCGTCACCTTCACCATCACCAACTCCGGCTCGGCGCCCAACGAGCTGGAGATCCTCACCGAGGACAAGCTCCAGATCATCTCCGAGCAGGAGAACATCGGCCCGGGCACCACCGCGAAGCTCACCACCTCCCTCAAGGAGGGCACCTACTACGCCGCCTGCAAGCCGAACATGGTCGGCGAGCTCAAGGGCGTCACCCAGCTGACGATCACCAAGGGCGCTGCCGTCGACGTCAGCGCCGACGAGGCCGAGGCGCGCGAGGCCGCCGTCACCAACTACACCGCCTACGTGCGCGATCAGGCCGGCCAGCTCCTCACCGCCACTCAGGGCTTCGTCACCGCCTACACCTCCGGCGACACCGCCACCGCCCAGAGCCTCTATCCGCTGGCACGTCAGTACTACGAGCGCATCGAGCCCACCGCCGAGTCCTTCGGAATCAAGGAGGCCGGAGACCTCGACGCCGCCCTGGACACCCGCGTTCAAGACCTCGCCTCCGGTGCCGGCAAGGCCGTCACCGATAAGGAGGTCATCGACGGCTGGACCGGATGGCACCGCATCGAGGCCGACCTGTGGGCCCAGGACCCCGCCAGCCCCTTCAAGTTCGCCGACGCCGCCGCCCGTCAGAAGGTCGCCGACCAGCTCAACGCCGACACCAAGTCGCTTTACGACCTTGTCTACGGCAACATCAACGGTACTGGCGGCAAGAAGTTCGAGCTCGAGCTCGAGGACGTCGCCAACGGCGCGGCCTCCCTCCTCGAAGAGGTTGCCACCACCAAGATCGTCGGCGAGGAGGAGACCTTCTCCCACACCGACCTCTACGACTTCCAGGCCAACGTCGAGGGCGCCAAGGTGGCCTACGGCAACGTCGAGGAGCTCATGAAGAAGAAGGACTCCAAGCTCGCCGAGAAGATCACCACCCAGTTCAAGGCGGTCGAGGACCTCGTTGCCGCGCAGGCGAGCGGTCAGACGGCTGATGGACAGAAGACCTACGTGGACTACTCCACCATCGCCTCGGTCCAGAAGGACGCCGGTGAGACCCCGGACAAGAACTCCTACACCGACGTGCAGCGCAAGTTCTCCGACGCCGTCAACGCCCTGAGCGAGTCACTGTCGCAGGTCGCCGGAACCATCCTCTGAGCGTCGTCGTCAACCCCGGAAGGAGCAGACAGTGAGTGGCAAGCCGGCTGACGAGTCGGACGAGGCGCAGGTCGCGACCGACGCGACCGGTCCGGAAGCATCGCAGGCGCACCAGGGGGCGGGAGCCCCGACGTCGGAAGGTCCGGGCGGCGGCTCGGAGGCCCCCGGCACCTCGGGAGAGCCCGATACCCCCGGCGCGTCCGAGGAGCCCGGAGAACCGGGCGAATCCGGTAAGTCCGACAAGCCCGACAAGCCCAGTGCCAGGGGAACGAGCCGCCGCGCCATGTTCACCGGTGCGGGCCTGGGCGCCGCGCTCGCGGGCCTGGCCGGTGTGGCCGGCGGGCGCGCCTGGGAGGCCTCCCGGCGCCCTGAGGACGCCATCCTCACGACCTACCCCTTCCGGGGTGACCACCAGGCGGGGATCACCACCCCCGCCCAGGACAACATGTTCACTGCGGCCTTCGACGTCTCCACCACCGACGTCGGGGAGCTGAAAACGCTCCTGTCCGACTGGGCCGTGGCCGCCGAGCAGATGACCGCCGGGGAACTCATCGGCGGACAGCCCAGCTCCAACAAGCAGCTGCCACCCAAGGACACCGGCGAGGCCTGGGGTTACAAGCCCAACGGCCTGACCATCACCTTCGGCGTGGGCAGGGGCCTGTTCGTCGACGCCGAGGGCAACGACCGCTTCGGCCTGGCAGCCAAGATGCCGGCGATTCTCAAGGAGGGCATGCCCTCCTTCTCCGGTGACCAGCTCCACGCGGCTCAGTCCGACGGCGACCTGCTGATCCAGGCCTGCTCCAATGATGCCCAGGTGTGCGTCCACGCTATTCGTAACCTCACCCGTATCGCCTTCGGGACCGCCACCCTGCGGTGGAGCCAGGTCGGGTACGGGCGGACGTCGTCGACCTCCGTGGACCAGGAGACACCGCGCAACCTGTTCGGCTTCAAGGACGGCACCAACAACATCAAGGCTGAGGACCCCGCTGACCAGCTCAACGAGCACCTGTGGGTTCAGCCGGGCGACGACGCAGCGGCGTCCTGGATGGCCGGTGGCACCTACTACGTGGCGCGGCGCATCCGTATGCTGGCCGAGGTCTGGGACCGTCTGCGGCTCATCGAGCAGGAGCAGACCATGGGGCGCGACAAGCGCTACGGGGCGCCGCTGAGCATCGCCAACCCCACGAAGTCCTCCGAGGAGTTCACGGCCGTGGACTACGCGGCCAAGAACGACAAGGGAGACACGCTCGTGCCGGCCGACGCGCACATCGCCGTCGTCTCACCGGAGCAGAACCAGGGGCGCCGGATGCTGCGCCGCGGCTACAACTACACCGACGGCTCCGACTCCCTGGGCCTGCTGCAGACCGGCCTGTTCTTCATCGCCTTCGTGAGGGATCCGCGCACGAACTTCTACCCGATCCTGGACCGCATGACCAGGAGCGACGCCCTCCAGGAGTACCTCAAGCACGAGGCCGCAGCCCTGTTCGCGATCCCGCCGGGCATCAAGAAGGGCGACACCATGGTGGCCGCCTCGCTCTTCAGTTGAGTGGCGGTTGGGCGGGCCCAGGGGAAGAGGCCTGCAGTGCGGGTGGGCATGATGGGCCCATGCGCGACATGAATGACCTCACCCGCCCCACCGTCCCCTCCGGCGCCATCCAGGAGCGCATGATCGCCGAGACCGAGGAGCGCCGCGGCATCGTCGGCCCGGCATCGGCCCTGCCCGACGACGCCGGCGCCCCGGCCGACCTGCGCGCCGCCCTGGGGGAGGCCATCGCAGAGCTGGCCCCGCAGATCGTCGAGCTGTCCCACGACATCCATGACCACCCCGAGACCGGCTACGAGGAGCACCACGCCGTCGCCTCGGTCGCCGCGCTCCTGCGTCGCCACGGCATCGAACCCGAGGTCGGCGTCTACGGCATGGACACCGCCCTGCGCGCCGAGATCCCCGGGACCACCGGGGCCGGTGCCACTGATGAAGTGTCCGGAGACTCCGGCGAACCGGCCGGCACCATCGCGATCCTCGCCGAGTACGACGCCCTGCCCGGCATCGGCCACGGCTGCGGCCACAACGTCATGTGCGCCAACTCCGTGGGCGCCTTCCTCGCCCTGGCCACCCTGGCCCGTTCCTGCCCCGGTGCCCTGCCCGGCCGCGTCGTCCTGCAGACCACGCCCGCCGAGGAGAACTCGACCGCCAAGGAGATCCTGTCCGTGCGCGGCATGCTCGACGGTGTTGATGCCGCCATCCAGACTCACTCCTACGCCCACGACGTCACCCACCAGACCTGGCTCGGCGTGCGCCGCCTGGAGGTCGTCTTCCATGGTGTGCCGGCTCATGCCGCCTCCCAGCCCTTCATGGGCCGCAATGCCCTGGACGCCGCCACCCTGGTCCTGACCGGCATCGGCCTGCTGCGCCAGCAGATGCTCCCCATGGACCGCCTCCACGCCATCATCACTGATGGCGGCCAGGTCCCCAACATCATCCCCGAACGCACCGAGCTGTCCATCATGGTGCGCTCGAAGTACCTCGAGACCCTCAAGGAGATCGCCGAGCGGGTCGAGGAGGTCGTCCACGGTGCCGCCCTCATGACCGGCACGGGCGTCGAGATCCTCACCTCGGAGTACTGCAACGAGGTTCCCGTACGCGACAACGGGCCCCTGCTGACCGCCTGGGTGCGCTCCCAGCGCGAGCGTGGCCGCGACCCGCTGCCCGCCGGGGTCCTGCCCGAGACGATCGCCGCCGGCACCGACTTCGGCAACGTCTCCCAGCGCGTGCCCGGCATTCACCCACTCATCAAGGTCACTGACCGGCCCGACATCGCCCTCCACACCCGTGCCATGTCCGAGGCCGCCGCCGCTCCCACCGGGGACTCGGCCGCTCTCGACGGTGCCTACGGGCTGGCCGCCGTTGCCCTGGACTGGCTGCACGACGCCGAGCTGCGCCGGGCCGTGCGAGCCGACTTCGAGGCCACCGGCGGAGCGATCGACGTCGCCGGATTCTGGGAGGAGTGAGCAGAGGCCGGCTTGGCCCTCACGTCACTGGGCGGCGGATGAGCAGTGCCCCGGGGTCGATGCGCACCCGCATGCTGCGTGCGGGTGCCAGCAGATCCCCATCGACCTCAACCAGGGCAGGGGCGGAGAGCTGGATGGTCACATCGGTGCCGCGCCGCAGCATCACCCGGCCCAGCGAGCGCCCGGACTCGGAGTAGTGGGCCGCGTAGGGTGGCAGCACTTGGCGCGCCAGGGAACTCCACCCGGCCAGACCGGCGACCGTGTCGATGGCGGCGACATCGAGCAGGCCGTCATCGGTACGGGCCTTGGGCAGTAGGGTGATTCCTGCCGGAAGGCGGCCGCCGTTGGCCACCAGCAGGTTGCGGGCCCTCAGGCGCTCCACGCGCTGCTCGCCGGCCTCGTCCAGGAGGCTGAGAACCAGGTCCATGCGCGGTGAGCCCAGGTTCTCCACGGCCGCCAGGGCGTAGGCACCCCAGCCGACGCGCGCTTTGAGGGCGGGGCGTGTGGAGGCCACCAGCCCGGCGTCGAAGCCGATCCCGGCCACCACCATGCAGGCGTGCTCGTCCCCGAGCGTGGGGCGGGTCCACTGGCGGGTCTTCCGGGTCGCCCTCTGGACCGCACGTACTGCCCGGGCCGCCTCGCTCGACAATGGTGACGGACCGGCTGAAGAGACTGCGCTGACTGAATCGGCTGAGTGGTTGGGCTCGTTCGGGTCCCCCGGTGGACCGGCGGTTCCGGTTGCCACTGCCGGGACGGGGTCGGCATCGGAGTCGTCCCAGGGCGCAGTCCTCACCCAGGCCAGGTCGGCGGGCAGGTCGACCCCGTAGGACGCCGCCCGGGCCGCGGCCCTTGGGGCGCCGACCGGTATCCCGAGGTTGCGGGCGGCCAGGTTCGCCGTTCCCAGAGGGACGATGCTCATCTGGACGCCGGTGCCGGCCACGCCGGCCGCCACCGAGCGCACGGTTCCGTCACCGCCCGCGGCCACCACCAACCGGGCCCCGGCGGCCAGGGCCAAGCGCGTCTGCATCGTGCCGGGCTCGGAGGGGCTCGTCTCCAGCCACACGGGTCCGGCGTAACCCGCTTCGCGCAGCTCGCGCTCCAGCAGGGTTCGTACCGCGGCGGTGGCGCGCGGCTTGGAGGGGTTGACGACGACACAGGCCAGCGGCTGTCCGGTGTGCGTCGTCGTGGCCCGGGTCCCGCCGTCGGAGAGCGAGCCGGTCATAGGGGCAGGTTAGCCGCCCGCGCGAACTCGATCATGACTATGGAGGAGGAGTGCGAGGCGAGACGGGCATGAGATGGTTCAGGGGTGTGGCCGGGCTTGTCTCAGGCCGCCGTCGAAACCATGGTCGGCGTGACGGGCAGGTCGGCCTCCCCGACCAGACGCGCGATGAGAGCGGCGAGCTGGGCGAAGTCGGCGCCCCGCGAGGAGGAGACCCGGTGGACCAGGCCCATGTGACGCACCGGGGCCTCGCCGCCGAAGCGGGCGACGCCGTACTCCGAGGAGGGGCTCAGCAGCTGCAGGGCGCCTTCGGGGATGATCGTCACGCCGGAGCCGTGGGCCACCATGCGGGTCACCGTCGACAGGGTGGTGGCCACCGCGACCGGGGGCTGGGTGCCGTAGCGCTGGCACAGTGCCAGGGTCTGGTCGCGCAGGCAGTTGCCCTCGTCCAGCAGGAGGAGGGGCTGGTCGTCGAGCTCGGCGGGGGTCACGTCCGTGCGCCCTGCCCAGGGGTGGTCGGCGGCGGTGAGGATGACGAGCTGCTCGTCGAACATCGGGATCGTGGTGGTGCGCTGGAGGTCATCCTCCAGGGCGATGATGGCGGCGTCGAGGCGTCCCTGAGCGAGCTGGTCGAGGTTGTCCCCGGTGACCATCTCGCGCAGGTCCAGCTCCATCTGGGGCAGGGCCTCGCGCAGGCCGTCGATGAGGACGGGGGCCAGGTAGGGGGCGATGGTGGGGATGATACCCAGTCGCATTGACCCGCTCAGGGCGGCTCCTTGACTGGAGGCGGCCTCGGTGAAGGCCTCGGCCGCCAGGACCGCGTCGCGCGCGAAGGGCAGGAGTGCCTCGCCCAGGGACGTGACCAGCACGCGGCGGGTGGTGCGCTCCACCAGCTCACCGCCGACGCGCTTCTCCAGAGCGGTGATGGCCTGGGACAGGCTGGGTTGGCTGACGCCAAGTGCCGTGGCGGCCTCGCCGAAGTGTTGGTGGTCGCACAGGGCTACGAAGGCCCGTAGCTGGGAGAAGGAGGGGGATGATGAGATCGGCATGAGTAGTGGTCCTGTGGTCGGGGCTCGCGCCGAGGCGATCGGCGAGCCGGATATGACGGAGTGGCAGAAAATTGGAGGCAGACGAGTGGTCGGGAAGACCGGGGAGAACGGTGCGGGCTCCGGCGCGGGCGAGCCGCCGACGTGGCGGTCCAATGGCGTCGTCGGGAACTATAGGTCACACCGATCGAAATAGATTGTATTCACAGGTGGATTAAGTTGGTAGAGGGATGTGGGTCACGTTTACTGCCAGGGGCTGGTGTGCGACGACGTGAACGTGTATAAAGCACACCCCTGTTATTCGCGCCTATCTCTCGGTTGATTCTTGGTCTTCGAGATGCTGAGCTCCTCTCGGGGTGCAGTGTCGGTCCGGGGTGTCCGACGTCGTTCCGGAGCTGATTTCGCCGGGTGTCGGATCCGCCACTGGTCTGTGGCCTCCGACTCGGGCTGCGTTCGGGATCCGGCCGGGCTGCGGTCTCGGGCGCACTCCTGACTACACTCAGGGTCATGATCGACCTGCGTGCGCTTCGTGAGAACCCCGAGCCCTTCCGAGCCAGCCAGCGCGCCCGTGGCGCCGACGTCGATCTCGTTGACCGCGTCATCGCTGCCGACGAGACCCGCCGTCAGGCGCTGGCGGCCTTCGAGAACCTCCGTGCCGAGCAGAAGCAGGTCTCCCGCTCCGTGGGGAAGGCCTCGCCGGAGGAGCGCCCGGCGATCCTGGCGAGCGCCAAGGAGCTGGCCGAGCAGGTCAAGGCCGCCGAGGCCGCCTCCTCGGCTGCCGCCGCCGAGCTCGACGACCTGGCCCGCCAGTTCGCCAATCTCATCGAGGGGGCGCCCTCGGGCGGCGAGGAGGACTACGTCGTCCTGCGGCATGAGGGCGGCGAGCCCCGCGACTTCGCCGCTGAGGGCTTTGAGCCCGCCGACCACCTGGCGATCGGTGAGGGCCTGGACATCATTGACACCCGCCGCGGTGCCAAGGTCTCCGGAGCCCGTTTCTACTACCTCAAGGGCTGGGGCATGCGCCTGGAGCTGGCGCTCATGACGGCGG
>NZ_CAUROW010000057.1:0-12394 GCF_963526355.1 uncultured Actinomyces sp. | reverse complement strand
CCACGGCCTTGAGCCAGGAGGAGACCGTCCCCTCGGTGACGGACTCACCCAGAGCCGGCATCTTCACCTCGGTACCTTCGGCCGAGCCCCCGGTCTGGGGGGCGACAGGCTCCGCGGCAGCTGCAGGGGCGGACTCGGGAGCCGCCTGGGCAGCAGGGGCCGGCGTCTCAGCCGCTGGTGCGGGGGCGGCCGGATCCGGAGCCGAACCTGCCTCGGAGGGGTCGCCGATGATGGCCAGGACGGTGCCGACCTCGACGGTCTCGTCCTCGGGGACGCGGATCTCCAGCAGGACGCCGGATGCGGGGGAGGGGACCTCGGTGTCCACCTTGTCGGTGGCGACCTCCAGCAGGGGCTCGTCGGCCTCGACGGTGTCACCCACGGCCTTGAGCCAGGAGGAGACCGTCCCCTCGGTGACGGACTCACCCAGAGCGGGCATCTTCACGGACTCTGACATTGCTGTCTTCCTTACTCTCGTCTAGCTGGATCAGCCGTGGTTGTGCAGCGGCTTGCCGGCGAGGGCCATGGCGGCCTCGCCGAGGGTCTCGTTCTGGGTGGGGTGGGCGTGGACCAGGGAGGCGACGTCGTCGGCGTCGGCCTCCCAGGACACCATGAGCTGGCCCTCTCCGACCTGCTCGCCCATGCGGGCACCTATGGCGTGGAAGCCCACGATGGGACCGTCCTTGAGGGAGACGAGCTTGACGAAGCCCTGGGTCCCCAGGATCTGGCTCTTGGCGTTGCCGGCCACATTGAACTCGGCCGTGGTGACGTTGTCCTTGCCGTGGATCTCGGCGGCCTTGGCCTCGGACAGACCCACCGAGGCGATCTCGGGCTCGCAGAAGGTGACTTTGGGGACCAGGACGTCGTCGACCGGGGTGGGGTCCAGGCCCGCGATCCTCTCAGCCACGACGATGCCCTGGGCGAAGCCGCGGTGGGCGAGCTGGACACCGGGGACGATGTCGCCTACGGCCCACACACCGGGGACATTGGTGCGGCCGTACTCGTCGGCCAGGACGAAGCCGCGGTCCATCGCCACCCCGACCTCCTCGTAGCCCAGGTTGGCCGTGGCCGGTCCGCGGCCCACGGCGATGAGCAGGACCTCGGCCTCGTGGGTCTTGCCGTCCTGGGTACGTACGGTCACGCCGCCGTCGTGGCGCTCGACCGACTCGAACATCGTGTTGGTGCGGAAGGTGATCTTGCGCTTGCGGAAGGCGCGCTCGAGCTGCTTGGAGATCGCCTCGTCCTCGTTGGGGACCAGGTGAGGCAGACCCTCGATGATGGTGACCTGGCTGCCCATGGAGGCCCAGGCAGAGGCGAACTCGACCCCGATGACGCCGCCGCCCAGGATCACCGCGGAGGCGGGGACGTGGTCCATCTCCAGGGCCTCCTCGGAGGTGATGACGCCTCCGGAGATCTCCTGTCCGATGGTCTTGGAGTAGGAGCCGGAGGCGAGGATCACGTTGCGGCCGGTGATGCGACGACCGTCAACCTCGACGGCGTCCGCGGCAACCAGGCGTCCCCAGCCCTGGATCAGGTCGATGCCCCGTGAGGAGACCAGGCCCTCAAGTCCCTTGTGCATCCGCGAGACGATACTGTTCTTGTACTTCTGGACGCCCGGCATGTCCACGCCCTCGAAGGCGGCCTTGATACCCACTGCGGCAGCCTCGCGCACGGCATCGGCGGTCTCGGCGGCGTGCAGCAGGGCCTTGGTGGGTACGCAGCCGCGGTGGAGACAGGTGCCCCCGAGCTTGTCGGCCTCGATGAGGGCGACCTTGAGGCCCAGCTGGGCGCCGCGCAGGGCGGCGGCGTAGCCCCCTGATCCCGCACCCAGAATGACCATGTCGTAGACGGTCTCTGTCACGAACTCACTCCTTGTTGGTTGGTCACGACGCCCTTGCGGGGCGGCTCGGCACGGGGCCATTGTTCCACCTGAGGAGTGGGTGCAGGAGTCAGCGGGGTTGCCGTTTAGGGACTAGGGTCCTGAAAATGCGGTGATACGTATCACTGTACATGGGTTGGTGTCAGTGACCTGCTTCGACGGACCGCAGTGAAGGCTCGCACGGAGCCCGGTTGTGCTACCGCGGAGCCTCGCCATCAGCCCTCCGGCCACTTATGGAAGGACGCCGACCTCGGCGGACAGCGAACGGAGCAGCTCCACCAGGGTCGAGACCCCCATCCCGGTACCTCCTGTGGGCGTCAGCCCCCAGGGCGAGGAGTCATTGTAGGCGGGTCCGGCAATGTCGAGGTGCGCCCACGGCCTGCGACCGACGAACTCGCGCAGGAACAGTCCCGCCGACAGCATCCCGCCGGCCCGAGAACCGACCTTGGTGTTGCGCAGGTCCGCGAATGGGGAGTCCAGGGTCGCGCGCAGGTGAGCGGGCAGCGGCATCGGCCAGAAGGACTCTCCCGCTCGCTGGGCGGCGGCCACGACCTCCTCGCGAAGCTCCGGTGTGCCCATGACCGCCGCCACATGGTCACCTAGGGCAACGATTTGTGCTCCGGTCAAGGTGGCCACGTCCAGGACGGCATCGGGTTCCTCCGTGACGGCTCGGGCCAGGGCGTCAGCCATGACCAGACGACCCTCAGCATCGGTATTGGTGACCTCCACGGTGGTGCCGTCGAACATCGTGATGATGTCACTGGGGCGCTGGGCGTCGGCGCCCGGCATGTTCTCGGCCAGCGCCAGCCAGGCGGTCACTCGGATCGGCAACGTGAGGCGAGCGGCCGCCACGACGGCGCCCAATACCGTGGCCGCGCCGGCCATGTCGGACTTCATCTCCGGCATGGAGGCGGCCGGTTTGAGGGACAGGCCACCTGAGTCGAAGGTGATGCCCTTGCCGATGAGCGCTACGTGTTTGGGGCGGGCCGCCTCGCTGTCGCCCGCCGACCGGATCCCGCTCGTGTTCTCGCCGTTCTGCGAAGGAACCCATTCCAAGCGAACGAGGCGTGCCGGGTGCACCGAGCCTTGGGCGACTCCAAGGATCCCGCCGAATCCCTGTTCGACCAGCATCGGGGTGTCCCACACCTCGACCGTGATCCCGGCCTCCTGTCCGGCTGAACATGCCCTCTCCGCGAACACCTCCGGGGTCAGGCGATTGGGGGGCTCGTTGACGAGGTCGCGGGTCAGGGTCGTGGCCTCCACCAGCGCCAGGGCGTCGGACAAGACCGCTTTCCCCTCCGGTGTATCGGACAGGGATGAGACGATGAGGATGCTCTTCAGGGCGGGAGCCTCCTCCGAGGAGGACGCGCGCGCTGGTCGGTCGTCGTTCCTCGCGGCCTTCCAGGAGTAGGTGCCCAGGGCCGCTCCGTGCGCAACAGCGGCCAGCTGTGCCTCGGAGAGGGATGGTAGCGCCAGGATCGCGGAATCGGTTCCGGCCAGCGCCCGGGTGGCGCGCCCGGCGGCCCGACGCAGTAGCCCCGTCTGGTCATACCCCAGAGCGGCCTCGTCGTCGGTGATGATGGCAAGGGGATCCGTGTCGGCCCACCCCGAACCGACACCGACGACAAGAATCGTTGCTGGACCGTGGTATGTCGTGGTGCTCACCGATGAGGCGGGCAGACGTACCACGGAGTCCTGAGCACCGGAGAACCCCAGAGAGGGAAGCAGTGCCGCCAGCGCATCGATGTCGAGGCCCTCCAGGGCGGTGCCGGAGGGCGGCTGGAGGCCCTCCAGGAGGATCTCGGGGACGTCGGTCCTGCTCTTGCCCGGCGCGGCCGCCAGGACGAGAGTGCCGGCTACCGGCACGGCGTCGGCACCTACTCGGTCGTTTGCTTGTTCTTCAGCGGCCTTCTGCGCCTGAGCGGCAGCCTCGACGGTGTCAGCGCCCTGCTCGGACTGTGCGGGCCCGGCCTCCGGTGAGTCGATCTCGTCCTGTGCGCCGATAGTGTCGGGTTCCCGGGGGTCACCGATAGTGTCGACCTCGGCCTGCCTGGTGAGGTCGGTATCCTTACAGCCATCGTTCACCGAGGCGTGCGCGTTCAAGGATCTTGTCAACTTAATGGTGCTCACGTTGTGAATAGTAACGTTGCGGCATTGGTTAGAGGCTGAGCCGGCACCTCGCGTGCCGGAGGCCATCATGTGCATGATGTGGAAAGGTCGTTCCCATGGACGAGCACTCATCGGTGAGGACGGTGCAGGACACCCGTCGCCCCGCTTACGGCTGGGGACGCATCCTGGTCGGCGTCTTCGCCGTCTTTGGTGCGATTGTCCTTGTTCCGTCCATGATCTCGCTGGTGCGTAGCCCCGATGAGGCTCCTGCAGTCCGGTCCTTCAATCTCTTGGGAGGGGGGCTGTACATCCTCCTTGCCGTCTGCGTGGCCCACAACGGACGCCGGATGCGCAACATCGGTTGGATGTGCCTGGGCGCGCTGGCCACCATGGCCGTGCTCATCGGGGTGCTGACCTTGAGCGACGCCTCCACCCCCACCGCCGATCTCGGAGTGTCGGTGTGGGCGTACTGGGGCCGGTCAAGGTGGTACCTGCCGACGGTCCTGCCGGCGGTGGCCGCCGCCTGGATGTGGATGTCTGACCCACGGCGCATCGTGGTCAACGCCGAGCGCATCACTGAGCTGTCCGACACCCTGACCGAGAGCCTCACCGAAAAGGCTCGTGCCGTTCAAGAGGGCCGTGCTCTGAAGAGCTCCAGAGGCGATGATCAGGAATTCGGTACTGCGTCCGCCTCGGATCGCAGTGACAAGCAGTGAGGAGCAATGAGGAACGGGCAGCGACTGGTGGCCGGAGGTGAACGGGGTCACTGGCGCCATGGACGGCGGACGCTATGCGAGCTGAGTCGACCGAACCGGCTGATCCGACGTCGGGGAACAGGACGCGAGTACCACCTGTCCTGCAGTCGGGAGCCCAGTGAGGTGTACGCCGCGGCTGCAGCGCGGGCACTGGCCTGGACCTCGTAGATCCTGTCGACGACGGTCCGCTGACTCACCCAGCCCACCAGCCGCCGGCCGTCGCAACCTGATGCTCGGGCGACCACCGGCAGCCCCTCAAGAGGGGTCCTGGTCAGGGCCTCGAGCACGTCGGTGGCCTCGGCCTCGCAGTTCAGGTGATCGGAGACCAAGGGCAGATCCGCCGCTGTCAAGCTCGGTCGGGAGGCGTCACCGGTGTCGGTGGTGTCGATTCCTCCCCTCAGGAGCGCGTCGGTGAGCTGGGTCATCGTCACGCATCCGAGCAGTTCATCCATTGGCAGAAGATCGTTGTCGGTGCTGGCTCCGGCGTCATCGGAGGTCGGATCCGGGGGATCGCTGTGAGCGTTGCTGCCGGAGTCGTCCGCCACCCGGACCACGGGTAGGACTGAAGCACCGTATCGGATCATGAGAGCGGCCGCCTCGTGCACCGTCGTCGTGGCCTCGATCGTCGCGGGCGGGTCCACCATGAGCTGGGAGGCCCGGGCACGGCCCAGGAGAGTGGCGGTCATCGGGTCCTCGACGTCCTCTCCTCGACGGCGCAGCTCCTCGGTGAACAAGGTGCCCCGTGACAGGAAGCGGCTGGCGAAGGTGGCCAGCACTGTGGCCAGCATGAGGGGCAGCAGCAGCGCGTGCTGGCTGGTCATCTCAATGATGAGCAGGACGGCTGTCATCGGGGCTCGAGCGGCACCGGCGAAGACCGCCCCCATACCGATCACCCCGAAGACTCCGGCCGCCGGGGTATAGCTGGGAGCCACCAGCGTCCCGAAGGCAGCTCCGAGCGTCCCGCCGATGAACAGTGATGGTGCGAAGACTCCACCGACGAAGCCCATCCCCAGCGTCAGCGAGGTGGCCAGCATCTTGCCCGCGCACAGTACCAACAGCAGCACCAGGGTGTAGCGCCCTGCCAGCGCCCGGTTGAGCGCCGCCGAGGACTCCCCGTACATCTCCGGCAGGACGATCAGTATGCCGCCCACTGCCAGGCCTCCGATACCGGGGCGCACCCAGATCGGGACGCCCAACCGTTGCCAGGTGCGGGTCAGAGTATCCAGTACGATGAAACGAAGACGCATGAAGCCGATGCCGACGCATCCGCCAACCACGCCCAGGAGGGCGACCCAACCGAGCTGGGCGTCCCCGGACAGGTCCAGGTAAGGAAGCGACAAGGACAGAGTCGTCCCCAGAAGGTGATGCGACAGAACCGTCGAGGCCACACAGGCCAGGACAATGACGATGAAGGCGTCGGCGCTGAAGCCCATGAGGACGACTTCCAGGGCGAAGAAGGCTCCTGCCAGCGGAGCGTTGAAGGCCGCGGCGATCCCGGCAGCGGTGCCGGCGGCCGCCAGGTGACGCACCGGGAGCCTCGGTAGGCGCAGTCCTCGCCCGATGAGGTTCGCCGTCGAGGCGCCCAGTTCGGCGATCGGTCCCTCCGGGCCCACTGAGCCGCCGCCGCCGATCGTCAGGGCCGACGACGTTGTCATGGCCAGAGCCGGCAGCGGTGCCATCGTGCCGTCACTGTGGCGCGTCGACCAGATGACGCCGGCCACCCCGTGGCCGGTGGGCGTATTCCCCAGCCGGGACATGACAGGCCCCACGATGATTCCCGAGACCACCGGGGCCACCATGACGAACCAGGTGCCGAGCGCTGCAAGCGACCCGACCGAGGGCCCCATTGACTCCGTGTAGTCGTCGGCACCACTGAGCAATTGGGACCAGGCGTCGATCCCCAGCCGGAACAGCACGGCGCCAAGTCCGGAGGCCAGCCCCACTACCACCGCCAGGATGTAGAGCCCGAAACGATGATGACGGAAGAGACTGCCCATACGCCTTGACAGAGGCTGGGACAGACTCCTCCAGGCGCGTTTCATCAGCGCAGATTCTCCACCTTGACCATGAAGGTGTCCTCCTCGCCACGCTGCTCGGACTCGGAGCCGGCCGCGCCGATGTTCCACACCTGGCGATAGAAGCTCAGCTCGGCCTCGTAACGGCGCCGGATATTCGCCGCCAGACGGAAGCCGTGGCCCTCACCCTGGAAGATCTCCAGGGCGACCGGTGCTCCGGCCGCCCTGAGTGCCTCGTACATGGCGGTGGCCTGCTCGGCCGGGACGATCGGGTCCTCTGAACCCTGGATGAGCAGCAGCGGCACACTGATGTCCTCGATGCGGTTGATAGGGCTGCGCTCGTCGAGAACCGGGGCGTCAATGTCCTGGGTGCCCATGAGCTGGCCGATGTAGTGCGACTCGAACTTGTGGGTAGTGCGTACCAGTCGCCTGAGATCAGTCACTCCGAAGCAGGAGCTGGCCGCAGTGAACACTGTGGAGCGAGTGATGGCCGACAGCACTGTGAAACCTCCAGCCGATCCACCACGGATCGCGATGCGGCGCGGATCCACGAGCTCGGCGTCCACCAGGTGCTGGGCTCCGCTGACACAGTCGTCGACGTCGTAGACGCCCCACTTGCCCTCCAGGGCCTTGCGGTAGCCCGTTCCGTAACCCATGGAGCCGCGGTAGTTGACGTCGAGGTAGGCGAAGCCCCGGCTGGTCCAGTACTGGATGCGCAGGTCGTAGCCGGGCACGGCCGTCGCCGTGGGGCCGCCATGGACGTTGACGATGAGGGGAGGCAGCTCGTCCTCGCCCCCCACATGAGAGGCCGACGTCGGTGGGTAGTAGAATCCGTGAGCGTTCGCGCCGTCGCTCGTGGGCCAGGAGACCGGATTGGGGAAGGACACCCCGACCCCCTCGGGCTCGAACTCACCCGAGCCGCGCAGCACCTGGACCGTGCCGTTCCTGACCTCCACGATGCTCGGCATCGTCATCTCATTGGAGGCCAGCATGACGACCCGGCCGGCGCTGGAGGCCACGTTGCCGATCGGCTGCCACCCCACGTTCCATTCCTCGAGCTCACCGTTGGCGAGCCTGATCGTCCCCAGGTGCGAGACCGCGTCCCGGGCCCAGGAGGTGATGATGTGGTCGGCGTCGAGAACATCGAAAGAGTGCGGACCCAGTTGCCAGGCGGGGTTGGTGAAGGTGGCCTCGGCCGGGTGCAGGGGTCGGGTGCGCAGTTTCTGGGACCAACCCGGACGGTTGGTGCCCCGCACTGGGAAGCCCTCGGTACGGTAGAGGTTCCAGTAGCCCGAGGCGTTGGAGCCGTGAACCAGCTCGCACTCCTCGGTCCAGCGGGGCTCGGAGACCGAGTGCCCGTCCCCGCCGTCCACGAGTGCCCGTTCGCCGATCGTCCCGTCCGGGCCGAGGTCGCCCACGTGCAGCGAGGCGTTGTCCCACGGCATTCCGGGGTGGTCCCAGGTGATCCAGGCCAGGTGCTCACCGTCGGGTGACAGCGTCGGGGCGACGACGAAGTCCGTCCCCGACACGAGCGTGCGTACGCGCGAGTCGTCGCGCGCGGCCGAACCGTCCAAGGGGATCGCCACCAGGGTGTTGACGGCCTCGCCCTGACCGCGATGGTCCTCGCGGACCGCATAAACCAGCCCACGGGCGGTGTCGATCTCCAGATCACCGTGACGCACATCGCCATAGATCGTCAGCGGGACCAGGCCGCGCAAGCGGTGCGCCACGTCGTAGCGGTAAAGGCGTCCATCACCGGCGTGGGAGACCACGATGATCCCACCGTCGACGGCGTAGGCCCGCCCACCGTACTCGTGCACCCTGGTGCGCACATCGACCAGTTCGTCAGCCGGTGTCAGCGGAAGCACCTCACCGATCTGACCATCTCCGTCACGCCGCAGCAGGACATTGCGGCCGGCCTGCGAGGCACGTTGCTCCACCCAGTAGGTATCGCCACCGTCCACCCGGACCTGGGACAGGAGAACCGTCCGGGTGGTGATCGTGCCCGGAGTGATGGGCGAGGGCCAGGTGCCGAAGGGGGCTGTGGTGCTCATGGTTCCTCCTGGAAGGCCGTCCTGAGGGCGGTCGAGCGATCGAGAACGATGCTGCCGACCGGCGGGGGCGAACGGTCCCGACGGTCAAGGCATACAGTACGTGCTCATCCGTGACCCGTGTGACACGCAACCGTGTGGGACAAGGAGCGCTCTATGCTGAAGACTGCCGTTGAACGATGGCGCCAGGATAAACACCACTGCCAAGGCATCATCGAGCCCTCACCGGCTACCCTTTCCCGGGTGCCTCTCCAGCCAATCCGCCACTTCGGTCTCCAGTGACGCACCACCGCATGAACGACAACTCATCACCTTCAAAAGGAGGCGCACCGTGCCAGCAGTCGAGCACACTGGACGGCCCGCCAAGCAGGTCGGCCGGGCGCTTCTCCCCTCGGTGCGAAAGCCCGCCGAACTCGATCGGTTCACCAGCGAGGAACTGGTGGCGCTCGCGGCGGAGATCCGGCGCTATCTCGTCACCTCGGTCGCTCGCACCGGGGGTCACTTGGGACCCAACCTCGGCGTCGTCGAGCTGACGATCGCCCTGCACCGGACCTTCCGCTCGCCACGAGACACCATCGTCTTCGATACCGGTCACCAGGCCTACGTCCACAAGCTGCTCACCGGTCGTCAGGACTTCTCCCACCTGCGTGAGCGAGATGGGCTGTCGGGCTACCCGTCACGGGCGGAGTCCGTCCACGATGTTGTGGAGAACTCCCACGCCTCCACCTCGCTGTCATGGGCGGACGGAATCGCCCGCGCCAACCACCTTCAGGGCCACGACGAGCGTCATGTCGTTGCCGTCATCGGCGACGGCGCCATGACCGGGGGCATGGCCTGGGAGGCGCTGAACAACATCGCCGACTCCGCTGACAAGCACCTGGTCATCGTCGTCAACGATAACGGCCGCTCCTATGCCCCCACCATCGGTGGGCTGGCCCATCACCTCGACGCGCTGCGTACCAACCCCGGCTACGAACGCGTTCTGTCCGGGGTCAAGCGGACCCTGCTGTCCCAGGGGGCGCCTGGTCGAGCCGCCTTCGACGCCCTGCACGGTCTCAAACGGGGACTCAAGGACGTCCTGGTCCCCTCGGCGTTCTTCGAGGATCTAGGGGTCAAGTACACCGGCCCGGTCGACGGCCACGACATCACCGCCCTCGAGTTCGCTCTCACCCGGGCTCGTGAGTACGCGGAGCCGGTGATCGTCCACGTCATCACCGAGAAGGGACGGGGGTACACTCCGGCCGAGGAGGATCACGCCGACCGCTTCCACGCCGTCGGGCGCATTCACCCTGAGACGGGTTTACCGGTGGTGCCCTCGCGGTTCGGTTGGACAGCCGTCGTCGCCGAGGAGTTGGTGGAGCTGGCTCGCGATGATGAACGGATCGTCGGCATCACCGCGGCCATGCAGCAGCCGGTCGGTTTACAGCCACTTGCCGACACCTTGCCCGAGCGCGTCATCGATGTCGGTATCGCCGAGCAGCACGCGCTCGCCTTCGCCGCTGGGCTTGCCTTCGCCGGGATGCGCCCGGTGATCGCTCTGTACGCCACCTTCCTCAACCGCGCCTTCGACCAGGTCCTCATGGATGTCGGCCTGCACCGGGCGGGCGTCACGATCCTGCTGGACCGGGCCGGCATCACCGGCACGGACGGAGCCAGCCATAACGGCATGTGGGACATGGCCTTGCTGGCTCATGTTCCGGGCTTGCACCTGGCGGCGCCCCGAGATGAGGCGACGTTGCGTCAGGCGCTGAAAGTAGCGATTGGTGCCGACGACGTCCCGACCGTGGTGCGCTACCCCAAGGGTTCCCTGCCCGCCGCCTTGCCCGCCCTGCGTACCATGGGGGAGGAGGACGGGATGTTCTGTGCGGTGGACGTCCTGCTGGACACGCTCGGCGCTGCTGCCGAGATCACGGACGCTCGGGAGGAGGCCGGAGCGCTGCTACTGGTCGGAGTGGGCGTGATGGCCTCCGCGACTCTAGAGGCCGGCCGATGTCTGGCCATGGAGGGACTGGCGGTGCGGGTGGTCTCCCCACGCTGGCCGGTGCCCGTGCCTGCGGCACTGGTGGAGATGGTGCGCCACTGTCGGGGGGCGCTCGTGGTGGAGGACGGACTCGTCGACGGTGGGGTCGGCTCCCAGTTGCGTGACGCCGTCGAGGATGCGGCACTGGCCGACGGCACCGGGATCGTTCCACGGGTGATGCGCCTGGGCGTGCCGCGTCGTTTCCTGCCCACGGCGGACCGTGAGGAGCTGTTGGCCGAATTCGGCATGGATTCGGATGGGATCTGTGCGGCGGCACGACGGCTTGCGGGGCGGACGAAGGTCTGAGCCCCATGAGGCTCGGCGCCCCAGACGTCGTCTACGTCCTGAGACTCCGTAGGCACGTGCCGCCCGTCGGACACGCCCTCACGATCGTGGTCGACGGTCGGTTCGGTGAACGTGCTCGAGGCCGTGTCGCCGACATCGCCGGGACTGTCGTCACCGGTTCCCGGTCCGGGACCTTGGGGCCGACTAAGCGTTCCGAGACGGTGCTCGGCGCTTCCCGGACCGCTCAACCGTGGTGGCGTGACCGATGAAGATTGGGACGCCCGTCCTAATTGACTCAGCAGTCCCGGAATCTGGAGGTGTGCCCGGACTCGCTGGATGTTGTCGGAGGAAGAGCGGCATTGTCGTCAGGTGGAGAACGTTTTTCTGAACAGCAGATAGAAGGACTTATGTCCCAGATTGGATTGATGCCGATCGGCCTGTGAGTCATCACACCGGCGCTTCTTGGGACTAGTGGCCCACAAGGCATTCTCGGAGTTCTATTCTGAGGGCGACGGCGCGCCGATGTGCCGCCTCGCCTCACAAGGGCGACAGCAACCGGGTGGCTCTCCGGTCACCCACACGAGGAGGGCACGGATGACCACTGAGGTCACAACATCTGCCACCACGGCGAGCGGCAATGATGCCTGGGAGGGCTTCGTTACCGGACCGTGGACCGAGGACATTGACGTCCGCGACTTCATCCAGCGTAACTACACCCCCTACGACGGTGACGCCTCGTTCCTCGCCGGCGCCACGGACAAGACTCTGCGCCTTTGGAACACCCTGGAGAAGAAGTACCTCTCCGAGGAGCGCAAGGTCCGCATCCTCGACGTTGACACCCACACTCCCGCCGACATCGACGCATTCCCCGCCGGGTACATCAGCGAGGACGACGACGTCATCGTTGGTCTGCAGACGGACTCACCGCTGCGCCGCGCCATGATGCCCAACGGTGGCTGGCGCATGGTGGAGACCGCCATCAAGGAGGCGGGCAAGGAGGTCGACCCCGAGGTCAAGAAGATCTTCACCCGCTACCGCAAGACTCACAACGACGCGGTCTTCGACATCTACACCCCGCGCATCCGCGCGGCGCGCTCGAGCCACATCATCACCGGCCTGCCCGACGCCTACGGCCGCGGCCGCATCATCGGCGACTACCGCCGCGTGGCCCTGTACGGCGTCGACCGGCTCATCGAGCTCAAGCAGAGGGCCAAGGACGCCGTCGCCAACCAGCCCTTCTCCGAGCACTGGGCCCGCTACCGCGAGGAGCACTCCGAGCAGAT
>NZ_CAUROW010000056.1:0-13242 GCF_963526355.1 uncultured Actinomyces sp. | reverse complement strand
CCTCCAACAGCCCGAACCTCTAGGGTAGAGTGGGGCCGTATTTGTTTTCATAGTAAGCGGCCAAAGATGTTCTTTGAGTGCCGAGAGGAGATTCGATTTCGATTTTTATGAATGTGTGTGTCGCAGCTAGTTGTAAAGATGTGTTGTTGGGAAGTAGCCAATCGCTGTAAGGGCCTGACTCGTCCGTTTTTTCTTTGGGTTGAGCGTAGATTCTAGCAACAGCATCCCTGTATCTCGAATAAACCGACCTTATGGAGGCGAATGCCATAGGAGATAATTCGAAAGGGAGTCTTGTTGTTAGCTGAACATTAATGCCAGAAATGACATTGGGTTTTCTTGCGTCTATTCTTATGGATCCAGTCTTTCTTCCGTTGCTGACTGGGGTGGTGAAGAATCGGCCATCGTCGGGGGCTCCGGTCCATCCGCATTGGTCTCGGAGCGTGTAGGCTTCTTGGAGGGTGATGGGCCAGGGGTGTTCGGCCCAGGTTCTGATGATGGATACTGCTTGGTCTGTGGCGTAGGCGTAGAATGGGAATCCCACTGAGTCGGTGAAGTCGAGTATGTGTTGCGGCATGGTCGTTGTCCTGACTCTCTGCTCGTGCGGGAGTGATTATAGTGCGTTGATGGCTTGCTGAAGGCTGTCGATTACCTGGGGTGTTAATGTGAAGGGTTGTTCTGCCGTGAGTGTGACGCCTGGAGCCTTAGTGTACAACACCTTGATGGTTAGTCTGGTGTGCCCGCTTTTGATATTCTCCCATATCGCCGGGTTGTTGTGAAAGTAGTTGGCGAAACGAGGGTCGGTCAACATGTGGTTTCGGGTGTAGGCTGGACTTCCTTGCAGTGACTGCCCTTCGAACTGGGTTGCAACGGGCTGCCTACTGAGCTCTGCCGAGACGCCCTTGTACTCACATACGACCATCTCATCTCCGTTAGGTGACAGTGCCATGCCATCGACCCATCCGCGAGGCGCGGTTCCGTTATTGACCGGAACGTTCTCGGAGAGGAACTCGTCGGGGATCTCATATCCCAGTCTCCTAAGGTATGTCTCCCCGCCCAACTCGCCGATACGAGTACTCGATCCATACCAGTTATTAAAAGCTTCGTGGCGTCGACGCGCTGCATCATACAGATTTTCGGTTAGTTCTGGGTCGTAACCTCCGTCCTCCAGCTTCTTAATCGTTCCCCGATACTCGTCTGCAAGATAGTTTTTCATACTGTGGTTCTTGGGCATCAGTCGTTTCAGGTCCTCCTCGGCTGCGTAGAAGGCTGCTCGGCGTTCCTCTCGGAGGCGGAAGAGTGCGGCGACCTCATCGTTCATCGCCCTCCATGCGGCGGTGCTCTCGGCCATTTCCCGGGCGGTGGTGCGGGCGACGGTGCGGCCTCCGGCTCCGAGTGCTGAACCGGGGATGAATGTCAGGGTGAAGTCGATCAGGTCCCAGGCCAGCTGTCCGGCGGTGACGTTGGCGAGGTAGGAGGACGTCGCAGCGCCCGGGTTGCGGATGAAGGAGGCCAGGCCGTGGCCGTGGGTCATGGTCCAGGAGGCGGCTCCGGTGACCGCCAGGGCCAAGGCCAGGCTCCATCCCGCGGTCATCAGCAGCATGGCGGCGGTGGCGATCATCAGGATCTGGCCGGCAGGGCCCAACTCGTCCCAGAAGGCGGCGAGAGCATCGAGCAGGCCCGCGAAGTAAGAGGGGGTGGAGGCGTCGTCGCCGTAGAACAGCTCGGGGCCGATGGTTCGCGCCATAGTGATGCCCTGCCACAGGCACCCCAATGCCACCAGACTGCTCATCGCCAGGGCCTCGACGGCGAAGCCCCACCGGGCTCCCGGCTCCAGGCCGGGGGTCGTGGCCGACATCGCCTGCCGGCGCACCCCCAGCACCCATGCGGCGGTGGTGTGTCCCTGGACCATTCGCTCGCCGCGGCTCAGGTCCCGCTGCCCATAGGCCCGGGCAATGAGCAGCAGGTCACTGAAGGAGAAGACTGCCAGCGCCGTCACCGCCTCGAGAGGAGCGCTCACCAGGGATGGGCCGCCCAGAGCCCCCAGCGCAGGGGGGCGAGGAACCTCCGGGCCGGTGATCCCCGGCCCGCCGGCCCTCAGACGTCTGCGGGCATCGACCAGCAGTCACAGCACCAGCAGGCACGCTGAGACGGGGATGGCCGAGCGCCCCTGGCCCAAGGCCTGCCACAGGTCGAGCATCCACTCCGGGAAGCCGTCATGGCCCTGTCCCGCCCAGGCCGCCGACGCCCACGACCTGGCCGAGGCGTTGTAAGCAGCATGATCCGACACCGCCAGCGTCAGCACTGCCGGCACCGGCGCCCACGCCACCAGACGCGCCGCTACCCACCTGGTGCGCCACAGTGCGATGCCCAGAGCGATCGCCGCGGCCAGCGTCATGGTCCACACCTGGTGCCCCGGAATCATCGGACCAGAGGCATCGGTGTGGTCGAGTATCTGGGTGGTCCAGCCTCCGGAGGACATGGTGAACTCCCCAGAGGTCCACGGATTGAGCGAGTAGCTCAACAGGTTCTCACCCAACGCCTGGGCTAGCGGCCCAGGCGGAATGAGGCGACGCGCCCCATCCTCGGCCACCGTGAACCCCGCACCCAGTGCGAATCCCAGCAGCACCCAGTCCACCGCCGCGAAGCGTCGTACCCGTCCTGGCGCCACCATCGCCGCAACCACCAGCGGCGCCAACTTGCCCGGCTCCTCGATGAACGCCGCCAAGGCTATCCCGGCACCATCATCGCTCACCTCCACGCCGGCCCACCCGGCCACCACCCGGGTCAGCAGTGCCACCACCACCGCCCAGGGCACACCCACCGAGAACATGAGGCTCATTGCGCGCCATGAGACCGTGCGCGTACGCCCCAGCAGCGCCATCACCATCAGGCATCCCAGCATCGCGGCCGCCGGCACCAGCGCCGCTAACAGCCCCGGAACCACCGCCAGAGCCGCCACCATCAGCACGAATGTAATGCGCTGACACACCCGCGTCAGACGGAGCAATACCCGCGCCAGGCCCTCATGACGCCTCAGCCATCCCTGATAGGCCCACAGCAACCGTTGCCATACCTCAGGCGGCACCTGTGCGGCCGACACCCCTTCCGACACGCCACCAGGCTCGGAAGAACCAACCACCGACCCGCTCCAGGAACCCACTGGACCCTCTTCACTCTGTCTCGAGCAGGCAAGCGCCCACCGGCACCACCAGGAACATCACAATCCTGTAACTCAACACATAAACTGTCACCTTGACAACCATCAACTACTTGATGGTATCTGTCTATGCTATAAGTTCGGCCTTGCCGATGACGTACGGGCTGTGAGATCGGGTGACGGCGCGTGGTTCGTGAGGTTGTGTCAGTTGCTGACCGGGCAGCCGATGTTGGCCGCGGTGCTGGTGCTGCTCAGTTCCACTCCTTGCTCGCCAGGTACTGCTCGGGAGCCGAAACCGATGCAGATGTGGACACCACTGGGCTGTTCCGTTCAGAGCCGGCGGCCTCCGGAGCGGCCAGGGGGCCGGCCAGGACCGGCATGGTCCTCGACGGCGCCTGGAGGTGGTGGTCGACGTCGTCGTCACGGGCTTTATGTCTACGGCAGGGGAGTGTCGCGAGGCGTCAATGGCCCGCGCCCAAGCCCCAGTTAGTAGCACCGGGCCCCGTGCAGTACCGGCGGGGCGGCATCAAGACCTCATCCGCCACACCTGGACCACCCACCGCTAGGACCAATGCCCCGCCCTCGAGCCCTCACCCAGCGACGACACGATCTCTAAGAGGTCGCGTCATCTGGTCCACTGGTCTTCGTTGGGGACACTCCACGCGTACGGGGACGTTCCCTTACCCACGGGGACATGCCGCTCGTACGGGGACAGGATTCCTGCACCCACTCACGTCGAATGCCTCCGTCCGTGCATGACGCCCTCGTGGATGAGGCAACGAGTCACCTATTGACGCAACCCTTTAGTCTTGAGGTGGGCCGGTTGGGCTCGTGACAGCCCCCGACTGAGGATGGGCCTCGGGCTCGGACGCAGGAGCCGGAGCGGAAACAGGCGGGGATGTCTCGCCCGAACCGTCCTCCGATTCATTGCCGGCGTCTTCATTGCCGGCGTCCAATGGGACCGCGTCGCGCAGCGCCGGCTGCAGAACCGCCGCCCCCAGCACGATCGGCAGATAGGGCGGCAGCACCGTCCACGGCCCCACGAACACGTTCTGCACCACGGTCAGTGCCGCGAAGAACAGCCAGGGCGTGGCCTTGAGCCGCCCCAGGTCACGCATCATCACCGCCAGCGCCATCCCGGCGATGAGCAGCAGCAGGAGCCCGCCCGGGAATGAGGCGGCCGCCCACATGTCCATGACTCCCGAGTGCAGCTCAATACGGCCACCGAACATGAAGTTCTCGACGTATCCGTTCTCCGGGTCGTATCCCAGGGCCGCCATACCGCGCTTGGCCACCCACAGGTCCTCGAAGCGAGGTTTGACGCCGGCGCCGTACCCCCAGGGGCGGTTGTAGAACAGCGCCCAGGAGGCGCCCAGCTCGGGACGAGCAGACAGGAGCAGCCCCGCAGAGCTCGACGACTGGGTGATGGTCCGGTTCTGAGCGTCCTCGCCCAGGGTCCCGGACTCCGAGGCCACGAGGACTCCGGCCATCGCCACCGCCCCCACGACCGCCAGGACGACGATCTGTGAGACGGCCAGTCGCCGTGGGGTGGGCGCATGCCACCGCACCCAGGTCGCCAGGGCCTGCCAGGCCACGGTGCCCAGGATGACAGCGAGGAAGGCCAGGGTGGAACGTGAGTCGGAGACCAGGAAGCCGGCGCTCAGGCCCAGCAGAGCGGCAATCTGTACCAGTCGGCGCCGGTTCGCCACCAGGCTGAGGACCATGATTGATACGGCCGCACCGATCCCGAACTTCCACGGGTTCGAGTTGGTCTGAAGCAACGGCAACGCGTCCAGGAGCATGCCGAAGCCGACCGCCAGAGCCGCACGCCGGATTCCCAGCCGGCGCGCCCCCCACACAAAGACGGCCACCGCGCAGGGCACCGCCAGCAGGCTCAGAGTGGTGGCCCGGCGGGCCCAGGCCTCGACGACGAAGCTGCTCTCGGCCAGCAGGGACATGATGAAGGCCGTTCCTGCCGCCAGGATGGACAGCACCAGCAGCAGGGAGAACCTGCGCGCGTTGCGTACTGCCGTCCAGGTGATGGGGATTGAGACGATCGCGACGCAGTCGCCGACGCTCAGCGCGGCTGCCAGCTCTCGGCGCACCCCGACGCAGACCAGGAGGGCGACGGCGATCGCCACCTCCAGCCTCCGCCGTCGGGGCCTGGGCCCAGGAGCCGTCTTGAGATCATCCTCCGGCAACGTCTGCTGCCCGTGGTGGGACGGAGCCGGCGACCAGGACTGGGGCACGGCCGCTCAGGAGTCTTTCCGAGAACGACGGCGCCCGATGATGAGCAGCGGGTCCTCAACCTTGTCCTGCGGGTTCTTCCGACTGAGGAAGTACAGCAGGATGGCCATCACCGCGCCGGCGGCCAGTCCGATGGCGGCCCCGATGAGTGCAGTGGACAGGGCCGACAGGCTGGAGGGCGACGTCGGGGTCGTGGGGGAGTCGACCACCTTGAGAGTCGCGGTCATGTTCCCCTGCTGCCCTGAGCTGGAAAGGTCGCGGGCCACCGAGTCCAAGGCGGTCAGCTCGGCCTCGGCGATCTTGTGAGCACGCTCGGGGTTGGTGCTGGCAGCGCGGACCTCAACCACGGTGGTACCGGTCTTGCTTGTCACTGCAACGGACTTGCGCAACTCCTCCTGACTGATCCCCGTGGTTCGGGAGACCTCCGAGAAGGTGCTCTCCGACGTCCCGATCTCCACCAGCGTCGGCATGATGGAGGTCAGGTAGTTGAAGGTGTTGGTGGGGTTGGCATCACTGTTCTCCACGTTCAGGTTCGCATTCGCGGTGGAGGTGTACACGGCCGGCGTCAGCAGGCCGAAGACGAGGCCGATGATGGTGCCCAGCACAACGTGCATGACCACAAGGACTGCGTTCTTGCGCAGCGCGATGATGAGGGTTTCCGGGTCCATGGGTTCCGTTTCGGTGATTGCGGGAGCAACAGAATAGCGTGCCCCTCAGAGTGTGGGCCGGGCCCGAGGAGTGAATCGCCTCGTTCCTGGGCACTTCTCAGCGGTCGCTAGGGCGCGATTGCTCGGGCTCGCAAGGCGGTCGGTTGGTGGAGAAGTGACGAACCTGACGAGAGGACGTCAAGGAGGCCGACGGGAGGTGACGCGAGCAACCGATCATGATGAGACATGGCCGGCGGTGTGGTCTGGCTCGCTCATGCTCTCGGGATCTCCAGGGCCGGACATCCGGTCCGAGGCCCCTGAGCCTCCCGAGCCCTCCGAGGACCCGGCGTGGAGTGTGGGTCTGGCCTTCATGCCGCGCAGGCCGTTCCAGGCGAGGTTGACCATGTGAGCGGCCACCTCCTCTTTACTCATCGAACGGTTCTCCAGCCACCACTGGGCCGGCATGGCCACGATGCCCACGAGCATTTGGGCGTACAGCGGTGCTGTGCGCGGGTCGAGGTCATGGGCCGCGAACTGCGAGGCGAGGATCCCGGAGACCTCGATGGCGACGTCGGCCAGCAGCGTGGAGTACGTGCCGGCGGCGCGGTCCGAGCCCGCCGAGAGGATGCGGAACCCGTCGGGAGAGTCCTCGATATAGGTCAGCAGGGCCAGGGCGGCCCTCTCAGCGATCCGTGAGGCTGAGCCGGACGTGCCCGGTCCGGTCGGGGCGACCGGACCCTCGGGGGGCACTGCCGGGACTGTGTCGGAGTCCGCGACGGGGGCTGTGGCCGGGTCAGTGATCGCCGAGGAGATCGCGGCCGAGATCGTGGTGATCTCCCGGTCGACGACGACGGCGTACAGACCCTCCTTGCCGCCGAAGTGCTCGTAGACCACTGGCTTGGACACCTGAGCGCGGGCCGCCACCTCCTCGACGCTGGTGGCATCGAAACCACGCTCGGCGAACAGCCCTCGGGCCACGACGATGAGCTGCTCGCGCCGTTCGCTGGCGCTCATACGGGTGCGCTTGGCTGCCATGGCGTCACTCCTTGCCGATCCGGTCGAGCTGGCTGATCCTACTGACCTGGCGGGCGGCTCGACGGCGCTCGGACCACCGGGCGATGCGTGCTGAGGTCCGGGCCCCGGTTCGGCGCGCCAGCCTATGGCTGGGGGCCTCGATGCAGCGCTGGAACAACCAGGTCAGCGGTGCCGAGACCAGCGGAGCCAGAACGAGAATCCACCACGGCGAGATCGACTGCGTCAGCAGTCGCAGCGAGACCACCACCGGCTCATGCACCAGGTAGAGGGAGAAGGACATGAGACCCAGGTACTGCACCACGCGCGAGCGCAGCAGACCGCGCAGCGCCCCGGCACGCACCACGAGGTGAACCAGGTAGGCCGCCGCCGCCAGGGTGACCGCGTTGGCGACGCGCTGGGCCAGGTGACTCTCCATCCCCGGCCACCAGGCCAGCGTGATGAGCAGCAGACAGACCAGGGCCTGCGCCGTCGCCCAGGGGCGGGGGCGCTCCGGGACCGGGGCGGGGTTGTGCCCCCAGGCCCAGCCCATGACCGCACCGACGGTGAAGACCGGCAGGTAGCTGCCCGAGCCGGGGCTGGCCGTGATGACCGGTACGGCCAGAGCGGCCGCCACGGGCAGCCAGGAGATCCGCCACTGGGCGCACAGGGCCACCCCGAGGATCATCAGGGGCAGCACGAAGGAGAAGATCGCCTCGGCGTGCAGGGACCACAGGACCGTGTTGCGGTAGGCGTGCTTGGGAATGAGCAGGTACTCCATGAGCATCTGGCGCGCACCGAGGCCGGTGGGGTGGGTGACCGTCATCCAGTGCCCCAGCGCCGGGTTCGCCGAGCGTGGCACGAGCAGCATCGCGATGACCGCGAAGGTGGTGGAGGCCGCCGCCGGCAGCCACAGTCGCACGAACCGCCGAGGGGCGTAGTCGACCCAGTCGAAGCGTCGCCCCTGGGCATGCCGACGGGCTACCGGGTAGGTCAGGGCCACACCGGACAGGACGAAGAAGATGAGGACGGCCTCGTGGCCGGCCCACAGCAGATGGAGCGGGCTCTGAGTGAGGATCCGGTTGAACGTCCCGGTGGGTAGCACGCCAGGACGGGCGCCGACCTCGGCCAGGGCCGGCACGGTCTCCAGAGCGTGGTGGATGAGCACGACGACGGCGGCCAGTCCGCGCAGGCCATCGAGCTCGACGAGACGTACCGCCGCCGGATTGCCGGAGGGGGGAGGGGCCGCCGCGGGGGCGGAGGGCGAACTGGACATGAGGCCATCCTGCCCTGCCGCCCCGGTTGACTGGGAAGTCCTATGAGTGTGGCGTCGATCCGCTTGTGCGAGCCGTGTCGAACCGCGTCGAAGGTGCCGAGTACGACCGGGACGTGAGAGACTGTCCCGGCGTCGCGTCCTCTGCCACCCGGCCGGGGCGGAGACGTCACGATCCGCCCTGGTGTAGCGGCAGCACGCAGGCCTTTGGAGCCTTGAGGCCCGGGTTCGAATCCTGGGGGCGGAGCGGCGTCACTATGAGGGCATCGGGGTTCCCTCGCTCTCGTGCCCACTGGCGGTCCTCCGGCCGCCTGCGGGCCGCGCGCCAGCCCGTCCATCCGTACCAGATCAGAAACCGTTGGAGTCCGTCCCCGTCTCCGTCCGGTCGCAAGCCGGATCTGTCGGGGGTCCGGGCACGAACCTGTGAGAAGAGGACACGTGACCCCCACCGCACCCGCTGCCGTCATCGTCATGGCCGCAGGCAAGGGAACTCGTATGCGATCGGTCACCCCCAAGGTCTTGCACCGGATCGGCGGTCGCAGCCTTGTGGACCACGCCGTCACCGCCGCCAGGGGGCTGGATCCCCGTCACCTCATCGTCGTCGTGCGCCACGAGCGCGACGCCGTCATCGCCCACCTCGCCGAGGTCGCCCCCGACGCCGTCCCCGCCGACCAGGACGAGGTCCCCGGCACCGGCCGGGCCGTCGCCTGCGGCCTGGCGGCACTGCCCGAGGACCTGACCGGAAGCGTCGTCGTCACCAGCGGTGACGTCCCCCTGCTGGACACCGCCACCCTTGAGGCGCTGGTCCGCCAGCACGCCGAGCGCGGTGACGCCGTCACCCTGCTGACCACCGAGCTGGAGGACCCCACCGGTTACGGGCGCGTGCTGCGCGCCTGCGCCCAGGACCCTCAGGCGGATCCGCTGAGCGTCGCGGCCGTCGTCGAGCAGCGTGACGCCTCCGAGACCCAGCGCGCCATCCGCGAGGTCAACGCCGGCGTCTACGTCTTCGACGTTGCCATGCTGCGAGACGCCCTCGCCCGGCTTGGGACCGACAACGACCAGGGCGAGGTCTATCTCACCGACGTCGTCGCCCTCGCTCACGGTCGGGGTCTGGCCACCTCGGCCCTCGTCGTCACCGACCACTGGCTCGTCGAGGGCTGCAACGACCGCGCCCAGCTCGCGGCGCTCGGCGCCGAGCTCAACCGCAGGGTCCTCACGGGCTGGATGGCGCAGGGCGTCGGCGTCGTCGACCCCTCCTCCACCTGGGTCGACATCGACGTCGAGCTGTCCCGCGACGTGGTCCTCGAGCAGGGGGTCCTGCTGCGCGGGCGCACCCGCCTGGGCGAGGGCACGCGCGTGGGTGCTTACAGCGTCCTGACCGACGTGTCGGTCCCCGCGGGCGCCGTCGTCGCCCCCTTCTCCCAGCTCGACGACGGCTCCGGCCGGGACCGGTGAGCCGCGCGGCCATCACCAGACCACCAGAACCCACCATCCACCAACCTGAGCCACAGGGCCTCAAGAGGGGACACAGTTCATGACGGGCATCATCACGAGCGGCGAGAAGCGGCTGGTCATTGTCTCGGGGCGCGCGCACCCCGAGCTCGCGGCGACGGTCGCCTCCGAGCTCGGTACGGAGGTCCTGTCCTCCACGGCCTACGACTTCGCCAACGGTGAGACCTACGTGCGCTTCAACGAGTCCGTGCGCGGCTGCGACGTTTTCGTCGTGCAGTCCCACGGCGACCGAGTCAACGACTGGCTCATGGAGCAGCTCATCATGGTCGACGCCCTCAAGCGCGCCTCCGCCAAGCGCATCAGCGTGGTGGCCCCGTTCTTCCCCTACGCCCGTCAGGACAAGAAGCACCTGGGCCGCGAGCCGATCTCCGCGCGACTGGTTGCGGACCTGTACAAGACCGCGGGCGCGGACCGCATCATGAGCGTCGACCTGCACACGAGCCAGGAGCAGGGCTTCTTCGACGGTCCCTGGGACCACTTGTGGGCCCAGCCCGTGCTCGTGGACTACATCAAGAACCGCGTCGACCCCTCCACGACGACGGTCGTCTCCCCGGACGCCGGGCGCATCCGGGTGGCCGAGCGCTGGTCGCACGCGCTGGGCGACACCCCCCTGGCCTTCGTGCACAAGACCCGTGACGTCACACGTCCCAACGAGTCGGTGGCCAACCGGGTGGTGGGTGACGTCAAGGGGCGTTCCTGTGTCCTCGTGGACGACATGATCGACACCGGCGGTACGATCGCCAAGGCGGTCCAGGTCCTCATGGACCAGGGCGCCAAGGACGTCATCGTCGCCGCTACGCATGGGGTGCTGTCGGGGCCCGCCGTCGAGCGGCTGTCGACCTGCGGCGCGCGTGAGGTCGTCGTCACAGACACCCTGCCGATCCCCGCCAGCAAGCGCTTCGGGCAGCTGACGATCCTACCCATCGCGCCCCTGCTCGCCCGGGCGATCCGGGCAGTCTTCGACGACGGCTCCGTGACCTCCCTGTTCGAGTCCGCCGGGGTGTGAGCGCACCTGGCGACGCATGAGCTCGACGTGCCGGGGCCCGCTGGGTCCCGGCACGCGCGTTGACGCGGGTGCGAGAGGGGCGTGACGGCCTCGTGCGCAGGCGGGACCGGTGCGGCACGGCACCGAAATGCGCGCATGATACTAGATCGTGACCGCGATCGGGTGTTTCACAGGTCACTCCTCGGGTTGTGCTGTGGGCAGGAATCCTCATGATTGCCGCGCTTGTGGGTGCGGGGCAGTCAATGCACCACTGTTTGTCCTTCCTGAGAGTCACCTGTACGCTCGCGTGCGGGTGTTTCTCATGGATTTTCGGACAACTCTCGCGAAATCTTAAGGTTTCACCCAGACTCCCCGCATCGCTCGGTCGTGTCCGACGCACTGACAGAGCTGAATATTCCTGTTCTCAACACTAGGAGAATCGATGAGATCGACTGTTCCTCCGGGGGTGAGTCCGGAACGCTCCAGGCGGGCGCGATGGGCCCTTCCCCTCCTCCTTCTCGCGATCCTCGGGCTCGTGATCCCGGGTCTGGTGGCCCCCGCCACCGCCTACGCGGCCGACGACCCGGGAATCAAGGTCGAGGTCAACAAGTTGGTCGCCACCGACAAGGAGGGTAACGGCGAGAGCGACACCCAGCTCATACAGTGGCAGCCAGTGAAGGTCGGAGGGACCTGGGACGCCTCGAGCCTGCCCGCCATCACGGCCGGAACGTCCTTCACCGTGGGGTTTCCCGAGGTCTTCACCTTCCGCGAGCCCCCGCGCACCGACCCCATGACGGTGCGGGACGAGGGCGGTGTCGAGCGGACCGTCGGTGAGTGCACGACGACCAACGCCGCGATGACCTGCACCTTCAACGAGGAGGCTGCGAACCTCTCGCGTGCGGGCTTCAAGAACTTCAAGGGCGGCTTCTCCCTCCTGCTGACCGTGGCCGCCGCCACCTCGCAGGGAACGGTCAAGTTCAATCTCAACGGTCAGCAGCGTGACGTCGACCTGCCTGGGCCCGCTGGTATCGCCGCCGAGCTCTACGGTCCCGCCCAGCTGACCAAGTGGACTCAGAACCCCGTCTCGATCGGTCAGACCACCAACACCTGGGCCGTCTTCTTCGGCACGGACTACATGCGCGACAACGTCAAGCCCGCCGGGACGATCAAGACGGACGGCTCTGTCTCGACCCTCGTCTTCCACGAGGTCCTCGCCCCCGGTCAGGAGTTCGACTGGTCGCGTCCGGGCGAGGCCTACGTCGGCTTCCACCGCAGCGCCGCCAACAACGAGCTCTTCGACACCCTGTGGAGCATGAACGGCGCCGTCAAGCACCCCGACTGGAACGTCGAGATCATCAACAACGCCGCCAACGACATCACGATTAAGATCACGGGCCCGTTCCCGGCGGCGACCAACATGATCGCCTACCTCCCGGTGAAGTTCGCCGAGCCCGCCAAGCCCGGTGTCAAGTACAGCAACACGGTGTCCGCCGAGGGCCTGGAGTCCAGCAGCACGGTGAGCGCCTATTACGTCGACGCCGTCGAGATCACCGTGACCATGGAGCCGGGTTACGGCACTTTCAAGGTGAACAAGCTCGTCGAGGGCTCGGGTGCCGCCCTGCTCGACAAGGACGTGCAGTTCCCGGTCCGCGTGGACTTCACGCTGCCCGCGCACTACAACACCTACAACCCCGTGTGGCAGCCGCCGGCCGGCTTCACGATCGACCCCGACGGCCTCAGCGGCCACGGCTCGATCATGATCGCCCCGGGTAAGACGACCTACTTCGACCCCCAGGTCACGCTGCCCACGGGCACCAAGGTGACTCTCTCGGAGGACCCGAGCGCTGCCCAGCCGGCCGCTCCTCGCACCATCCAGTGGGGCGAGCCCGCCATTAGCAACAACAGTTTCGTCATCGGCGACCAGCAGGTCACGAACGTACAGATCACGAACTCAGCGACCTATGTCGCGCCTCCGGCGGTGTCGGTGGGTGACTACGTCTGGGAGGACGTCAACAAGGATGGTCTGCAGGACGATGCTGACAAGCCGATCGAGGGTGTGACTCTGACGATCTCGCGCTCTGACGGTGGGACTGTGAACAACGCTGACGGTTCGGCTCGTGCTGAGCTGACGACGAAGACCGACGCTGCTGGCAAGTACGTGTTCGACAACCTCCAGGTCCTGCCCGCGAACACCCACTATGTGGTGACCGCGACGGCTCCTGAGGGTTTTGAGGCCACTAAGGACGGCGCTGGTGAGCGTGACAAGGACTCTTCCGCTCGGGCCGGTAAGGCTGAGTCGGTGGACCTGACCACGGATGGTGCCTCGGACATGACGCTGGACTTCGGCTTCGTGCGTCCGGCGGTGTCGGTGGGTGACTACGTCTGGGAGGACGTCAACAAGGATGGTCTG
>NZ_CAUROW010000055.1:0-13409 GCF_963526355.1 uncultured Actinomyces sp. | reverse complement strand
CCGACCTCACCGGGCGGGCCGGCGCCGGCCCCCGCGAGCGCCGCAGCCTTCCGGCCCGCCGTGCCCGCCGTTCCGTGGACCCCCTGTCCCTGCACGCCGGGGACCTTGTGGTCCACGCCCAGCACGGGGTGGGGCGCTTCATCGAGCTCAGTCGGCGCACCGTGGGCGGGGCCCGCTCCTCGGCCACCCGCGAGTACCTCGTCATCGAGTACGCGCCCTCCAAGCGCGGCCAGCCCGGCGACCGCCTCCTGGTGCCCACCGACGCCCTGGACCAGGTCACCAAGTACGTCGGCGGCGACAGCCCCGCCCTGAGCAAGATGGGCGGCGCCGACTGGGCCAAGACCAAGTCCAAGGCACGCAAGGCCGTGCGCGAGATCGCCGGTGAGCTCGTGCGCCTCTACGCCGCCCGCGCCGCCACCACCGGCCACGCCTTCAGTCCCGACACCCCCTGGCAGACCGAGCTGGAGGAGGCCTTCCCCTACACCGAGACCCCCGACCAGCTCTCCACCATCGACGAGGTCAAGGCCGACATGGAGAAGACCCAGCCGATGGACCGGCTCGTGTGCGGCGACGTCGGCTACGGCAAGACCGAGATCGCCGTGCGCGCCGCATTCAAGGCCGTCCAGGACGGCAAGCAGGTCGCGGTCCTGGTGCCCACCACCCTGCTGGTGAGCCAGCACGCCGAGACCTTCACCGAGCGCTACGCCGGCTTCCCGGTGACCGTGGCGGCCCTGTCCCGCTTCCAGGACGCTGCCGAGTCCGCCAAGGTGCTCCAGGGCCTGGAGAAGGGGACGGTGGATGTCGTCGTTGGCACCCACCGCCTCATCACCGGCCAGGTGAGGTTCAAGGACCTGGGCCTGGTCATCATCGACGAGGAGCAGCGCTTCGGGGTGGAGCACAAGGAGACCCTCAAGGCGCTGCGCACCAACGTGGACGTCCTGTCCATGTCTGCCACCCCGATCCCGCGGACCCTGGAGATGGCGGTCACCGGCCTGCGCGAGATGTCCACCCTGGCGACCCCGCCCGAGGACCGTCACCCGATCCTGACCTACGTGGGCGCCTACGAGACCAAGCAGGTCTCCGCCGCGATCCGCCGCGAGCTGCTGCGCGAGGGGCAGGTGTTCTTCGTCCACAACCGGGTCGAGGACATCGACGCCACCGCCGCGCGCCTGGCCGAGCTGGTCCCCGAGGCGCGCGTGGCCACCGCCCACGGGCAGATGAACGAGCACCAGCTGGAGGCGGTCATCGACTCCTTCTGGCGCAAGGAGACCGACGTGCTCGTGTGCACCACGATCGTGGAGACCGGGCTGGACGTGTCCAATGCCAACACCCTCATCGTCGACCGCGCCGACCGCATGGGCCTGTCCCAGCTCCACCAGTTGCGCGGGCGCGTGGGGCGCGGCCGGGAGCGCGCCTACGCCTACTTCCTCTACCCGTCCGACAAGCCGCTGACCGAGACGGCCCTGGAGCGCCTGCGCACCATCGCCACCAACACCGATCTGGGGGCCGGGATGCAGGTGGCCATGAAGGACCTGGAGATCCGCGGCTCGGGCAACCTGCTGGGCGGAGAGCAGTCCGGACACATCGCCGGGGTCGGCTTCGACCTGTACGTGCGCATGGTCTCCGAGGCCGTGTCCGCCTACAAGAAGGCCCTGGCCCGCTCCGGGAAGGCCGGGGCCGACGCCGTCGGCTTCGAGGAGGGCGACGACGAGGACGTCGAGCTGCGCATCGAGCTGCCCGTGGACGCCACTGTCCCCGAGGACTACATCCCCCATGAGCGTCTGCGCCTGGAGGCGTACACGAAGTTCGCGGCGGCGCGCTCGGGCGAGCAGGTCGACGACGTCCTGGAGGAGCTGGCCGACCGCTACGGGCCGGTGCCCGAGCCCACCGCCCGCCTGGCGGCGCTGGCGCGGCTGCGGGCCCTGGCCGCCGAGCTGGGGGTGCGTGAGATCGTCGCCCAGGGCAAGTCGGTGCGCTTCGCGCCGGTGGACCTGCCCGAGTCGGCGCGTATGAAGGTCACCCGCCTCTACCCGGGCACGGTCCTCAAGCCGGCCACGCGCACCATCGTGGTGCCTGCGCCGGGCACCAACCGCATGGGCGGGGCGGCGCTGTCCGGTGAGGAGGTCGTGCGGTGGGCCGAGGTGCTTCTGCATGCCGTCGTCAAGGGCGATGCCGCCTACGAGACCGAGGCCACCACCTACCGCAAGCGCCGGTGACGGCCGGGTCCTATTCGGTTCCACTTACTGGACAGGGCGTTGACCCACCATGAGGTCGAATTTAGGTTAGCCATACTTAAAGTGCGATTGTGAAGGAGGTCGCGGATCTCCTCTGGTCGTGAGGCCATCGACGGGAAGGACCGCAATGAATACGTTCCCACGTCTCGTCATCGGACGACGGCGGCTCCTGGCTGCGACCCTGACCGGGGTCGCGTCTCTGGGCCTGGCCGCGTGCGGGCGCTCCGGCGGCAGAGGCTCGGCCGGCTCCAGCGGCTCGGCGTCGTCGGGATCCCAGGGGTGGCCCCGCACCGTCAAGACCGACGACGGCGACCTCGCCCTTTCCTCGAAGCCCCAGCGCATCGTGTCCACCTCCATAGCCCTGACCGGCTCGCTGCTGGCGGTGGGAGCTCCAGTGGTGGCCTCGGCCGTGACGGCTCCTAACACCGACGGCTTGAGTGACGATTCCGGCTTCTTCGTCCAGTGGTCTGATGCGGCTAAGAAGCAGAAGGTGGAGAAGCTCTACGAGATCAAGTCGGTCGACATCACCAAGGTGGCCGGCTACGAGCCGGACCTCATCGTCGTGGCCAAGAGCGGTGGCGACTCGGCGGCCGATCAGGTCGAGCAGCTGCGTGACATCGCGCCGGTCATGGTCGTCGACTACACCGGGCGCTCCTGGCAGGACGTCACCCGCACCATCGGTCAGGCCACAGGGAACGAGCAGCAGGCGGACACGGTGATCGCCGACTACGACGCGCACGTGTCTGCGACCAAGGAGGCCATCACTGTTCCCGAGGGGACGACATCGGCCTTCATCGTCTACGGCGGTGGTGGCGGCGGCGCCGCGGCCCTGACCGCGGAGTCTCCCCAGGTTCAGATCCTGACCTCTCTCGGGTTCACCATGGCCGACATCCCCGAGGAGGTGAAGGGCGACACCTCCAAGGGGCAGCGGCAGGACATCGTCAAGCTGTCCAACGAGAATGTCCAGGTGGGGCTGCCTGGTGACAACTGGGTGATCGTCGCCGCAGACAGTGCCAGCCGCCAGAAGGTCGCCGACGACCCGACCTTCTCCACCGCGACCCAGGTGACCCAGGGGCGGGTGGCCTACACTCCGGCCTCCACCTTCCGCCTCGACTACTACTCCGCCATCATCATGCTCGACTCCCTCAAGGAGAGCTACAAGAAGGGTTGAGCGTTGGACAGAGTCCCGTGCCCGCTTCAACTTTTTCCGGGCATGTCTCGATACAGGTGCTTGCGGGCGTAGTGCAGCGGCGTCTCTCGCTGGTGTGTCCCTGTAGGGTCCTACTACCGGGGTGATTGGCTAGACGTCGCCGAAGGTCGGGGCTTGTTCCACTGCCGCTGCGGGGCGGTCCTTGCGCATGGCGAGTAGGCATGCGGCAAACAGAAAGGCTGATGAGGTCAACGGTACGGACGCTGCTCCAAGGTTGTCGATGAGTGCTCCTCCAACTGCGGCGCCAATACCGGCTCCGCCGTAGAGGCCGCTGATCCCAAGAGAGGCGGCGAGCATGGCGCGCTGTGGGTCCACAGCGATGATGCTCGCCTGCATGGCGGGACTCAGTGCCCAGGCGAAAAGCGACCACACGCCGATCAGCACGAGGAACCGGAGCCCGAATCCGCCTCCGAGAGTCAGATGGATGCCGATAGCGAGCAGCGCCACGGCATGACCTCCGATGATGATGAGGCGTCCGACTCGGGGGCCTCTTGAGTCGGTGAGGAAGCCTCCGCCGAACACGGCGCCGACACCAACGACTCCGACCAGCAGCAGTGTCCAGGTGATGCTGCTGGGGTCAGCGCCCAGTTCCCCTTCGATGATGGTGCCCAAGAAGCTGTAGAAGGTGAGGCCGCCGGCTCCGCACAGCAGCATCGCGAGCACTAGGGACAGCACCTGCCAGTCACGAGCCGGGCCGAGCCTGGTCGATAACGGGGTGGGGTCGTTCCCGGGGACTCTCGGAGTCAGCCACGCTGAGAGCACTGTGACCAGCATGGCTGTGACGGCGATCAGAATGAATGCGCCTCGCCATGACCATACTTGTCCTACCCATGTGCCGACAGGAACGCCAGTGAAGAGTGCAACAGTCAATCCGGCCGTTGCCACTGCCAGATAGCGTCCCTCGCTGCCCGATGGGGCTCGGGTCCCGGCGATGGCCATCGCCGTCGGACTGACCGCGCCTGCTGCGATGCCTGCAACGACTCTCAGGAGAATAGCGGGCCAGAACGCGGTGACGGCTGCAGTCGCCCCGTTGGCGACGGCGAACACGACGAGGCCGCCGACGAGGACGGTCTTCTTGTCGATGCGGTCGGCCGCCACTGCCATGATAGGGGAGCCCAGGCAGAAGGCGAGTGCGAAGGCAGTGACCAGTAGGCCGGCGTGCCCTGCGCTCACGCCGAAATCGGTTGCCACGCTCGGGAGGATCCCGGAGATCACGAACTCGTCGGTCCCCAAGGCAAGTGTGGCGACGAACAGCAGTGCCAGCCATCCTGGCAAGGATCTCTGTGGCTTGCTGGAGTCGTGAGTCATACGATACTCCTCAAACGTTCGATGTTCGACGGATGTCGATTATGAAGCTGAGCGTACACTTTTCATATGGCTCGTGCGACGCATCCGGATATTGAGACGGTGAAGCTCCCCGATGTCCTGCACGCGCTGGCAGACCCAATCCGCCTTGGACTGGTGCGGTTGCTCAGTGATGGTGAGGAACGGGCGTGGGGTCAGCTGGATGCGCCCATAGCTCCGAGCACCTTGAGTCATCACCTCAAGGTTCTTCGTTCGGCTGGGATCACCTGCACCCGCATGGAGGGGAACCGGTGTTTCGTGCGTCTTCGAACCGATGACCTCAATGAGCAGTTCCCGGATCTGATGGCCACAGTGCTGGCACTTGCCGCTGAGCCCGACTCAGGACTGAGGCGCGTGGGACTGAAGGACGAGCAGGATGAATCCTGAGGTGATGTCTGGTTGGGCGGTGGGCAGCTTCTGGTGCATCTAGCCTGTATTGCTTGGGCTGCGTGCGTCGTCGCAGGCGGAACGGCAGGATCTGGGGCCAGCAATGTTGTGACACCATGTCGCCCTCCGGCGTCGTCCCCTCCAGGAGCAGACCGTGATCCGAAGCCTCACTGCACGCACGCGCGTCCTCGCTGCCGGCGCTGCACTCCTCCTCACCGTCGGGGCGCTCACCGGCTGCACCGGCCGCCCGGGTCAGGCGGCCGACCTGACATTCACCGGCCTGGACGGGGCGCGCCACTCCATCGTCGTCTCCGAAGCCGAGGTGCAGGGAGCCATCAAGGAGCTCAAGAGCTACACCGCGCTCTACGGGCAGAGGGCTCCTGAAAACACCGAGATTGCCGCAGGGATCTTCGACGCGCCGATTATTGAGGAGGTCGGCCGCGCGCACGGCATCTCCGTCACCGACGACCAGATCGTCCAGACCTTCAAGGCTCAGGACGGTTTCGAGTTCCGTGAGCCCGCCTCCATCTCCTACCTGCGCACCAGCTTCCTCATCCGTCAGTTCCAACAGAATTCGGGGCTCTTTCAAGAGGTTCAGGCCGACTATGGCTGAAATTAAACAAAACCGTATTCTAGGGGTCTTTCGGGATGGAAATGATGGCGCCGGTCGTTGTAGAATACCTGCATGCAGGTAGATATCACGGCCGAAGAGCGGCAGTCCCTTCTCGGATGGAAAGAGCGCAGCGACAGCCTGATCCTCATTCGACTGAAAGCCGAAGCTATTCTCTACGCCTCGCACGGCGTTGACCTAGATTTCGTCGTGGAGATGGTGGGCCGAACCGTCAGGACGGTTAAAAAATGGTTGTCTGGGTGACGTGCCACCAGGCTGCGCTCGGTGATCACCGGTCATGCGGGTAATGAGAACGCCGCTAAACTCACCCGAGAACAAAAAGAACAACTCAAAGAGGTCCTGAGCAAGCCACCCTCGGAGTCCGGCATCAGCGCCGACTTCTGGGACGTGCCCGCCCTGGCCAATGTAGTGAAGACCAAATTCGATATCGAGTACAAGTCGGACTCCTCCTACCGACTGCTCATGCGCTTCTTGGGCATGACCTTCAAGCTTCCCGACCCGTTCGACAAGCGGCGTGACGAGAAGGCCATCAACAAGCGGATGGCGCAGGTCATAGACCAGGTCGAGGACCTGCTGGCCCAGGGATGGGAGGTCTACGCCGTCGATGAGGTCCGGGTTGAGCACGAGACGGAGACCAGGAGGATGTGGCTCCCTGCCGGTAAGCGCACGAAAATCTATGTCGACCGCAGCAAGGCCGCCCAGTCGTTTTTCGGTGCCCTGTCTTTGACAACTAAGAAGATGAAGATCTACCCCATCGAGGGCAACCAGAACGCTGAGCAAGTCATTTTCGCCATGAATCGTCTAGTGCGGGAGACTGACAGCGAGAAGATCGCCGTTGTTCTGGATAATGCTGGTTTCCATCACGCCAAGGCCGTCACGGAACTGTTCAAACCGGGTCAGCAGCTCGAGCGCATTACCCCTATATTCCTGCCGCCCTACGCACCCGACCACAACCCAGTCGAGCACGTGTGGAACACCAGCAAGAACCACATCGCCAACATCCAACACGACGCCCCGGAAGAGACCTACACAGCATTCATCAGCTACATCACCGGCCGCACCTTCAACTACGACTTCGAACACCTACCAAACCTCACACCAACATACGATTTCGTTTAATTCCGGCCATATGCATCCGGTATGGCCCCTGTTGTGTCGCATCACGCAGTGCTGCGGGGATGGCTGCGTGCTCTCCAACGGTATAGAGTGAATTCCGTTTTGAGCCTGTTGTTCCGGTGGACTCCGGTGAAACAGGGTTGGATGATCTCGTTATGAGCACCCTCGCACCCCCACCCCGCAGCGCGCGCAGGCGTGCCTCGCGCAGTGTCGTCACTGCTGTCGTGGCCGCGCTCGCGGTACTCCTGGCGGTGGTCGGCCTGAGCTCGCCGGTCTCGGCGGCCAACAACCCGGGGATCGTCGTGAGCATCGCCGAGCTCCAGAAGGCCGACGCCAACGGCAACGTCTCGGACGGCTTCGTGCGGGTCGGCGACGTTGTCAAGATGAGCCTGACCTGGGACGCCACCGGAGTCGTCCTGGCGGAGGGGGACTCCTTCACCATCGAGCTGGGCCCCTCCCTGGAGGCTCGCGAGCCGCGGTCCTTTCCCCTGACTCGCACCCATGGGGGGCAGGTCGTCCAGGACCCGGTTGTCGATGAGGTGGGCGCCCTGACTCGCACCCATAGGGGCACCCCCCACGCTGGGGCCGTCGGAGCCGCCCACGCTGGAGCCGACCGTGAGCCCGACGGCGACCGAGCAGCCTACCGCCACCGTCTCTGCGAGCTCGAAGCCCGGTACGCCCAAGGGCACGCTGGCCGAGACCGGTGCCTCCGTGCTCGTTCCCGTCCTGGTGGCGGTTGCCGCTCTCGGTGCCGGGGCTCTTCTGGTGCGCAAGCGCCGCCAGTGAGCGCTGTGCCTGGGGCTGGCAATTGAGCACGGCTTCGCAGTGGCGGCCCCGTAGACCACGCGGGTCCGCCACTACGGAGTATTGTGATTGCGGTATGCAAGAACCTTTCTCGGGGAGGCGTCGTGGTAGGACCAGGGACGAGTGGCAGCGTCGAGACCGGGGCTCCGGCCGCTGGCGAGGGCCTGACCGTTGCGGTTGTAGCGATCGGGAACCCAGCCAGTTCGGCGACCTGGTCGGGCACTCCCTCAGGGCTGGTCAAAGGCCTGCGCGCATGCGGCGTGAAGGTCCTGACCGTTGACGTCAGGCCTCCGTGCGCCGTTGTCGAGTACGGTCTGAGGGCCGTCACCCGGATCCTGCGCCCGCTGCTGGGCGGGAGGTCCTGGAGAATGTGGCGGGACACCGCCCTCTACGGGGACCTGGCTACCCTGACGGCGCTGGCGCGCCGGGGCGGCTTTGCCTCGGCTGACGTTGTCATTCAGGTGGGTGCCCAGTACCGGGTCCGCCACCCCAGGGTTTTTACACTTGAGGACATGACGGTTGACCAGGCCCGGCGAGTTGAGTTCGGTGCCTGGGCCCTGCATTCTTGTAGGACCGTCTCCGCACGAAACCGTCGGCACCGCAAGACGTACCAGAGGGTTGAGGGGCTTCTGGCCGCCACGCAGTGGGCGGCCACCTCCATGCGGGAGGACTATGGTGTTGCCGCGGACAAGATTCATGTGGTCGGTTTGGGAGGAAGCCCCCGGATGGCGCGCTCCCAGACCACCAGGGACAAGGACTGGAGCACGCCATGCTTCCTGTTCGTCGGCCACGACTGGGAACGGAAGAACGGAGGGCTGCTGGTCGAGGCGTTCCAACGCGTGCGCGTTGAGCGGCCCGAGGCCCAACTGCTGCTTGTAGGGCAGCACTCCAAGGTTGAAGGTCCCGGGATCGAGGACTTTGGTCCGCTCGTTCTGGAGGACCCCCACGCACAGAGCCTTCTGGCTGGCCTGTTCGCCCGGGCGACCTGTCTGGTCGTGCCCTCCAGGATCGAGCCTGCTGGACTCGTCTACGCCGAGGCCGGGCACGCCGGCATTCCTGCCATCGGCTCGGACTCGGGCGGTGCCCGAGAGATGATCGGGCCCGGTGGAACGATCGTGGCAGCAGGGGACGTGGAGGACCTGACCCGGGCGATGCTCCGGCTGGCCGACCCCGACACCGCGCGTCGGCTCGGAGTTCAGGGGGCCGGGCACGCTGCAACCCTGACCTGGGACAAGGTGGCGGAGCGCGTGCTCGCAGCCATCAGCGCGCGCCCAGCCGGTGCGTCCAGGAACCCTCACGAGCCTGCCATGCTCCAGCCCGACGCATTAGCATGACACCGAGCCCCAGCAGCTGCCCCAAGGAGCACACCGTGACCCGAAGCCTCACTGCACGCACGCGCGTCCTCGCCGCCGGCGCTGCACTCCTCCTCACCGTCGGGGCGCTCACCGGCTGCACCGGCCGCCCGGGTCAGGCGGCCGACCTGACATTCACCGGCCTGGACGGGGCGCGCCACTCCATCGTCGTCTCCGAAGCCGAGGTGCAGGGAGCCATCAAGGAGCTCAAGAGCTACACCGCGCTCTACGGGCAGAGGGCTCCTGAAAACACCGAGATTGCCGCAGGGATCTTCGACGCGCCGATTATTGAGGAGGTCGGCCGCGCGCACGGCATCTCCGTCACCGACGACCAGATCGTCCAGACCTTCAAGGCTCAGGACGGTTTCGAGTTCCGTGAGCCCGCCTCCATCTCCTACCTGCGCACCAGCTTCCTCATCCGTCAGTTCCAACAGAATTCGGGGCTCTTTCAAGAGGTTCAGGCCGACTACCGCGTAATCCGGTCCACTCGGACCGGAGCCGTGTCGCCGCGCTTCCCGGAGAGCAAACCGGCGTGGTTCACCGAGACGGATCCCCGACTGAAGTCTGACGACCATCCCGCCGAAGGCAACCAGCAGCAGGGCGGTCAACAGGCGCCGCAACGGGGCGGTCAGCAACAGCCCCAGCAGGGCAGCCAGCAGCCAGGCCCGCAGGACGGGGCCGAGCAGCCCGCTGACCCCGGACAGACGGACAGGCCGACCGAGGGTGAGCAGGGTTCCGCCGATGGAGCCGCTCAGCCCGGTCAGGCCGACGTCGGTACCGGTGAGGACGGCCAGGGCGAGGGACGGAGCGAGGACGGTGCCCAGCAGGGAGCCGATGGAGCCGGCCCTGCGCCGTCAGGTGCTGATCGCTGACCGGTCCGGCCCTGCGCTCGAGGCAACCGCACCGCGCGGACGCACATTAGGCGCGCGGGCCGATGCCCTGGGACGGTCATCGGTCCCTGTCGTGGGTCCGCGGTGGTTCTGCGTGGCCGGTGATGCGGCTTGAACCGTTGCTGAACAGTGGGAGAGCCGCTGCTCGCCGAGCCTGCGTCGTCGTCCACTGTTTCTCGCCGGGCGTGAACACTGTGCATTCCTCAGGACCATGGCCCTCGTGGTGAGATGGCGGGCCCGCTAGGCTGGCCCTGCATTCATCAGTCGTGCGCGAGTTGCGTGCCCGACTCCGATCGACCGCATCACGATCCCCTCAGCAAGGAGCACCAAGTGGCCCTCATCGAGAACGTTCACGCCCGCGAGATCCTCGATTCCCGTGGCAACCCGACCCTCGAGGTCGAGATCCTCCTGGAGGACGGTGCCTCCGCTCGCGCCGCCGTCCCCTCGGGCGCCTCCACCGGTGCCTTCGAGGCCGTCGAGCTGCGCGACGGCGACAAGGACCGCTACGGCGCCAAGGGTGTCGAGAAGGCCGTTGCCAATGTCAACGACGTCATCGCCCCCGAGATCATCGGCTTCGACGCCGCCGACCAGCGCGGCCTCGACCAGCTCATGATCGAGCTCGACGGCACCCCCAACAAGGGCAAGCTCGGCGCCAACGCCATCCTCGGTGTCTCCCTGGCCGCCGCCCAGGCCTCCGCCGAGTCCGCCGGCCTGGACCTGTTCCAGTACGTCGGCGGCCCCAACGCCCACATCCTGCCCGTGCCCATGATGAACATCCTCAACGGTGGCTCCCACGCCGACTCCAACGTGGACATTCAGGAGTTCATGATCGCCCCCATCGGCGCCCCCACCTTCCGTGAGGCCCTGCGCATGGGCGCCGAGGTCTACCACGCCCTCAAGGCGGTCGTGAAGGAGCGCGGTCTGTCCACCGGCCTGGGCGACGAGGGCGGCTTCGCCCCCAACCTCGACTCCAACCGCGAGGCCCTCGAGCTCATCGTCGAGGCCATCGAGAAGGCCGGATACAAGCCCGGTAAGGACGTGGCCCTGGCCATGGACGTCGCCTCCTCGGAGTTCTTCGACGAGAAGACCAAGACCTATCAGTTCGAGGGCGAGGCCCGCGACAACGCCTTCATGGTCGACTACTACGAGAAGCTCGTGAAGGACTTCCCGATCGTCTCCATCGAGGACCCGCTCTCCGAGGACGAGTGGGACGACTGGAAGGCCCTGACCGACAAGATCGGCGACAAGGTCCAGCTCGTTGGTGATGATTTCTTCGTCACCAACCCCGAGCGCCTCGCCAAGGGAATCAAGCTCGGCGCCGCCAACGCACTGCTGGTCAAGGTCAACCAGATCGGCTCCCTGACCGAGACCCTCGAGGCCGTCGAGATGGCCCACCGCGCCGGCTACAAGTCCATGACCTCCCACCGCTCCGGTGAGACCGAGGACGTCACCATCGCCGACCTGGCCGTGGCCACCAACTCCGGCCAGATCAAGACCGGCGCCCCCGCCCGCGGCGAGCGCGTCAACAAGTACAACCAGCTCCTGCGCATCGAGGAGGCCCTTGGTGACGCCGCGGTCTACGCCGGCGCCGGCGCCTTCCCCCGCTTCCAGGCCTGAGCCTGAAGGCGGCCTGACGCCGTCGAGCAGTTGACTGACACGGCTGCTGGACGACGGTGCACGCTCCCGCTCCGGGGCAGACGGGTTCTCCCGCCCGCCCCGGAGCGTTTCAGGTCGTGGGACGTGAGAGCTGCGCGGAGGCGAGGGGGCGAGGCTGATCCGGAGCGTGAGCAACGCGCCCGGTGGGGTGCGCTCCCGCCCGCCCGCCGGTGAGGCAGGATGCCGTCATGACTCCGCGCCGCCCCACCTCCAGCCAGTCCGGGAGGCGCCGTGTCTCCCGCGGCGCCCGGCCCCGCCAGGTCTCCACCGAGCGGACGGCCTCCTCGCCCGGATCGGGCTCGGGCGACTCCGAGCCCCAGGGGATCCCGACGACGGCGCCCGAGCGGGTACTGCCGCCCCGGATCGTCACCCTGGCGGTCGTGTGCCTGCTGGCCTTCGTCGTCGTCTTCACGTCGCTACGCGCCTACCTGTCCCAGCAGGCCCAGTACGACGCCGTCGTCGCCAGGATCAAGGAGGCCTCTGACACCGCCGTCGACCTGGAGAACGAGCTGGCCCAGTGGAGGGACGACACCTACGTACGCGCCCAGGTGCGCGAGCGCCTCGGTTACGTCATGCCCGGTGACACCAGCTACGTCGTCGTGGGCGCCGACTCCGTCAAGCAGTCCAGCGGCGATGGCGGGACCCCCCAGGGCTCCCAGGAATCCCCCTGGTACCAGACGTTGCGCGAGTCCTCGCAGGCCGCCGGTCAGTCGGAGGGCAGGGCCGACGGCGACTCGCAGGACGACACCGGTGGCAAGACCCTCGACCCCACCCAGAAGGGCCTGCCGACGGGCTCGCCCAGCCAGACGCCCTCGTCGCCGCCCAAGACCTCGCCGAGCCCGGCCCCCACCCCGCAGACGAAGGAGACCCCGTGAGCCCGCATCCTGAGACTGCGAGGACCGACTCGGCTCCTGATCAGGCTCCCGAGTCAGTGACATCGGCCGATCTGGAGGTCCTGGCCGACCAGCTGGGGCGAGTGCCGCGCGGCGTCGTGGCCGTTGCGGCCCGCTGCTTGTGCGGGCGCCCCACCGTGGTGCGCACCGCGCCACGCCTCGACGACGGCACCCCGTTCCCGACCAGCTACTACCTCACCCACCCGGCCGCCGTGAAGGGCTGCTCCACCCTGGAGGCCGAGCACCTCATGGAGACCTTCAACGCCGACCTGGCCGCCGACGAGGAGCTGGCCTCCGCCTACGCCGCCGCCCACGCGGACTACCTGGCGCGGCGCGCCGAGCTCGGGCAGGTCCCCGAGATCGCGGGCGTCTCCGCCGGCGGCATGCCCATGCGCGTCAAGTGCCTCCATGCCCTGCTCGGGCACGCCCTGGCCGCAGGCCCCGGTGTCAACCCGATCGGCGACCGCACCCTGGAGGTTCTCCGGGAGCGCGGACTGTGGGATCCTGAGCGCTGCTTCTGCTGACCGACCAGCCGGCCCGGCTCAGCGTTGCCGCTCTCTCCTCGTCCCGACCCCGCCCAGGAGGCCGCCGCCATGACCCGCGTCGCCGCAATCGACTGCGGCACCAACACCATCCGCCTCCTCATCGCCGAGGCCGACCGCGATCAGTCGGGCCACCCCCGCCTGGAGGTGCTGCACCGTCGCAACGAGATCGTGCGTCTGGGCCAGGGGGTGGACCGCACCGGCGTGCTCGACCCCGACGCCCTGGAGCGCACGCTGACAGTCGTGGCCGCCTATGCCGCCGATTGCGCCGAGCTGGGCGTCGCGCCCGGGGCGGCCGCCCGGCGCTTCGTGGCCACCTCCGCCCCCCGCGCTGCCCGCAACCGAGAGGA
>NZ_CAUROW010000054.1:0-13483 GCF_963526355.1 uncultured Actinomyces sp. | reverse complement strand
CGCGTCTCGTTCGCAATGAGAAGGTCGGGGGTTCGAATCCCCCTAGCTCCACCACAGCAGCGTTCTGCCCCGCCGAGATAATCGGCGGGGCAGAACTCTACTTGCGTGGGTTGATCGGTGTGAGTGTGGTGCCCCGGCCGGCGGAGGCCACGATGACGAGGCCGTCGATCAAGAATTGGTCTCCTATGCGAAGAGCCGCGACATGAACGAGCCGGAAGGACCGCGCCTGGCCATCCGCCAGGATCCGCGGCGATGAATCGGACCTCATGTGCTGGCCGGGGTGGGGTCCAGTGCATCGTGCAGGTTCCCGCCGTCTTCTGCCAGGAAACTGTTGATCACCTGCGTGAGGGTGAGGGGCATGAGGTGTGAGAGTGTGTTGAGGTTTTCGTGACGGGGGAAGACGGTGCTCATGACCATTGGTAGGTGGATGTTGTCTGGGCTGATGAGGCGTCCGTGGTTACTGTGTTGGTAGTGGTCGTATAGTTTTTGGACCTGCCATCCGGGTAGGAGGGCCGGATCGGTTTTGTAGGTGAGGATGCTTGGCCATCCTTTGTCGAAGCGCATGACATTCAGCAATTCGTGAGCTATCCAGCGCAGTACTGTGTCGCGGTCGGTGCTCAGTAATTCTGCTGGTCTTTTCTCGCCGCGTTCGGTGTGGCCAAAGCGCCAGCAGCCGTCCTCGATATAGAAATGTGGAACCCAGTCAGAGTATGTGTTTGGGAAGATGAAGCCGTCCTCGCAGGGTGTGGTGCGACCACCCCGGGCTCGGGTCAGGTGTTGGAAATCCTGTCCCATGGTGGCGATGGGGTCCCCCTGTTCGAGGAGGTGGTTCAGGGGGCCGCCGTCGGGGGTGAGGTAGGCGTCCAGGACCTGGCCGGGGGTCAGGTGCATGAGGTGGGAGAGGGCCGCGAGTTCCGGGGCGTGGGGGAACGCGGTGGTCATGTCCATGTCGACCGGGGTGCCGTCGGGCCGGATGAGACGACCGGTGGCTTTGATGCTGTAGACCACGGTTTGCTCAGAGGTCTGCTCGGCGCTCCAACCCGCGGCGAAACCGGAGACCGTTCGCAGAGGAAGCAGGTAGGGCCATTTCTGTTTCTCGCGGTATCTGTTGGCGATGCGGCAAATCAGCCAGCGCAGGGCCACGTCCTGGTGCGGGGTGCTCAGAGTGGCGGTGGGGGCGTCATCCCGTCTAGTTCGGTATCCGATGTGCCACAGGCCGTCGGTGTCCCAGAACATGACGCCACGAACGTTCTGTTCCCGGCTGAAGAACAGAGAATCTTCTTCCTCGTAAACCCCTATGTCTGTGCCTGTGAGGGCGGTGATGAGTCGTTCAAGACAGGTCGGTCGCATGATGTGATCCTCTGTCGTTGGGCGATTGGAGCTGTCAGGTGCTCGTATGACCTGACTCATGACATGTTAGTGTCCTGAGGCCCTAGGGGCATGAGGATATGGGCTGCGGTTCGGGTGAACCGGGGAGTCTGGGAGGAGTCCATAGTTCGTCGGTGACGCTGAGCCGATGAATTGTGTCAGCCGCTGAGGAGTCGGTGGGCGAGGACGCTCACCACCTCGTCAGGGTTGGCGGTTTCATCCACGGGAACAGTGAGCTGGTCGAGAAGCAGTCCGTCAAGGGCGTAGTGGAAAAGCGTGATGTCCGCAGGTCGGCCTGGTAAACTCATCTTCTCGTTGAACTCGATGTCGGCTTGAAGCCCTGCTTGCCGCCAGGCGGTGAGTGCCTCTGCGACGTGCGGACGACGGGTGGCTTCAAGCCGCAGCTCGAAGAGCGCGATCGCAGCATCGCGGTCGCCTGTCAGTCGGTGGACGATGTCGCGCAGGTACTCGGTGAACAGCTCAACGCCGGGAGGCCGCTGGGCGAGATCCGCGTGGATGTCGGGATCGGGCTGCAGACGTTCACTGATGCGGAGCAGGATCGCGTCGATGACCTCATCACGCGAGGCGAAGTAGTTCGAGGTCGTGCCCTTGGGAACCTCTGCCTCGGTGTCGATCGCCCGATGCGTCAGACCGCGCGAGCCCTGCTGGGCCAGTACCCGTACAGCGGCGTCGGCGAGCAGCGTGCGTCGCTCAGCATTACGAGCCATAGGCATCATTCTATCGCAACTACTACCGATGTCGTGGTAAGGTCGCCTCGACCACGACAGCAGTAGTGATTGAGGGTATGATGCGTGAACTGGTTTACTACGTCGCCGTGTCCATCGACGGCTACATCGCCGCGCCGGACGGCGGCTACGACGCCTTCCCCATCGAGGGCGACCATATGGCCGTCTACCTGAGTGACTTCGCCGATGCGCTTCCCTCCCATGTGCTCGCGGCGCTCGGCGTGCAGCCGCCAGGAAATCGCTTCGACACGGTCATTCAAGGTCGGGCGAGCTACGACGTCGCGCGGGCGGCCGGCATTGAGCGGCCCTATGCGCACCTGAGCGAGTTCGTCGCAACGCGCTCGGAGGCGGCCTCGCCGGATGGTGTGACGTTCACTGCCGACGCGCTCTCGACAGTGCGCGAGCTGAAGCGTCGAGAGGGGCTTGCGATCTACCTCTGCGGCGGTGGGAACCTCGCAGGAGAGCTGCTGCCCGAGATCGACCGCCTCATTCTCAAGCGCAATCCCGTCGTCCTTGGTGACGGTGTGCGGCTGTTCGGTGCCGCTGGGGCTGTCGTGCAGAACTTTGATCTGGTGAGTTGTCGACGCTTCGAGTCCGGCGTCGTGATCGAGGAATACGTTCGCTCGGTCCGGTAGTGGTCCACGTGTGAGCCCGTCCGTCGCGGCACTCCAGACGCAGGGCGGCTCTGTTGGATGCGGATATCACCCCCTCTTTGGTAATGCGAATGAGTTAATAAAACTATGGTAGATACGCGCGCTAACATGATGCCGTGCCCAAGCTCATCGATCACGACAGGCGCCGGGAGGAGATCGCTGAGGCGACCTGGCGAGTGATTCACGCCGAGGGCATCAGCGGCGTCTCCATTCGCACTGTCGCCGCGGAAGCGGGGATCTCCACCGGCTCCATCAGGCACGTCTTCCCCAGCAAGACCGAGCTGCTCGTACACGCCACGGAGCTGGTGGGGCAGCGTGCCTGGGTCCGCATCCAACGCCATCTTGACGAGCCTGAACCGCGCGCGCTCGTTCTCTCCGTCATCGAGGAGCTCCTTCCTCTCGACGCTGAACGACGCCTGGAGATGGAGGTCACCGTCGCGCTCATCGCCGAGGCGCCGGGAAATGCTCGGGTCCGAGAGGTGCTGGATGAGAGCTATGAGATCGTTCGGGAGGCCTGCCGGCGCCTGGTCGCCAGGCTGCATGGCGCCGGCTTCACTGCGCCGGACCTCGATATCGAGGCGGAGACGACGGCGCTGCACGGGCTGGTGGACGGCCTCGCCATCCACCTGCTTATCAACCCCGACCCCGGCTTCAAGCGACAGGCCCTGCGAATGGTCGAGGCCAGTATTGACCGGCTGCGGCCGTAGGGTCGGTCTGTGCCCGTACGCGCGTCGACCGCAGGGACGACTTGACCTTGACATCGTGACAAGGCCTTTCCTTGGGAGCAGGAGGTGGTCCCGATGACCAGTACAACACCGCAGGACTCCCGTGTCGCGAATGCCCTGAGCGCTGAGAGCTCTTCGATCCGCCTGCAGGCGGCCCTGGCCGTCGGGTCTGGAGCCGACGCCGACTACACGGAGCTGCTCATCGAGCGTTGCGCGATCGAGCCGGACTTCTTCGTTCGGGACATGCTCTCCTGGGCGCTCACCCGTCTGCCGTCGGAGATCGTTCTGCCACGGCTCCATCGGGAGCTCTGCTCAGGGGGCGACCAGGCCCGCAGCCAGGCGCTGCATACGCTCTCCAAGATCGGCGACAAGAGTGCTTGGCTCTGGATCACCCGTGAGATGCTTGACGATCCCGACGACGGGGTTGCGCGGACCGCCTGGCGCACCGCCGTCGCCCTCGTTCCGGAGGATGAGAAGGCGTCTCTGGCCGAGGAGCTGGTGCGCCAGCTCGGTCGTGGAGATCGTGGCGTCCAGCGGAGCCTGAGCCGGGAGCTGATCAACCTGGGTGACATGATTGAGCCGATCCTGGAGAGGGCCGCACAGAGTCTCGATCCGAGGGTGGCTGCGCATGCCCGTGCCACCGAGCTGCTCCGGCAGGATCCGGAGAGCGGCTTTGAGGCGGCCATCTCCGAGGCGAGGCTGATGCTCACACCCGGGGCGTCAAGCGGGAAGGAGCCGGATGCGGGCATGGTAGGAGTTGAATCGAGGGTTGAGCCCATGGGGGTGCAGGAGACGATGGATTGCTGATCGGTGATGCGGCCCGGTCCTCCGGAGTCAGTGCCCGGATGCTCCGGCACTACGAGGCTCTGGGCCTGGTGCGGCCGACGGGTCGCACCACCGCCGGCTACCGCGACTACTCCGCCGAGGACGTCCGCAGAATCTTCCAGGTGGAGAGCCTTCGATCCATGGGGCTGTCGCTCAAGCAGGTAGGGCGCGCTCTGGAGGACCCGAACCTGACGCCCGCCGCGCTCGTCGGTGATCTCATCCGGTGCACCGAGGAGCGTCTGGCCCAGGAGCGCGAGCTGCTCGATCGACTCCGGGCCATTGACGCCTCCGCGCCTGCCGACTGGCGCGATGTCCTGCGCGTCATTGACCTGATGCGAGACCTCGACTCGGAAAGCGCCGCACGCAGGCAGCAGGCCGTTCTGATCCGATCTGCGGGAGCGCCGGTCCCCGTCGAGCTGCTGGCTGAAGCACTTCTGAGCGAGTCCGAGCCGGACGTTGCGGGTGCGTTACGCTGGGCCCTCGCCCGAGCCGGCGGTGCTGCGGTGGTGGCGCTACGGGCGGGTGCTTGCGCAGAGGATGCGGGTATTCGACGGCGCGCGGTTCGGGCGATCTCTGAGATGCCCGAGGCGCCGGGCGCCACCGCCGTGCTCGCACAGGCTCTCGACGACCCCGATGCGGCCGTGCGCGACTGCGCCGCTCTGGCGCTGGGGCGATGCGGTATGACCGAGGCCGTCCCGGTCCTTGTCTCGATGGTGGCTGAAGGCACTCACGATGTGGAGGCGGCCGAGGTGCTGGGATTGCTGTGTCACGATGACGAGCGTGCGTCCTGGATCGTCAATGCTCTGACCGACGAGCTCGCTGCACCTACCGCCGGGACCTCCGCGCGCCTGCGCCTGACCCAGGCTCTCGTCGAGCTTCCGGTTGCAGCCGCCGAAGAGAGGCTTCGCCGGTTGACTCGTGACTCCGACCCCGACGTCGCCCGCCTCGCCTCGGCCTTCGTCTGAGTCCTGAACGAGCGGTGTCGCCGAGGAAGCATTGATGGTGTGTGACCGGGGCACTTCTAGGCTCGGGCTCAGTAGCCGATGGGCGATGGCGGAGTCTCAGTTTCCTGCAACAGTGCAGTGATCTCAATCACGTATGTTCGGTGATATTGGGGTTGGATCGTGGGCGTGAGCGACTTTCGAGGTGGTCGGCATACGGTGGCTCTCAGTCACGACACAGTTTCTCAGATCGATTATCAAGGTTTGATATATATTCTTCGCGGTAAATCGACCAGCTGGAATTTTGTGTGGAGAAGCACCTTTGATGCAGCGCGATCTGACAGGGCGGCGGAGTTTCCTGATGGGCGGCCTCGTGTGGGCCGCGTCGACCGCTCTTACATCCGAAAAAATACAAATAAAATCCGAGGGCAACCTGTCTTCGACAGTTATTAGTCCCCTGTGGCAGCGACAGACGGTGCTGTCTGACATGCAGGACCCCAACGCCTGGGTTCTTTCCTCCGAGGCCGGCTCCATACGGCCCGACACCTCCACCTACGCCCGTGGGGCCCAGTCGCTGGAGATCACCACCACCGGCGACTTCCAACGGCCCACCAGCGCCGACTTGGCCCTGCCGGGCGTTGACATGACCGACTGCCAGTGGGATCTGTGGCTCCGCGCCGAGGACTACCGGCAGATCGGAAGCATCCTGCTCGAGCTTGGTGGTGATGACGAGAACTGTCTGCGCCTGGACGTTGCCCCCGACGTTCGCACACTGCGCTCCGGTACCTGGTGCCGGGTGACCGTCAATCGTGCGGCGACGCGCTCCGTCGTCGGCCGTCCGTCGATGGCGCGGGTGACGAGGGTACGGTTGCGGGTCGTCCCCGGGCTCGACTCCACCCCGAGCCGGATATGGCTCGGGTATCTGGGTACCCTGCCCACGGCGGAGAGCGGCATCGTCTCCATCTCCTTCGACGACGGCTACGACAGCGACTACAACACCGCCCGAGTCCTCATGCAGCGCCATGGCATCCCCGCGGGGACGTCCTACGTGATTGCCGACAAGGTCGGGCTGCCGGGCCGCATGAGCATTGACCAGCTTGCTGAGATGCGAGATGTTCACGGCTGGGACATCGCCGCCCACGCCTCGACCGATCTCACCACGCTCGACGAGACGGCGCTGCGTGGAGAGTTCGAGACGATCAGGTCCTTCCTCCTCGGTCACGGGTACCGCGATGGCGCTGCCCACTTCGCCCTGCCCATGGGGCGCTACAACGATCTCGTCCTGCGTGTGGCCCGGAACTACTTCGACTCGCTGCGCACCATCGATGTAGCCCAGGAGACCCTTGCGCCGGGGGATCCGTACCGGCTCCGTGTCTTCTACTGCGGCGGCTACACCACCGAGCGCCAGGTTGTGCGGGCCCTGGCCCAGTGCAAGGAGTACCGCTGCTGGACCCACATGGTCTTCCATCGGATCGATGCCGTCTCCGATGGTGCTCCCGAGACGGTGACGGCGGCCAACTTCGAGAGGTTCATGAAGCATGTGGCCGATTCCGGTCTGCCTGTCAAGACGGTTCCGGAGATCATGCGCAGCCAGTAGCCCACCTCGGTCCGGGCCGAAGCACCGTCTTGCGCTGCCCCCGAGAGCCCGTTCCCGGTCCTTCTCTTTCGATTTTCTTAAAACTCCCGATACGAACGGATTGACTACATGAACATCACCGTCATCGGTTGCGGCTACCTCGGAGCCGTCCACGCCTGCGCCATGGCCGAGCTGGGGCATCACGTCGTCGGCGTCGATGTCGACCGGGACAAGATCGAGGCGCTGTCCGAGGGGCGGGCCCCCTTTCATGAGCCGGGATTCACTGAGATCCTCCGCCGGCGGCTTGAGACCGGTGGGCTGACATTCACCACGGACTTCTCGGCGATCGCCGGGGCACGGGTCCACTTCATCGCTGTCGGTACGCCGCAGGGCCCCGGCGGCGCGGCCGACCTGACGTATGTCGAGGGCGCCATTGAGGCGATGAAGCCCTATCTGGGTAAGTGTCTCAACGGTGACGAGGTCGTCGTGGGCAAGTCGACCGTTCCCGTGGGCACGGCTGCTCGTCTGGCTCCATCCGTTGCCGCCGCAGGCACCCTCCTGGTATGGAACCCTGAGTTTCTGCGAGAGGGGTTTGCTGTTGAGGACACCCTGCAGCCCGACCGAATGGTCTACGGCCTCCCGGTCGACTCGGACGACGCCGAGCGGGCCAAGGCCGTACTGGACGAACTCTACGCCCCCATCATCGAGTCCGGAACGCCCCGCCTCGTCATGGACTACGCCACCGCCGAGCTGGTCAAGATCAGCGCCAACGCCTTCCTGGCCACGAAGATCTCCTTCATCAACGCCATGGCCAGCGTGTGCGACGCCGCCGGTGGGGACGTCACCGCATTGGCCCGGGCGATCGGGATGGACGCCCGCATCGGCAGCCGTTTCCTGCGGGCTGGGATCGGTTTCGGCGGCGGCTGCCTGCCCAAGGACATCCGTGCCTTTCGGGCCCGGGCTGATGAGCTCGGCGTCGGTGAGGCACTGAACTTCCTCGCCGAGGTGGACCAGATCAACGAGAATGCCCGCCACCAGGCCCTGGACAAGGCCAGGAGCATGCTCGGCGGCTCGGTGAGTCGGGCGCGTGTGGCCGTGCTCGGAACGGCCTTCAAACCCGACAGCGACGACATGCGGTGCTCACCCGGGCTGGCCCTCGCCGCCGAATTGGCCGATGAGGGCGCCCACGTGGTGGTGACCGATCCCGCCGCCGCACCGATTCTCGTCCACGACGACGACCTGCCCTACGACGTCGCCGTCGACCTCGAGGAGGCGCTGACCGCGGCTGACCTGGTCCTGTTGGCAACTGAGTGGGACCAGTACACCCGGTGCGACCCCTCGTGGGTGGCCGATCTGGTCGGCAGGCGCAACGTCATCGACGGGCGCAACGCGCTGGATCCCGAGGCCTGGCGGAACGCGGGCTTCGCGTACGCGGCTGTCGGCTCTCGGTAGGCACTGTTGCCATCAGGCCCCTCGACACGGAAAGTCTGCCGCACATGTCTTGGTCATTCGGAATGCTCGTCGTGCTCAGCTGCCTTCTCATCCTCCTGGCCTGCCTTGTGGTCAAGCTGCTGTTCAAGCGCGGGCTGGGGCTCAGGGCGGTGCGTGACCGCAGCGCGGGCGGTAGCCGGACGCTCACCGTGCGTACACCCGTGACGACGGCGGACGAGGCGCAGCGCTCGGCCGATGCCACCGGACTGCCTCGGGCACTCATGGGGGCCAGCGGGCCCCCTCCCGTCATCCTGGTGACGCTCGTTCTGGTGGGGTGGTTGTTCTGGCGCGTGCTGGCCAGCTGGCATCATGATCTGGATAGGTGGGCCGTGTGGACCTTCGACGTCCTCTTCCTGCTTGTTGCCGCCCAGCTGATGCTGGCATGCTTCGAGGGGCGTGTGGCCGGCGACGAGGACTTCCGGGTCGCTGTGCTCATCCCGCTCTACAACGAGGATCCCGATGTGGTGGTTCGGATGCTGTCCGCCCTGCTGCACCAGAGCGCTCCGCCGGCCGAGATCCACGTCGTCGACGACGGCTCGACCCAGAGCACCTATCTGGAACAGCGGGACTGGTTCATCCGTCAGGCCGCGATCGCTGGCATCTACGCCACCTGGCAACGGACTTCCAATGAGGGGAAGCGCCATGCCCAGGTCCACGGGTTCAGGAAGATCCGCAACGCCGAGCTGTTCGTGACCGTCGACTCTGATTCCATGCTCGACGCCGAGGCCCTCCATGAGATCGTCCAGCCCTTCGGCGACCCGCGGGTCATGTCGGTTGCCGGCGTCATCCTGGCGATCAACAACCGGGAGAATCTCCTGGCGCGCGTGACGGACGTGATCTTCGTTGGTCAGCAGCTCGTCGACCGCTCCTCCATGTCGCGACTCGGGTCGGTGATGGTCGACTCCGGCGGGCTGGCCGCCTACCGGTGCAGCATCCTGGCTGAGAACATCGACACCTATATGAACGAGCGCTATCTGGGACGGCACGTGGAGTTCTCCGACGACTCCATGCTGACCCTCTTCGCCTTGCTCAACGGCAGGACCGTCCAGCAGCCCTCGGCCTTCGCCTTCGCGTGGATGCCCGACCGGTGGAGTCACCACTATCGGCAGCAGGTGCGCTGGTTCCGCGGCTCCTTCATCCGTGGGCTCTGGCGCATCCGTTTCCTCCCGGTCCTCTCATGGGGCTGGTGGCGACAGGCCATTGGGTGGATGCAGATCTGGGCGGTGACCTCGGTCTTCATCTACCTGGTGCTCTGGCGTCCGCTCGTCACAGGTGGCGGTGTCCCTCTGGCGGTGGTGCTCGTGCCCCTCACGATTGGCTTGGTGCAGAGCTTGAGGTATCTCAGCGTGTGGCGATCGGACACCAGCGACTCCGAACGGCGAGCCAGCCTGCTCCTGTCTCCGATGGCGACGCTCTGGTCCGCCGTCATCTTGCGCCCCTTGCGGTTCTGGGGGATGGTCACCAGTGGCAAGATGGGGTGGAACACCCGTCAGCAGGTCGAGGTCACCTCGCAGTGAGCCGTTCGCCGACCCCGTGGAGGGACCGAGGTTCCTGCCTGAGGGGCCGGTATCGGATGCCTCACTGTCAGCTGCGACAGGCGACGGGCGCGCTGGGGGCTTCGCGACGAGCTACCCGTCCGGTTGGCATCAGCGCGCGTGATCGGCGTAGAAGTCCGCGAGGTGGTGAGTGCCCGTTGCGGGGGCCACGCAGTCGCGCAGCATGTTCCAGGTCGTGAACCGGGCGGTGTCGGCCAGGCGCGGGTTGAACAGTCCCGTGAGTCCCAGCATCGGCGGCAGCACCCACGCCGGGACGGCGAGAACATGCGGTCGTTTCCCGACGGCGTCGAAGGCCAGGTGCGCCAGCTCTTCCCAGGTGAGTGTATCCGGCCCTCCGACATCCCAGGCGCCGGTGCTCCCTTCCTCCATCCGGTTGACGACGTAGGCCGCCAGATCCGCTCCGTGAATCGGGTTGATTCGCACCTCTGGGCGGAATACGGTCACTAGACCCCGTCTGGCCATCGCCAGTACCTCCATCATGTCGGAGAAGTAGGCCGGCGGATTGATGATTTGGGAGTTGATCTCGGCGGCTTCCAGACTCTGTGCGAAGGCGGACTTGGCTCGCGTCAGTTGGGCGGGGCAGCGATCTCCGTTCAGGACGTTGATGTAGGTGAAGGAGTCGGTGTGCTTCAGCGCCGAGTCCAGGATCGCCCGGTTGGCGAGATTGTCGATCTGCCACGGGTCGGCCTTCTGACGTGTCACCCCCAGGGCTGAGATGACGTGCTCGATGTCGGCCGCGAGGTCCCGAGTGAAGTCGGGGTCGGTGACGTCGCCGACGGCCCACTCATCGACCAGGCCGTCCAGGGACGGCGAGTCCCATGGTCCGTTCCGGCAGGCGCGTGCCCGGTCTCGCACGACGGCCCGCACGCGGTGTCCCCGAGCGTGAAGCTCCGCGATAACGTGTCGACCGAGGTATCCGGTCGCTCCAGCGATAAGAGCACTTGCCATGTCACATCCCTCCTGGACCGCACTGTCACCACGAATGGCTTGGGACAGGAGCATGGTAAGCATTTATGGACACTGTTGTCCACAAATGGGTGAGAGGTTCAGGGCTTGCGGCGGTCTCTTGAGTCTGGTTGGGAAGCGCTACGGCGCCCCGAATAGGCGTGTCAGAAGGATGCTCGTCAATTGACGAGCGTCCGCCCCCTCACCGCTCGGTGAGGCCAGCCACCGATCGAGTGTGACGGCCACGCTCCACACCAGATCAACGTGCAGGTCCTCGGGAATCTCCTGGTCCAGTACTCCCAGTTCGCGGCCCGTGCGGACGGTCTGTGTGCACCATTCTCGGGCGGACCTCTCGAAGCCGGTGCGCGAGGCGCTCGGTGGAGCGTCCCGCATGTGGAAGAGCGTCGCGATTGTTGCCACATCCTCATCGCCACTGGCTGCCGCCAGCTCGTCGAGGAAGGAGAAGATCTCGGGCCAGAAGGACTCAGTGGTCAGCGCCGCAGGATCGGGTGGGCTCACCCGCTCGGCGAGCAGGGTCAGTCCGTCGGAGAATGCCGCGTCGAAGAGTGTCGCCTTGTCGGAGAAGAAGTAGTAGAAGGAGCTGCGAGGGAACTCCGCGGCGGAGAGGATGTCGCTCAGCGCGGCGCCGTTGTACCCGTGGAGTGCAAAGATCGCGCGTGCCGTCCGCATCAAACGGCGACGTCGAGTCGGGTCGATCGGCTTGCGCGGCCTGGTCATCTCTCACCTCGCAGGTTGCCGGCGGCTCATCCTTGTGCCGACAGAGTACTCGCCCGGGTGGTCGTCAGTCCGGCCACTGCCCCTTGCCGGCGGGCAGGCCGACGGCGGCCAGAAGTCCCGGAAAGCGCTGCTCGATGACGTCGTCGCGCCGGGTGATGCGCCGGTGCTTGCCCTCGCGCTCGGTGTGCATGAGTCCCGACTCGCGCAGCACCCGGAAGTGGTGTGACATCGTGGACTTGACGACGTCGTAGCTCAGGTCCCCGCAGTATAGGGCACCTTCACTGGCGATCCGGCGCAGGACGTCGCGGCGGATGGGGTCGGACAGGGCGCCCAGGATCGCGTCCAGGGAGATATCGCCCGCCTCGGGGTGGAAGAGCTCCCTGTCCTTCACGGTTCGTCCCTGCCTCTCTGTCTCGACCTTCGCCTCCGGCACGCACCGGACGGAGGTTGACAGAGGGAATCGTCTCCTACAATTCTTAGTACGTCAAACATCGAACTAAGGAGGTTTGAGATGACTGAAGAAACGAGTGGCTCATCGCCCGTGTCCGTGGATGGCGAGAGGACGTCGCCGACGGGTGTCCGCGTCTCGACCATGGGGTGGCTGTCCTTCTTCACCATGTTCGCCATCGGGACCGACACCTTCCTCGTCGCGCCCCTGCTGCCCCTGCTCCAGCGCGAGCTCGACGTCCCTCTGTCCTGGGCAGGCTGGCTGGTCTCCGCCTACGCCCTGGGGTACGCGCTGTTCGCCCTCGTGGCCGGCCCCGTCTCGGACCGCCACGACCGACGCCGAGTCATCCTCTCCGGCCTGGCGGCCTTCGTTGTCTTCACCTGCGCGTGCGGCCTGGCCTGGAGCTTCTGGAGTATGGTCGCTGCCCGCTTCCTGGCCGGCGTGAGTGCCGCATTCGTCAGCTCCCAGATCTGGGCCTCCATCCCGGTGACGGTGCCCCGGCCGTCCGTCATCAAGGTCATGGGCTATGCGACCGCGGGACTGGCGGTTGCGCAGGTTGCCGGCGTGCCGATCGGCTCCCACCTGTCGATCAGAGGCTGGCAGCTGCCGTTCCTCGTGGTCGCGGCGGTCAGCGTCATCCTGTGGGGACTCCTCTTCCTCTCGTTCCCCCATGTGCGGCCGGTGGGGGAGCCTGCTGACGTTGTCGGCTCCTACCACAGGGTCCTCGGCTCGCGGGTGCTGAGGTGGTCCCTCCTCGCCTACCTCGTGTTCCAGACCGGCAACTACGCCTCGTTCTCCTTCATCGGCTCCTGGCTGGCCAAGGACTTCGGTGCCTCGCAGGCCACCATTGGGAGGGCCATGATGATGATCGGTCTGGGAACGGCGCTGGGCTCACTCCTCGGTCCACGGGTCGTTGCAAGGATCGGTGAGCGGCGGTCGCTGTGGGGCGGCATCCTCATCCAGGGCGCCTTCTACCTCCTGGCCGCTGCGATGCCGCTCATCGTGACCACCATGTGGGGCGCCGTTGTCGCCTTCGCCGCGGCCCTGGTCGTGGCCGGCTTCCTTCTGCCGGTCCTCATGGGGCAGTTGCAGGCCCACGCCGGCCAAGCCCGAGGAACCGTCTCCTCGCTATCCAACACGGCGATGTACCTCGGTGCCACGATCTCCGGCGCCATCGGCGGCGACCTTCTCACCCGGCTCTCCGGTTTCTGGGGCCCCAGTCTCATGACTGCTTTTGCCTTCCTCCTGGCCGTCGCCCTGTACAGGATCGCCGGCGCCGTGGCCTCCGAGTGAGCCGGGCGCTTATGGTCGTGTGCAAAGGGCGGCCACTCGCCTGGGCGCCAGAGGGTGTCCTGGCGAGTGGCCGACCGAGGACAGGTTGACAACAGCTCGATCAGAGACAATCAAGGGAGAAGCATGTCTCAGCTGACCGTAGCCGTACTCGGCACCGGAATCATGGGCTCGGCGATGG
>NZ_CAUROW010000053.1:0-14208 GCF_963526355.1 uncultured Actinomyces sp. | reverse complement strand
GCCAGGCCCGCGCCGGCGGACTGTCTGGTAACGGCGACACCCGGCCGAGGGCGCGTGGCGGTGGTGGGCACGGTTAAAGGGTGAATGAGGGACCTGAGATGGGTTCTAGTGGCCGGGTACGGAAAGGAGGGGGCTGGTGAGGTGAGTGAACTGGAGGCTGAGTCGGAGTCGGGTTCTGGCTCGAAGTGGCTGGTTGCGGCGCTGCTGATGGGGCTGGTGGTGGCCCTGGTGGCAGGGCCTCTGTTAGGGGCCGGGATCTATGTGTCCTTATTTTTTCACGTGCCTCGTGGGGCGATGGGGACGGGGATGGCGTGCCGGGTCGGGCAGACACAGGTCGAGGCCTCTAACGGTCAGGGCGGTACTACGACGTTTAGTCAGGAGCAGCTGAACAATGCGGCCGCGATTATCGCGGCCGGTAACTCCTCGGGGGTCGGGGCGCAGGGTCAGAAAATCGCTCTGATGACCGCCCTGCAGGAGTCCACTTTGCGGAACCTGGCCAACCCTGGGGTGCCCGGCTCGATGGACCTGGCTCACGAGGGCACCGGGGCCGACCACGACTCCGTGGGCCTATTTCAACAGCGCCCCTCGATGGGGTGGGGGACGGTGGAGGAGATTATGACGCCGTCGAAGTCGGCGGCGACGTTCTACGAGCGACTCAAGGGCGTCGAGGGCTGGGAGTCCATGCCTCCGGGTCAGGCGGCGCAGAGCGTGCAGCGCTCAGCCACCCCAACGGCGTATGACAAGTGGGAGCCGACGGCGGCGTCGCTGATGTCTGCCCTGGCGGGGGTGGAGTGCGGGCCGATCGGGAAGGAGGCCGGCCAGCAGGGGGCGATGGGTGTCGCTGGGGTCAGCGGTGGTCGGGCAGCGATCATCGCCTACGCCCAGGCCCAGGTCGGCAAGGCGTACGTGTGGGCCGCTGAGGGCCCGGACGCCTTTGACTGCTCGGGCCTGACGATGAAGGCCTATGAGCAGGCCGGCATTCAGCTGGAGCACTCCAGCGGCTCGCAGCTGATGGCCGGTGAGCATATCTCAGCCGATCAGGCCCAGCCCGGCGACCTGTTGTGGTGGCCAGGGCACGTCGCCATCTACACGGGCGGCGGTCGAATGATCGGCGCCCAGACCCCCGCTGAGGGGGTGCGCGAGATGGCTGTCTACGGGGCCCCGACCTATATCCGGGTCCCGGGCCTGTGAGCCGGCGCCCGGATATAGGCAGAGACATTTGTGTACAGGAATCCATGTTTGAGTAAGGGAGAAGGAAGAGTGTTTAGGAAGGCATCTGACTGGTGGTCGTGGAAGTGGAGCCGGGCGCGTAGGCTCATCCGGTTCCTGATGGTGGCCGGGGGCGTGGTCGCCCTGGTGGTGGTCATGGTCGTGGCCATGGTGGTGCTGGGAGCCAACACCGACCGCCTGCCCTCGCCTGTCGGGGCGAAAGGGCCCGGGCCGACGGTGTCGCCCGGTGCGTCGGCGCCGGCGACGGTGTCGGCTGCCCCCGGGGACTCGGGGTTCGTGACATCCACCACGGGGGTCGACTTCGGTGCTGACCTGCCGCGTCTGGGTGAGTCGCCGTTCGCGAGGACCACGGACCCTCGGGTCTTCGCCCTGAGTGTCCAGGGGGCGGTGGGGTATGACTACTCCACCGTCCACCCCCAGGATCCAGGTGCTGAGGCCACCAGGATCACGAGTTCTTGGCTGGCGGGGATGACTGGCGAGGACGGCCCTTTGGGGGCTGAGAAGCACAAGGTCTTGCGCCAGGCAGTCACTGACTCGGTGAGTCCCGATTATTTGGCGTATCAGATCGAGGCTCGTGAGCGCGACGAGGTCGACGTCCTCGGGGTGACCGACACCGATAACTCCGCGCTGCGGAACGATGTCGGCAACGAGGTCTACCTCAGTGTGGTCAACAACCGGTCGACACTGCACGCGCTGACGACGACAGCCAGGGTCAAGACCACTACCCAGCAGGTTTACGACGTCGCCGGGTTCGTACGGACCACGGAGACTGCCTTGAGCATGATCGTTCGTTGTGACCCGACGGTGAATGACGGGGCGTGCGAGCTGGTTGGGATCGTGGGAGGTGGGTCCGCATGATCCTGGGCAGATTGGAATGGATAGCCCGCGGGCTGCTGGGCGCGAGCGTGTGTGTCCTGGTGACTGCGGTGATCCACCTGGTGAGTAGCGGGGTCGCGTGATGAGGTGTCTTTCGAGGTATGCGCGGTTGACGGGGCGGGTAGCGCTGATGGTCCTGATTGCCGTGGGTGTCCTGTCTCCGGTGGCCGGGGCGGCACCTGCTGTCCCGGTTGAGGCGGGCCCGGTGGCCGGGGTGGTTATGCCGGTTGACCCGCCGAACCCGGATCCGAATCCGGACCCGGGCGGGGAGGCGTCCCCGGCCCCGGCCGATGACGGGGACGGGTGTCGTACAGGCAAAGATGATCTGAGTGACAAGATCTGTGGGCACGCTAAGGACGGTGGGAGCGAGCTCAAGGACAAGGGCACCGGGATCTCCGGGGGGATTAAGAACAAGCTGAAGGACGGTCAGGAGGTCGCTGATGACGTCGCCAAGAAGGTGGCGGAGGGCGCCAATCCGAACGATCCCAACGCCGGCTCGTCGAGCTCGTCCAGCGACAGCAAGTGGATCAAGGACGTGCTGGAGACCAGCACGGTCTGGATCGGGGACATGCTGGGGAGGGCCGCGGCCTGGGTCATCACGTCGGTGCTGGCCATTGTCTTCGGCCTGGGGTCCCCGGACCTGGGCGCGGACTACATCTACACCTGGACCGGTCGCACGTTCGCGTTCGGGATCCTGATTACGATCGTGCTGGCCTTCTGGACGCTGGCGAAATCAGCGATCCAGGCCCGGGGCCTGTCGGGTGTGCGTCGCGCCGCCGGTGGTGCGGTGGTTGCCACCGCCGCGTCGATGGTGACCCTGCCGATCCTGGTTGGCCTCACGACCGGGGTCGACGGGATGAGGGAGGCGATGGTCTCCTGGCTGGGTCTGGACGTTGAGGCGCTGTCGCAGAAGATCACGGACATCTTCTCCTCGGACACGTTCCTTGCCCTGGCGGGGATCTCCCCGGGATCTGCGATGATGGCTGCGGCGGCGATGATGATCGGATTCGGGTTCTTCTGCCTGTTCACGGTGTTTTTCGCGATCGTGCTGCTGTTCGTGATGGTGCTGCGGGGCCTGTTCCTTCAGGCTGCGGCAGTGGTGATTCCGGTGGCGTACTCCGGCCTGGCGGCTGATGAGACCAGGGCCTGGCCCAGGACCGTGCTGGGGTGGCTGATGGCACTGCTGGTGGCACCCTTCGGGATCGTGATCGTCCTGGGCCTGGGTTTCCTGGGGCTGGCCGAGATCGACAAGGCGGACTCGATCACTGCGGCGCTGTCACAGATGGCGACCAGCGCGGCTGCGATGCTGGGCGGGTTGAGCTGTCCGTGGGTGTTCTTCAAGCTCTTCTCCTTCCTGGGGGAGGACGCGGTGGCGTCAATGATCTCCCAGATGCGTGGGGCGGTCGTGGCCGGCGCAGGCGTCGTGGGCGACACGGTCAAGTCGGTTGTCAGCGCCGCCTCCTCCCCCACTGAGGGCGGGCCGGTCGGTGACACTGTCAAGAAGGCGGCCTCCCAGGGTGCTCACGGCTCCACCGATGCAGGCGGTGCTGCTGGCGACGCCGGAGGGTCTGAGGCTCAGGCCGGCGGTGAGCAGCAGGGCCAGGCAGAGCAGGACCAGCAGAAGGCCAAGGCGGCGGCCGCTGCGGCGGCCGTGGCCACGGGCGGAGCCAGCGCAGCCGCCGGCGCCGGGGCTGGGGCCGGGGCAGCCGGTAGCTCGGGTGGGACAGCAGCCTCTTCCTCAGGAGGCGGGGCAGCCACGACTGGCGGTTCAGCCGGTGCCGGCGGGGCCGGTAGCGGTGCGTCCGGTGGGGGGTCGGTCGGCCAGGTGGCCGGCGCTCCGGTGGAGGGTGCGCCCTCGATGGGCGGAGGCACTACAGCGGGGGGTACCACGGGCGGTGCCGCCTCGATGGGTGACTCGGTTTCCAGCACTGCTGCGGACGGTGGTGCAGGCGGAGGGGTCTCTCCCACCCCTGCAGCGGGTTCCTCCAGCGCTGGTGGTGGTGCGTCCGGTGGTGGTTCAGTCGGCCAGGTGGCCGGCGCTCCGGTGGAGGGTGCGCCCTCGATGGGCGGAGGTCCGGTGGCCGGGGGCGCCGGTGGATTCGCTGCGCCGCCTCCGCCTGCTATTGCGCCAGCTCCCGCCCCTGCACCCGGTTCCGGTGCTGCTGGTCTCGGTGGTGGTTCGGTCGGTTCCGTGGCTAGTGCGCCACCGTCCGGCTACGGATACAACCCGGCTCCCCCACCACCCCCGTCCACGGGCTACTCGTCGAGCTCGCTCTACGGCTACAACAGCCCCGGCGGCTCGGGGTACAGCAGCTACGGGCCGGGTGGCCAGGGCTACCGCCCACCGGAGGATGACACTGACACCGCGGTGTTCGCCGTCCCTGGCGGCGCCGACGAGCCGGTCGGCGCCGATGCGTTCATGCTGGATGACCGCTACTGGGAGGAGGTGTGACGATGCGAGTAGTGACACCAGACACGTCGGTGTGGGGTTACTTGACCAGCTTTATGGACACCCTTGGCGGCCTGCAGGCCCTGGTGCTGGTCGCCTGCGTGATCGGGGTGATCAGCGGCGGGGTGCTGTGGGCGGTTGCGTCCGGGCCCATCGCCCGTAGAGGGCGCTGGGCGGTGATCGGCTCCTGTGCAGGGGCCGCTGTGGCGGGGAACCTTCCCGCGCTGATCGCGGAGGTGATCAAGGACCTGTCCTAAGCCATCCGACTGAGAGGACCCACGCGCCCTCCTTTTGCCACCGTGACTGGTGGTGAGAGGAGGGCGCGTGGCGGTGGTGGGCACGGTTAAAGGGTGAAAGGGGCAACTGGGCCCCTTCATCACAGAAAGGGGGGTCGTATGAATAATTACGACCCAGGCATCAGCCCCAACTGGACGTTCTTCCCATTCATGGACAGCCTCAAGAACGCTGCCGGAGGGTGGCAGGCCGTGGGACTGATCCTCGTGGCGGCGTTGCTGATTGCTTCCTCGCTCGCGTTGGCCGGCGGGCACGTGTGGGACCACGGACGTTCCACGCAACTGGGGAAGGCGGGGATCATCTCAGCCTTCGCGGGGGCGGCGCTCATCGGTGCAGCACCCCATGCCGTCGCCTTCTTCGCGAGTATGGGACTCTTCTGATGGCGGCGCCAGCAGCGGAAGTCATTCCGCGTCGCAGCTCGTCGGGCGTGTTCCTGGGGTTGTCGTTCCGGGCGGTGATGTGCGTGACGGCGGGCGTGGGCGTGGCCGTCTTCGCCACCCCCGTGTTCGGGGGGTTCCGTGGACTCGCTATCACGGGGCCGGTATGGCTTCCGCTGCTGGTCCTGGGACTGTGGCCCGTTGCGTACATCGACGGGCGTGCGATCGACTGGCTACCGATCGGCGTGTCGTACCTGATCCGGCGCACGACCGGTCAGCACCAGTATCGGGCGAAGGTGTGGCGGACCCGGCCGGAGGGCACACTCGGCCTTCCTGGCAACCGGGCGCGCCTGGAGATGCTTGTCGACGAGGTCTCCGGCGCGGTCATGGTGCTCGATCGTCGGAAGAGGACGCTTGCCGTGACGGCGGCGGTGACGGGCAGCTCGTTCCTGCTCGATGAGACCGCCGACCAGAACGCCAAGGGCAACGGCTACGGACGGCTGCTGTCGGTCGTGGGCTCGACTGAGGGCATCAAACGCATCCAGGTCAGAACACGCTCAACTGCAGACGTCGGCGCGGACATACACCGCTACTGGGCGCAGAACCGGGCGCAGATGAACCTGGACCATCCGGTTCAGGCCTCCTACCGGGAGCTGCTGGCGTGGTCAGGGACGTTCATGGAGCGCCACGAGGCCACGATCACGATCGTGCTTGACCTGGAGAAGGTTAAGAAGTCCGTGAGGGCCTACGGTGGCGGAAAGACCGGGGCCGCAGCACTGATGCGCCAGCGCATGAGCACCCTGGAGCAGCAGCTGGACTCCGCGGGCCTGACGCTGCGGGGCTGGCTCACCAAGGACGACCTGGCGACTATTGTCCGGTGCGCCTACGACCCGGCCGCGGCGACGCGGCTCCAGGCCCACCCTGAGCAGGTCGAGGACCTGGAGGACGCGGGCCCAATGGCAGTTGACCCGGACTGGACCCAGGTTCGTACCGACTCGGGGTTCCACAAGGTGATGCGGATCGCCAAGTGGTCCCGTGAAAAATCAGCGATTGGGTTCCTTGAAAAGGTCCTCCTGGTGTCAGGGATCGTGGTGACAGCCTCGTTCATCTACAGCCCTGTGCCCAGCAGTAAGGCTGTCAAGGACGCCCAAAGAGAGGGCAGCCGCGAGGTGGAGGCTCACGATGACCGCCGTCGGCTGGGAAGAGGATCGACGGTTGTTAATCAGACTGACCACGCCCAGGCCGTCGAGCACCTGGCCGACCTCAACCGCGGGTTCGTCGACTTCGACCACGCAGTCCTGCTGACTGTGTCGGCCCCGACTAAGGAGGCTCTCGCCAAGGGCGTGGAGGACGTACGTGGTGCCGCCCGAGCGGTCATGGCTGATCCACGTACGGTCATCGCTCAGCAGGATGAGCTCTTCGAGGCCGCCGTCCTTCCACTGGGGCTGGGGGTGCGCTGATCATGGGTGTGAAGGTGGGAACCCTCGTTGTTGGGCGGCGGACACTCCGTCAGCGACGGGCTGCAAGCAGGGCTGAGCGGCAGCTGTTCCACAAGATCAGCAGCAAGGAGCGGGAGAGCCGGCGCCGACAGAAGAAGGAGGAGGACGCCCTGTGGGAGGGCGAGTCCCTGCCCGCTGAGGGGGAGGCCGGCGACCGGATGGGCCGGTCAGTGATCCCGGCGTACGTGAGTACCACTCGGATCACCTCTAACAAGGCTCGCGTGCAGTACCCGTTCCTGGCGCCGGCCAACCGAGGAGGAGAAGGAGTGCTGATCGGGACTGACAAGTTCGGCCGCTCACCGTTTTGCTTCGATCCCTTCGTGGACTACCGCAAGGGGATTCTAAGCAATACGAACATGGCGGTCCTCGGGGGGATCGGAACTGGGAAGTCCTCACTCATGAAGTGCATGGCGCTACGCGACCTGGTCTTCGGGCGCCGCACGTTCATTCCCGGTGACCCCAAGGGTGAGTGGACCAATATTGTTCAGGCGGTCGGTGGTTCGGTGATCACGCTTGGTGGCACCTCGCGGGCCCGTCTCAACCCGTTGGACGCCGGCCGGCGCCCGCACCGGGATCAGGAGGGCAGGACGGTGAGCGACGAGCAGTGGCGCACCATGGTGGATAACCAGCGCCTCGACCTGATGGAGGCGCTGGTGTCCACCTTGATGGGGAAGGACCTGCTGCAGGCGGAGAAGGCCTCGCTCAGGGTCGCCCTGGAGGCGGCATCGGCTCGACACGGCGGCAGCCCGATCATTCCCACGGTTGCGGAGGAGGTCTTCAACCCCAGCACCCCGGTTGAGGAGGCTGAAGGGTTCCGGGACCGCGAGGACCTTGTCCGTGTCGGAAGGGAGGTCGGTTTCGCCCTCCAGGAGTTGACGAGAGGAAAGCTCAGGGGCCTGTTTGACGGGCCGTCGACGATCGCCTTCGATCCGGCAGCGCCAATGATGTCGATCAACCTGGAGAACTTCACGCGAGGCTCTCAGGCCATGTCTTTGATCATGGCCTGCACGGGTAGCTGGTTTGAGGCTTCCTTACGCGGTGACGATCTGGGTCAGCGCAACGTGGTCTACGAGGAGTCTCATGAGCTGATGAGCTTCCCGCAGTTGCTGGAGCGGATGCGCTCGAACTTCAAGCTGGTTCGTGCATGGGGGCTGCGCAACATCATCGCTTTGCACCGCATCAGTGACCTCGACGCGGTCGGGTCACTGGGTTCCAAGCAGCGGGCCGTGGCCGAGGGCCTGCTGGCGGACACCTCCACACGGGTGGTCTATCGGCAGGAGTCTGACCAGCTGGCGAATACTCAGCGGGTTCTGGGTCTGAGCAGCACCAGCTTGAAGGCGGTGGAGAACCTGGCTATCGGCAGCGGCCTGTGGCAGGTCGGCAAGCAGGCCTACCTGGTGGCTCACCAGCGCACACGGTGGGAGACCGAGCTAACGAACACGGACTCAGCGATCGGAGAGAGACAGTGAGCATCAGCAGTGGATCGGACGGGATGTTGAACTTCGGCCTGTTTGCCGCCGGGGCCGTGACGGTCGTGGCTGCGACTGGCCGCGTGGCCGCCGGCGCCGCCTGCACGGTCGGGGGTTGCAGCGTCGGTCGTGATCCGGTCAGCGGGACGATCGCCTCGGTGCTTTTCGTGGCGCCGGCGCGGGCGTGGGCGGCCGAGGGAATGAACGGGATCGTGTTCTGGCTGGTGTGGCTTCTCCTGCTGGTTCCGGTCGTGGCCGCGGCCGTGTGGGTGTGGCGCCAGGCCAGCGCTCGGGGCCTGCTGGGCGGCGCCGGCCGCAGCGGCGAGCTCCGGCACGAGAAGGGCATGGCCACCAGGAACCAGGCTGTGCAGCACTTCGGGGCCAGGCAGCTGGAGAAAATGGTCTGGCTGCGCCCGGACCTGGAGAGGCCCACCTGCTGGGAACTGGGCTACCGGGTAGGAAGGTGCCGCGGTGTGAACGCCTTCCTACCCAAGGAGGACTCGTTGGTGGTCGAGGGGCCTTCACGCAGCTCCAAGTCGAGAATGCTCATGGAGGCGATCCTGGCGGAGTTCACCGGCGCGGTGGTGGGCACCTCGGTGAGGACCGAGATGGCGGCCCGTACCGTCCTGCACCGCCAGGCACTGGGCGGACCGGTCGCGGTCTTCGCCCCCGGCGGGCTGAACACCACCGGTGAGGCCGGACGGGTCCTGGCTCGCGCGCAGCTGCGCTGGTCCCTGACCCGGGGGTGCGAGGACTCGGAGGTGGCGCTGCGCCGTGCCACGGCCCTGGCCGCCAACGCAGGAAAAGGTACCGGCGGAAGCGATGGCTTCTGGGAGTCTCACGCCCGCCTGGTGCTGGCCCCGCTGCTGCACGCTGCCGACCTGTCCGGAGAGGGCGTTGAGGCGCTGGCCCGATGGACTCAGAGCTCGGCACGAGCCAGGGACGCCGTCGCGGTCCTCAACGCCTCGCCGGCGGCCGAGAAAGGATGGGCTGACCGCCTTGACGGAGAACTGTCCGGCGACAAGCGCACCGTGGACAACATCTGGGCCACTGTCCAATCCTGCGTCGGTGAGCCGTTGATGAACCACAAGGTGCGTGAGATGGTCTCCCCCGCCCCGGGGATGGAGCTCGACATCGCCGACTTCATCCGCCAGAAGGGCACCCTCTACATCGTCAGCGATAGCAATGACTCGGCGGCCCCGTTCCTGGCTGCCATGATCGAGGACATCTACGCCGTGGCCACGGAGCTGGCCAACCGCTCGGAGAACAACCGACTGTGCCCGGGCCTGTTGCTGTGCCTCGATGAGATCGCGAACATCGCCGTGCTGCCGAGCTTGTCGACGATGATGAGCGCCGGCGGCGGCTCGAATATCACGGTGATCATCTCGATCCAGGCCCTCGCCCAGCTGGCCGCCCGGTTCGGGCGTGACGTCGCCCAGGCGATCTGGACCGCGGCAACAGCACGGATGCTGCTGGGCGGGACGATGGACGCCGAGACCCAACGCAATGTCGTGGCCAGTATCGGTGAGCGCACGGTGGAGCGACGAACCGGGTCCACCGGTCTGGGGCAGTCGTCGTGGGGCGAGGTCAGGGAGAACGTGGCCACCGTCGGCCAGGTCCGCGCCTTGTCCAAGGGCAGCGCCCTGCTGTTCAAGGGCGCTGCGCCTGCGGCGGTGATCGACCTGATGGATATCGACACCCGCCGCAAGCACCGGGGCCGCCGGTACCCGGCTCCCGCAGCAGTGACCTCGATGCCCGCGGCGGTGGGCGAGCCCTACCGGCCGCCGGAGCTGGCACCAACCAGCTACGGGCAGTGGCCCAACGAGCCTCAGCAGGAGGACTCGTTCCAGGCAGCGGTAGGGAGGTGAGAACATGAGTGACGTCGTCGTCTACGGCAGAGCGAACTGCGTGCAGTGCACGGCCACTGGACGCAAGCTGCAGGCTGTGGGAGTGGATTACGCCTACCGGGACGTGAGCGACCCAGCGGCGGCCCGGGAGGCGCAGCAGGTCGCCGAGCGCTTGGGGGTACGTCAACTGCCCCTGGTGGTCGCTGGCGACCAGGAGTGGGCTGGCTACCGGCCCGACAGGATCGCGAGGCTGAGCCCCCCTGAGGTGGGGGCCGCCAGCCGGGAGTGGTCACCGGCCCCCACTCGCACGATGAGCCTGGAGGTGGGTTGATGGACTCCCGGATGCGTCACAGGAGGCGCCCGCTGCGTACCCCGGGCAGGGTGGCGGTCGGGAGGCGCTACGCCGAATGGCTGGCCTCCCCCGGGTGGCACCGTCGACGTCGACGGTGGGCGTATGAGGAGCAGCGCCGCAACGGGCGGATCGTGTGCGCCCTGTGCGGCGCCAGGTGGAGCCAGTCCCACGGGGACCTGCACCACCTGTCATACAGCCGAATGGGCAGGGAGCGGCACGAGGACCTGATGGCCATGTGTCGGCCCTGCCATGAGCTGGTGCACCAGGCCATTGACGCCTCACGGGCCTGGCAGAGGCTCATCTCCAGAGGTAAAAGGCGCCAGGTGACACTGGCGATCATCGAGCGCATCAGACAGACACACTCCAGAAGCAACGATCGACAGGGACAAGGCGATGAGTGAGAACGACAGCAGCAGCGGCGACAGTGTCCAGTGGGACACCAGTGGCGGCGCGGGTGGTGAGGGGATCCCCTTCGCAGAGACGATCGACTGGACGACGCTGAGCCCCGAGGAGAGGCTCGAAGAGCTCGGCGATCTCCGCGGCTTCGTGGCCAGGCTGGTCAGTGACTACGAGCTGGACGGTGGCAGCGTCCCCCCGTGCTGGGAGAAGCACGAGTGGGCCATCCGGGTCCTTGACGCGCTATATCGTTCCTATTTGATTGCGACACACCCCGTGCAGTCGGGTGAGGCTCTCATAGGGTGGCACCATAACTTTGTATTCGCTCGTGATCTGCTGCGCGAGGGCTTCTCGGGTCAGTGCACAGCCAGTGGTCACGTGCCCGCCCGCACCCAGGCGTGGGCGCTAGACATCGTAGCCGGGGGTAAGGACAGCAAGGAGTGGCAGGCTCGTCAGGAGGAGGCGATGACCGCCTACCGCGCTCAGGCGGGGGCGGCGGCCGTCGCGGCGGCGGACGCGTAGTCAGCCACGCTGATGACTGGACGAGCGCGACAGTGTTGTGGCCCTGCGGCCACACGGAGGAGCTCATGCTGACCTGGCTGCCAACGGAGGCTGCTCGACGCAGCAAGGCCCTGCAGAGCGTGCATGAGGACGGGTGCGTCACCTGCGCCGCCGGCGACGCCCAGCCGGACGCGGTCGTGGTGCCGTTCCCCGAGAGACCCGAGCCCCGCAGGCGGGGAGTGCCCGCACCTGGCCAGGCCGTCCTCGATGAGCTGATCGAGGCAGGCCAGGAGTGGATCGAGGTCACCAGCGAGGCCGTGAGCCTGCTGGTGGAGTATGTGCCTGAGGAGACACGTGTCGACGTCGTTCCTGGGGCAATGGCTGTCGTGGCCGGCCCGGGCCCGATCGTGCGCTCCTGGGGCCAGGTCGGCTGCGAGGGCGGCGGGCGGGTTGCTGCCGGCGCGGGATCCATGACGGTCCTGGCTGGCGGCACCGCTGCGGTGTGCGACGGGGGCACACTCAGGGCGCTGGCCGGAACCGGCGTGGTTGACGCCGGGGCGCGCCTGGTGCTTAACACCGAGGACGATGAGGTCGACCAGGGGCTGGTCGTGTACGCACTACCGTGGTCGGTGGTCGTGGTCGACGACAGCGCCGAGGTCGTCACCTCCCAGCCGTGGGGCGTCATCGTCGACGCCGACGGACGCATGCACCCCGCGCCGGCCGAGCCGCCGGTGGCGGCCGGCGAGATCCTTGAGGCGGCCCAGGCCATGGGCGCCCACCCCGGCCTATAGGTCCCTCCCCTGGTCCCTGCGGGTCGCCTGGGTCCGTCTGGGCTGCGGCTGGGGCGCGTTGACCGTGGGCCTGGGGCGGCGGGTCATGGTGGGCACCGTCGGTACGCGCCTGGGTGCGGGCGGCGCCTGCCTGGGAGCCTGGGTGGCGAGCTTGCGGGCGGTGAGCAGGGCCTGGGTGGCGCGGCGGCGGTCGGCGATGACGGTGGGGTCAGTGTGGGAGACCACCGGCCCCAGGGTCGCCTCCAGGGTGGTGTCGTGGGTCGTGGCGGTGACGGGGCCGCCGGGCGGGTCGATGATGCCGTACCTGTCCCGGTAGGCGGCCACGGTCCGTGCCTGTTCCAGCCACTGGGCCCGCGTCCTTGGGTCGGCCGGGGTGGGGCCGAGGTCCTTCGTCCAGGGCTGGTTCTCGGTCAGGGCCTGGTGCAGGACGGCGCTGGCGCGGGCGGTGATGAGCTTCTCGCGCTCGTCCAGAGCCCGGGCGACGTCGGGGTCGGCTGACGGCGGCGCGGCGGGGATGAGGCCGGCGATGAGCCGGCGCCGGCTACCGGCGTTGTCGTGGGCCTTGCGGGCCTTGGCCACGCGACCTGCGAGGTCGGCGGCGGGGTGCTCCTGGTTGAGGGGCTTGGCGGCGGCCAGGGCGGGGAGCACGGTGCCCACGTCGAGGCCGGCGTGGTGGGCGTGGCGCAGCTCCGTGGCCAGGGCGTCACTGTAGTCGTCGGCCAGCAGCCGGTCGGTCTGGTCGGGCAGGAGCCGGGGTAAGGCGCTCTGCCAGCCCCAGGCAGCGTCCCCGGCCGCGATCGTGGTGTACTCGTTGGCCAGGCGCTTGACGGTCTCGGCCCGCTCGGCGTGGATGTCGGCTGCCGCACGGGCGGTCTTGGGCGCGGTGTCGCGGGCCAGGACGTCGGTGAGGATGTGGGCCGGCTCGGTGGCGGACTGGGGCATGAGGTCGTCGTCCGCCTGGGCGCCGTCGGTGATGACGTGGGCCAGGTTCGACGTGCGGCCTCGGGTCATGCCGACGTAGAGGGTCTGTCGGCCCATGTCGGGGGTTACCACGACGTGGCAGGTTTCCACGGTGCGGCCCTGGGCGCGGTGGATGGTGGTGGCGTAGCCGAGCTCGACCTGGGCGGTGACGTAGTCGGCGGGCAGGTGGATCGCCTCCGCGGCCGGGTCGGCCGTGGGGGTGACGAGCATGGCACCGTCAGCGGACACGGCCTGGACGTGCCAGGTGGCGCCGTTGTGGGCCCAGTGGCGCCCCGAGCGCAGGGCGCGGGCGTTCTTGCGGGTGACGATGAGGTCTCCGGCTGAGGCTTGGTTGCCGTCGGCCAGGGTGACCTCCCGGCCGGTGACCCTGCCTGCGGCCTTGAGGTCGGCGCGGGCTCGGGCGGCGAGCTCGGCGGCGGTGGCGTTGTCGGCGGCGACCATGAGGCTCGTGCGCCCTTGGGCGGTCTCGGCGGCCCAGGCGGCGTGGACCTGGTCGAGGACCTCGTCCTGGGTACCGGAGGCCACTGCCCCGGCGTTGGTGTAGGTCTCTACCGCTCTGCGGTCGCCGGCGCGCAGGGCCAGTGAGGCCGGCCCCTGCCAGTCGTCGACGAACCGGTGAATGGTCTTCAGGGAGGGGACGTTCTCGGGGTGGGAGTCGATGAGCATGCCGAAGGCGCCGCCGGCCTCGACGGCGGCGAGCTGGTCGGGGTCGCCGACGGCCAGGACCTTGGCGCCGGCGGCGTCGGCCTGGGCGACGATCTCGCGTAGGGGCAGGGTGGCGGCCATGGATGCCTCGTCGACGATGATGAGGTCACCTGCCTCCAGGCGCGCCTCCTGGATGGGGGTGTTCTCGATACGGTGCAGGGCGGCGTCGATGGCGGCCCGAATCCTCCGGTCAGGCAGGCCGGCGGTGCTGGGATCAACCGCGGCCAGGGAGTCGCGGATGTCGGCGACTCGGCCGCCCTGGTCGATCCAGGCTCCGGCCTGGCGCAGGAAGTCCAGGTGGTTGTCGCGCTCGGCCTGGGCGCGGCGCAGCGTGAGCCACATGCTCACGTTGTCGGCCGGTGCTCCCAGGGACTCGCCGAGGACCTCGGCGGCGGCCGAGGAGGGGGCCAGGGCGGTGACCGAGCCGGCCCCGTGCTCGGC
>NZ_CAUROW010000052.1:0-14211 GCF_963526355.1 uncultured Actinomyces sp. | reverse complement strand
GAGTGATCCGCGCAGTAGGGACTGACCTGGTCGACGTCACCCGCCTCGAAGGCTACATGGACCGCGTGCCGGGTCTGCGCGAGCGCCTCTTCACCCCCGTCGAGCTGGCCGCCTGCCGGAAGCACGCCGCCTCCCTGGGGGCGCGCCTGGCGGCCAAGGAGGCGGTTCTCAAGGCCCTGGGGTCGGCCCACGCCGAGCTGGGGCTGGATGCGCCCGAAGGGTGGGCCTACAAGGACATCGAGGTGACCTCGGCACCCGGCACCCCGCCGCGCCTGCGCCTGACCGGGGCGGCCGCGATGGCCGCTCGCCGGGCGGGCATCGGCCACTGGCACCTCTCGCTGGCCCACGACGGCGGCATGGCGCAGGCCTTCGTCGTCGCCCAGGCCGACCACGTCGACAACGACGACGACCTGACCCTGTCCTCCCAACGCTCCGAGGCCCACATCAAGCCTCAGGTCAAGTCCCTGCGCCCAGCCCTTTAGACGCCGAGCCCCGGCGGGCCCGGGGCTCGGCACCGTCGGTTGAGGGGCGAGTCGACGGGTCTCAGTCGGGGCTACTCGACGGTCACGGACTTGGCCAGGTTGCGCGGCTGGTCGATGTCCAGCCCCTTGGCCCCGGCCAGGGCGGCGGCGAAGACCTGCAACGGCACCACGGTCAACAGCGGCCACAGGATCGTGGGGGTGGCGGGGACCCGGATGATGTGGTCGGCGAAGGGCTCGACGTCGCCGTCACCCTCCTCGGCGATGACGATGGTGCGCGCGCCGCGGGCCCGGATCTCCTGGATGTTGGAAATGACCTTGTCGTGCAGGACGGGGCGGCGCGGGGTGGGCACGATGACGAAGACCGGCAGGCCCTCCTCGATGAGCGCGATCGGGCCGTGCTTGAGCTCGCCGGCGGCGAAGCCCTCGGCGTGGACGTAGGCGAGCTCCTTGAGCTTGAGCGCGCCCTCCAGCGCCACCGGGAAGCCGACGTGGCGGCCCAGGAACAGGAAGGAGGACCTGTCCGCCAGCTCGGCGCCCAGATCACGCACCTTCGCCTCCTGGCTGTCCAGGACGCGCTGGATCCGGTCCGGCATGGCGGCGAGGTTGTCCAGGTAGTCGGCGACCTCGTCGGGCCACTTGTTGCCGCGCAGCTGAGCCAGGTAGAGCCCCAGCAGGTAGCAGGCGGTGATCTGGGCGAGGAAGGCCTTGGTGGAGGCCACGGCCACCTCGGGGCCGGCGTGGGTGTAGAGGACGGCGTCGGCCTCGCGGGCGATGGTCGAGCCGTAGGTGTTGACGATGGCCAGGACCTTGCTGCCCTGCTCGCGGGCGTGGCGCACGGCCTGGATGGTGTCCATGGTCTCTCCGGACTGGGAGATCGCTACGGTGAGGGTCTTCTCACTGACGACCGGGTCCCGGTAGCGGAACTCGTGGGCGAGCTCGACCTCCACAGGGATGCGGCACCAGTGCTCGATGGCGTACTTGGCGACGTGCCCGGCGTAGGCGGCCGTGCCGCAGGCGATGACGATGATCTTGTCGACGCTGCGCAGGACGGCCGGATCGATGCGCATCTCGTCGAGCTGGAGCTCGCCGCGCTCATCGACGCGGCCGCGCAGGGTGTCGGCCACGGCGGTGGGCTGCTCGTGGATCTCCTTGTCCATGAAGGTGTCGTAGCCGCCCTTGACGGCCGCCGAGGCGTCCCAGGTGACCTCCCAGGTCTTGGGCTCGACGTCACTGCCGTCCTTGTCCCAGACGTGGACGGCGTCGGCAGTCAGGAGGAGCACCTGGTCGTCGTCGACCTCGGCGGCCTTCTTGGTGAAGGCGACGAAGGCGGCGACGTCACTGCCCAGGAAGTTCTCGCCCTCGCCCAGGCCGATGACCAACGGGCTGGAGCGGCGGGCAGCGACGATGGCAGCGGGGGCGAGGTCGCTGACGGCCAGGAGCGCGAAGGTGCCCTCGAGGCGAGCGGTGACGGCCTGCATCGAGGCGACCAGAAGGTCGGCGACCCTGGCCGGATCGGAGGCGGCGGCCGGGTCCTGACGCAGGCGCTCGGTGAAGTCGATGTCCAGGACGTGGGCGACGACCTCGGTGTCGGTGTCGGAGAGGAGCTCGCGCCCGGCGGCCTCGACCTCCTCGCGCAGCGGGCGGAAGTTCTCGATGATGCCGTTGTGGACCACGGCGAGGTGGCCGGCGCGGTGGGGGTGGGCGTTGACCGTCGTCGGGCCGCCGTGAGTGGCCCAGCGGGTGTGTCCGATGCCCGCGGTGGCGGGGGCCGGCGCAGTGGCCTCCAGCAGCACGCGCAGGCCGGAGAGCTTGCCCGCCTCCTTGACGACGTCCAGGCCAGAGGGACCGACCAGGGCAACCCCCGCCGAGTCGTAGCCGCGGTACTCCAAACGGCCGAGGCCATCCATCAGAACAGCAAGGGAACGGGAAGAACCAGTATCAGTCAGGGGGCCGACGTGGCCGACAATTCCACACATGCTCCGATCGAATCATGCCGGCGCAACGATGACAACGAGTACGGGGCCACGTCGATGTGATCTCAGTGTGATGTCGGTGGGACGTCGGAGCCGCACCGGCCGGGGCGCGCGGGAATCGCCGCGCTGAGGGACTCACCTGGAATCAGTCAGTAGTCCCAGCCGGTGTCTCATTGGCTCCTCCTCGTCTGTCGGGGATTGTCCGTCGCGTGCATCTTTTTGCGACACTGTGTCGGTGACCTCCGAGCTGAGCGACCCGAGCGACCTGAGCATCCAGGGCGCCTCACCCTATATCGAGCTGGATCGCGACCAGTGGGCCGCCCTGGCATCCTCAGCACCGCTGCCGCTGACCCAGGCCGACGTCGAGAAGCTGCGGGGCCTGGGCGATCCCATCGACCTGGCCGAGGTGGACGCCGTCTACCGTCCCCTGACCGCGCTGTTGGAGGATTACATCGCCACCTCGCGCGAGCGCGCGCACCGTACCGGATCCTTCCTGGGCGTGGATGAACCTCCCACCCCCTTCGTCGTCGCGGTGGCCGGATCGGTCGCCGTCGGCAAGTCGACGACGGCACGGCTCATCGCCCACCTGCTCTCCCGATTCCCGGACACTCCCCGGGTCGACCTGGTGACCACCGACGGCTTCCTCCTGCCCAACCGGGTCCTCGAGGAGCGCGGGCTCATGGCCCGCAAGGGCTTCCCCGAGTCCTACGACCGCCGGGGGCTGCTGGACTTCGTGGCGGCCGTGAAGTCCGGCAGCGAGCGGGTCCAGGCGCCGGTCTACTCACATACGGTCTACGACATCGTCCCGGGAAAGCACGTCACGGTGGAGCGCCCCGACATTCTCGTCCTGGAGGGGCTCAACGTCCTCCAGCCCGCTCCTCGGGGGTCTCGGCCGGGGGCCTCGGCCCTGGCTGTCAGCGACTTCATCGACTTCTCGATCTACGTCGACGCCGACCCCGCCGACATCCGCCGCTGGTACCTGGACCGGTTCCTGACCCTCAAGCACACGGCCTTCACCCAGCCGGGCTCCTACTTCCGGCGCTTCGCCGAGATCCCCGACGACGTCGCCCTGACCGGAGCGAACGAGATCTGGGAGAGCGTCAACCTGGTCAACCTGCGCGAGAACATCGTCCCCACCCGGGGGCGGGCAACCCTGGTGCTGACCAAGGACTCCGAGCACCGCATGAGCCGGGTCCTGCTGCGCAAGTCCTGATTCCTCATCATCGAATCGTGGCCTCGCGCGGTGTTGATCTGAGGCGCTACCGCGGCGAGCTGGGCGCCGACCGACCGCCAATGTCACCCGGCGTTAAAGGGCTGGAGAAAGTCGCATCATGCCGGAGCCGCCCGAACGATGTCTCAACCACACCTCACTCCTCATCGTTCGTGGTGCGACCGGTCTGCCCACCGGGAGACGGATAGGTGACATCCGGCATGTCCCCAGGGATATCGATGCGCCCCACGCTCCCATGACAAAGCGCCGATACTGTACGTGCGGCCAATGAGACGTGATCCCACAGGACACGTGCAGCCCAGGGGCCGTAGCACTGCGCGACAGCAGTGAGATCTTCTCGCATCGCGGTCTCGTCAGCTTCGTCGTCGGAAGCAGCGAACATGATACTGGCGGTAGCGCCGACGAACCATTCACCGACGCCGATGGCAAGATCACCGACGAGAGCGTAGATCGGAGCAGTCTCCTCCGGCGCCATCTGCACTTCAATCGGGCTGATGCGCCACTGAACAAAGTCCTCCTCTGTGTCCTGCGGCTGACAGATGACACGGAAGGTCTGAAGCTGTAGGACGGTGGCCGATCGCAGCGAGAAGTGCTGATCGCTCGTCTTGTCAGAACTCGGCACGGACATCATGCCCCCACCAGCTTGCCCGTGGACACTCGTCGCGCCGCTTCCGTGGAGGACGAGTCCCACCTATAGTCAGGCATACCAGCGTTGCGGGCGGCACGACGAACGTCATACTCGCCGATAGCAATCACCTCATGGCGGATGAGCGCGCCCACTGCCTTGGCATAGCGGCGCACTGTGGACAGGTGGGCGTCCGAGTGGCCTGACTCGAACCGGGAAACGGATGCCTGACTGGTGCCTATAGTGCGTGCAACTTCAGCCTGAGTCATACCGCTGCGTTCACGCAGAACGACGAGGTCACGGACCAGAGCATGGTCGGCAGCAACCAGACTGCGCGCGTGCTTGTGACCAGGGGCGTCCGGGTCCTCGCCGAGAAGCTCGTAGATGTCCATGTGCTCTCACCGCCTTGTGGGATATATCGGTGACGACATACTAGTCTCTGCTTCGAGTATGGGAAGAGCGTATCGTCGTATCTCACATCACCTCATTCGCCGCGTTTGCGACCAGGACTCGAAACGCTCCTGAGCCTCGGCGATGTGCAGGTCCTGCTCCTCCAATCCGCTCCTTCCACCTCGCTTGTGGCGGAAGCTGAGTGAGAGCAGCAGACGGTCCTCGTCGTCCGGTTCACTGAAGTACAGGCGTAGATGGCGCTGCTCTCCGTCGAGGTTGATTGTCAACTCCAGGCGGGCCTCGAGTACGTCATGCGCACTTTGAGCCTTGCAAACGACGCCCTTGGTGTAGGTGGTGTCGAAGTTGAGACGGCCGGCTTCTGCATCCTGGAGCAGCTGCTGGACCTCGGCCAGGAGCATCTGCCACTCATGATCACTGATGCCGCATGCCCGCAGCTCGCTCATCCCCTTGGTCAGGTAAGGGCGCCCTTGGTTATCGACGGCGTTCTTCCAGTACCCGCCACAACAACACGAACGAGCCCCGTAACCGTAGACCTTGTCATGCAGAAGGGCGGTCATCACGACCACACTCGCAACCAGCACGTTCTCATAGGGACTCCTCGGGGGCCTGGAGTAACTCATGAGGATAGTAGCCCTACCGCCCGACCCGGCAGCGTCGTCGAGCCGACGCGGGTCCAGCCCCCAGGCCCCAGGGAATGAAACCCGACGATGTCGAGGTGAAGCCGCTCTGAAACCGCGCAGGGCCAGCCTTGACGGCATGACATCTCAAGCAGCAACCACATCGCCCTCCCCGAGCGAGCCCCCGGCCATCCGGACTGATGGCCTGACTCGGACCTTCGGCTCCTTCACCGCCGTCGACGGTCTCGACCTGGAGATCCCCGCCGGCATCGTCTACGGCCTGCTCGGCCCCAACGGTGCCGGCAAGTCCACGGCACTGCGCATGATCACCACACTGCTGGCACCCACCCGCGGCCGGGCGACGGTCCTGGGGCACGACGTCGTCCACGAGCGCCACGCCGTGCGCAGCCTCATCGGGGTCACGGGCCAGTACGCCAGCGTCGACGAGATGCTCACCGGGGTGGAGAACCTGCGGCTCTTCGGCCGTCTGCTGGGACTGGGCCGACGGCGAGCGCATGAGCGGGCAGACGAACTGCTGGCCGCCTTCAGCCTCACCGAGGCCGGCGGCAAACGGGTCAGCGGCTACTCCGGCGGGATGAGGCGCCGGCTGGACCTGGCCGTCTCCCTGATCGCCCAGCCCCCACTCGTCTTCCTCGACGAGCCCACCACCGGCCTGGACCCGCGCACGCGCGAGCAGATGTGGGACGTCATCCGCTCCCTGGTGGAGGGCGGCTCCACGATCCTGCTGACCACCCAGTACCTGGAGGAGGCCGACCGCCTGGCCCATCAGGTCGGCATTATCGACACAGGGCGTCTCATCGCCGAGGGCACACCCGACGAGCTCAAGGATCGGGTGGGCCGCAGCTCGCTCATCCTGACCCCGGCGGCGCCAGAGGATCAGAACGCGACCGCTGAGATCATCGAACGGGTCACCGGTCACGCCCCGGCGGTCACCAACCAGGGCATCCAGGGCGTCCGTCTGCAGACGCCGCTGAGCGAAGCATCGGTGGCCACCGAGGTGCTCGTTGCCCTGCGCGACGCCGGTCTGTCCCCCAAGAGCGTCTCGGTGGACCGTCCCAGCATGGACTCGGTCTTCATGGCCCTGACCGGTCACCCCCAAGAGGACGACGCAGCGCCGTCCGACTCATCCTCCCCCTCATCCACCCGCCCCTCCAACGTCAAGGAGCAGTCATGACCGCCTCAGCAGCAACTCAAGCAGCAACCGCACCGGCCGGCATCGTCTTCCCCACCCCGTCTCGCTTCAGTGAGGCGAGACTGATCCCGGACACCCTGGCCATGGCCTGGCGCTCGCTCGTCACGATGGTGCGCAACCCGGGGGAGTTCTACGACATCCTCATCCAGCCGGTGATGTTCACCGTCCTGTTCGGAGAGCTCCTCGGCGGCGCCATCGCCGGTAACGTCAAGGCCTACCTCCCCACAGTCGTCCCGGGGCTCATCATCATGAACGCGCTGACCACGAGCCAGAGCGTGGGCGTGGACCTGCGCGAGGACATGGACAAGGGCGTCTTCGACCGCTTCCGCACCATGCCGATGTCCCGCATCGCGCCGGTCCTGGGCCCCATGGTCTCCGACGTGCTGCGCTACCTCATCTGCACCTCGCTGACCGTTCTCACCGGCTACGTCCTGGGCTACCGGCCCGTCAACGGCTGGTCGGGGACCATCGGCGCCGTCATCCTGACCACAGGCTGCGCCTGGGCGATCGCCTGGACCTTCCTGTTCCTGGGGACTGTCTTCTCCTCGGCCCAGGCGGTCACCTCCTTCGCAGTCATCTTCCTGTTCCCACTGTCCTTCCTGTCCAACGCCATGGTGCCCACCGAGACGCTGCCGGGCTGGCTCAAGGCCTTCGCGGAACACAACCCGGTCTCGCACATCGTCAACGGCTGCCGCTACCTGCTGGACGGGACGACGGGATCGGCCGGGGACGTGCGCGCCGCGATTATCGGTTCCCTCCTGTTCCTGGCCGTCATGGCCCCATTGACGATCTTCCGCTACCAGCGACGCAGCGTCTGAGCGCTCAGCCGATCGGCCCGCCCATCAGCGGCTCCAACCGGCCTCGTTCACCAGACGGCGGGCGAGGCCGGTGGCGTGCGCCAACAGCTGGGCACCGTCCAGGGCGCGGATCCGATCCTCGGCCGCCGACAGGGCCCGGGCGTCCAGCTGCTCGGTGCGCGAGCGCAGGTAGTCGTGGGAGAGCAGTCGAAAGGTCTGGTTGGTGCCCACGGCCAGGGCGGTGGCGACCAGCTCGGCGCCCACTTCCCTCTGTTCGGAACCGGCCCGTGCAGCGGCCGTGACGGACAGCCCTACGGCGGCCGCAAAGGCCATGATCGTGGGGATGTCGCGCAGCAACGGAGAGGGATCGGAGAGGATGTCGCGCAGCAGCTCAGTGGCCCGGGTGCGTATGGCCGCGGCATCGAGCTCAGCGGCATCAGCCGGAGTCAGCTCGAGGTCGGTGACCAGGCACATTCCCAGGATGCAGAGCTCCCACTGGGACCCGGCCCCCAGGATGGAGCGCCATCGCCCGGCGTAACGCAGGCCCACCCGCTGGATGAGAGCGGCAGCGCGCACACGCCCGCGGATCAGCTCCAGCTCACCGCGCACGGAACGGGCGATGAAGCGCAGGGTTCCCGTCAGCTCGGTGGACTCCAGTGCCTCCAACAGTCTCTCGGCCGTCTCCGGGCAGGAATCGAGATGGACCGCGCTGTAAACCTCTCCCAGCTGCAACGTCGTGCGGAAGAACCCGCCCCAGCTCGGCAGGATCCGGTCCAGGAGCACCCGGGAGCGCCTGCACGCGTCAACGACCTGGTCATATCGGCCCAGAGACATCAGCACCTGGAGCCGGTGGAGGTGCAGCTCGAGCAGGTGGATGCCGGCCAGGTCGTTGCCATGAAGCCGCTCCAGGAGAGTCTCGATGGTTCTCAGGGAGGCTCCGGGGTCCCCCTCATCCTCCTGCTGCGAGGCCAGGCACCGGGTCGCCGCCCAGGCGACCCAGGGGTCGGCGTCACTTGCCAGCGCGGACCACTGCACGTCACCACCGTGCAGGAAGCGCCGCACCCGGGAGAAGGGACCCTCGCCGGCGAAGGACGCCGGCAGGAGTGATCGGACCTGAGCGGGCATATGACTCAGGAGCCCGAACAGGGTGACACACAGGGCCAGAACGCTCAGTCCCGCCTCATTGCCGCGCAGGTCCCGGGCCGGTTGGGCGGCGGGACGCACGAGGCGCAAGCCGTAGTCCGCGATGCGCTCATAGCTCCAGGCCACGCTCCACAACCGCATGAGTGCGGCGCCGATGATGCAGATCGCGTCGCGCAGGTCCCCCGGAAGAGGATCCAGGTCCTGGCCATCAGCTTGTGCCAGAAGCCGGTCGAGCTCCTGGAGAATGACGACCTCGTCGTCAATGACCTGTTGGAAGACCCGATTGTGCTGGCGCGCATGAGGATGACCGATGTCTCCGAAGTCGCCGGCGTTGATGGGGAACCGGATCTGGGAGCACAGGTCCACCACCCACTCGTGCAGTGCCGTCCGGGCCGCTGCCTCATCACCGGAAGCGGCCAGCCGTTCCAGGGCGAAGTCCCGGACGGTGACGAGCATGTGGAAGCGGGGCAGGCCGCGCTCGCGCACCACGAGCAGGGAGTGGGAGACCAGGGTGTCGAGGAGGTCGGCGGCATCACCACCGATGAGCGCTTCCGCGGGCTGCAGGGTGAAGCCGTCGGCGAGCAGCGCCAAGCGCTCCATGGCGCGACGCTCGGCGGCGTCGAGCAAGTTCCAGGACCACTCGATGACCGCGGTCAGAGTGCGCTGGCGGGCGGGGGCGTCGCGGGCGGCGGTGAGCAGCTCGGGCCGGCCGGGCAGCCGGTCGGCGATCTGGCCGACCGACAGGCTGCGGGTCCGTGCCGCGGCCAGCTCGATGGCCAGGGGAATGCCGTCGAGACGGTGGAGAAGCTTCTCAAGCTCCTCGTCATCAATGATCTGACCGGAGCGGGCGGCCAGGGCGCGGGCACGGAAGAGCTCAGCCGCTGAAGCAGCATCCAGCGCCTCGAGACGGTGCACGTGCTCCGCACCCAGGTCCAGGGGGCGTCGCGAGGTCGCCAAGATGCGCAGCTCGGGGCAGATGGCCAGCAGTGGCCCGATGAGGTCGGCGACCTGATCGACCAGATGCTCGCAGTTGTCCAGGACGAGGACGGTCCCCGGCAGGGCCAGGGAGGCGGCCAGGGCACGGCGCGGGTCGCCGTCAGCCACCCCGGGGTTCCCGACGACGTCGAGCAGGACCCTGGCCAGGTCAGTGCCGGATGAGACCTCGGCCAGAGTGGCGACATAGACGGCGGGGCGACGACTACGGGCCGCCACCGCGTGGGCGAGAGTCGTCTTGCCGACACCACCGGGCCCGGTGAGGGTCACGAGCTGGTGGGTGCTCAGGGCCTTGAGGACACCGGTCACGTCGGTCTCACGTCCCAGGAAGTGCTCGGGTGTGGGCTCCAGGCCACGGCGCACGGGGCTCTCGGCGGCCAGGACGGCCTCATGAGCGGCGCGCATGGCCGGGCCGGGCACAGCTCCCTGCTCGCGCAGCCGGCGGCTGTGTTCCTCGTAGATCTCCAGGGCGGCGGCGGGCGATCGGGTCCAGGACTCGGCGCGCATGAGAGCGGCCAGGACGGTCTCGTCCCGGGCGTCGCGCTGGGCGGCCTCACGCAGCAGGTCCGCGGCCTCCTCGTGCTCACCGGTGGCCTCCAGGGCGAGGGCCCGGTCGCGGCGGACCGCCTCGGCCTGAGCGGCGGCGCGCTGCCTCAGGCGAGTGACAGGAGTGGCTTCCGCCCCGACGGCGTCATCGTCCCGCTCCGGGACGAGCGGCACCGGCAACTGCTCGGTGAGGTCCAGGACCTGGTCCCACTGGCCCGCGGCGGCGCAGGCGCGAGCCCGCTCCGTCCGGTTCGCCAGGTCTCGGGCATCGACCTCCGCCGCCGGCAACGACAGTCGGTACCCGTCGCCGACACGTTCGACGACACCCTCCCCCACCGCGGCTCGCACTCGGGAGACGACGACGTGCAGCGCCCGCAGCGGCCGGGCCGGGACCTCATCGGACCACAGGGCCTCGATGAGAGCGCCGTCGCTCATACGGGCGTCCGGGCCGCCCACGAGCACGGAGAGCAGGTCTAGGGTCCGCCCGGTCAGGGTCTTGCCGCGCCAGGTCGGCGGTTCCGTCAGGAGGGCCAGGGGATATGAGGGCGTCACGGGAACATCCTGCCCCATCGCGCAGGCTGATGGGCCGGCGGGCTCAGCGGCCAAAGGCCGACCGCGACATCCGCCACCGTGTTGGTGGTTGCGTCCGCGACCGGCCCCGAGAGCAATCCGCCGTCAGCTCACAGGCTGAGGTTGTTCTTGACGGTGTCGGCCAGGGAGCGGGCCACGCGGTCGGCCTCCTCCTGGGTAGCGGCCTCGACCATGACACGCACGAGCGGTTCGGTGCCCGAGGGGCGCAGCAGGACCCGGCCGGTCTCGCCCAGCTCCTTCTCCGCGGAGGCCACGGCGTCCTGCACGGACTTGTTGGTGCTGGCAGCGGCCTTGTCGACGTTCTTGACGTTGATGAGCGTCTGAGGCAGGCGGGTGACGACGCTGGCGAGCTCGGCCAGCGTCTTGCCGGTGCGCTTGACGCGCGCAGCCACGTGCAGGGAGGTGAGCACACCGTCTCCGGTGGTGGCGTGGAGGGTGTCGATGACGTGCCCGGACTGCTCGCCTCCCAGGGTGTAACCGCCCTGGAGCATCCGCTCGAGCACGTAGCGGTCGCCCACGCCGGTCTGGACGGTGCGGATGCCGTGCTCGCGCATGGCCAGGATGAGGCCGAGGTTGCTCATGACGGTGACCACGAGCGTGTCGGAGCCGAGGGTGCCGTCGGCCTTCATGCCGATGGCGAGCATGCCCATGATCTGGTCGCCGTCGACGAGCTTGCCGTCGGCGTCCACGGCCAGGCAGCGGTCGGCGTCGCCGTCGTAGGCCACGCCCATGTCCGCGCCGACGGCCTTGACGTAGTTCTGCAGCTGCTCGGGGTGGGTGGAGCCGCAGCTGTCGTTGATGTTGAGGCCGTCAGGGGAGGCGTTGATGACGATGACCTCGGCGCCGGAGGCGCGCAGCGCGGCGGGGCCGACGACGGAGGCAGCGCCGTTGGAAGCGTCGACGACGATACGCAGCCCGGACAGGTCGGTGGCGGCGGAGTCGACGAGATGGTTGATGTAGTTCTGGTCGGCGACGGTCTCACCCTTGATAACACGGCCGACATCCGACCCGGTGGGTCGGTCGTCGACCTTGCCCAGAAGGGCCTCGATCTCGTCCTCGACGGCGTCGGCGAGTTTGTAGCCGCCGCGGGCGATGAACTTGATGCCGTTGTCCGGGAAGGGGTTGTGGGAGGCGGAGATCATGACGCCCAGCTCGATGTCCTGGGTGGCCGTCAGGTGGGCGATCGCCGGGGTGGGCAGGACGCCCACGCGGGTGACGTCGACCCCGGAGGAGGCCAGGCCGGCACTGAGGGCGTGGTCGAGGAACTCTCCGGAGGCGCGGGTGTCGCGGCCTACGATGGCGCGGGGGCGGACGCTGCGGGAGCGTCGGGTAGCTGCCGCGTCCTTGGTCAGAACGCGGGCCGCGGCCTCACCGAGCTGTACCGCCAGGGTGGGTGTGAGCAGGTCGTTGGCCAAGCCGCGTACGCCGTCGGTTCCGAAGAGACGAGCCATGGAGATCCTCCTGAGGGGTGACGAAACAGCCCCATCCTGCCACGGGTGAACCGGTGTGGGGATATGACGGTCGGGGCACGAGCAAGGTCTGATGTCCTCCATGGTCTCCCCGAGGCGGGCCTTACCCGAGATTCTGCCCATCTGCGGCACGGGTGAACTCGCCCAGTGAAGGTCGGAGCCGGTCGCGTCCGCCCCTGATGGATGATGACGGCGGCCGCCCCGGCTGAAGGGGACGGCCGCCGTCGTACGGAATACGGAATTGCGGGCAGGCGGTTCCAGCCGACCTGGACGCAACCGCTCCGGATCAGCGCTTGGAGTACTGCGGGGCGCGGCGGGCCTTGTGCAGACCGGCCTTCTTGCGCTCCACGATGCGCGAGTCGCGGGTGAGGAAGCCGGCCTTCTTGAGGGTGGCGCGGTTGGCCTCGCGGTCGATCTCGTTGAGGGCGCGGGCGATGCCCAGGCGCAGAGCGCCGGCCTGGCCGGAGACGCCGCCGCCGTTGATGCGGGCGACGACGTCGAAGCGGCCCTCGAGGTCCAGGATGGTGAAGGGGGCGCGCACGAGCTGCTGGTGCAGCTTGTTGGGGAAGTAGTCCTCCAGGGTGCGGCCGTTCAGCTTCCACTGGCCGGTGCCGGGCACGAGGCGCACGCGGGCGATGGCCTCCTTGCGGCGACCCAGGCCGGAGCCGGGGGCGGTGATGGACTGGCCGCGACCCGGAGCGGACTCCTCGGTCTCGGTGGTGTAGCTGGAGGGGGCGTTCTCCTCGTCCAGCGCGTCGATGTCGACAGTGGTCTCAGCCACGATGTGTCCTTTGCTTGTCGCGGGGTGCCGAGCGCTGGAGCGCTTACTGGGCGACCTGGGTGATCTCGAACGTCTTCGGGTTCTGGGAGGCGTGCGGGTGCTCGGCACCCGCGTAGACCCTGAGCTTCTTGAGCTGGGCGCGACCGAGCTTGGTGTGGGGCACCATGCCCTTGACGGCCTTCTCGACAGCGCGCTCGGGGCGCGTGGCCAGCAGGTCGCGGTAGGAGACGGCGGTCAGGCCGCCCGGGTGGCCGGAGTGACGGTAGGCGAACTTCCTGTCGGCCTTGCCGTTGGTGAGGGCCACCTTGTCTGCGTTGATGATGACGACGTAGTCGCCGCAGTCCTCGTTGGGCGCGAACTGGGGCTTGTGCTTCCCACGGAGCAGGGTGGCGGCCTGGGCCGCGAGTCGGCCCAGGACGACGTCGGTGGCGTCGATGACGTACCAGCTCTTCTCGACGTCGCCGGGCTTCGGTGTATACGTGCGCACGGGCGTTGCCTTCGTTTCTCTTGGCGAGTGGGCACGCCGAAGCGCGGTGAAGCGTTCGCGGTTCGGCGAGACCACCATGGTCAGGTGAGTGGTCGGAGCACAGGCGACCCGGGGCGAGTGGGACGGCACCGCGGACACACGCACGTGTGCTGCACGACGATTGCCAACAGTACCGGGCAGCCCGCGAGAGGGTCAAAAGGTGCGGCTTTCCAGTTCCGTGAATCGTGCCACGCGGCCCATTGGAGACGGAACGGACGGGGGCACGGTCGGGAAGCGATCGGCGGCGTGGTCAGCGCAGGCGGCGGGTGATCCGGGCACGCTCGGCCTGGGCGGCGAGCTCGTTGTCACCCGGGTAGGTGACCTCCTCCAAGGTCAGTCCGTGCGGCGGGGCGACGGGGGCGGCGCCCTGGCGCGTGCGGGCCGCCAGGAGCTCACCGGGCCAGGTGGCCGGCTTGCGCCCCTGCCCGACGGCGAGGCCGGCACCCACCAGGGAACGGACCATGGAGTGGCAGAAGGCGTCAGCGATGACGGACAGGACGACGAGCCCGGCATCCGGGCCCACGACGGCACGGCGCCATTCCAGGGCGCGCAGGGTGCGGATGGTGGTGGCGCCCTGGCGGGGCTTGCAGTAGGACAGGAAGTCGTGCTCACCGAGCAGACAGCGGGCGGAGACGTCCATGGCCTCGACGTCGAGCGTATCCGGAAGCCACAGGACGGTGGCACGCCGGGCGGGGTCGCGCGGGGCGCCGGCGTCGGCGATCCGGTAGGCGTAGCGGCGGGTCAGCGCCCCGAATCGGGCGTCGAAGGCCTCCGGCACGATGCGCGCGCCGGTAACGACGACATCGCCGGCCC
>NZ_CAUROW010000051.1:0-14978 GCF_963526355.1 uncultured Actinomyces sp. | reverse complement strand
CGCATGGCCTCGTTGAGGTCGTGGGTGATGAACAGGATCGTCTTGCCGAGCTTGCCCTGGAGGTCGATGAGCTGGTCCTGCATCTCGCGACGGATCAACGGGTCGAGCGCGGAGAAGGCCTCGTCCATGAGCAGGATGTCGGTCTCTGCCGCTAAGGCGCGGGCCAGGCCCACGCGCTGCCGCATCCCACCGGAGAGCTCGCCCGGCTTGTAGTCACCCCACCCCTCAAGGCCCACCATGGACAGGGCCTCCTCGGCCCGACGCTCGCGTTCGGAGCGACTCACGCCCTGGACCTCCAGGCCGTAGGCGGCGTTCTCGCCCACTGTCCGGTGCGGCAGGAGGGCGAAGTTCTGGAAGACCATGGAGACGCGTTTGCGGCGAAGATCTCGAAGCTTCGGCTTGGAGATGTGGGCCAGATCCTCCCCGTAGAGGGTCATGCTGCCCGCAGTGATGGGCAGCAAGCCGTTGACCATGCGGATGAGCGTGGACTTGCCCGAGCCCGACAGCCCCATGACGACGAAGATCTCACCCTTGTCGACGTCGAAGGAGGTGTCGATGACGGCGGCGGTCTGCCCCGACTTCCTCAGGTCGTCACGTGTCTTGCCGGCCTTGAGTCTCTTGACGCCGTCGGACGGTCGTCGACCGAACACCTTGTAGACGTGGTTGGCCTCGATGACTTTCACAGCACTCCTCGCGATCTAGCTCCTGGGCTTGCGCGCACGGAGATCCGGAAGGAGATCCGGAAGACGAGCTGGAGAACCTCTTCCAGGGCGCTCGAGACGGCGGCAAGCCCGTTTCATGGTGCTGCGGAGCGCTCCGACGGTCAATTTGACTACAGTCCAGAACCTACAGATTCACGGGCCTTCAGGCCTTGACAGGCTTATGAGCGTGGTCCGGGAGACGCCCGGAGAACCGAGTGAGGACCACCCCGGGACCGGGACCGGGATTCACAGACCCGCAATGCCGGAAATGATTGAAACGCTCCTGGATAACAGGGATCTCCAGCAACCACGCGCATCGAGAACACGGGGGTCGCACATAACCAACAAAATGAAGCTCCGCAACTGGAGGATTTCAAAGGAGTTGAAAGTGAAAATAATCACATTTCAGTCTTGACTCTGCCCGCACGGCCGCACCACCGGGGAGAGGATGCCGAAACTCCACCGATCCCGCCGACCGCCCATTCGAAGCGGGGTCGGCCACCCTCCCCGCATCACTAGGCTGAGGGGCACGATCACGACCCGGAGAACCAGCGGAGGAGGCGGCCGGCGTGCCTGCTGCAGGATGGACCCCGGCGGACGGACTGCCCCCTCGGGGATTCTTCAGAGGTCCAGGGACGCAGGGCCCCAAGGCCCATACCGATGTGCGCATCTCGAACATGTCACTCATCCTGCGCCATCTCCAAGCGAGCCCCGCGCTGTCACGCACACGCCTGGCCCGTGAGACAGGACTATCGAAAGCGACCGTGTCGACTCTGGTGGCCGAGCTGTGCTCACGGGGACTGCTCATCGAGGAGGAGCCCGATCTGTCCGGCAACGTCGGCAGACCGAGCACAGGCCTGCGCACGGCTCCGCATGCGGCGGCGGGAATCGGTCTGGAGATCGGTGGAGCCTCCCTGCTCCTATCCATCGCGGACCTGACGGGGAACGTCATCCTGCGCAGCTCCGAGCTCGTAGGCGACACCGGGCACCACCCCGACAAGATGGTCGAGCACATCGGCACCATACTGTCTCACGCCCTGGACCGACTGGCGCAGCAGGGCACGACCGTTCCGGGAATCGTCCTGGCCCAGCCCGGGATCATCGACTACACCAGCAACACCGTGCGCTACTCCTCCACCCTGGGATGGCACGACGTCGCCGTGGCGGAACAGGTCCGTGACGCAATCGCCCGCCACATGGGTGCCGGCAGGGACATCCCTACCATCACGTTGGAGAACGACGCCAAGCTCGCCGCTCTGGCCACCTACGAGCGCTATGCGGACGCCGGGGTGCGCAACCTGCTCTACCTGTCGGGCGGGGAGGGTATCGGTGCGGGCATCATCGCCGACGGCCACCTCCTTCGGGGTTGGCTGGGCCTGACCGGCGAGGTCGGGCACATGCCCGTAGAACCCGAGGGCCTTGCGTGCCGATGCGGGCGACGCGGCTGCTGGGAGACCCGCTCCGGCCTGCAGGCACTGACGTCGGCATACCCATCAGGCGATGCGGTGCGAGACGAGACCACCTCCTTGGAGGAGCGCATCGAGATCCTGCGCCGGCGCTTCGACGCCGGGGACACCGAGCTCGCGCAGCGACTGGGGCTGTCTCAGCAGGCGCTCACACATGCGCTGGCGATCCTGGCGGACGTCCTCAACCCCCAAGTGATCGTGCTGTCGGGCTACCTGGCGACCTTCGCGGACGTATTCCTCTCCCCCACCACCGCAGCCCTGGAGGCTCGCCTCCTGGACCAGCGCGCCCGAGTGAGCGTGGAGGTCTCCCACCTGGGTCAGTGGGCGTCGTCGCACGGGGCGGCCCTCGTCGCGCTGGAGTCCGTACTCGACAACCCCTCCCTAGTCGATCTCGGACGAGGCATCTGACCGCCGTCGGATTTATCAACCGCCGCGCCAGTAGCGGTCGGCCAGCGCATGCTGTAGTTTGTTCGGAGTTCAGACTATTCAGCCCGAAGGAGTGCTGATGTCTCCCCAGACCCAGCCCGTGCCACAGGCCCCCACCCAGGACAGGGGACGCCTCACCCTGCCGATCCAGACCGGCATGGACGAGGAGGTCCGTTCCCTCGTCGCCCGTCTGGGCGCCGACGCCGTGAGGAACTCCGACGGCACCGAGCTGCCAGACATCGTCTCGGAGCTGGCCACCAGGGTCTACTCCACCTACTTCGTCGGACGCGGTGACAACGCCTGGGCGGACGCCCACCCCGAGGAGGCCACCAGGATCTTCCTCATGTCCGACCGAGTCACGGTCACCACCGACGGCCCTGTGAGCATCGACCTGCTGGCCCCCTGGTTCGCCGACCAGGTCCGACCGGACACCGGCTGTGACGTCTCGCGGTGGTGGCAGGTCCACGACCGCACCACCGGCCAGGAGCTGCCCCGGGCGGCGTGGAGCATCGAGGCCGATGGGCGCACGGTCACCGTGCACGAGGCACTCGCCGGGCACGTCTACACCGTCAGCTTCCTGGCGACCCAGGTCTGGGACCCGACCCAGATGTACAACTACCTCACCAACGGCTGGGACGACGACCCCTCGCGCGTGAGGGAGAAGCCCTTCGACGTGCGCCATGAGGCCACGTGGGCCCATGTGCGCTCCCACCTGAGTGCCTGGCTCTCCACACACCCCGAGGTGGACGTGGTCCGCTTCACCACCTTTTTCTACCACTTCACCCTCGTCTACGGTGCCGACGCCGCTGAGCGCTACGTCGACTGGTTCGGCTACTCCGCCTCGGTGAGCGTCCCCGCCCTTGAGGCCTTCGAGGAGGAGTACGGCTACCGCCTCAGCGCCGAGGACTTCGTCGACGGCGGGTACTACAACTCCCCCTTCCGGGTTCCCACCCGGGCCTTCCGCGACTGGATCGACTTCCAGCAGCGCTTCGTCTCCTCCCGGGTGCGCGAGCTGACCGACGCCGTGCACGCCCAGGGCAAGGAGGCGATGATGTTCCTGGGGGACAACTGGATCGGCACCGAGCCCTACGGCGAGCACTTCGCCGCCACCGGCATCGACGCCGTCGTCGGCTCCGTCGGCTCAGGGGCGACCTGCAGGATGATCGCCGACATCCCCCACGTCCGTTACACCGAGGGCCGGTTCCTGCCCTACTTCTTCCCCGACGTCTTCCACCCGGGCGGCGACCCGGTCACCGAGGCGAACCGCAGCTGGCTGGAGGCCCGGCGCGCCATCGTGCGGTCTCCCCTGGACCGGATCGGCTACGGCGGCTACCTGTCCCTGGCCGTCGAGCACCCCGACTTCATCGACCGCATCGAGCAGATCGTCACGGAGTTCCGCTCCATCCACGAGCGCTCCGGAGGACGCCGACCACTGACCCCCAGTTTCAAGGTCGCGGTCATCAACTCGTGGGGTCGCCTGCGCTCCTGGATGACGCACATGGTCGCGCACGCGCTGTGGTACCGCCAGACCTACACCTACCTGGGGGTCCTCGAGGCGCTGTCGGGTCTGCCCCTGGACGTGGAGTTCCTGTCCTTCGACGACGTTCGCACCGGTATCCCCCAGGACGTCAAGGTCCTCATCTGCGCAGGCGCTGAGGGCACCGCCTTCTCCGGAGGCGAGCAGTGGGCGGATCCGGACCTGATCGCCGCGGTCAGCTCCTTCGTCGCCGCCGGTGGCGGCCTCATCGGGGTGGGTGCTCCCAGCGCTCACCCCGCCCACGGAGTCACCTTCCAGCTCGCCGACGTCCTGGGCGTCGACCGCGAGATCGGTTGGGGCCTGGGCACGCGTCGTCCTCTTCCCACGGTGCAGGAGCACTTCATCACCCAGGACCTGACCGAGGGTCTCAATGACGGAGAGGGGACCCCCGACGTCGTCGTCGCCTGCCCCACCACCCAGGTGCTCGACGCCACGAACGGCCAGGTCCGCCTCGCAGTCAACGAGCTGGGCCGGGGCAGAGCGGTGTACGCCACGGGACTGCCCTACTGCGCCCAGAACTCCCGACTCCTGCACCGGGCGGTCTTCTGGGCCGCGGGCCAGGAGGAGGACTTCCCCAGCTGGGCCGCCCTCGACCCCAGGGTGGAGGTGGCCGCCTACCCCGATGGACGCACCACCCTCGTCATCAACAATGCGCTCGAGCCCGTCACCACGACGGTGCCGACGCCTCAGGGCCCCCGGACAGTGCGTCTGGAGGAAGGAGGCCACCAGTGGCTCACCGCTGCGACGCAGTGAGCACCCTTGTTCGAGTTTCCACATGTGTCCCGCAGGCGGACGCGCGCTGACGGTGTCATGTCGCCGCCCCGTCTCACCCACTCCCTCCGGCACCCGCCGGCCTCTTTTCAATGACGAAGAAGGAAGATCCCATGAAGAAACACGCCCTGGCCGCCTCAATGCTCGCCCTGGCGCTGCTCGCCTCAGGCTGCTCGGCCACCAGCTCCTCATCCGGTTCATCCGCATCCGGCGGAGTGATCCGCTACCTGCACCGCCTTCCTGACGGCGAGGGCATGACGAAGGTCAACGACATCGTGGCCCGGTGGAACACCGAGCACCCCGACATGAAGGTCGAGGCCACCAAGTTCGACGGCAAGGCCCCGGACATGAATGTCAAGCTGGAGAACGACGTGAAGGCCGGAACCGGTCCCTGCCTGGCGCAGGTCGGCTATGCCGAGATCCCCAAGCTCTACTCCTCCGGTCTGCTGGCCGATGTGTCCAGCCAGGCGGAGAAGTACAAGGACCACTTCTCCGAGGGGTCGATGTCGCTGATGACCGTGGGTAAGACCACCGTCGGCCTGCCGCAGGACTCCGGCCCGCTGGTCTACTTCTACAACAAGTCCGCCTTCGATCAGCTCGGGCTGAAGGTGCCCACCACGAGCGCGGAGCTGACCGACGTCGCGCAGAAGGCGGCAGCCCAGGGCAAGTACGCCGTGGCCTTCGAGCCCGACGAGGCCCCCAACACCCTGGCGGGTCAGTCGGCCGCCGCAGGCGCCCAGTGGTTCACCGCCGACAATGACAAGTGGAAGGTCAACGTGTCCAGCCCGGAGACCACCAAGGTCTCCACCTTCTGGCAGGGTGTCCTGGACTCCAAGGCCGCCCTCGTGGCCAACCGCTGGGACGACGCCTTCGGCAAGGCTCTGGTCGACCAGCAGCTCATCGGCACCATCGGCGCCGCCTGGGAGGGTGCACTTCTGGCCGACACGATGAAGGACTCCCCCAATGCCGGGGCCTGGTCGGTAGCGCAGCTGCCCGCCTTCGGTGACACACCCATGTCCGGTCCTGACGGCGGCTCCGGTGTGGCCGTCCTCAAGGGCTGCTCCAACCCCGAGGGGGCCATGGCCTTCAACGACTGGTTCAACACTCAGGTCGACGACCTGGCCACCCAGGGACTGGTCCTCACCGCGAAGGCACCGGTGAAGACCCCTCAGTCCATCTCCACCTTCTTCGGGGGACAGGACGTCTACGCCGAGTTCACCAAGGCCAACGCGGCCGTGAACTCCAAGTTCGGTTTCATGCCGACCTGGCCCTCCCTGGCGGACCCCATGACTCAGGCCGCCGAGGCGGCCGGGAAGGGAACCGGCAAGGTCGATGACATCTTCCAGGCGGCCCAGAAGACCTCTGTCAGCTCTCTGAAGGACGCCAACCTTCCCGTCGCCGAGTAGGCGCGGTCGAGCAAGGCCCTCGGGCAGCCATCGGCACCACGATCGAAGTGAGAGCACCATGAGTACGACGACAACGGGGCGCTACTCCCCCGTCCCATCGGTACCTGACCGGGCCACAGCCCCTTCCGCCATCCGTACCACCTCGATGCGCAGGCGCAGGCAGGCCCGGGCGGGTATCGGGTTCGTGACTCCGTTCATGGCCATGTTCACTCTCGTCTTCCTCATTCCGATCGTGGTGTCGGTCTTACCGGTCCTTCTTCCGCGACGTCGCCTCGGGCTCGGACCTCTACGGCGGCGGGGATAAGGTCAGCAGCTTCGTCGGTCTGGACAACTACGCCCAGGCCGCGGGGCAGCCCGCCTTCTGGAGGGGGATGGGACGAGTCCTACTGTTCGGCGTCGTCCAGGTCCCGGTCATGATCCTGGCGGCCCTCGCCCTGGCGCTGGTGCTCGACTCCCTCCTGGTCAAGCGGGTGACGGTCTTCCGTCTGGGTTTCTTCCTGCCCTACGCGATCCCCGGGATCGTGGCCGCGATCGTGTGGCTCTACATGTACAACCCCAGCTTCTCCCCGCTCAACGAGCTGCTGGGGCTCATAGGCCTGAACGTGGACTTCTTCGGCAGGAACATCATCCTGTGGTCCATGGCGAACATCACAACGTGGACCTTCACCGGGTACAACATGCTCATCTTCCTGGCGGCGCTCCAGGCAGTGCCCCACGAGCTTTACGAGGCCGCTCGCATCGACGGCGCCACCGGATGGCAGATCGTCCGGCACATCAAGATCCCCATGGTCCGTTCCGCCTCCCTGCTGGCGGTTCTGCTCTCGATCATCGGAACCGTGCAGCTGTTCAACGAGCCCACCGTTCTGTACAGCCAGAACCAGTGGATGGGGCTGGACTACACCCCGATGATGATGGCCTACAACTCGATGACCGGTGCGCTCTCGCCGTCCGGCTCGGGCCCGGCCTCCGCTGTCTCCGTCCTCATCGCCCTGGTGGCCGGCTTCCTGGCCGCCATCTACGCCCTCGTGCAGAACAGGATCGACAAGTGAAGCCCACCGACACCCCCCGCTCACTGCGTCCGTCGATCCCCGCACGGGCCTTGACCATCGCGGTCCTGGTCATTGTCCTGGCCTACATGCTCGGCCCGGTCTACTGGCTCATCATCTCCTCCACCAAGTCCAACTCCGACCTGCTGACCACTTCCGGGTGGTGGTTCTCCGGACGCAACAGCTTCTCCGCCAACTACAGCGCGCTGATGAGCTGGACCCAGGGGCTCTTCTGGCGCTGGATCCTCAACTCACTGCTCTACTCGGCTCTCGCCGGGGTGCTGGGAACACTCCTGTCGGTCGCCGCCGGCTACGGCCTGGCGAAGTTCGAGTTCGCCGGTCGGGGCGCTGTCCAGGTCGCCATCCTCTCTGGGCTGCTCATGCCCATCGCCCTGCTGACCATCCCCCTGTACCTGGTCCTCGACGCCGTGAACCTCACCAACACCATCTGGTCGGTCATCCTGCCGTGCTCAGTCAGCCCCTTCGGTGTCTTCCTGGGCCGCGTCTACGCCGACTCCTCGGTGCCCAACGAGATCATCGACTCGGCCCGCATCGACGGGGCCGGCGAGATCCGCATCTTCTTCACGATCGTGCTGCGGCTGCTCGCCCCGGCGATGGTGACCATCTTCCTGTTCATCTTCGTGGCGACCTGGAACAACTTCTTCCTGCCCCTGATGACCATCAACTCCGCCTCGCTCAAGCCCGTCACCCTGGGGCTCTACGGGATGTCGACCTACTTCAACCCCCAGTACGGCGCCCTCCTCCAAGGCGCTCTTCTGGGCGTCATCCCCCTGATCGTGCTGTTCCTGGGCCTTCAGCGCTTCTGGCAGTCCGGTCTGGCCGCCGGCGCCGTCAAGGGCTGAGTCCCCGTCCCTCCCCATCACCGTCCCTGTTCACCCCATCCACCCGCCGTCCCGTCCCGGGCAACGGCGCCTCACCAGAGGAAGCATCATGATCCACTTCGGCACCGGCGGTTGGAGAGCCGTGATCGGCGATGAGTTCACCCGGGCCAACGTCCGGCTCCTGGCCCAGGGGCTGGCCAACCGCATCCTGGCGGAGGGCACGGCCTCGCAGGGCGTCGTCATCGGCTACGATCGCCGCTTCCTGTCGGACACCGCCGCCTGGTGGGCCATCGAGGTGCTCGTCGGCAACGGTATCCGGGTCACCCTCATCGACCGCCCGTCCCCGACCCCGACCACCATGTGGACCGTGCGCCGTCTCAAGGCCGCCTACGGGATCGCCGTGACCGCCTCCCACAACCCGGCCCTGTACAACGGCATCAAGATCTTCCTGCCCGGTGGCCGTGACGCCGATCTGGAGTTCACCGACGAGCTCACCGCCTCCGTGAGACTCCTGACGGAGGCGGACGTGCGCAGCGTCGAGCCGCATGCGGCCCGCTCCTGCGAGCTGGTCACCGTCCAGCGCTCCATCAACTGGTACCTGGACGCCATCATCGACAAGCTGGACACCGAGACCATCCGCCACGCTCATATGCACATCGTGCTTGACCCGATGTTCGGGGTCTCCGAGACGAGTCTGCAGACGATCCTGCTGACCGCCCGCTGCCAGGTGGACGTCATCCACGACCGCCACGACCCCCTGTTCGGGGGCCGCATGCCCTCACCCACCGAGGGGACCGTCACCACCCTGCGCAACGCCGTCGTCGAGTCCGGTGCGGACCTGGGCATCGCCACTGACGGGGACGCGGACCGCCTGGGCATCATCGATGACACCGGCGCCTACCTCACCCCCAACCAGGTCCTGGTCCTGCTCTACGACTACCTGCTGACCCGCAAGGGGTGGACGGGACCGGCCGTGCGCAACATGTCCACCACCCACCTGCTGGACCGGGTCGCGGCCGCCCACGGGCAGGTCTGCTACGAGGTGCCCGTCGGCTTCAAGTGGATCAGCGCCAAGATGGCCGAGACCGGCGCCGTCATCGGAGGCGAGTCCTCCGGGGGCCTGACCGTGCGCGGTCACATCCCCGGCAAGGACGGGGTCTACGCCGGTTCCCTGCTGGTCGAGGCGGTGGCTGCCTCGGGCAAGAGGCTCTCCGAGCTCTACGCCGATATCGTGGCCAGGTACGGCGAGCTCGTCATGGTGGAAGGCGCCTACGGCTTCACCTCCGAGCGTCGCGCAGAACTGGAGGAGCGCATCTTCAACGCCCATGATCTTCCCGCCTTCACCCATGACGTGGAGCGCGTCTCCTGGGAGGACGGCTGCAAGGTCTATTTCACGGGCGGTGGCTGGGTGACGATCCGATTCTCGGGCACCGAACCCCTCCTGCGGGTCTTCGCCGAGATGCCCACCGGCGACGAGGCCCGAGAGACCGCGGCCGCCGTCGCGAGCCACTACGGTCTGGACGCCTGAGACGACTAGGAGAAGAGGATCCACATGACTGACGCAGCAGACCGGACCCGCACCGCCGTCGTCCTGGCCCGGGGCCTGGGGACCCGGATGCGGACGGAGGGCCCGGCCGGCTCCGGCCTGACCTCCCAGCAGGCCGCGGCCGCCGCCAGCGGTTACAAGGCCCTCATGCCCATCGGCGGGCACCGGCTCATCGACTACAGCCTGGCGGCCCTGGCCGACGCCGGGATCGAGCGTGCCGTTCTGATCGTCGGGCCCGAGCACGAGGACTTCCGCCACCACATCGACTCCCTGAAACTCACCCGACTCACGATCGACCTGGCCGTTCAGGTCACCCCCTTGGGGACGGCCGACGCCGTCCTGTCCGCCGAGGCCGCCGTGGGCGAGGAGTCCTTCCTCATGGTCAACGGGGACAACTACTACCCCCGTCAGGTGCTGCGCGACCTGGCCCTCCACCGGGGCACCGCCCTGGCCGGTTTCGACCGCGCCGCCCTGGTGGCCGAGTCCAACATCCCCGCCGAGCGGATCGCCGCCTTCGCTCTTGTGCGCGCCCGCGACGGGGTGCTGGAGGAGATCGTGGAGAAGCCCGCGCCGGAGGTGGTCCGGGCCGCCGGAGCCCACGCCCCGGTGTCGATGAACGCCTTCCGTTTCACCCCTGAGATCTTCGCCGCCTGCCGCCGGATCAGCCCCTCACCGCGCGGCGAGCTGGAGATCGTCGACGCCGTGCGCGCCCTGCCCGGTCCGGTCTCGGTCCTGCCGGCGACCGGCGGGGTCCTGGACCTCTCGCGACGTGAGGACATCCGCGAGGTCGAGGCCCGCCTGTCCGGGACGGAGGTATCGCTGTGAGTCAGGGAACGCGTCAGGCGATGAGTGAGGCGCCCGAGGAGACCGCCTGGCGGGTGCCCGGACGCGTCGAGGTCCTGGGCAAGCACACTGACTACGCCGGCGGCTCGGTCCTGGTCGGCGCCATCGACAGAGCAATCACGGCGCGGGCGCGTCGTGTGACGGGGCCGCCCGCGTCCCTGACCGCCACCACGGACGGCGGCGATCCGGTCACCCTGCGCGCCGGGGTGGACCCGGGTCTGGAGCCGGGCCACTGGGGCCGCTACCTTCAGACGGTTCTGGACCGTCTCACCCTCAATTTCGGGGTGGGCACCGCGGCCCACCTGTCCATCTCCTCGGACCTGCCACCGGCCTCCGGGATGAGCTCGTCCTCCGCGCTCGTGTGCGCCACGGCCCTGGCACTGGCCTCCCTCAACGGGTGGGACGCGGATCCCCGGTGGATCGAGTCGATGCCCGACCGGCTGTCCCTGGCCGGCTACCTCGCCGCCGTGGAGGGCGGGCGGGCCTGGCGCGACCTGCCGGGAACCAGCGGGGTGGGCACCCGCGGTGGAAGCGAGGACCACACCGGCATGCTGTGCGGAGCCCAGGACCGGCTGCTCCTGGCCGACTTCGACCCGATGTGCATCACCCGAACCATCTCCTTCCCCTCCCAGTGGGCGCTCGTCGTCGGCGTGACCGGAGTGTTGGCCCACAAGACCGGTGCGGCCCTGGAGGACTACAACCGTGGGCCGAACACCGTCCAGGCGGTGCTGGCCAGGTGGAACGAGGCCACCGGACGCACCGACGCCTCCCTGGCCGGTGCGGTCAAGCACCTGATCGGGGACGCCACCGGCGAGCAGGCGGCCGGCGATCCGGCACTGAAGGACCTGCTAAGGCTGTGCGATCCCGGCTACGAGAGGCAGCGGATCGAGCAGTTCCTCGTCGAGTCCCTCGTCCTGGTTCCCGACGGCGCCCGGCTGATCGCTGCTGCCGACCCCGGCATGGGCGAGGTCCTTGAGCGCTCCCAGGAGCTGGCCGACCGAGGCCTGCGCAACCAGGTGCCCCAGACCCGGCTCATGGTGTCCCTGGCCCGTGAGGCAGGCGCCATCGGCGCCTCCTCCTTCGGAGCCGGATGGGGCGGATCCGTGTACGCCCTCGTTCCGGCGGATGATGCCGAGGACTTCGCCCCCCAGTGGCTTCAGACTTATCGAGACCGGGCTCCGGAGGCCGAGCGCGCCGCCACGATTGTGACCAGGCCGGGGCCAGGAGCCTGCCGGCTGCCCTGAGCACCCCGAGCGTTCTCAGTACTCTGGGCCATCAATCCGACGGTCGGGCTCACACGGTGTCGTGGGTGACGGAACAGGGTACGAGGAGCCGGCCACCGGGGCTGATGACGCGATCAAGCACTCGGAGCGTCCCCAGAAGCACACCCGCGATGATGACTTCATTTCGGCAGTTTTTGTTGAGAAATGAATCAATCGAAGTCGTCGAAGATCATAGTTGCCACAAACGGAAAGAATGGTAGGATAAATTGTCCGTTGACACCCCACCTACTCCCAAATAGGAGATCCCCTATGAAAACCTTAGCCCGCATTTCCCTCGTCGCCCTCCTTATGGCCGGACTCGCAGCGCCCGCCAGCGCCGCAACAACCGCTTCCCCGGCTCAGCAGGAGGATCCGGCGACATACGGCAGGCCCCGCCTGGACTGGTGCGCCTTCCCCTCCTCGCCGTGGTGTGACAGATCAACCAGCTGGTGGTGGCGCCACTGATCCCCCACTCTGTCACCCCTAAGCTCACCCCTTAGGGGTGACAGTTTTTTGACATCAAACACTTCACATAGAAGCGGAGTGTCGGCAACGCCCCTATCTCCTCAAAGATAATGCAGAAAAGCAGTCTTCTCTCAACATTATGGGTTCGGTACCGCAGGTTCTTGCCGCACCTCAGGCGGATGACATTGCTGTTGACCGCCGCCTCTATAACCCTCCTAGATGTCATCACGTTTTTCACCTACATCAACAAAACTACTGCATTCCTGGAAGCCCTCCAGCTTCTGGCCTTCACATCATACGCCTACATAAAGAACCGACGCGTCGGAGTAGCCTTATTTTCTACTGTACTAGTTGGCGCTTTCATTACTCCGAACATATATCTAGGCTGGGCTTGGATCCTCATCTACGCCATCGTCGCCGACCTCCTCGTAGCCAACGAAACACGATTGGCCATCATTCAGATTGCGTTATTTTATCTCGTTCAAATCATCTCAGGAATTCCCCTTCTCCTGACAACCGTTTCCATAATTCTTTTGGGTTCTTTCTGTGCGTCTATTAGCATTTTGATCCGCAGTGCCAAGGAACGCCTGGAGGAGATGCAACGAGAGGCGGATCGCTCCAAGGAGATCGCCGCCGAGCTCATTCAACAGTTGCGCCGAGACATCGCCGACAGCCTTCACGACGATCTGGCCGCGGACCTCACCCGCATGCTCATTATCTCCCGCTCCATCAAACTACCCAGCGGGGATGACCGCGATCGCATTCTCGATCTGCAGGATCGCACCCAGCAGGCCCTCGCCCACCTGCGCGCCCTCATCCACAACCTCGCAGTCTCCAAGGGCCCACCCAGGGAGGAGCCCAGCCTCCAGGAGATCGTCGACTCCAGCGCCTCCACGCTGTCCCAGCGTGAGATCATTCTGGACGCAGACCTGGACGGTATCGAGAAAATTCCGTCACTGCACCGCTCCGAGCCCGGCAGGCTCCTGGTCGCTTTCATCCGTGAGAACACCCTCAACGCCCTCAAGTACAACTCCCCGCACGATCTCGTCTCCCTTTTCGTTGAGCAGGGGCAGGACGTGCTCTTCATCAGCTGCAGCTCACCGTGGCGAGAACAAGAGGTCCCCGAGGAGATGCACGGGGGGTACGGCTTATGGGCGCTTCAGGACCGGTTCGAGAGTGCCGGGGGCTCCCTGAGCTCCAACCGAATCGGGGCCTCTTGGACCGTTCTGGCCAGCCTTCCCTGGAGCGATATCGCACCCCCACTCGATAATGCGAGATCCATTATGTCACCACCGGACGGAGCCGCTTATGCCTAACCACACCGTGCGTTCCCTACGAGTTCTCATCGTTGATGACGATCCCGTCATTCGCACCACCTTCGCCGAGCAGCTCGACGCACAGCGGGCCGTCACCGTTGTCGCAGCAGCCTCCGGAGGACGGCAGGCCATTAGCCTGCTCATGACCGGGCAGCAGCCGATCGACGTCGTCCTGCTGGACAGTGATATGCCGGATATGGATGGAGCCCAGACGGCGAAAGCCATTCACCAGCGGTTCCCTAGGATGCCCATTGTCATGTTCACCGTCTTCAGCCGCGATGAAATGCTGTCCGACGCGTTGGCCGAAGGGGTGAGTGGATTCATCACCAAGGATGAGAGCACGGAGAATGTCGCCGCCGCGCTCCTCCGGGCCAGCCGCGGTGAGCCGGTCATGTCCTCGCGCCCCACGGAGATGCTCGTCAACGCGTACCAGGCCGAGCAGCGCCGTCGGCACGCCGAGGCCCACACCCAGCAGCTGGTCGCCGAGCTGCCTCCCCGGCTCCAGGAGGTCTACGCCTGCCTCCTGGAGGGTCTGACAAACCGCCGTATCGCCAGGAAGCTCGACATCTCCGAGAACACCGTGCGCATCTACGTCTCCGAGGTCCTCCACCACCTCGGCCACACATCCCGTACCGAGCTCATCGCCTCCGCCCTAGGCACCTGAGAGACAGAACAGCCGACCGGCCGCAGGATCAACGGTGTGAGGCCTCGCGAGTCCTCAGCGCTTCCAACGCCCCTACGCTGGAGCCATGAGTAGCACCCCCGCTGCGGCCCACCCGCTGCCACGCCGCGTCTCCGAGATCTTCGACCCCGCCCGCTGGCGGGAGGTGCCCGGCTTTCCCCATGCCGAACCCGGCGTCGAAGATCCCCACGAGACCCCCCGGCCACTGGCTCTCACCGACGTCACCTACCACCGGGGCTGCGTCCGGGACGAGGACGGCGCATGGACGCGGGACCTGCCGGTCGTCCGGGTGGCCTTCAACCGCCCCGAGATCCGTAACGCCTTCCGCCCCCGCACCGTCGACGAGCTCTACCGGGTCCTGGATCACGCACGCACGAGCGGCGACGTCGGCGCCGTCATCCTCACAGGCAACGGCCCCTCCCCACGCGACGGCGGTTGGGCCTTCTCCTCCGGGGGCGACCAGCGCATCCGGGGCCGGGACGGCTACCGTTACGAGCGGGACACCTCGCCGGACGCTTCGCAGAAACCCCCGACTGCCGCCGGCGAGACTGACGACCGCACCTACAGCCACGAGGCCGATGTTGCTGCCGCTCAGGCCCGCCTCGACACCGCCCGGGCCGGCCGCCTCCACATCCTGGAGGTCCAGCGCCTCATCCGCACCATGCCCAA
>NZ_CAUROW010000050.1:0-15132 GCF_963526355.1 uncultured Actinomyces sp. | reverse complement strand
GCCCACGCCCCGATGCTCGGCCCCGAGTGGCTCGATGCCGCCAACCTCATCACCAAGATCGTCGAGTGGTTCGGCCCCTGGGCCATCGTCGGCGTCATGCTCGTCATCTTCGCCGAGACCGGTCTGCTCATCGGCTTCTTCCTGCCCGGTGACTCTCTGCTCTTCACCCTGGGGATGTTCGTGGGCACCGGCGCCGTCGGCGTGCACATCTGGGTGGCCGCTCCGCTCGTGTGGCTGGCCGCCGTCATCGGCAACCAGACCGGCTATTTCATTGGCCGCAAGGCGGGGCCGGCGATCTTCAACAAGCCCGACTCCCGCCTGTTCAAACGGGACTACGTGGAACGCACCTCGGCCTTCTTCGAGCGTCACGGCGGTAAGGCCGTCACCCTGGCCCAGTTCGTGCCGATCGTGCGCACCTTCACCCCGGTCATCGCCGGTGTGGGCAAGATGCACTACCGCCACTTCATCACCTTCAACGTCCTGGGCGCCACCTTCTGGGCCTTCGGCATCACCTGGCTGGGCTACTTCCTGGGATCCTTCGAGTGGATCCGGGAGAACATCGACACCATGATCCTCGCGATCGTCTTCATCTCAGTGGCGCCGATGCTCATCTCCGCCATCTCCCAGCTCATCAAGTCCCGCCGCCAGAAGTCCTGACCCTGCCTTTCATCACCTCCCCGTGAACGCACCTATCTGACAGTGGTCGTACAGAAAACGATGCTCATCGGGATCCATACAGGCGCTAGCCGGGTCAGAAGCGACGGCGTCGGCCCACGGAGACCAGCGCCCCCTGCGGGAGGACGTTGTTGGGGTCCAAGGACTTGGGGACGGCGTTGAGCAGGATGGAGAAGACGGCGGGCTTGCGCTGGGACAGCTCGATGCGGCCGCCGTCGGCCTCGACGAGGTCCTTGGCCAGTGCCAGCCCCACGCCGGTGGAGCCGTGGCCGGAGACGTGCCGCTCAAAGACGTGCGGTGCGATGTCCTCGGCCACGCCCTCACCCTCGTCGGCGACGTCGATGAAGACCGCGTGCCCACCGTTGGCGCTGCGCACGCTCACCGAGGTCCTCCCAGCCCCGTAACGCAAGGAGTTCTCGACGACAGTGGCCAGCACCTGGGCCAGCGACCCGGGCGTGGCCAGGACCGGGTGGCTGATCTCGTCGCGGAAGGTGATGGTGCGTCCGGCCTGCTCGAAGGCCGGCTCCCACTCCTCGCGCTGCTGGGAGAAGATGTCCTTGAGGTGGAGGGCCTCGGTGGTCCCGCCGCCGGTTCGGCGCGAGACCTTCAGCAGATCCTCGACGACGCTGGTGAGTCGCTCGACCTGTTCCAGGCAGGCGTGAGCCTCTGCACGCACCTCCTCCTCGCCGGCGAGCAGCTCGATCTCCTCCAGGCGCAGAGACAGGCTGGTCAACGGCGTGCGCAGCTGGTGGGAGGCGTCGGAGGCGAACTGGCGCTCAGCGGCGATGCGTCCGGCCACACGCTCCGCCGAGCGCACGAGCTCGGCCTGAACCAGGTCGATCTCCTCGATTCCCGAGGAGCGCAACCGCGGGCGGACCTGCCCGCTGCCGAGCTGCTCGGCCTCGGCGGCCAGGTAGATGAGAGGTGCGGAAATGCGTCTAGCGGCTCGGGAGGCGACGACGGAGGCGGCTGTCAGCGCGGTGGCGGTCAGGACCAGGACCGTGAGGATGACCGTGCCGATGATGGTGATTCGGTTCCCGCCCCCGGAAGTGCGCAGCGCGCTGGCGATCCAGGCACCGCCCAGTGGCAGTCCCAGCAGGAGGATGGCCACGGACACCGCAGCCATCGTCATCGTCATGGCGTAGCGGCGCACGACTGCCCTCCTTCAGACGCGGTCAGTTGTCCGAGGCTGCTTCCCGAGGCTCAACAGCATCCGGAGAACCGCCCCAACTCCAGCCGGCGGCTCAGCCGACGGCCAGGCGGTAGCCGTCCTCCTGAGCCAGCAGGACAGCGGGCCGCTCCTCGTCGTCACCGAGCTTGCGCCGCAGCCAGGTGGCGTGCATCTGGAGGGTCTGAGGGCTGCCGGTGGGATCCTCGCCCCAAACCTCCTTGAGAATGTCCTCGCTGGAGGCGACGTCGCCCCCGGCACGCACCAGGACCCGCAGCAGCTCGAACTCGCGGGTCGTCAGCTGCAGCTCACGCGAGCCGACGAAGGCTCGGTGGGCGGCGACGTCGACCCGGATCTCGCCGACGGCCAGTTCGTCCTCTGTCGCCTCTCCCGAGGCACGCCGCACCTGCGCGCGCACCCGGGCCAGCAACTCGGCCAGACGGAACGGCTTGGTGACGTAGTCGTCAGCCCCGGCGTCCAGGCCGACGACGAGGTCGGAGTCCTCACTGCGCGCGGTGAGCATGAGGATCGGAATGGTCAGGCCCTGAGCACGCACCTGACGGGCCACATCCAGACCGTCGATGTCCGGCAGTCCCAGGTCCAGAACGATGATGTCAGCAGCCGAGATCTCTTCAAGGGCACCTCTGCCGGTGCCGTGAGTAAGGACCTCGTAGCCCTCGCGCCCAAAGGCACGGGCGAGGGGCTCGGAGATAGCGGGGTCGTCTTCGACGAGCAGAACAGTTGTCACACCCGTGATGTTAGGCGACGACGCATTGCCCCGCCATCGTCCCGGGGATGGAGAAGATACCGAGACGAGACCTGAGGCGAGGGTGCAGTCCGACCCGCCCGCGACAAGAAGAGCCGGTTTCTCTGGAGATACAGCGATAAATCGTGATCCTGCCGAGACGTGACAGCGATCAGAACATCAAAGAATTACGAGATGATAACGAGCGGTCCAAGGCGCTCATGACGCCCTCAGGACCGAGTCGGAGATATCCTCTCCAGCGACCAGGGCACGATCTGCCCCAGCCCCTTGGCCACCACCTCGTGGCACTGTCCCACCCGGTAGCGACAGGCCTGGGACGAGCGGAGGATGGCCATGGCGGTGGACTCGTCGAGCCGGATACTGCCGGGCTCGGCCGCGTCCACGAGCCGGGACGCCAGGTTGACGGTGGGGCCGAACACGTCCCCGGAGCGGGAGATGACCCGCCCCTCAACCAGGCTGGCGCGGACCCGGATGGCGTCGGGCCCCTTCTGGAGCTCTTCAACCAGTGCGGTCACGACATCAGCGGCGATCGCGAGGTCATCGGAGATGTACATGACGGCGTCACCGATCGTCTTGACGACGCGCGCGCCTCGCGAGGTGATGACGTCGCGGGCAGTGTTCTCAAAGTCCTCGAGCATGTGGGTCAGGGCCGCCTTGCTCATGCCCTGGGCACGCTGGGTGAAGGAGACGATATCGACGAACCCCAGGGAGCGGATGAGCGGGTAGAGGTCGGGACCGGTGTCCTCCCTGCCTCGGGCGGAGACCTCGGCGTCGGTGCGCCCCAGAATGGAGGCCATGTGGCGGCGCCACACGTAGGTCAGCTGACGCGACAGCAGATCCACGAGACCGTCGATGCGATCGAGGGCGACCAGTCTCGCCGAGGTGTCATCCAAATCGAGGCGCTCACTGAGGTCGGTCACGAAGGTCTCCAGCTCCCACAGAACCAGGCGGTCCATCGTGTAGGACTGGGCCCGCAGGAGCTCGAGCACGCTGGCCGCGGCCAAGGCGGAGTCGCCGGTCTCATCGAGTAGTGCCATGGTGTCGCGCAGCGCGTCGACGTCCTGCCCGGTGAAGTGGACAGCGTCTGGAGCGACGTCGGCGAACCCCATGGCCCTCCAGAACTTCCGGGCCACCTCCAAACTGGTTCCAGCCCGCTGGGCGACCTCGGTCAGGGTGAGTCCAGGGGCCTCCCCAAGAAGCAGGTGCTCGTGCCCCGCCAGGGTGTCCTGTCCCGCAGGGGCCGCCCCACCGGCGGCCTCGCCTTCCGCACGCCGAGCACCTACGTGAGCCTCCTGCCGGACGCCCGGCCGGACTTCGCGTGAGTCCAATACGCGCCCCTTGCTCGCTTGGCTGTCTAGTACCACCCTGTCAGAGTAGCGCAGATCACAAGAAGATGCGCATCGAGCGACTCATCCCCCGGGAGAGCGATCTGTCCGCAACCCCTTAAGGATCAGCCTGTGACACGCACCAGCGTCACATCACCCGCACGGACCTCAACATCGCCGCCCCGGGTGCGCAGCACCAGGGCGGGGGTGACGTCGACAGCCAGACCGCCGATCTCGCCGTCGGCCGCCTGAACACCGACCTGTTGCCCCAGAGTGGTCATGGCGGAACGCAGCTGCTGCCCGAGGACTCCGTCCCCTGCGTCAACATCGCCGTCCGCCGCCTCCCACTGGTTCAGACGCCGGACCAGCTCACCCCCGACGGCATCGAGAACGGCCTCCGCAACATCCGCGTCGGCGGTCACCGCTCCGAGCGTACGCAGCGAGCCCGCCCAGGCCACTGGCAGATCATCAGCCTTCTGACCGATGTTGACACCAATGCCGAGGATCACCATCGGCGCCAGTTCTCGGGCGGCGGGCGACTCAACAGCCCCAGGCCGTTGAGCCGCAGATCCGCCGGAGGACGCCTCCGAAGCGACGAGCTCGCTGAGGACACCGGCGATCTTGCGAGTACCGGCCCAGCCGGGCACCACAGGAACAGCCGCAGGATCCTCGGGCACGGCGACAACGTCGTTGGGCCACTTGGTGCCCAACCCCCACGGCAGTCCTTCGACGAATGGGACCAACGCGTCACGGACGGCCAGTCCAGCCAGCAGCGGCAACCAGGCCAGACGCTCGGCCGGGACCAGGGGCCGCAGAACCACCGACACCAGGAGCGCGCCGTCATCGGGCGTGACCCAGGCCCGACCGGACCGCCCTCGACCGGCGGTCTGCCTCAGTGCGCGCAGAGCCGACAGGTGCGGCCAGGAGCTCGCCTCGGGACCAGTGAGAGCCGCCCGCAGGTCGTCCTGGGTGGATCCGGTGACGGGGACGGTGACAAGACGTGAGAAGGGACTATCGCCTGAGCTCATGACAGGAGCCTAGCGGTCTGGGGCACGTATAGGCTGGCGGCGTGATTCTTCTGGCTTCGAAGTCCTCCGGCCGTTTGGCCACCCTGCAGGCCGCCGGCGTCAAGCCGCTGGTACAGGTCTCCACAGTCGATGAGGACGCCGTCCTTCATGAGTTGGCCGACCAGCACCGGATGGCGGGCCTGCCGGCCCCGAGCGCCGTCGAGCAGGTACAGGCCCTGGCCCGGGCCAAGGCGCTCGACGTCGCAGCCTCCACCGGCTCGCAGGACGCCGTGGTCATCGTGGGCTGCGACTCCATGCTGGAGATCGATGGTCGGACGGTCGGCAAACCCGTCGATGCCTCAGAGGCCCACGAGCGCTGGCGGACGATGAGTGGGAACACCGGCACACTGCACACGGGCCACTTCCTGGTGCGTTCCTCTGATGGGAGCACCGCCGAAGGGGTCAGCTCAGCCATCATCCGCTTCGGCTCGCCGTCTCAGGCGGAGATCGAGGCCTACATCGACAGCGGTGAGCCGCTGTGGTGCGCAGGGGCCTTCACCATTGACGGCCTGGGGGGCGCCTTCATCGAGGGCATCGATGGTGACCCGCACGGGGTCGTCGGCATCTCCCTGCCGCTGCTGCGCCGGCTCCTGGGCGATCTGGGAGTGCGATGGACGGATCTGTGGGCGTCGCCGGCCGGTCATGAAACCAACTGACGACGCCCACCGGACCGAGGAGCTGTCAGGAAGCCGATGACGCAGACGACGCGGACAACGCCGAGGGCTCCGGGGCCTGCGCAATGATCTTCATGAGCTCAGCCAGGACGAGCCGCTGCTTAAGGTCGAGTCGGTCGATGACGTGACGGCGCACGCCATCGAGGTGCACCGGGGCGGCATCATGCAGGAAATCGAGGCCCGCCTGCGTCAGCAGGCAGTTGACTCCGCGACGGTCGGAGTCGCAGGAGGTGCGCTCAACATACCCCGCGCTCTCCAGACGCCTGACCGTATGGGTCAACCGGGAGCGGGAGTGGGAGACGTGCTCGGCAAGAGTGGACATGCGCAAGGTGTGCTCGGGCGCCTCTGACAGGCGAACCAGGATCTCGTACTCGTGCATGGAGATGCCGCACCCGGCCTCGAGCTCGCGATTGAGGCGGGCGGTCACTGAGGTGGAGGCCGCCAGGAAGGAGCGCCAGGCATCCATCTCGATCTCATCGAGTCGACTGAAGCCCTCCTGTTCCAAGGAGCCGAGCTGGCCGCAGGCGCCCGCCGTCCCCTGTCCCTCCGTCGCCCCGGCCGCCTCTCGACTGTAGGTGGCCTCAACAGCTTCTTGATCGCTCTGGGTCCACATCATCTCGACGTCTTCGTAGACCGTCGGCTCCGATATCGTCCGTTCTGCGGTAATCACCTTATCGACTCCTCTCAGCACCGACCCCGATAGGCCGTGAACCCTTAAGCGCATACTTGCTGACTGCCTGTGGCTTTCACACAAGCGCAACCCTGCATCTTTTTTATCACACTCGGTCAGAGCGCTAGCACGGCGAAGCGACGCCCCACGCAACCCAAGAACCGCGAGAACACCTCCGGCGACCCCAACTTTTCCTTGATATGACAGGGAATGTTTCAATCACTACCAACTTTGGAGAGAAATGGCGCCCCCTCTTCACACCACCCTGACATCCATCAGTTTGACAAAGGAATTACCCACCTTTGTTACGTAATCACCACCGTTTGCCGATGGTAGAGGGAGAAGAATTAACCCCCACCTTCTCACCTCACACTCATCAAGACAACCATGAATCTCCGTCATAATTCTCTCCAGTAGGTAACCAATACCCCCTCACGGCACGTCAGGCACCCGGTCAGCGTTCGAGACGCCCCCTCCCGCTCCAGTACGAGACCGCCGCCATCACCGCCGTCGCAGGACAGGACGACCACCCTGCACGACATCCCCGGCTCCCGGGCTGACGGCAAGAGACGCCCACTGCCCTCTCCCGTCCTGACGAGGAATGGGAACCTCAACAGGCCCAGTGAATCTCAGGGAGGTCTGATGCCTGGTGGAAGGGGCACAGACCGCAAGACTGAGCGCGCCGACCAGAAGGCCATGAGCCACGACGTCGTCAGGACCGACTTGCAGGCCGGCCCGCGCCGCCCGGCCCGGTAGGAGGTGGATGGCGTTACGGTCACCGGTGGCCTCCGCCCAGGCGGCGATGTCGTCGCTCCCAAGACGGTAAAACGCACCGTCGTCGGGCGGATCAAATCCGGCCCCGAGTTCCGTGAGTTTCCCCCGGACCGCCGTTGCCGGCCGATCGACTGGGATGCGGCGGGCGAGCTCGTGGACGACCCGCCACTGCCGCCCACCGACCCGCACCTCGACCACGGCCCGGATGAGCTCCCACTCTGCGTGGACGATCCGCCGGAGCGACGGTCCTGGGGAGTTCTGGAACGCCTCTGAGGCTGCCTCACCCGAGCCGCTCAAGATCATGAGACAGCGGCGATGCAGTAGACCATTCCAGGAGTCGGCACCATCGTGGGCCCGCACCCGCTCCTGGAGCTGCTGTAAGGCCAGGACGGCGGGAAGAACCGCAGTAGCACCGCTCAGCGCAAGACGACGCATCTCGGGGCCGCCCGGCTCAGACGGCACTGACGACTCGGACGACCCCGTCTCCAGCACCCTGGCGAGGACCGCTGCCAGCCGCCCGACGACGGCGTCGGAGAGGTTGGGACCGTTCACGCCGCCGATGCTAGGCGGCCCGCCCCAGGAGACGACGAAGCCCCGCCGACATCATGTCGACGGGGCTTGATCCTGACGTCGCAGGTGACTGCGACAGAGTCCGGAACGCGCTCGCTCAGCGGGTCTCGCGGTGCTCGGTGTGCTTACCGCAGCGAGCGCAGAACTTGGCGATGCTGAGACGGTCGGGGGTGTTCCGACGGTTCTTCTTGGTGATGTAGTTCCGCTCCTTGCACTCCGAGCAGGCCAGAGTGATCTTGGGGCGAACGTCGGCGGACTTGCTGGCCACGTTTGTCTCCTCGTGTCGATCCTCGAGCATGCGACGGGTGCGCTGTACTCGAAAACTTGCGTAGCGGGGGAGGGACTCGAACCCTCGACCTCACGATTATGAGTCGTGCGCTCTAACCAGCTGAGCTACCTCGCCATATGACCACAATGGGGGCCAGTGGCCCCCGCTGCGAGAGCCCCGAAAGGGAATCGAACCCTTGACCTTCTCCTTACCATGGAGACGCTCTGCCGACTGAGCTATCGGGGCAACGAGCGGAATCGTAGGCAGATCCGAGCCTCTCTGGCAATTCGGTCCGCCGTGGCTTCGCTCACTGCGGTTCTCACCGCGAGGGCGAGATGTGATCAACGAGTGATCAGCGTGGCGGGTGAGGGATTCGAACCCCCGTAGCATTACGCGGCTGATTTACAGTCAGCTCCCATTGGCCGCTCGGGCAACCCGCCTTGACTCCATGCTCCGACCTCTCGGTCATCGCTTGGCGCCGTGGAAGAATAGCAAGGCACCTGCACGCAGCGCCAATCGCCCCTGTAGGACCCTCCTCACAGAACAACCCAACTAGACTCGGGGCGACCGAAGTCCCCGCTCCGGAAAGGACTGCCGCCATGGCCAACGACTCCTCCTTCGACGTCGTCTCCCGCCTCGACCGCCAGGAGGTGGACAACGCCGTCAACCAGTGCGCCAAGGAGATCTCCCAGCGCTACGACTTCCGCGGCGTCGACGCCGCCGTGAGCCTGTCCGGTGACACCATCACCCTGGAGGCCAACACGGCCGAGCGGGTCCTGGCGATCCTGGACGTCCTGGAGTCCAAGCTCTTCCGCCGCGGCGTCTCCCTCAAGGCCCTGGACCTGGGGGACAAGGAGCCTCGCCCCTCGGGCAAGATCTACCGCCTGGCCTGCCCCCTGCGTGAGGGCCTCACCCAGGAGGTGGCCAAGAGGATCACCAAGGCGATCCGCGACGAGGGGCCCAAGAGCGTCAAGGCAACGATCCAGGGCGACGAGGTGCGTGTGACCTCCAAGTCCCGCGACGACCTCCAGAGCGTCATCGCCCTGCTGAAGAACCTCGACGTCGACGCCGCCCTCCAGTTCGTCAACTACCGCTAGGGCCGACCGCCCCCGTCTAAGCCGACAGCAGCGCCAGGACGGCCTTGACACGACGGTGGACGGCGGCATCGGGCAGGAGCCCGAGCTTGGCGAAGATCCGCTGGGTGTGCTTCTCCACAGCACCCTCGGTGACCACCATGATCTCGGCGATACCGGCGTTGGTGCGTCCCTCGGCCATGAGGGCCAGGACCTCCCGCTCGCGGGGTGTGAGCTTCTGCAGAGGATCGTCGCGCCGGCCTCGCTGGAGGACCTGGGAGACGACGTCGGGATCCAGGACGAGCTCGCCGCGCGCCACCCGCTCGACCGCGCCGAGGAAGGCGTCAATGTCGCCGACCCGGTCCTTGAGGAGGTAGCCCAGGGCGCCGCCACCGTCGGCCAGGAGGTCGGGCAGGTAACCGGCGACGACGTACTGGCTCAGCAGCAGGATGGGCGCACCCGGCCACTGGGCACGGATGCGGGTGGTGGCGCGCAGGCCCTCGTCGGTGTGGGACGGGGGCATGCGGATGTCGGCGACGACGACGTCGGGCCGCAGCCGCAGCGCCTCGTTCACGAGGGCCTCGCCGTCCCCCACTCCCCCGACGACCTCGTGGCCGCCGTCGGCCAGGATAAGGGCCAGTCCCTCACGCAGGAGGACGGAGTCATCAGCGATCAGAACGTGCACGGGATCATTGCCTCCACTGTGGTCGGCCCGCCGGTCGGGGACGTGACCGTGAGCCTACCGTCGACGCCGTCGAGGCGCTCGGTCAGTCCGGCCAGGCCGTGGCCTTTGGCGGTCGAGGCCCCACCGATGCCGTTGTCGTAGATCCTCACGTACAGGGCGCCGTCAACGATGCGGGCCTCGACGCCGGCGGCCGTGGCCCCGGAGTGCTTGTTGAGGTTGGCCAGTGCCTCGCTGACGACGAAGTAGGCGGCCTGGGAGGCGTGGTCGGGCAGGTCCTGGGACAGTTCGGAGCTCACAGTGACGGGAACGGTGGAGCGGGTGGCGGCCTCGGAGATGGCGGCGGCCAGACCACGGTCGACGAGGACGGGCGGGGCGATGCCGCGGGAGAGCTGGCGCAGCTCGTCGAGGGTCTGCTGGGTCTGTTCCATGGCGCCCTGGATGATCGCGGAAGCGGCCGCCGGATCCTTCTCGGCCTGGCGCTGGGCACGGGCCAGGTCCATGCGCAGGCGCACGAGGCGCTGTTGAGGACCGTCGTGGATGTCGCGCTCCAGGCGACGGCGGGTGTCTGCCTCGGCCCGTTGGACGGCGGCCCGGGACGTCTGAAGGCGGCTGACCTCGCTGCGCCAGGAGAGCATGCCGCGGAGGAACCCCGCCTGCATGGCGGCCATGCCCCGTAGGACGAAGGGTGCGGTCAGGGAGAAGACGACGCCGCAGGTGATGTCGATAACGACGTCCCAGAGCAGCGACGGATACAGGCCCAGAAGATCACCCAGCCCCTGGCGCTGGTCTCCAAGGATCGATTCAAGAATGACTTCGGCGATGGGGGCGAGGAAGCCGCCGACTGCCGCCGACAACCACACAATGGTGAGGAACCAGGTGATGAAGGACACCGGGAAGAAGGCGATGGTCCACAGCAGGTCCATCCAGCGCTGGAGGTCGCGCAGGCGTTGCAGGAACCTGCGGTGCCAGGGGGTTCCCGGCTCGGGCTCGAGGTAGCAGCCCGGCACCGGATCGCCTCCGTCCAGGCGCGCTACGGCGAGGCGGGCCAGGTTGGCGAAACCCCCGGCGATGCTCAGTGCGATGTCGAGCACCAGCAGTCCCACACAGATGATGACGGTGCTCGCGCCGAAGGCGGTCAGCGGTATGACGAGGAGGAAGGCGAGCAGACTCAGTGGCCAGCTCAGGAGGAGGAAGGCGGCGTCCCTGCCGAGTCGGCGATAGCGCGCGGCCCATGTTGACCGGTTCATGCCCCACATCCTCCTCAGGCCTGGAATCATGCTCAATCCTGTCACCTGGCGAGGCCTTGGTGGGGCTAGCCCGACATATCAGTCTGCGAGCCGGGTGACCAGGCTGTGGGCGAGCTCGTCGGCCCATCTCCCGTAGCAGGCTTCGCCGGGCCGGCTCAGACAGTACAGGAGGTTACCCAGACGATCGAGGAGCTCGTAGGCGTCGCGGCGCTCCAGCAGCTGCTGCGGGTCGATGGCACCGGTGCACTGCGCGAGCCGCGAGCGCCGCAGGTGACGCGATTGCCGAGCGTACCGGGAGTACTCGGTGACGAAGGCCGCGACGTCGTCGGGCGACATGGGTAGGTACCAAGGGCCGCCGGTCACCCGGCCACCGATGAGAGCCAGATCCTTGGCGGTATCGCCTGAGTCCGACCACTCGAAGTCGATGAGCCTGGGGGCGCCATCGGGGCCGAGTACGACGTTGGTGACGACGACGTCGCCGTGGATAAGCGGGTGAGTGGGAACGGCCTCGAACGCAGGGGCGAGTCGGACGAGCTCGCGGCGCCAGGCGGGCAATAACGCGGTGACGCGGGGGTCGGTGAGCGTCTCCGGATGGTGCCTGCCCCACCAGGTCAGCAGCTCCTCCCCCTGCTCGCAGGAGCTCGGCACGAGCGCGGCCGACGGCGCGGGGCCGGCGGCAAGGGCCCCATGCAGGCGGGCGATCCGCTGGGCGAGGGCGGTCGCGAGCTGCCGGTTCCAGTCGGTGGCATGCAGGACCCGGCCGGGAACGTGGGTGGTCACCATGTAGGGACTGCCCAGCGGGTTGTCGGCTCCGGTTTCCAAGGCGATGGCGCTGCTTCCGAGATCGGGCGGGACACGTCTGAGGACCTCGAACTCGGCCTCCATGGAGCGGGGCATCTCATGAGGCGAGCGCCGGGGAACACGCAGGACCCGTGCCTGGTCACCGCAGCCGATCCGCCAGGCGGTGTAGCTCTCGCCGACTCCGAGGGTCTCGATCGGTCCGGCCATCACGCCGCGCAGCTCACCGGCATCGACGGCGGCATGGATGCGTTGGGCGAGGTCGTCATCGGACGGGGCGGGCGCGGACGAGCTGTGCACCCGCCCATCTCACCATCATGGGGGGATGAGGACGAGTCTTATGGGGACCATTCCCGATTCCCCTGCTGCATCTCCGCCACCTACCCTCGCAGAATCCTTCGCACGCCGAGCAATCCGACTCACCGAGATCCCGAGGTCGTCTTATGCCCTTACCCCTGAGGAATCCGCTTCATGACGTCGATCCGGTCAAGGCGTGCGCCCCTGACGGCCGCTTCCACCTCCACCGGGTGGCCACGTGCACAAGAACCGCCCCATCGTCGCTGCGATTGCCGTCATCGTTGCGATCCTGTCATTAACCGCATGGTTCTACGTCACGATATCCACCAGCAACTCCCCCAAGGACGCCCGAGTCACCGAGACCACCTCAAGCCCTACTGGCCCCGACCCCGGATCGCATCGTTGACGATGGCTTGCGCGGCCTCGGCGACGGTGAGCCGGGCGGTGTCCAGGCGGAGGTCGGCCTCGGGCCAGGGGGCGTAGTCGCGGTGCTCGATCTCCTGCCAGTCCGGAAGCTTGAGGCCCTCGATGTCGCCGACCCGCTGCCGGGCACGGCGGCGGTGCTCGGCCGCATCGGAGCAGACGATCTCGACGGCGAGAAACCGGCAGCCCAGGACTGAGGCGGTCTCCTCCCACAGGCGGCGGGTGAGAGGCAGCGGGTTGACGCACTCGACCAGGACCTCACCGCCCGAGGCCAGGACGTCGCCGGCGACAGCGGCGGCCGCGTAGTAGCCGGCACCTCCGGGCATGCCCGGAGCCATCTCGCCGCTGTCCCGCAGGGCCTGCTCGATGGAGTCGATGCGCAGCCAGGTCGGGAAGCGGCCCGGTGACTGCGATATGGACTGCAAGCGCAGGAGCTCCCGGCACACGGCGGTCTTTCCGACCGCTGGAAGACCGCCCACAACGGTCAGGGTCACCATCAGTACCCGGCCATCTGCTCAAGGCGGGCGATGCGCTTGTCCATGGGCGGATGAGTGGAGAAGAGGTTGCGCAGGCTCCCGAAGGGGTTGGCGATCATCATGGAGGAGACCGGTTCGAGGCGCGGGTCCCGCCCCATGGGCACGTGCGAGATGCCCGACTCGAGCTTGCTGAGCGCGCTGGCCAGGGCGAGCGGGTCCTGGGTGAGCTCGGCACCGTCGTGGTCGGCGTCGTACTCACGGGTCCGGGAGATGGCGAACTGGGTGATGGTGGCAGCCAGGGGCGCCAGAAGGGCGAGCAGCAGGACGGCGATGATGTTGCCGCCCTCCCGATCGCGCCGGTTGCCGCCGCCGAACCACAGAGCCATGGTGGCCACTGAGGAGATGACGCCGGCAATGCCCGCGGCCACCGAGGAGGTGAGGATGTCGCGGTTGTAGACATGGGAGAGCTCATGGCCCAGGACGCCGCGCAGCTCGCGCTCATTGAGGAGCTGGAGGATGCCCTGGGTGCAGCACACGGCGGCATGCGAGGGGTTGCGGCCGGTGGCGAAGGCGTTGGGGCTCATCGTGGGGGCGACGTAGAGGCGCGGCATGGGCTGGCCGGCTGCGGCGGAGAGCTCGCGCACGATCGCGTACATCTGGGGCTGCTGGGACTCGGTGACCTCGATGGCGCCCATGGAGCGCACGGCGATCTTGTCGGAGTTCCAGAAGGCGAAAGCGGTCTGTGCGATGCCGATGATCGGCACGATGAACAGCCAGATGGATGAGCCCGTCCCTCGTGTCAGCGCGTAGCCGAGCAGGAGGAGCAGACTCCACATGCCACCCAGGAGGGCGGCGGTCTTGAGACCGTTGTGGTGGTTGGTCCATGTCATGAGTGGAGACTATGGGACGATCCTGTGTCCCACCTATGTCCACCGGCGCGTGCTGCCATTGGCGGATCGGGGAATAACAGTGGGGCTCCGCGCGGCTCAGTCGCGTGGGACCACTCGCGCGGTGATGAGGCCGCAATCCAGGCGGCGCAGGGTATCGCGGAAGTCGTCGGGGTCGAAGGTGGTTCCCGGCGCTTCACGCACGAGGGTCCAGTACTCCCCGGTCGAGTCCAGGACCGCGTACCCGGTGTCGCGGAAGCCGGAGCGCTCGTAGAAGGCGAGCCGGCGGCGTCGCTGCTCGGCGTTGTCGGCCTCGGCGATGACGGGCTCGATGTCCAGGACGATGCTGCAGCCGGGATGACGATGCTGGAGCTCGGCCAGGAGTCGGGTGCCGAGGCCGCGTCCGCGGACGGCGTCGTCAACGGCGAGGTAGAAGAGGTAAAGCAGCCGGGAACCGGGGCGACGCACGGTCCAGGTCAGGGCGCTGGGATCCGTTGAGGCCGCCTGGGTGGGGTCGGCGGGTTCATCCCACCAGGCGACCAGGTCGACGCCGCGACGCAGGCTGAGCAGGTGGATGAGGGCCCAGGGCAGGCGCTCCTCCTCCGGGAAGGCGCGCAGGTAGAGGTCGTGCGCCCAACGATCCGTGCCGCCGGCGACGCGGATGCGCCGGGTTCTCACCGCTCAGCCCAGCAGATCGGCGACGTCGGCCGTGGGGATTCCCAGGGCCTCGCCCACGCCCGTGGTGTACAGGGCGCCGGCGTGGGTGCTCAGACCACGCGCGAGGTCGGAACGCGCCTCGATGGCGCCGCGCCATCCGTCGTCGGCCAGGGCGAGGGCGTAGGGCAGGGTCGCGTTGGTCAAGGCGTAGGTGGAGGTGTGCGGGACGGCTCCGGGCATGTTGGCCACGCAGTAGAAGATCCTGCCGTCCACCTCGAAGGTGGGCTCCGAGTGGGTGGTGGGGCGGGAGTCCTCGAAGCAGCCTCCCTGGTCGATGGCGATGTCGACCAGTACCCCGCCGGGCCGCATGGTCTCCACCATGGCGCGCGTGACCAGGTTCGGGGTGCGGGCCCCGGGCACGAGGACGGCACCGATGACCAGGTCCGCCGCGGCGCAGGCGCGGGCCACGTCGAGCTCGGTGGAGAAGCGGGTGCGGATGGCCGCGCCGTCGGTCTCCTCGATGCGGCGCATGCGCACCGGGTCGATGTCGAAGACGGTGACGTTCGCCCCCATGCCGGCGGCGACCCGCGCGGCGCTCAGGCCGGCGGTGCCGCCGCCCAGGACGACGACGC
>NZ_CAUROW010000049.1:0-15661 GCF_963526355.1 uncultured Actinomyces sp. | reverse complement strand
AGATCGGTCGCCTGCGTCTGGAACGCGAGGTCGTCCGCGGCGGCATCAGCATGACGACGCCCGAGCAGGTTGTCGAGGTGACCGAGGCGGCCGAACCGGCGGAGGCTGACTCGGCGGGGACGGCCGGGGAACCCGGCGTGACGGAGCCGGCCGGCCCCGAGGGCTTCACATCCCCAACCGGATTCCCGGCCGGCTACCGGCTCGCCTACCGAGTCAGTGAGCCCGCCGAGCAGTACAACGCCCAGATCTCACTGCTCACCGGTATGTGCGCTGCCCGGATCATGGTCGAGTGCGGTGTCGGCATCCTGCGTACCCTGCCGCCGGCACGCCCCGAGGACTACGCCCGTCTGCGGCGCGTAGCCGCGGCACTGGGCATCGACTGGCCGGCTGCGCAGCCCTACCCCGAGCTCGTGCGCGACCTGGACCACGCCGTGCCCGCCCACGCCGCCTTCATGGACCAGGCCATGTCCCTCTTCCGCGGGTCGGGATACCTCGCCTTCGGCGTGGGCGGCGTTGGTGTTCCGGCCGACGACGAGGCCTCCGACACCGAGGAGGCCGTCCACTCGGCGATCGCCGCCCGCTACGCCCACGTCACCGCGCCGCTGCGCCGCCTCGTGGACCGCTACGGCGAGGAGGTCTGCATCGCCGCCTGCGCTGGGAGACCCGTGTCCGAGTGGGTGCTCCAGGCCCTGCCCGAGCTGCCCGGCGTCATGGAGCAGACCGGCAAACGCGCCCGAGCCATCGGCCGTGGCGCCCTGAATGCCCTGGAGGCCCTGGTTCTGCGCGAACACGAGGGCGAGGCCTTCGACGGCGTCATCACCTCCGAGCACAACGGACGCGGCGAACTCGTCCTGGCCGAGCCCGCCGTCGTCACCGAGGTCCGGGCCGGTAAGGGAGTCTCCGACGGCGGCCTCCCGGTGGGTGAACGGGTACAGGTCCGCCTCCTGTCCGCCGACCCCGCCGCCGGCATCCGCTTCAGGCTCCTGCGGGACCAGTCCTGAGGAGCTCGGCGCGTCAGTCCCTCGGGAGGAGCTGATCAAGAAGCTCCTCGAAGTCGGCTCCGACGAGCTCCAGTGCGCCGCGTGAGGTGAGCGAGGCGACGCCGTGGACGGCCGCCCAGGCGGCGGTCGCGGCGGCCTCGGGCGCATCTGGGTGGTCCTTCGTAAAACGGTCCCGCCACTGCTCAAGCAGCGGCAGGGACGTGGCCCGCAGGTCCCTGCCGCTGCCGGCCAGCACGTCGTGGCGGGTGATGAGATCGAAGGCGTGGGGATGCTCGACGGCATAGGAGACGTAGGTACTCGCGGTGTCTCTGAGGCTCCCTCCGGCCTCGGCGATGCGCTCGCGAAGCTCGCCGAGGCAGGCCTCGGCGATCGCGGCCAGAAGCAGTGCGAGGGTGGGGAAGTGGCGTCTCGGCGCGCCGTGGGAGACGCCGCAGCGCCGGGCCACCTCCCGCACCGTCACCGCACCGATGCCATCTTCGTCGAGCAGCTGACGCCCCGCCTGGATCAGTCGGTCCTCCGTTGTATGGCTCATGGCCCTAGCCTGCCTCTTGTAGACGGTGTCTACAAGGTGGTAGACATCGTCTACATGACGGTTTTCGGGTACTCCCTCGCCCTGGTCGCGTGTGGGTCCGCGCTGCACGCCCTGTGGAATGCGCTGGTGAAGCGGTTGGGCACCTCCGACGTCGCCTTCGTGTGGGTCTACAGCGCCATCGCCGCACCGCTGTGGCTGGTGGTGCTGACAGTGGTGGCGTCATCGGGAGGACTGGGCGCGGCCTGGTGGGCGGCCCTCGTCAGCACAGCGCTGCACACGGCCTACGCGGCGGTTCTCCAACGCGCCTACTCGGCGGCGGACCTGTCAGTGGTCTACCCGGTCTCACGCGGACTGGCGCCGGTCCTGGTGACGGTGGTGGCGGCGCCGTGGAACGGGGGTACGCGCGTCATGCAGGTGGCGGCGTTTCCGGCGGTCCTCGCCGGCGTCGTCCTCGCCTCGGGTGCCACGTGGCGGAATCTGACCCGGGCCCGAGGCCTCTGGGCGGGCAGCGCCGTCGCCTCCTGCACCGCCGCCTACACTCTGTGGGACGCCTTCGCCGTCGCGCACCTGCACGTCTCTGTTGTGCCCTACATGGCGCTGTCCAGTCTGGCTCAGCTCGTGCTGCTCACCGTCGTGCTGGGCCGACGTCGCCGCGAGCTGCCCGCCGCGCTGGCCGCCGGCTGGGCCCGAGCCCTCCCCATCGCGGTGCTGGTGCCGGCGAGCTATGCGCTGGTGCTTGTCGCCATGCGCTTCGGACCCCCGTCCGTCGTCGCCACCTCCAGGAGCCTCAACGTCGTCTTCGGCGTCATCGCCGGGGTGTGGCTCCTGCGTGAGCCGTTCACCAGGCGATCAATGCTGGGAGTCGCGATGATCGTCGTCGGAGTCCTGTTGGGAGCAAGCTGATCCCGGAGCCGTCCGCGAGCTGGCTCCGGCGCCCGCCGATGGCCAGGCGAGGTCCGGTCATGACAGACTGTGCGTGTGCGTACCGGTGAGAACCCCTCGCAGACCGCCCTCGACCATCCCGACGACGCCCGTCGCATCCCTCGGGCCGGCTCCTCGGAGCCTCTCGGTCGGTCCAGCCAGTCGAGTCAGACCGATCCGATGGTTCCCGCGGTGCCCGTGAGCGCGCCCAACCTGACCGCCCTGCCCGATGACCACTCCGACGAGCTCGAGTCCTCCCCACGTGAGGAGTGCGGCGTCTTCGGTGTGTGGGCCCCCGGTGAGGACGTCTCCCGTCTGAGCTACTTCGGCCTGTACGCCCTCCAGCACCGCGGCCAGGAGTCGGCCGGCATCGCCACCTCCAACGGCTCCCAGATCCTCGTCTACAAGGACCTCGGCCTGGTCTCCCAGATCTTCGACGACCAGGCCCTGTCCAACCTCACCGGCCACATGGCCGTCGGCCACGTCCGCTACGCCACCCAGGGGGCCACCACCTGGGAGAACGCCCAGCCGATGCTCGGTCCGGCGGCCGGCTCCACCCTCGCCCTGGTCCACAACGGCAACCTCACCAACACCCGCGAGCTCATGGACGCCGTGCGCGCCACCTCCGGGGAGGACCTCAGCGGTGAGCTGGGCCGCGGCTCCTCCACGGACACCGCGGTCCTGGCCGCCCTGCTCAACCTCGTCTCCGAGAACGGCGCCCTGGAGGGCTGGGACTCGGCCGCCGACATCCTCACCTCCGGCATCACCGATGACGCCGAGCTCGACGCCGCCTACCGCGCACCGGCCCCCTTGAGCGTCCATCAGGCCGCCCGCCGGGTCCTGCCCATGCTGCGCGGCGCCTTCTCCCTGGTCTTCATGGATGAGGGCACGCTCTACGCCGCCCGTGACCCGCACGGGGTGCGGCCCCTGGTGCTCGGGCGCCTGGGCAACGGCTGGGCAGTGGCCTCCGAGACCGCCGCCCTGGACATCGTCGGCGCCACCTTCGTGCGGGAGGTCGAGCCCGGTGAGCTCATCGAGATCGACGAGGACGGTGTGCGCTCCTCGCGCTTCGCCACCGCCCGCCGGGCCGGATGCGTCTTCGAGTACGTCTACCTGGCCCGCCCCGACACCCGCATCGCCGGGCGCAGCGTCATCGCCTCGCGCAACGAGATGGGCGCGGTCCTGGCCCGTGAGCACCCGGTGGAGGCCGACCTCGTCATCGCCACGCCCGAGTCGGGCACCCCGGCCGCCATCGGCTACGCCCAGGCCTCCGGCATCCCCTACGGGCAGGGCCTGGTGAAGAACGCCTACGTGGGGCGCACCTTCATCCAGCCCACCCAGACCCTGCGCCAGCTCGGCATCCGCCTCAAGCTCAACCCCCTGCGCGAGGTCATCGAGGGCAAGCGCCTCGTCGTCGTCGACGACTCCATCGTGCGCGGCAACACCCAACGGGCCCTGGTGCGGATGCTGCGCGAGGCCGGCGCCGCCGAGGTCCACGTGCGCATCTCCTCCCCGCCGGTCATGTGGCCCTGCTTCTACGGCATCGACTTCGCCACCCGCGCCGAGCTCATCGCCACCGGCATGAGCGTGGAGGAGATCGGAGAGTCCATCGGCGCCGACTCCCTGGGCTTCCTGTCCGTGGAAGGTATGGTGGCCGCCAGCGGCCAGAAGGTCGATGAGCTGTGCCTGGCCTGCTTCACCGGCGACTACCCGATCCCGCCGCCCGTGCGCAGCCTGAAGTCGACCAGCATCCCGGTGCGTCGCGTCCCGACCGCCTACCGCGGGCGGCGCCGGGAGAAGGCCGACGACGCCGAGCGCACCGTGCCGCCGGGCAGCATCACCCGCCCGGACCTGGCCTCCGGCAGCCCCCTGGGCTCGACGACGTCGTAGCCCGGGGTTGGCCGGCCGCGCGTTGACTGGCCGGCTCCGGTCAGCCGCCGGCGACCTGTGCGGACCATCTGCTCCAACCTCATCCTTCCGTCCTCCACCGCTCTCTCCGATCCGAGTCCTCAAGGAGCCCCCTCATGACCCAGCAGTCCGAGCAGTCCTCCCCGGGAATCACCTACGCCGACGCCGGCGTCGACACCGCCGCCGGGGACCGGGCCGTCGCGCTCATGAAGGACGCGGTGGCCGCCACCATGACCCCGGCCGTCGTCGGCGGCGTCGGGGGCTTCGCCGGGCTCGTGGACGTCTCCGCGCTGCGTGACTACCGACGCCCCCTTCTGGCCACCTCCACCGACGGTGTGGGCACCAAGGTCGCCATCGCCCAGGCCCTCGACATCCACGACACCATCGGTCAGGACCTGGTGGGCATGGTCATCGACGACATCGTCGTGGTCGGGGCCCGGCCCCTGCTCATGACCGACTACATCGCCTGCGGGCACGTCGTCCCCGAGCGGATCGCGGACATTGTGCGCGGCGTCGCCCAGGCCTGCGCCGCCGTCGGCACACCGCTGCTGGGCGGGGAGACCGCCGAGCATCCCGGCCTCATGGCCCCCGACGAGTACGACGTCGCAGGTGCCGCCACCGGTGTCGTCGAGGCCGACCGGATGCTCGGCGCGGAGAAGGTGCGCGCAGGCGACGTCCTGGTGGCCATGGGCGCCTCCGGCCTGCACTCCAACGGCTACTCCCTGGTGCGCCGCGTCATCGAGCACGCCGGCTGGGGGCTGGAGCGCGAGGTTCCCGAGTTCGGCCGTGCCCTGGGCCAGGAGCTGCTCGAGCCCACGCGCCTGTACACCCGCGTGTGCCTGGCCATGCTGGAGACCCTGTCCTCGCCGGCCGCCCCGGGGCCGGTCCACGCCCTGTCCCACATCACCGGCGGGGGACTGGCGGCCAACGTCGCCCGGGTCCTGCCGGCTGGGCTCATCGCCGACGTCGACCGGGCCTCCTGGACGGTGCCGCCGGTCTTCTCCACCGTGCGCGAGCTCGGCTCGGTGCCGTGGGAGGACCTCGAGGGCACGCTCAACCTCGGCGTGGGGATGGTCGCCGTCGTCGACCCCAGCGCGGTCGACGCCGTCCTGCGAGTGGCAGAGGGCTCCGACATTCCCGCCTGGGTGCTCGGCGAGGTGCACGAAGCCGGGAAGTACCAGACCGAGGGCCGCGTCGTCTCCGGTACGAAAGGCGTTGACGGGGGCGCCGTTGACATCCACGGCACCTACCGGACCTCCTGAGGCGGGGGTGCCGTGAACGCGAACAGCGAGGCCCCCGCCGGATGTGGAATACGTCCGACGGGGGACTCACCCCATGAAGTGTCACGCTTGGCGACCATTCAATCCCGACCGGGCCGGTTCTGGAGCAGGGCGCCAGGTCGGCACAGCCCTGACCCGGGTCGATGTGACGCAGGTGAATCGGGCCAGGAGTGAAGAGTCGCCGAGAGTGACACGGATGGCTGCCCAACAGCCTCGACTCACGCGCTGGTAGGCGCGCGGAAGGGCCGGTAGGTGCGTTCCTCCGGCCCTCCTTGACTGGGGGTGAGGCTACTTGCTGTCCTCGTCGTCCCAGTCATCGTCGTCGACGGCATACTTGGCGGCCAGTTCCTCGTAGTCGATCTCATCATCAGGCTCGGATCCCGAGGACGCTGAGACGAGCTCCCGCTCCAGAGCCTTGTAATCGGTCGCCGGGCTGAAGTACTTGAGCTTACGGGCAACCTTGGTTGCCTTGGCCTTCTGACGGCCGCGCCCCATAGGCTCGACCCCCTCCAACGTGTCACGGCACGCACGTGGGCGCGCTCTTCCTGGTCAAATATGTCGTGGGCCAACCGTACAACGTCAATGCGCACGAGCACCATTCGGACACCGTATGAGAGTCGTGGTGACGCACACCCCACAAGCAGGACGTCAGGCCCACGTGGCTCTCAGGGATTGATCGGTTGATATTTGATAGTTGCTCAGCGTGCCTGCGGGTACTGCCCAAGACCGTCCCGAGGCTCCTTCGGAGAGGCTGGGCTGCCTGGGGTGGTGACCTCGAAGGCCCCTGGGCGGGGCGTCGGGAGAGGCCGTGTGACGGGTGGGAGGCAGCGCTTCGCCTCGGGCGTACGCGGTGGGCCTGACGGACGCACGGGTGGACTGGCTGGCCGAACCGCGAGGACGCACCATAAGCCTCGAGAACTGCACCCCAGGGATCAGTCCTCAGCACTCAAGGTGCGTCCTCGACAGGTGGCCGGTGTGGTTGTAGAGAGGACGTGCGTCCTCGCAGTCAAGGGTGGTGTGGTGCGGTGCTCTGATGGTGCAGAATGGGACTCGGTTTCCGGGGCGAGGGCAGAGATTTGTGCCGGGGGCGCCCTGACATCCAAGCCGATGTGTTCTGGACCCTCAGACCTCTATTGTGGAGTGCATCCTTACACGGGGAGTACGTCCCCTGCCAGGGTGTGGTGTTAGCGCTGTTGTCATTGGGGTTTGCCGCACCTGTCGACAGCCATCGCGACAAGCTCTGTTAGCAAACCTCCTGGTGTCGGAATATGGCGGCTCAGCGCGGTCTTCAGGGCTCGTGTCTGGGCATGTCATTGTGGCTGTGTGGTGGGTGCTCGCGTCTGGTCATCTGGGGTGGCACGGATTGAGCCCTGGTCAACGTAGCCGACGTGTGGGCCGGCGTGGCCCAGATTGTTGTTCTCAGGTGGATTCGTGCCATCTGACCGCGCACGATATTCAGCAACCATCACGCAGCCGACAACACTATCCACGAGGGGTCAGGCAGCGCCGCTGCAACACGACAACGAGCCATAGGGGCCGAGAGTAGATCCTCGGGGGCCAATCCTTGCTCCCTGAAGTGCGTTCGAGGGGTGATCCGGTGGCATCGTTGGCGATGCATATCGAGAGTGCTGGTGATAGATGCGGCGGGCTGTATGTCGGGGGTGGAAGGTGGGACTCGTGTGCGAGGGGTGACTCCTGGGTGATGTTCACCGCTGGGGGAGCTCCCTGTAGCGGCGCTCGCACTCTGGGCATTGAGGCAGAGAGTCAGGATCTGTTCGTGGTACGAAAAAAATGTCACACAGGGCGCGCACCGCCTTGCCCTCGACGGATGCGTCGGCAATATGGCGGCGGTGTGTCACGTGTGCGACGCGGCCTGGTACTGAAGTGACAAGGTGTCCTTGTGATTTGGCCTTTTCAAGGATAGAGATTTGGCGGGAACAATGACCTTCCTCCTCCATTGCGGAATAGATGTCGAAGGACTTGTCCCAACCTTGTTCTGGTGGTGCGATGCATGTCAGCAGACGGTATTCTAGCCTGTGTGCCAATCTAGAGCCAGGTTGGCTCTGTTCTATGAACGACAGGCAGATATCTTCGATTCCGTCCTCGATGGTGATGCTGAGTTCCACTGTTGCCAGTGGCTCTCGTTTGGTGCTCTGTTCGTCTCTCTTTGAAGGGGGTAGTGGGTGTGGAATTGAGGTACGGGCAGTGCCAGCGTGTGATGCCTCCTGTAGGAGTTGGCGTACTTCGTCCTGAACGGAGAGTTCCCATTCAGATAGCACTCGGGCGGCTGTTTCTCGCTTGAGGAGGTCCCAATCCAACTCCGTGGGAAGTAGGGTCTGCCTTCCCTCGGGTGTGCTGCACTGACGTTTCAATGCCTCGTAGAAGTCCTCGCGATCTTCGTGCCCACCCTTTGCAAGGCCTGCTGCGAGAGTCCAGCGGGTACCATCGTCTGCGGTCCATACGCCTGCTCGCCATTGGCTGGAGCGGACCTCAATGAGACGAAGGTCCTGTGAGCAGGAAATGATCTTGTTCGAGGTGGTATGGTCGGTAAGCGCAGTCCTGCACTTGGTGAGAATGGGGTGATCGAGGTGGGAGAGGGGTTGCGCGTCTTCCCAGCGCCCGTCCGAAATTGCTCGTGGTTGAAACGGATTACACCATCCGTCGTTCAGTTCATGAAGTAGTCGGACGGTAGGGCGGGTGGTGCGATCGTGCTGCACGGCAGCATTCTTACATATGGTGCCGACATCTTTGGAATCGGGCTCCGTTGGGTAGAGGTCTCAAAGTTCGTTGGCGAGTTCGTCGATGGCGCTGTGACGAATCGACTCTGCACCTGCAAAACGTTCGGCAAGCTCGCGACGCTCGGTATGACGACGATGCATGAATGCTACGACGTCGCGGCCTGCGATCCGTCGGTCGCGACCTACTCGGTACGACGGGATTAAGCCTTCATCGAGGAGCTTGTACAGGTGGGTGCGGCTCATGCCAAGCCGCGTTGCTACTTGATTGGGTGTGAAGTGGGTGTCTGCACCCATGAGTGTGATGGGGCTGTCTCCTTCGAGGAAGGTGGTCAGGGCAAGAAGAAGATCTTGTAACTCACCCTCGTTGAGGGTGTGGGCGAAATCTTTGAGGGCGGCGCGCTCGTGCTCGTTCACGGACAACGGTGCGACGTCGATCAGGTCTGTCATGGGGGTCCTTTGCGCTGATCGGCAGATGTCATAGATGACACTACACGCCTAGGTGTCACAGATGTCAACTGGGACCTACGGCGTGAGGGCGGTGATGAGGGGGCTGGCCTCGCCGCTCCAGGAGATGGCGAGCTGGTCCCGGGCACGGGTCGCGGCCACGTACAGCAGCGAGCGTTCCCGCAGGAGGGCATCGTCGCGGTCCGCCTCGGAGTACTGCTGGTTCCGTAGCGACCGGGGGATCGCGTTCCTCGAGACGTCGAAGAGCAGTACTTTGCGGAACTCCAACCCCTTGGCACGGTGCATCGTCATGACCACGGGCCTGCCCCGACCGGCGGCCTCGCGGTCCACGGCGCGCACCTCCACCCCGTGCTGCGCCAGGCCATTGACGACGGCGTCGCGCTGGTAGCGGTCACGCACAAGGATGGCGATCGTCTCCGGGGCGCTGTCCTCACTGTCCCGGTCCTGCTCCAGCCACACCCGCAGCAGCTCAGCGGCCTTGCCCAGCTCATCGGCGCGGTCGGCGGCGTGCAGCAGCAGCGGTTCGGGCCCGGAGCGCGGTGAGACGTAACGGTGCTCCTCGGCCTGTCCCTCCATGTCCTCATAGGTGCCGGGGTCGAGGATCCCGAAGGCCACATCGAGGTTCTGACGGGTGGTGCGGTAGTTGCGCGTCAGTCGCCGTGACCTCCCGCGCACCTGGATCCCGTAATGGCTCAGCGTGATCTTCTTGCCGTAGATCCGCTGGTGGGAGTCCTCAGCCAGGAACAGGTCATCCGGGCCAGGCTCCACCAGCGCCCGCAGTAGCTGCAGGTGAGCGGGCGTGAGGTCCTGAGCCTCGTCGACGAGCACGTGCCGGAAGGGGCGGGGTGTGCCGAGGCCTGCCTCATGGTCGAGCCAGGCGGCAGCCAGGGCGAGCTGTTCGTCAAAGGAGGTCACGCCCAGGTCGGCGCTGCGGTCCCGGTAGCGCTCCATCGCCTTCCACACGGCGGCCCGCTTGGACCGGTCCAGGGCCACGCCCCGCCCGGGGCGGCGCACGCGCAGGTACTGCTTGAGAGTCGTCACGCGCTGAGGCAGCACGATCAGCTCGTACTCGGACTCCAGGAAGTCGGCGGAGCGCAACCCCTCGGGCAACTCATCGCCCATGAGGGTGAGGACCTCCTGCCACACATTCTCCCTGGGGTAGGTGAGTACCCGCGCGCGCGACTGGCCGATGACCTCCTGGGCAATGGGGGAGATCTTGGCCCCGGCCTGCTGGAGGATCATGCGCGCCACCCGGTCCAGGCCGCTGACCATGACTCCGGACTCGCCCAGCCTCTCGGTGAAGGGCAGCCGTGGCTCGAGCTGGGCGACCTGGCGGCGCAGGTCGTCGGCGAGGTTGCGCGTGTAGGTCGTCAGCAGGATCCGCGGCTCCTGCCCGTCAGCCTTGTCTCGTTTGGCTAGCTCGACGGCGCGGTGCACAGCAATGACGGTCTTCCCAGTTCCGGCGCCGCCCGAGACGCGCATGGGGCCGTTCGCCCGCCGCTCCACGAGGGCCCGTTGCTGGGGATGCAGGAAGAGCTGCCACTCGGCGAAGCTGAGCCCCTCGATGGCGCGGCGCAAGTCCTCGTCGCTCTCCAGCCAGGTGAAGGTCGAGCGCGCCGCGCGAGTGCGCAGACCAGCGATGAGGTCGGCGTCGGTGGGCTCGGCGACAATGTCACGCGAGGGCCGCAGCCCGAAGTCCTCACGGATCTCCTCGATCGTCGCCCCCGTGGCCAGGTTGAGCAGCGCCTCGCCCTGCCAGGAAACGCGAGCGGTGGAGACCAGATCGAGGAGCTGGGACTCGCGCTGAGCCGCCAGCGCCGCTGCACCGAGTCGGACGTCGATACCGAGCTCGTCGTGCAGCATCTCCACGGTGAGCCCATCGGGCCACACCGGTGCCTGGTCCCGGCTGGGAACGACGACGGCGCCCGGCACAGCGGCGGCGCCGGCCGCCGTTCCGGTAGCCGTTCCTTCTTCACCCCGCTGGCCCCCCGTCCCAACCGGCTCGCCAGGTGCCTGGGAGGGCGCGGAACTGGCGTCGGCTCCTCTGGCGGCCTCCTCGTTGTAACGGCGCGCCTCGGCATTGGCGGCCTGGATGCGGGCCGTCTCGCGGGCGAGCTCGTCGGCCTCGCGCTGGGCGGCGGCGAGCTCGGCCTGGGCCGTGCGCCGCGCTTCCTCGACGGCATGGGGATCCAGGCCGATAAGGTCCCCGACATTGATGACCTCGGTGATGCCATTGCGGGGGTTGACGTGGACGGTGACGGATTCGGCGATCTTGATGGCCTCGTCATGCGGCCAGATGCCGTGAATGACGTAGACGACCTCACCGTCGGCGGTGAGCTCGAACAGGACGGCCCGGTAGAAGTCGGTGACGCGCGCGGTGCGCACGCGCCGGTCCCGCGCTCCACGAATGGGCTCCAGGTGTAGGCCCGAGCTTGTGGTCATGGCGGACAGCTTGCTGATGAACGGCCCGATCTTCGCCCTGAGGGAGGGGTCCTTGGTGGTGGCGTCCTTCGTCTTGCTGCTGGGCAACAGGATCGTAGGCATGTCAGTGTCCTTCCAGGAGGTCGGGGATGAGCGCGCAGATATCGGTGGCGGTGCGGGCCGGATCGTCGCCGGCGATGATGACGCGCCAGCCGGCCGACGTCAGGACCTCCTCATCATCGGCCTGTGGCTCGGCGAGGACAGCAACCTTGGGCGCGGCCCAGGACAGGTCCGTCATGATGCCGTCGATCTCAACGCCGTCGCCCTCGTGGGGGACGCCGGCGGCGGCCAGATGGGGCAGAAGGGCGAGGATGGGCTCGGGGGTAAGGTCCTGGTCGACGTCGTCCCAACCGAGATCGCTCATGGCGGCCGGGCTGCCGGCGAGGTCGGCGACGGCGACCTCGACCTGGGCGCGGGCGTGAAGGTCGGCCACGGCCCGGCTGGTCGTGGTGATGTCCACGGGTACCTGAGCCAGAGCGAGCACGTTGCTCAGACGCAGCCAGGCCAGCCAGGCCTCAGCGTGGTCGGGAGCCTCCAGGGCCTCATCGGAGTCGTCGAGCACGAGGGCCATCCCCGTGGTGGAGGCGCCGGTGAGCTGGACCGCCAGGGCGAGGTGGGGGATGGCGAAGACCGAACCGGAGCGCGTAGAACCCGCGGGGGAGCCTGCTGTATCAGCAGCGCCGGCGGGCTCGGGCAGCTCGGCCTCAGGCCGCAGCACACGTAGTGCCTCCCACAGCGGATCCGCCCCGGCGCCCTGGACGGGGGAGTACCGCAGGGATGCATTTTGCCCCAGGGGCAGGTGGCCGGCGGCGCCGACGATGAGCGGCCCCCATGCGGAGTCGGCCAGAGCCGCCAGGGTGGCGGCGGTCGCACTGGTCTCGGGGTCCTCGACGTCGTCGCTCAGCATCGTCTCCAGGAGCGCCATCGGCCCGCCGCGCCAGGCGGCGATGGCCTGGTCGGTGACGCCGCCGGCGCGCGCCGCCCCCAGGGAACCGTTCTTGAGCTGGGCGATGATGGTCTCACCCAGCCAGGCCGGGTCCCACGGCCCGTCCAGGTCTTCGACGCCTACGGAGATGACCCGGTAGCCGGCGGCGCGCAGACGCGCACGTTTGTCGGCGTCGTCAGCGAGACGGTTGTGCGCGCGACTGGCGTGGTAGCTGCGGCCGTCGGTGAAGATGGCGATGGGACTGCGGCCGCCGGGGCGCAGGCAGGTGAAGTCGGGGCGGGTGCCTCGGGCGTCGAGCTGGGGGCGGATCCGCCAACGGCCCCCGTCGATCTCCAAGGCGGGCGCCCCCGAGGGGTCGCTGGTGGTGCGCACGGCCATCTGCTTGCTCAGAAGCTCGGTGAGTGCGGTGCGGAAGCGCACCTCCAGGGGGCTCTCCCCGGTGCCGGCGCGCACGGCCTCGTCGGTGACCTTCCACTGGGGGACCTCCGGGTCGAGCTCGGCGAACACGCCCTCGGTGTCCTGGGCGCCGGTGTCCTCCAGTCCCAGGAGCTGGCCGATGGCGTGCAGGGCCGCAGCGCGGGTGACTTCGGCGGAAATAGCGTGGGGCCGCAGGCAGTCCGGGCACATGTCCTTGCCCTCGGCGCGGCACGGGCAGTTCTCCAGGTGCTGGCCGGTGCGGATGAGGAGGTTCCAGAGCCGGGTGGAGTCGTCATGGTCGGTGAGGTAACCGGTGCCTCCGGGCACGGTGTCGTGCAGCAGAAGGGCGGGACGGGTCTCGCCGGGGGCGCCGCCGGTCACGGGGTGGGGGACGGAGGCGATGCCCAGGTGGTCGGGGGAGCCGCCAGTGGTGATCTCCAGTCCCAGGAGGATCGCGGAGGCCAGTGAGTCCACCCCCACCCGGTCGGTGGCGAAACCGAGCGGTAGGACAAAGGCGAGTGCCTCAGTGCTCAGCTCGCGCATGAGGTCGACGGCGATCACGTGCTCGGCGGAGTCGCTGCGGTAGCGGCACCAGGGTCGGTGCTCGCGGGCGGAGGAGGCCCGCGTGTCCGTGTCGAGCTTGCCGCAGGCCTCGCACAGGCGGAAGTCCCGCGAGGAGAGGGTGTTGCCGGAGACCCGGTCGACGCTCTGACCGGCCAGGGGCCGCCCGGTGTTGAGCCAGCGCAGGTTCATGCCGCGGTAGCGGGTCACCCCGAACCCGGAGGCCTCCACGTTCCACTGGCGCACCGCGCGGGTGGGGTCGAAGTCGGCCAGGGGCAGGACCTCGAAGTGGGTGCGGAGCCGCTCGTCGCTGGAGTCCCCGATGCGGGCGTCGTCCTGGGAGACGTCGGCGAAGACCCGGCTCAGGCGCAGGACCCGCCGGGCGCGCCCGACCTCGGCAATGTCGGTGTCACGGCACCGGGAGCACTCCGTGGGCGCGGCGGGCCGGGTCTCCTGCGGCTCACGCGCGTCGATGTAGCCGCAGGCCTTGCAGCAGAACCACCACTGGGCCTGGTTGTTCAGGTCGGAGGCGTCAATGCCCTCGATCTCCATCTCCAGGCCGCGGGTGTAGAAGATGGCGCCGGGGGCGAACTCGTGCAGGGCGTGGATGGAGGCCCTCTCGACGTCGCAGGGCTCGGAGTGGAACTCGTCGTCGTCCGGGTTGCGCCAGGAGACGCGGGCGGACAGGCGCACGGAGTCGTCGATGAGGGTGTAGTTGGGCAGGATGCCGTGGCGCTCCAGGGCCGAGACCCAGTGCTCACGATCCAGGTCGAAGATCCGGGACTCGGCTGCCTTCCGGGCTCCCTCGGCGGAGCGATGGGCTCGTGTGTCCTCCTCGGTGGCGTTGGGGCGCTCGGCGGCGACCTTGAGCTCGGGCAGGGCCTCGCGGATCTGGCGCTCCTGGCGGTGGAGCTGCTCGGACTCGGCGCGGTGCTCGGCCGCGGCGCGCTGGAGCATCTCGCGAGGCCCGGCGCCGGCGTCCTGGGTCACCCAGGCGCTCAGGCGGTCGAGCGCCGGCGTGCGCTCCTGGAAGGCAGCGGTGAAGGCCTGCACCAGCAGGGCGCCGTCGCGCTCGATCCGCTCGCACAGTGTGGTGATGAGCGAGCCCTCGCCGGTGGCACCCAGGGCGGTCTTCGCTGTGCCGCCGCCGTGGCCGCCGGAGGGGATGGCCGGGTGGTTCTCGCGGGCGAGGGTGTCGATGATGGAGGCCAGAAACTGGCGGCGCAGGATCTCCTCGGCCCCCAGGTAGGTCGACGGCGGCGCGACGGAGCCGTTGAGGAGCCGATCCGGGGCGTCGAGGATCGGGAGTTGGCTGCGCCTGCCGGGCACGTAGGCCAGGGCGAGCGCTGAGCCGCTGCGGCGGCCCGCGCGGCCCACCCGCTGCACGTAGGAGGCGACGGTGGCCGGTAGGGAACCGAGCATGACGGTGGACAGGTCCCCGATGTCTATACCCATCTCCAGGGTGGGGGTGGCCACGAGGACGTTGGGGTCACCGGGCACCTGCGTGGGGCGCTTGAACCCGGTCTCGACGGCGGCGCGCTCCTTGGCGTCGAGCAGGGAGGTGTGCTCATGGGAGTCAACCCGGCGCACGTGGGCCCCGGCGTACATGCTGCGGTAGAAGCTCTCCGCCGGGTGCGGCTGGGCCCTCAGGCGGCCGGGGCAGGTGGCGGCCAGGCAGGGGGCGGCGTCGAGCTGGTCGACGGTGGCGATGGCGGCGGGCAGCTGGGTGCGGCAGGTGTCGCACACCAGGAGCAGGGCCTCGCGCGTGGTCTCGCGCAGCGGGGAGACGACGACGCGGCCGGCCGGCAGCCCGTAGACGGTGCCGCCGGAGTCGGTGGTGGTGACGCTGAGGATCCCGGCCTCGGCCAGGTGGGCCAGGAGCGCGCAGGCCAGGCGGGAGGCGTGGGTGGGCACGACCCCCAGGCACTTACGGGCCCAGGTGGCGTACCAGGACTTTGAGGAGCCCACCGGCGCGAAGGCCGACTTGCGGGTGTCGAGGCCGCCGCCGACCTGGGGGAAGGCCGTGGCGGTGCGCCCGGTGGGGAAGGCCGGCTGGCCCTGGCGACGGTTGCGCTTGTACCAGATCCACAGGCGCTTGCCATCGTCGCTCTTGTAGCGCGAGAGCCACTCGTGGTCGATGGCGCCCTCGCGGCGCATGTGCTCCAGGGTGCCGCGCACCCAGGCGAGCAGGGCCGCGTCGCTCGTGTCCTTGAAGCCGTCGAGGACGCCCTGCTGGTCGGTCCCGAGGGCCTGACGGGCCAGGGCCACCAGGGCGTTGGCGCGCCCGGCGCTGACGTGGACGGTGACCGAGCCGGTGGCCTCCAGGGTGCGCCCGTAGGTGGACTGGAGGCCCACCTCCAGGGCGATGTCGAACAGGAGCCGACGGCGCACGTGCGGCTTGGCCTGGCTGC
>NZ_CAUROW010000048.1:0-15956 GCF_963526355.1 uncultured Actinomyces sp. | reverse complement strand
GCTGAGGTTCGTGGTGAGTGGGGCGTGGCGGAGGCGGCTTACCGGGAGTCGCTGGAGGTCCGGCGGGGGTTGGAGGAGTTGTTGGGGACTCCGGAGGCCCGGCAGGATGTGTCAACCTCTGAAGAGAATCTCAAGCGCCTGAGCCAAAAACGCGCTGACCTGGGAGAGCTCTGAGCGGAGCAGCGCCTCAGTCAACCTGAAGGCCACCTGTTTGGAGGACTGGAACAACCACAATGAGGTCTGCCTGATAGGGGAGGTGCAGTACCATAACGGGTCCAGCTCATGAATCTTGTATGATGCCTATAAACGGTGGTGGTGTGGGTTGCCTGGAATCTAGATCACAGTTGTGTTGAAATTGTGACCTAGTGCGAGTTTTGTCTGTTCACTGTTCCCAAACAGTCGGTTTGTGACACAGTGGCCCTGGTCATCACGGGACGCTCTTTCCGCCTCCTTGGACGGGGCGGATGTGTCCGGTGATGGTTCACGAGGCAGACCTTTGTCATCTATGCCAGGAATCCGGAGATCCCATGAACACAATGTCCACGGGCGCCGCCTCTCGGCCGGCCCTCTCGGGAGGGGCGGTGAGGGGCTTCGCTGCCATCCTCGCTCTCCTCCTTGTCGCGATCATGTCTCAGATCTCGTCCCAGGCCAGCGCCGACGAGAACAAGAGCATCAGTGTTTCCAACCTGTCCCTGACGCGTGTGGACGGCAACAACGTTGAGCAGGACGGAAAACTCGAGCACTACGACCTCGCCCGCCTGAGCTTCGACTGGAATGGTGTCGACGCCAACCTCAAGTCAGGTGACTCCTTCACCATCGGTCTGGGTGAGTACTTCACCAACCTGCGGAACAACGACACCCATCCGATGACCGTCAACCATGGCGGGAAGGATGTTGAGGTCGGCACCTGCACCCTTACCACCAAGGATGTCACCTGCACCTTCAACTCGAAGGTTGACGAGTTGAAGGCCGAAGGCTTCCACAACTTCAAGGGCAACGGTTCCGCTCTGGTCTCGATCGCCCAAACCACTGATGCCGCGAGCGTTAATCTGACTGCCAATGGTGTGACCACCGCAGTCCCCCTTCCTGGTGGCGGTGGAATCGGTGGTCCCAAGGAGGGCAACTGGGAGCTCACCAAGTGGGCCTCCACCTTCTACAACAACTACAAGGGGTTGACCTGGGGCGTGAACTTCGGGGCCAACCAGACCACTGGTGACAAGCTCGGCAAGACATTTGACGGCTCCAGGCAGACCATTGTCTTCACCGACACCCTCGGTGGCGGCATGAACTTCGAGCAGGCCGACGCCAGCCGCACTGTCCTTTTCCTGCGTCCCGGGGACGGCGGGGCGATCCCGCTGACCAACGCCGCCGGACAGGACTCCACCACTGAGCACGGTGACTTCGACCTCAAGGCCAGCTACTCCCAGGACGGCCGCACGGCCACCTACGAGGTCACCGGTCCGTTCCAGAACGGCACCAACTTCACCATTGAGTACCCGGTCTCCTTCGTGGACGCCAACGGTAAGGCCGTCGCCGCCACCCAAGGCGCCTCCTACGAGAACTCCGTCAATCTCAAGGGTACGGATCTGACCAGTACCAAGCAGCAGTCCTACACCCAGTACTTCGACATCTCGGTCCAGATGGAGCCCGGCTTCGGCGGCTTCAACCTGACCAAGGTCGTCGAGGGTGAGGCCGCCGCACAGGCCGCAGGCTCATCCTTCGTCGTTGATGTGGCCTACGAACTGCCGGATGCCGCCAGCTCCTTCACGGGCTGGAAGGCTCCCGAGGGCCAGAAGCCCACCGGCGAGGGCCGCACCGGAACATCCTCCATCACTGTCAAGCCGGGTGAGACGGCTGTCTTCGACGGGACCTTCCCCGTGGGTACCAAGATCACCCTGAGTGAGGACACGTCAAAGGCTCAGCCCGCCGCCTCGGGTTACGGCTGGGGTGAGCCGGTCTTCTCCGTGGACGGTCAGAAGGTCAACACCTTCACCATCCGCGACCAGGAACTCGTCAAGGTCTCCCTGACCAACACGACGACCACCACGACCACCACGACTCCGCCCGCCACCCAGTTGCCGCCGAGTGAGTCGAACCCGCCGGCCACCGCGGCTCCGCCCGCCGCTCCACCGAGCACCCCGGGTGCGCCGGTTCCGCCCACAGCCACCCCGAAGAAGCCGACCAGCAACCCCCCGCTGGCCCACACCGGTGCTAACACCGTGGCGCTCCTGCTCCTCGCAGGTGCGGGCGTTGGAGGCGGCGCCCTACTGATGGCCCGCCGTCACAAGACCTCCTGAACGCGGTTGACCGCGTCTCGAGTCTGATCCCTCATGGAGGCACAACAGTGGCCCCGTCCCGGATGAACCGGGACGGGGCCACTGTCGTGCCTCGGTCCCCGCGATCTTGTCCATGTTCCACCTATGGTGGGATCCGGGAGGATGCCCTGACGTGGCTTATGGTGGGGTGATCGGCTTGGCGTGGTTGCAGGGGCACCCCCATGCCCCTCAACAACATCCACCAACGACAACAAATGAGCCAACTCAGGTATGAGACGACCGCGTAAACGGCTCAGCCTCAAGGAGGAGAATCCCTCCCCACCAATCCTTCTCCCGGGGGTCACCATAGTGACGGACTGGTTTCTAGTCTGGAGCCATGAGCGCAACCACATCGTCTTCACCGTCCCCACTGACCTCCTTCGTCTCCTCCCTGGAGCAGCCTCCGCCGGCCTGGGGACGATCCGACGACCTGGCCACCCCGACATCCACGGGTCTGGGGCGGGTGTTCGGCCGGCTGCTCAAACAGATCCTCTGGCGGCGCTGAGAGACTTCAGTGCCTCCGAGGCACCGTAGCCCTGATGATCGGATTCTCGTTGGGCCAAGGCGTGAATAGGCTTACGACATTCCTGCAGGCGGATGCGCAAGCGTTCCGAGGTCGATGGCCCTTATGCTGGCCCGCAGCGATGGTCTGCATGAGTGGACCGCAGGTCACCTGTTCCTGCCGTACCCGGACCCATCGCATCACCCAGTCGAAGTGCCCGCGCACGGCACGCAACACAGCAAGGTGGTCATCCCGTGGCTCAGGAGCTCTCACCCGCCCAGCGCACCCTCTCCGTCGGCGTCCTCGGCGCCGGGACCGTTGGCAGCCAGGTCATCCGCCTGCTCACCGAGCAGGCCGAGGACTTCGCCGCCCGCTCCGGCGCACGCCTTGAGATCACGGGTGTTGCCGTGCGCGATGTCAACGCGCCACGCGACGTCTCGGTGCCCCGAGACCTTCTTACCGATGACGCCACCGCCGTCGCCACCGGGAATGACCTGGTCATCGAGCTCATCGGCGGTATCGAGCCGGCCCGCACCCTCATCCTGGCCGCCTTCAAGGCCGGAGCCAGCGTCATCACCGGCAACAAGGCCCTCATCGCCGCCCATGGCCCCGAGCTCTACGCGGCCGCGGCGGCGGCCGGCACCGACTTCTACTACGAGGCGGCCGTCGCCGGCGCCATCCCGGTCGTCTACGCGTTGCGCGAGTCGATGGCCGGCGACCGTGTCACCAGCGTGCTAGGCATCGTCAACGGCACCACCAACTACATCCTCGACGAGATGAGTACCAAGGGCCTGTCCTTCGAGACCGCCCTGGCCACCGCCCAGGAGCTGGGCTATGCCGAGGCCGATCCCACCGCCGACGTCGACGGCCTGGACGCCGCCGCCAAGGCCGCCATCATCGCCTCACTGGCCTTCCACACCCGCGTGGGTCTCGACGACGTCTCCGTCGAGGGCATCCGCGCCATCACTACCGACGACATCCGCGAGGCCCACGCCTCGGGCTGTGAGCTCAAGCTGCTCGCCATCGCCCAGCGCCGCGAGGACGAGCACGCCCACGGCGTCTCCGTGCGCGTTCACCCCGCCCTCGTGCCCGATGACCACCCGCTGGCCAGCGTCCACGGCGCATACAACGCCGTCCTCGTCGAGGCCGAGAGTGCCGGGCGCCTCATGTTCTACGGACAGGGTGCCGGGGGAGCCCCGACCGCCTCCGCGGTCCTGTCCGACGTCGTCGCCGCCGCCGCTCACCGGGTCCACGGCGGCCAGGCCCCCCGCGAGTCCTCCTACGCCCACCTGCCGGTCCTCGGCCCCGAGGCGGCCGTCACCCGCTACCAGATCCAGCTGCGAGCCGACGACGCCGTTGGCTCCCTGGCCGCCATGGCCTCCGTCTTCGCTGACAACGGCGTCTCCATCAACTCGGTGCGCCAGAGCGCCTACGTCACCGCGGACGGCAGTGAGGATCAGGCCGTCGTCACCTTCGTGACCCACCCGGCGCCCGTCTTCCACCTCGACGCCGCCGTGGAGGGGCTGCGATCGTCGGACCGGGTCGCCGAGATCGTCTCCATCCAACGCGTCGAGGGCGAGTGAGATGCGCATCGTCTATGAACGCGCCGCCGTCCGTGTTCCGGCCACGACGGCGAACATGGGACCGGGTTTCGACTCCTTCGGCATGGCCTTCCGCTACTACGACGAGGTCTCGGTACGTCCGATCACCGGCGTGACCCGCGTCATCGTCGAGGGTGTCGGTGCGGAGACGGTGCCCACCGACGACGACAATCTCGTCGTGCAGGCGCTGCGGGCCGGCCTGGACGCCGTTGGTGCCCCGCAGGCCGGCTTCGAGATGCGCTGCGTCAATCGGATCCCTCATGGTGGAGGCATGGGATCCTCGGCCAGTGCTGCGGTGGCCGGGCTCATGCTGGCGCGTGGCCTCATCGCTGAGCCCGATGCCTTGAGTGACGACCGCATCTTCTCCCTGGCCACTGACTTCGAGGGGCACCCTGACAATGTCGCCCCCGCCGTCTTCGGAGGAGCTACTGTCGCCTGGGTCGAGCGTGGCGGGCACCCGCGCATGGCGCCCATGCCGGTGGACGCCTCACTCGGGGTGAGCCTGCTCATTCCGCCGTCGACCACGCGTCTGTCCACCAAGGAGGCCCGCCAGGTCCTGCCCGTCTCCGTTCCGCGTGAGGACGCCCTGTTCAACACCTCCCGGGCGGCTGTGCTCATGCTGGCGCTCGCCGGGCGCCCCGACCTGCTCATGGCCGGTACCGAGGACCGACTCCACCAGGAGTACCGGCGCGGGGTTCTTCCGGCCTCCATGGCGGTCATGGACTCCCTGCGCGAACAGGGATACCCGGCGGTCATCTCCGGGGCGGGGCCCACGGTGCTGGTCCTGTCCACCCTGGCCGAGCAGACCCGCTTCACCCTGGAGAACCACGGCTGGAGCGTGCTCAGTCCCGGCATCGACATCCGTGGTGCGGTGCTGACCTCCTGATCCGTGCGAACGGCTTCTTCTTCCGCTTTCTTGATCGCGGGCGTCCCCGAGTCCGAGGGCGCCCGCGATCTGCGTTCGCCTCGGCTCCCCGGTGAGGCGGTAGTGTCACGTTCTCGCGTGGGAAGCGCGTCACACTCAGGTAGTTGAGAAATAAACTATAGATGTCTCCGGTTCCATCAGTACACAAGAGATCACGTAGAACCAGTGCAGGAACAGCGAGGACGTCGCATGCAGTTCGGAATCTTCACGGTTGGAGACATCACCACCGACCCGGCCACCGGCAAGCCCCCCAGTGAGCACCAGCGCATCAAGAACACTGTTGAGATGGCGGTCCTGGCCGAGCAGGTGGGCCTGGACTTCTTCGCCACCGGGGAGCACCACAACCCGCCCTTCGCGCCGTCGTCGCCCCCGACCCTGCTGGCCAACATCGCCGCACGTACGGACAAGCTGCTACTGACCACCGCGACCACCCTCATCACCACCAACGACCCGGTGCGTTTGGCTGAGGAGTACGCCTACCTCCAGCACCTCTCCGACGGACGCGTGGACCTCATGATGGGGCGCGGTAACACCGGACCGGTCTACCCCTGGTTCGGCAAGGACATCCGCAAGGGCATCTCGCTCGCGGTGGAGAACTACGACCTGCTGCGCCGCCTGTGGCGTGAGACCAACGTGGACTGGGAGGGCGAGTTCCGCACCGCGCTGCAGGACTTCACCTCCATGCCCCGTCCGCTCGACGGTGTCCCGCCCTTCGTGTGGCACGCCTCCATCCGCTCTCCCCAGATCGCCGAGCAGGCCGCCTACTACGGAGACGGCTACCTGCACAACAACATCTTCTGGCCCATCGACCACGTCAAGAAGATGGTCGACCTCTACCGCGAGCGCTTCGCCTTCTACGGCCATGGCGAGCCCGAGCAAGCGATCGTGGGCCTGGGCGGACAGATCTTCGCCGCCAGGAGCGAGGTCGAGGCCATCGAGCGCTACACCCCCTACTTCCGTAACACCTACGTCTACCAGGGTGCGGCTCTGGAGGAGATGACGCAGCACACGCCTCTCGCCGTCGGCACGCCCGAGCAGATCGTGGAGAAGTACCTGACCTACCGGGACGCGATCGGCGACTACCAGCGTCAGGCCTTCAACGTGGACCTGGGTGGCGTCCCGCACAAGGAGATCATGAAGCAGATCGAGTACCTGGGTTCCGAGATCGTCCCGGCACTGCGCGCCGAGCTGGAGCCCACCAAACCCAAGCGCGTTCCGGACGCACCGCTCCACCCGCGCCACCGGGCCCTGCTGGAGGGCACCGAGCCCCCGGCTGAAGAGCCCTTCTCCATGTCCAACGAGTTCGACCCGCTCACGGGCCGGAAGGTGAGGATCTGAGATGGCCCGGGAAACCTTTGACGCAACGAGTGGCAAGCAGGAGACGGATGACATGACCGCTGACTCGACTGCACCCGTCACCCCGTTCGGGGGAACCCAGTCCCTGGCCGGATCGCCGACCTATGACGCCTACGCCAATACCCAGATGGGGCGTCTGAGCCGGATCGTGGCTCTGCACGCCGGGGTCTCGGAGCCCTCGACCTCCCAGATGCTCGCCGAGCGTCTGGCCGAGTCGGCCCGCAAGGCCCTGGAGTCCGACTCCCGCCTCGCCAGCATCGAGGTCATCGGGCTCAGGCCCCTGGTCAAGGACATCGCCCTGGCCAGTGTGGGTGGACCGGTGTCTGCCGACCTGCAGACGGTGATCGACGCCCTGTTCGCCGCCGACGGCGTCATCCTTGTCAGCCCGGTCTTTCAGGCCTCCTACTCCGGACTGTTCAAGTCCGCCATGGATGTGCTGCCGGCCGGCACGCTTGAGGGCGTCCCCGTCCTGCTGGGGGCGACGGCCGGCACTGCGCGGCACAGTCTTGTCACCGAGATGGCGCTGCGGCCGCTGGTCGCCTACATGAAGGCCCTGCCGACGCAGACCGCCGTCTTCGCGGCCAGTGAGGACTTCGGCGCGGCCTGGCGGACACCGTCATCCTCCGAGAGGCCAGAGGCTCCCTTGAGTGAGCGCGTGGCCCGGGCGGGGCGGGAGCTGGCCACGCTCATGGAACGCTTCCCGCGCCAGGCGCCGGTCGATCCGCTGGCCGACTTCGCGCCCATGGGTACGCTTCTAGCAGGTCGCTGAGCCGTGAGCTTGAGGACTGCTGGAGGGACGAGAGCCGCCTCGGGCGTGCCCAAGCCGATTATTCCGGTGGGGTCGGTCGTACGTGCGGTCGGCCCCACCGGTGTCGGGGTGGTGGCGAGAGACGTCCTGGGTGGATTAACGGTGGCGTCCCCGGCGTTGCTCACTGCCGTTCCGTTAGGCGCAGCGCGAAGGGGCTGCTATGCTGACGCCGTCGGCCGCGCGGATTGCACCACGCCGCTGACCTCATCACCCCGGACCTGAGGGTCATGCCTCAGCATGAACCGGCAGTGCATGGCCCTCCCCGTGAACGATTCCGGGGGAGTCTCCCCAGTTGAACGTCTCCTCCCGCGGAGCGTCATCACACCGTTAGGACACTCGTGACCGAGACCTCCAGCGCCCAGCCCTCGCTTTCCACCATGCGTTTGGCCGAGCTCCACTCGCTTGCCGGCTCCATGGGCCTCAAGGGCATCTCCCGCATGCGAAAGAGCGAGCTCGTCGCCGCCATCCGTCAGGCGCGCAGCTCCTCCACCCCCGACTCCCGCGGCGCATCGAACGGCTCTTCCGATGCCGTTACGACCGACGCCTCCGACTCCTCCTCCGAAACACCCTCGCCTGAGCCGGTGGAGGCGGCCGGCTCGGCGCGGCCGCGTCGTCGTCGAGCCACTGCGGCCTCCGGCGCCCCCGGGGAGGGAGACCAGTCCCCACCTGCCCTGGACCTGGGTATCGACCTGCCCGACCGGTCCGGCACCTCCGGTGACGAGGAACGCCCCGCACGCAGTCGGTGGCGCGACCGCACCGAACGCTCCGACCGCACCGAGGCCACTGACGGAGGCGACTCCTCTGGTCGCTACGAGCGCGGTGAGCGCTCGTCCCGTGACCAGGTGCGTCGCGGCCGCAGGCGCGTCCAGGCCGCCGCCGGGGCCCCTGAGAACCAGGAACGAGCCTCCCGGGAGCCCCGCACCGACTCGCCTGAGGACCACGCTGACGCCAAGGCCGCTCTCATGCGGGACCTGGCCGACGCCACCGGCACTTCTGTCGTCGAGCCTCAGGAGCGCTCTCGCAGGAACCGCGACGGCCACGACGAGATCGAAGGTTACGACGACGAGCGTGGCGGGCGCCGCCGTCGGGGCCGCAAGCGCGGACGTGACCGCTTCGATCGCGATGAGCGTGATGGCAACCGCGAGCACCGTGACAACAACGGTGGCCGGCAGAATCGCAATCAGTCGCGCGAGGATGAGGTTCTCCTGCCGGTGGCCGGCATCTTGGATGTCACCGACAACCAGCACGCCTATCTGCGCACCTCCGGGTATCTGCCCGGGCCCAAGGACGTCTACGTCTCCAACCAGCTCATCAAGGACAACGGTCTGCGTGCCGGCGACGCCGTGACCGGCTGGGTCCGTGAGGGCTCGGAGTCCTCCACGCCCCACCAGGGCGGGCGCAACAACCGCCGTCAGAACCGCGCCGGCCGGGTCAAGTACAACCCCATGGTCAGCGTCGAGACCGTCAATGGCATGGACGCCGAGCGCTCCAGGCGCCGCCCCGAGTTCGCCAAGCTGACCCCCCTCTATCCCCAGGAGCAGCTGCGCCTGGAGACCACGCCCAAGGCCGTCACTCCGCGGATCATCGACCTGGTCTCGCCCATCGGCAAGGGCCAGCGCGGACTCATAGTCTCCCCGCCCAAGGCGGGTAAGACGATCATCCTGCAGCAGATCGCCAACGCCATCAGCGTCAACAACCCCGAGGCCCACCTCATGGTCGTGCTCGTCGACGAGCGCCCCGAGGAGGTCACCGACATGCAGCGCACCGTCAAGGGGGAGGTCATCGCCTCCACCTTCGACCGCCCCGCCTCCGACCACACGATCGTGGCCGAGCTGGCCATCGAGCGCGCCAAGCGTCTTGTGGAGCTGGGCCAGGACGTCGTTGTGCTTCTGGACTCCATCACCAGGCTCGGGCGCGCCTACAACCTGGCCGCCCCGGCCAGCGGCCGGATCCTCTCCGGCGGTGTGGACGCCTCCGCCCTCTATCCGCCCAAGCGCTTCTTCGGTGCTGCCCGCAACGTGGAGAACGGCGGAAGCCTGACCATCCTGGCCACCGCCCTGGTGGAGACCGGCTCCAAGATGGACGAGGTCATCTTCGAGGAGTTCAAGGGCACCGGAAACATGGAGCTGCGGCTGTCGCGCCAGCTCGCCGACAAGCGCATCTTCCCGGCCGTGGACGTGGCCGCCTCCGGCACCCGCCGCGAGGAGCTGCTCATCGACCCCGCCCAGCTCAAGATCATGTGGCGCCTGCGCCGGCTCTTCGCCGGGCTCGAGCAGCAGCAGGCCCTCGAGCTGGTGCTGTCCAAGCTCAAGGACACCCAGTCCAACGCCGAGTTCCTCATGGTCCTGTCCAAGACCACCCCGGCCGGCACCTCCTTGGCCGATGGTGAGGACGAGTAGCGCCCACGGAACCGACTCGGACCGGCTGGATCCGACGAACTCGGCTTCCGGGAAGGTGCCGGTTGTCACGTGCCACAACCGTTGTGCGGCCACGATGGTCGGTGGCACAATCCTCTGCTGGCCTCCGGTTCACCTGCGCTTCCGCGTGGGACCCGGGACCCTCTGACGCTTAAGGAGAAACCTATGAAGCAGGGCATCCACCCCGACTACGTGGCCACCACGGTCACGTGCACCTGTGGCAACACCTTTGAGACCCGCTCCACCGTCACCTCCGGTGAGATCCGCGTGGACGTGTGCTCGGCCTGCCACCCCTTCTACACCGGCAAGCAGAAGATCCTCGACACCGGTGGCCGTGTTGCCCGCTTCGAGGCCCGGTACGGCAAGCGCAGCAAGTAGCCGCGTGCGACGACGCCGGCGGCCGGCTCCCAGAGCCGCCGTCGGCGTCGTCTGCATATCGATACGCCTATCGCGGGTGCATGGCACCGCGAGCCCTATCCTATGAAAGAACCCGAGTCCATGAGTGAGGACTTCTCCGCCGCCGAGCCGCTCCTGGCCGAGTACGCGGATATCGAGGCCGAGATGGCTGGGCCCGCGGCCTCTGATCCCGGTGCCATGCGTCGGCTGGGGCGCCGCTACGCTGAGTTGGGCAGGGTCGTGTCAGCCTACCGGGCCTGGCAGTCGGCCAGCGCAGACCTGGCCGACGCCCGCGAGCTGGCCGCGGAGGACGAGGACTTCGCCGCCGAGGTCCCGGCGCTTGAGGCCGCTGCGATCGAGGCCGGTGAGCGCTTGCGCGAGGTCCTCGTGCCCCGGGACCCCGACGACGCCCGCGACGTCATCATCGAGGTCAAGGCCGGTGAGGGCGGTGAGGAGTCGGCACTGTTCGCCTCCGACCTGGCTCGGATGTACTCCCGCTATGCCGAGAGACAGGGGTGGGCGGTGGAGGTCCTCGACGCCACCGAATCCGACCTGGGTGGCTACAAGGACGTGAGGCTGGCCATCAAGACCCGAGGGCCCGTAGAGCCCCAGGACGGGGTGTGGGCGCACCTGAAGTACGAGGGCGGCGTCCACCGCGTCCAGCGTGTCCCGGTCACCGAGTCCCAGGGGCGCATCCACACCTCCGCGGCCGGTGTCCTGGTCATGCCGGAGGCCGATGACCCCGGCGAGCTCCAGATCGACGCCACCGACCTGCGCATCGACGTCTTCCGCTCCTCGGGGCCCGGGGGCCAGAGCGTCAACACCACCGACTCGGCCGTACGCATCACCCACTTGCCCACGGGGATCGTCGTGTCCATGCAGAACGAGAAGTCCCAGTTGCAGAACAAGGAGGCGGCCATGCGGGTCCTGCGGGCCCGCCTCCTGGCCGAGCGGGCGGCGGCCGCCGCCGCCGAGGCCGCACAGGCCCGTCGCAGTCAGGTGCGCACTGTGGACCGCTCCGAGCGAATCCGAACCTACAATTTCCCTGAGAACCGGATCGCAGACCATCGCACCGGCTTCAAGGCCTACAACCTCGATGCTGTCCTCGATGGCGACCTCGGCCCGGTGATCGCCTCTGCCATCGCCATGGACGAGGCTGAACGATTATCCCAGGTGGGTGAGGGCAGTGGTTCCTGAACTGTGCGGTGGCACGGTAGCGGGCGCGGTGGACCGCTACGGGCTGCGGGCGCTGGTGCGCCAGGCGGCCGGGCGACTGGCGGCTGCCGGGGTGACCAGCCCCCAGGTCGACGCCCGGATCCTGGCCGAGCACCTGTTGGGGCGGGCCCTCCTCCTGGCCGACGGCGCCGACGGCGACTTCCCGGCCGCGTATGACGCCTTGGTGCTGCGCCGTGAGTGCCGCGAGCCCCTCCAGCACATCATCGGGCGCATGTGGCTGCGGGGCGCCGAGCTCATCAGCCGTCCCGGCGTGTTCATCGTGCGCCCGGAGACCGAGGTGGTGGCCGGAGCCGCCATCGAGGCCGCCCGAGAGGTCATGGCCGGCGGCGGGGGAGTGGTCCTCACCGCTGACCTGTGCACCGGCTCGGGCGCGATCGCCGCCTGCGTCGCCAAGGAGGTGCCTGGCGCCCGAGTGGTTGCCGTCGAGATCAGTGAGACGGCCGCCGCCCTGGCCCGCGAGAACTGCGAGCGGTTGGTGCCCGGACGCGTCGAGGTGATCCACGCCGACGCCACCGATCCTCTGGTCCTCCACGACCTCAACGGACAGATCGACGTCGTCGTCTCCAACCCGCCCTACGTTCCGGCCGGCGCCGTGGAGGACGCTGAAACGGCCCAGCACGAGCCCACCGTGGCACTCTACGGCGGGGGGCCCGAGGGACTGGATATCCCGATCGATGTTCTCGTACGCTCGGTCGCCTTGCTGCGCACCGGTGGGGTGCTCGTCATGGAGCACGACCACGAGCAGGGGGCGCTGCTGCGCGCGGCCGCGCTCGGGGCCGGGTTCAAGCAGGCCGAGACCGGCCAGGACCTCACCGGCCGCGACCGCTATCTGCGCGCCGTGCGGTAAGCCCCGCAGGCGGGGCCAGCAGTGCTCGGGCCGCCTGCCGCCTCTGCAGCTGGCGTGCTGGATACTCTGGTCATAGTTCTGCGGTTCTGAGAGAATAGTTCGGTGGCGGTTAAAGTGACGATCGATACCAAGGCGCTGGCGGAGGCATGCGCCCGGTTCGGTGTTGCTCGATTGCGTGTTTTCGGGTCGGTACTTACCGATCATTTCGATCCCCATACCAGCGACATTGACTTTCTTGTTGATTTCCAAGCGGGTCGTAATGATCGATTTGCTGATTTCTTCGGTCTGCGGGATGAGTTGACGAGGATCTTCGGCGGGAAGATTGACCTGGTCGTTGCAGAGTCGGTCAAGAATCCTTACTTCAAGTCCTCGGTGCTGAGGGGTGCTGAGGATGTCTATGCGGCCTGAGTCCTATGCTCACATCTGAGATGCTCTTCAGGCGTTGCGAGCCCTGCGACGATTCACGCAGGGTGTGAGTGAAGAGGAGTACCTGTCAGACCTGATGTTGAGTTCCGCTGTCGAACGGCAGGTCGAGATCCTCGGTAAGGCGCTGAATAGGGTGAGGAAATCTGATCCACAAACGGTTAACCAAATTCCTGACATTCATCCAATTATTGGACTGCGTAATATTATTGCTCATGAGTATGGGAGTGTGGATAGTCAGCTCGTTTGGGCTGCGGCGACGACTCGTGTAGTGATGCTTGAGACGATCTTGGCTGATATGCTCCAGGACACTCATTGGCCTGAGTGACGGCGCCGAAGGCCTACCCGAGCCCGACAGCGGCGGGTACTTGTTTCGGCTGCGTGATGCTCTCTCGCACTCGGTGAGCTGAGACGCCGCAGTTCGAGCGTATGCGGACTGATCAGGCGTGTCAGGGAGTCCAGTTGGACGTGGCCGTTCTGTTCAAGACGGGATGTCGTAGGTGGCATACGGTATCGCTATGGCACTACGACTCGGATTCATCGGCATCGTGACTCGCAATATGTCCACCTCGCTCGCCTTCTACCGTCTGCTTGGAGCGCCTGTTCCTGAAAGGAGCGACGAGCCGCATGTCGATACCAGGCTCGAAGACGGCACCGTTCTCGCATGGGACACCATCGACCTCATTCGCCGTCTTGATCCCGGTTATGAGTTGCCCTCGGGAGGTCATCGCATCGCCTTGGCCTTTGACCAGGGGACGGTGAACGCCGTGGACGCCACCTACGCCAGGCTCACCGGAGCAGGATACGAAGGCCGTACCGAGCCATGGGACGCCCCCTGGGGGCAGCGCTACGCCACGGTGCTCGATCCCGATGGCAATAGCGTCGACCTCTTCGCGGCCTTGGAGAACTGAGCCGGCGTCACCCCGACCAAGTGCGCGAACTCGCGGGTCAGATGCGGCTGATCAGCATAACCCGTCATCGCTGAGACATAGGCCGGCGAAAGTCCTCGCTGGAGAAGCGAGCGAGCTCGGAATACTCGCTCAATGCGTGCCAGAGTGGTGTACCCGTAGCCGAAGGCCTCCAGCATTCGTCTGCGCAGCGTGTGCTCCGACCAGTCCAGAGCCCGGGCGGCCTCCCGGGCTGACACTCCGGCCCGGGCGAGTCGGCGCGTCGTCACCACCCACGGCTGCGCCTGGTCGACAAGCAGCTCAGAGAGCACCAGATCGGGCCGGGAAGTGTTGCTCGCTCGCATCATCAGGTCGTACAGGGCAACCGCCTCCGAACCCAACGCGGTGTGCAGCTCCACTACTCGGTCCCTCAGCTCGCTGAGTGCAACGGGCAGGATTCTGCGAGCGGTGCCCGCCTCCAGCCTCAAACCGACGGTGGGGTCAACATCGTCGGCAGGAGCGTGGATGACACGAGTCTGCGGGCCGCACAGGAGCACCTGCTCGCTGCGGACGATGAGGTCGACGCATCCGTCAGCGGGAATGGTGGCGGTGCTTCCGCCCGCCGATCGCCAGAGCGTGCGCTGCTCACTCAGGGCCGTCTCGGAGTACACCTCTCTATCGTGGGGCCGAGAGCCAGGCGAGTCCAGGGGCGTCGACTTCTTCGCTGCGGGTGGGAGGCGGGGGTTGCCTGCCGGGATGTTAGCACTCGTCGTTCGTCCTTTGTCGATAGCGGTGTGATGCTTCAGTGAGCCTGCTGATCAGCGTCCCCAGGGTTGTCAGGTTCTTCTCTCCGATCTCCTGGCCGACGGCGTCGGCCCAGGCGTGCTGTTCCACGGTCAGTGCCGCGATCGCTCGCCGTCCCCTGTCGGTCATGACGAGCAGGTTCTGACCGCGCCGCCCGGGATTGGGCTGCCAGTGCGCCCAGTCCTGCGCGACGACATCATTGGCCACCCGTTGCACGCTCTGCCGCGTCAGTCCGACCCGCCGGGCGATCTCAGCCACCGGTAGCGGTTCCTCCAGGACGGCGCCCAGCACCTGCCACCGGGCCGGGGTCAGCTCATGCGGGGCCGTGATCATCGCAGCCGCCTCCAGGAGCTCCCCGTTGAGTGCGAAGACGGGAAGGACCAGGGCGGTGAGGGCGTCCCCCTCAGGTGTTCTGCCAGGCATCGGTCGCCTCCATGAGCGCCATGTAGTCCCTCTCCCGGGCGTTGAGAAAGACCTGTTCCCAGGAGTCGACCATGGTATCGGGCACAAGCCCGGTGATCCGCATGACCTCCGCAGTGAAGGGGATCGCGTGGATGCCTGAGGCGGTGGTGACACCCCGGTCGGTCACCACTGGCGCCTCCTCGTAGTGCGTACCACCGCGGTATCCACTGGCCTCCAGGTATGAGGCGGCATTCGAGGTGTGGCGGCGCTCGTCCAGGAAACCGCCCCGTGCCAGCAGGAGCGTGGCGCCGCAGATCGCCGCCACCGGAACCGAGCTGTCCACGAGGCGGTCGACGGCCTTGATGAGCCGCTCGTGCCCGGCTGCGTAGTGGTCCCCTCCTGGAATGACCAGGGCCGCGAGCGAGCCGTCGTCGGCCAGTGCATCCAGCGCGTCGAGGTCGGCCTCCGGCGCCAGCGGCAGGTTCCCGAGCGTGCGCACCGGCGCCAGGCCGTCGCCCACGAGCAGCAGCCGAAAGCGCCCGGGCTTGAGCTGCTCCGCGCCGGCGATCTGAGTGGTGAGGTAGGCATACTCCCAGTCCGCCATGGTCTCGGTCGTGTACAGGGCGATGGTCCGCATCTCGGCTCCTCTTCGGTTAACTCCGCCATCTATCGACAGTATGCTGTCATTATCGACAGCGTGCTGTCAATATCGGGTTGGGGCGGAGAAGAACACGGAACGCGTCAGTGCCCTGGCCTAGGCTTGGCCCCACGATGAACGCGATGAACTCCCTCTTCGGTGCCCTGCCCATGCCCGGCTCCGGCGGTGCGGCCGCGCCGCCGCCCGAGGCCGCGCTGCCCGCCCTCATCCCCACCGGAGGCTCCTTCGACGACGACTCCTGGGCCGACGTCGAGGCGCCGGAGGAGGACTGGGGCCCCGAGGACGCCCCGCCCCCCGAGGACGAGGCCGCCGCAGCCCCCACCTGGGAGGAGCGTCAGGACGAGGTCTCCGCCCTGGTCGCCCGGGCCCAGGCCAATGC
>NZ_CAUROW010000047.1:0-17265 GCF_963526355.1 uncultured Actinomyces sp. | reverse complement strand
CACCTGCCGGGTTGACCGCGCCGCCCAGGCACACGGCGCTCGGCGTGAGCACCCCCAGGACCGCGACCGACGGCCGGCCGCCCCCGGCGCACCACAGGCCGGCCACCCCCAGGGTGGCCAACGAGGCGCAGACGAGCGACGTCAGCACCCGCATCGCGTACCAGGCGGCCGGGCCGTCCAGCAGCCGGGTCACCCAGCCCGTCAGGAGGTAGTAGACGGGCGGGTAGTTCGCAGCGGAGGTACTCACTACGACCCGCCCGGATGAGTGGGAGGGTATGGGACTGACGCAGGACTCCGGGGTCTCGGGATGCCAGAACAGACAGGCGGCACCATCCTGGACACCGCCGTAGGAGGAGGGGACGACGACGTCGTGCCGGATCTGCTGCCCGGACGCGCCGGAGGCGGCGGCACGGTGCCCCTCGACGAGGACCTGGCCGCGGGCGACGGCGGCCGCATAGGTGGCGTGACTCGTCTCATCGACCTGAGCCCTCAGGGGGACGAGCAGCGTCCAGGCGGCCGAGAGCAGGAGCATCGCGAGGAAGACACCGACCAGGACGGGGCTGGGCGCGCAACCACCGGCACCCGAGCCGCCGTCGGAGGACGACGTCCGCCGAGGGAGCCGCATCGCATTCCCCTTCCCCGAGGTGGACCGGAGCGCCGCACTGGCGTCTCGGACACGAGTGTGCCCGAGACGAACGTGCCGCGCACCACCGACATGTGCGACCGAATCATCCGACGGTGGCACCATTGAGAGCCGGGATGGGTCATGCTTGGAGCATGCGAGGAATCATTCTGGCCGGAGGCTCCGGCACGCGACTCAACCCGATCACCCTGGGGACCTCCAAGCAGCTGGTACCCGTCTACGACAAGCCGATGATCTACTACCCACTGAGCACCCTCATGCTCGCCGGGATCCAGGACGTCCTCATCATCACCACCCCTCACGACGCCCCCTCCTTCCACCGCCTCCTGGGCGACGGTTCCCAGCTCGGCGTCAACCTGTCCTACACCGTCCAGCAGGAGCCCAACGGCCTGGCCCAGGCCTTCGTCCTGGGCGCCGACTTCATCGGCGCCGAGAGCGCCGCCCTGGTCCTGGGCGACAACATCTTCTACGGCCCCGGCATGGGCACCCGGCTGCGTCATCACACCAACCCCGACGGCGGCGTCGTCTACGCCTACCAGGTCGCCGACCCCACCGCCTACGGCGTTGTCGAGTTCGATGAGGACTTCAAGGCGATCTCCATCGAGGAGAAGCCGACCCGTCCCCGCTCCACCTACGCCGTCCCGGGCCTGTACTTCTACGACAACGACGTCGTCGAGATCGCGAGGAACCTCAAGCCCTCGGCCCGCGGCGAGTACGAGATCACCGACGTCAACCGCACCTACCTGGAGGCCGGCAGGCTCACCGTGGAGGTCCTCCCCCGCGGCACCGCCTGGCTCGACACCGGAACCTTCGACTCCCTGGCCGACGCCACCAGCTTCATCCGCACCGTCCAGCACCGCCAGGGTCTCAACATCGGCGTCCCCGAGGAGGTCGCCTGGCGCATGGGCTTCATCGACGACGACGGCCTGCGCCAGCGGGCCGAGCCCCTGGTCAAATCCGGCTACGGCGCCTACCTGCTGGGCCTGCTGGAGCACCAGCAGGCCTGAGCCGGGCCCCGGTCGCCGGGACCTTCCCAAGGCTCGTGGGCATGTGGCTCACACCGACGCCACCCGCCCACGAGCCGCGCGAGCCCAGACGTGCCCACAAGAGTCCACCTCAACAGTTCAGTTTCCCTCTCAATCTGCTATCTTCGAACATCGAAGCAGCTCTCGATAAACTGAACGGATGGTGGGACCGATGGCAGACGCCCTGTCACGCTCGCAGTTCGACGTGCTCTACGCCCTCCTGCGGGCCGATGGCGCACTCACTCAGCGCCAGATCCAGGAGTCCACCGGCATGTCCCTGGGACGAGTCAACGCCGCCGTCCGCGAGTGCGAGGCGGCCGGACACATCCAGGAGCGCCGCCTGACCGAGGCGGGCCGGGCGGCTCTGGAGCCCCACCGGGTGAGCAACGCCGTCATCATGGCGGCCGGCCTCTCCCAGCGCTTCGCCCCGATCTCCTACGAGCGCCCCAAGGGGATGCTGCGCGTGCGCGACGAGGTCCTGGTCGAGCGGCAGATCCGCCAGCTGCACGAGGCCGGCATCACGGACGTGACGCTCGTGGTCGGCTACAAGAAGGAGTACTTCTTCTACCTGGCCGAGCAGTTCGGCGTGAGGATCGTCGTCAACGACGACTACGTCTCGCGCAACAACAACGGTTCCCTGTGGCTGGTACGCGACATCCTGGAGAACACCTTCATCTGCTCCTCCGATGACTACTTCACGGACAACCCCTTCGAGTCGCACGTCTACAAGGCCTACTACTCAGCCCAGTACGTCGAGGGCCCCACCGAGGAGTGGTGCATCACGACCGGGGCGGGTGAACGGATCACGGATGTCGAGGTCGGAGGGGCCGACGCCTGGGTCATGCTGGGCCACGTCTACTTCGATCGGGCCTTCTCCGCCGCCTTCCGGCGGATCCTGGAGGAGGTCTACCACCTGCCGGAGACGGCGCCCAAGCTGTGGGAGGCGATCTACATCGAGCACGTCAAGGAGCTCGACATGGTCATGCGCCGTTACCCCGAGGGCATGATCAACGAGTTCGACTCGGTCGACGAGATCCGCTCCTTCGACCCCAAGTTCATTGAGAACGTGGACTCCGAGGTCTTCGATCACATCTCCGAGGCCCTGGGGTGCCGCAAGACGGAGATCTCTGGTTTCTATCCCCTCAAGCAGGGGCTGACGAACCTGTCGTGCCACTTCGCCGTGGACGGTGAGGAGTACGTCTACCGCCATCCCGGTGTCGGCACCGAGGAGATCGTCGATCGCCATGCCGAGGCGGCCGGTCTGCGCCTGGCCCGCGAGCTCGGCCTGGACACGACCTTCGTGGCCGACGACGACGTGAGGGGATGGAAGATCTCAAGGTTCGTGCCCCGAGCCCGCAACCTCGACCCCTCCAACGCCGACGAGCTCAGACGGGCCATGCGCATGGCCCGCAGCCTGCACACCTCCGGCAGGGAGCTTGAACGGGACTTCGACTACATTCGGGAGGCCCTGCACTACGAGCAGCTGGTTGAGCGTCACCACCCCATCGACGTGCCCGACTACGTCGAGCTGCGCACCAAGGTCATGCGCCTCAAGGCCCACGCCGATACCGACGGCTTCGAGCGGGTACCCAGCCACAACGACTTCTTTCCGCCGAACTTCCTGGTGTCCGCCGACGGCCACATCGATCTCATCGACTGGGAGTACGCGGGCATGTCCGACGTCGCCAGCGACTTCGGGACCCTGGTGGTATGCACGCAGATGAGCGTCCGGCGAGCCGACGAGGCGATCGGCTACTACTTCGACCGCACCCCCACCGCAGGCGAACGCCGCCACTTCTGGTCCTACGTGGTCTTCGCCGGCTGGTGCTGGTACGTGTGGGCCCTGGCCAAGGAGGCCGAGGGCGACGACGCCGGCCAGGACGTCTTCACTTACTACCGCCACGTCACCGATTACGTCGATGCCCTGCTGTCCTGGTACGAGAACGGCGATGAGGCAGTGCCGAGGATCCTCGCCGGTGGCGCGGGCTGACCGGAACCGATCCCGGCCGGATCGACCGGAACCAATCGGGTGATTCACATCGGCCATTCGGACACGCCGCGTCTCAAAGGTGACTAAACTGCTGCTTCGCCGCAAAAACGTACAGTCGGACAGTCGGTGATCATCGTGACGAGGAGAGCCATGCTCGACATCATGCTCCCGTTCTGGGGCGAGCCCCGGTACCTGTATGAGACGGTTGAGGCCGTCCTGAACCAGACCGATGAGCGCTGGCACCTGACCGTCGTCGATGACTGCTACCCGGATCCCGATGTCCCTCAGTACTTCAAGCGTCTGGGCCATCCCAGGGTCGTCTACATCCGCAACGGGAAGAACCTCGGCATCACCGCGAACTACGAGCGCTGCATCGAAATGGCCTCAGCGGACCTGGTGATGCTCCTGGGCTGCGATGACATCATGCAACCCGACTACGTGGCACGCATGCTGACCCTTCATGAGAAGTTCCCGCAGGCGGACATCATCCAGCCCGGGGTCCAGCCCATCGACTCCCGGGGACGCCCCGTGAACCCCCTGACCGACTTGATCAAGCGCGCGGTGATGCCGCGCACGCACCAGCCCCGCCTACTCAGTGGCGAGGAACTGGCCGTCTCCCTGCTCAAGGCCGACTGGCTCTACTGGCCCTCACTGGCCTTCCGCCGCGAAGCACTCGCCTCGACGCCCTTCCGCCCCGGCTTCCCCATCATCCAGGATCTGGCCCTGGTCATCGACATCATCGCGGCCGGAGGGTGCCTCCTGCTCGATCCGCACGTGTGCTTCTCCTACCGGCGCCATGAGGAGTCGGCGTCCTCGACGTCGTTGTTCGACGGAAACAGGTTCGCCGGCGAGCGCACCTACTTCACGCTGGCCTCCCGACTGATGCGACGCAATGGCTGGCACCGGGCCGCGCGCGCGGCGAAACGGCACACGATCTCGCGGGCCCACGCCCTGTCACTGCTGCCGACGGCGCTGCATCGCAGGGACTCGACTGCGCTATGCACCCTGACCACCCATATCCTGGCGCGCTGAAGATCCACCTCTGCTGGGAGCTCAACGGGCCTCTTGGCACAGGTCACCCCAGGGTCTGCACTCCCGGGACCATCGCATGACGGCACGCTCGATACCGAGCCGGCCGGCAACGGTCAGGATGACAGTCGCGACACCGGCCACCAGCAGAAGGAGGGGCAGGCCGTGGCGGCGCATCCCCAACAGGATGAGCGGCTGGAGGACCGGGAAGTGGTAGATGTAGACGCCGTAGGAGATGTCGTGGACCTTGATGATCCTCGGCGTATTCCCGTCCCATGATGAGGTAGCACCCGAACTCGTAGTAGAAGGCCCCACAGGGAGCCGTTCCAGGTCCCGGGATAGGGCACGGTGGCAAACGTGGTGCCGATATTGTAGGTGGAGATGCGCAGCAGAATGTTGGAATAGACGTAGCTGCCGGGCGTGGGCACTGCTCCGAAGTAGCCGTCGAACGTGCCCTTCTCGATCACATGCGCTGCCGGAGCCATGACGAAGGCGACGAAGACGAAGGAGAACAGGAAGCCGGGAAGACGCGGGTGACGCGATTGATGAGGTAAGTGCTGGCGTCAGCGCGCATGCGTGAGCCCGTGATGAGGAAGCCGGAGATGGCGAAGAAGCCGACGACACCCCAGCTGCCAAGGTGCTGCCCGGCCGCCTCGAAGTCGCCCCCGGTCCCGGCAAGGATATCCGCATGGGAGTAGAGGACCATGAAGGCCAGGACGAGCCGGAGCAGGTTGAGGGCGTTGTCGCGGGACCCGAGGTCACGGGGAGCGAATAAACCGGCCAAACGGGTCAGTGGCATGCGGGCCGCCCTATAGGAGCAACCTGGTGCTCTTCTCTCGGTCAGGCACGTCCTCCACCGCTGTGCGCCGCAGTGGATCGCTGCTGGAACAGACCGAAGATGAGGACCAGGAGGGCCATTGCGCAGGCGTAGGAGATGGAGACGCCCAGCAGGCCGTGTGATGGGACCAGGAAGACGAACAGCAGCGTCATCGCCGCGGCTGCGACCGCGTAACCCACGAAGGCGAGTTTCTGGAGCCGCATCGTGGTCAGGGCGTAGTAGAGGACAACGCTGGCGGCGTTCATCGCCCCGCCGAGGACCAGGACCATGAGCTCGGTGCGGAACATGGAGACGTCCTTGCCGTAGACCAGGCCCAGAATAGGAGCGCCCGCAAAGAAGGTAACCGTCCCGACGGCGGCGAAGGCTCCGACGGTCGCCATCAGACCACGCCGGATGAGCCGATTGAAACCGGGCAGGTCGGCGTCCACCCACAAGCTCGCCATGGAGGTGAGCAGGGGGCGGAAGACCATGATGGAGAGCAGGTTGATCGCCATGGCCGGCATGAACAGAATGGTGAAGTAGCCCTGCTGGGTGGAGTCGAGGTAGTGCTTGATGGCGAATCGCGGTGCACTCGCCAAGTACATGGAGATGAAGGAGGCCAGGCACAGGGGCAGGCAGACAACCAGCAGCTCCTTGATGAGTCGGGCCTCCCACACGGGCCGTTGAGGGAAGAGGCCACGAGCCCGAGGCACGTAGAGGAGCACCGTGGCTGCGAGGGAGAAGACCAGCGCGACGATCGCCGAGCTCAGCAGGTCACCAGTGACGATGAGCATTCCGGAGAACACCGCCGCTGTCGTCAAAGAGCGCCAGAACCATGACTGCCCGCCGATGTCGAGGCGCCCGGCCCGCTGGAACTCGCAGACATAGACGTCCTCGAAGGCGTCGAAGACGCGCAGGGAGGCGATGAGCACAATGAGCAGCATATCGCTGGGACCGTCGCCGAAGAGCACCGCGTAACCGATGATTCCCAGGATCATGAGCACCACTGTGACGATCCTGGTGGCCAGATAGCTGCCGAAGCTGAATCGGTGCTGCAGATCGGTGACCTGGTAGGGCCTGATCTCGTACATGCCCAGGGGCTGGAACTGCTGCCCGGCCTGATAGGCCAGCCCGAAGACTCCGGCGGCCGCGAGCCCTGCGGAACGGGTGACGACCACTGTCAGGATGACTGTCGCCAGCGACATCATGAATGACGCGGCGGTGTTCCAGAAGTAGTCACGACCGACCTGCGAGGTCTTGCTCTTCCTCACGCGAGGCATGCGCTGCGAGCTTCAGTCGACCGCAGTGCCGGCGGCAGTGCCCGAGGCGGGCGGAGCGCTCGTCTCGGGGGCGGGTTCGGCAACCGCTTCAGCGGCCACCTCGGCGACATCGGCATAAGGCCCGAAGTCGATCTCACAGGGCTTGTGATTGCGGCGCTGCTCCATGGGCGGCAGCTCCATGTAGTCGCCGTAGGAGCGGCGCATCATGGCGTCGTAGTTGCGGGCGACTTTGACGGTGATGTTCTCGAAGGGCATTTCCAGAGGTGGGTAGAGGTCGTCCATGGTGACGGTCCAGTTCTCCGGGTCACGCATGGAGAAGTCGGCCATCCGCCTGGTGGAGACGTGCTCGTAGCTGCGAGCAGCTTTCTCCCAACGCCCCTGCAGGGAGCGCGGCGTGGCCCGCATGAGACGCAGACCCACATGGATCGCGGAGGTGATCGTGTGGATGACCATGCGCTTGGCCCCGGTGATCCCGATGAGGTAAGGGGTGGGCGTGCCCTGAAGGAAGAGGAGGCGTCCCCACAACCAGGTCCTTCGGCTCATCCTGCGGAATGCGCGGACATCGTCGGGGATGTTGTCGACGGGCAGGATGTCCAGAGAGATCGGCATCCGGTAAGCCGACCCCTTGCCGAACTCGGGGATGAGGACAGTGCCCTTCAGACCGAGCTTGGTGAACATGAAGGGGTACTCGGGACGGGTCCGGGTGTTGTCGATCTGGTATCCGGAGGGCAGGGCCGAGGGGGCCTCCTTGAGGAAGCGCTCATAGTCGGCGCGCGTCATGAGCACATCGACGTCGTCGTCCCAGGGGATGAAGCCCTGATGGCGGATCGCTCCGATCATGGTGCCGCCGTAGACGGAGTAGGGGATATCGAGGCGGCGACAGGTGTCGTCGAAGTCCTTGAGCATCTTCAGGAGCAGGGCCTGGATGTGCTTGAGCAGCTCCGGGTCGTCCAACAGCGCTTCAGACACAGTCTGACACTCCTATCGTTTCTCAGCCATGGTTGCGTCGGCCTTTCGCCTCGCCCGCAGGCGATTGTGCCACACCGGCGAGGCGGCTCAGGCCGGTTGCGGTGCGCTCTCGGCCCCGGCCGGAGACCGGCCACTCGGGCCCTTGCCGCCGACCTCGACATCGGAACCCGAGGCCTGACCCACTGCGGCGGGAGCGTCCTGATGAAGATCGTCGGGCGGCACCATGCGCATGAAGAGGATCACCGCACCGACGGCGAAGAGCACCATGGCCGCTCCGGCCCCCCATAGCGGAGCCGGCGGGAGCCAGGAGTCCTTGGTGACGTAGCGCCAGGAGCCGTAGATGCCGTTGATGTAGCGGTGCATCGTGATGATGAGCCCGCCGATGTGCGTGATGACGAACAACAGCGCCCAGGACAACAGCAGACGACGACCTATCGCGAGCTTCTTGTGGGCCAGACGGGAGTGGAGCACGTAGGCCACGAGTACGGGCAGACCGATGAGGACCGGGAAGATGTACCTTCCCTGCCACATCCAGCCGATGACTCTGGCCTCGCGCCCGTGGAGCACCGCGGGAACCAGCACGCAGAAGACGATGCCGGTGCCCATGACCACGATCCGCTCACGCCAGGAGCCCACGGTCCACAGCAGTATCACTGAGGCGACGAAGGCAACGGAGAAGAGGATGACCCACCACATGGGCATAACCGTGTCCATCCACCCGAAGGTCCCGACGATTTGCTGAACGTAGGTGTCCGAGGCGTAGAGCGTCCATTTGAAGACGTAGCGGAAGGTGAGGTGCGGGGCGGCGTCGGGACCGCCCCCGCCCTCCAAGCCGTTGGTGAGCACCACCCAGGCGGATGCACCGACCGTGCCGACGAAAGTGACGAGGATGGGGAGCCAGGAACGCCGGTCCTTGATGACCCGCCAAGTGAATCGCCACGGCTGGAGAGCGACGCAGCTGATGACGATGAGCGCGAGGAAGAACGGAGACAGTCCGCGGGAGTTGGCGAACATGACCGCGATGAGGGCAAGGAGCCACATCCGCCGCCCGAGCCGATCGGAGTTCGGTCTCCGGATGACGAGGAGCAGTTGGCACCACAGGGCGAAGGCGGCGCTGATCTCCAGCGACTGCGGGTTGATGACGCTGCACAGGAACACGGCGGCCGGCGTGACGACGGCAGTCGCCGACACCATCCCTATCGCGGAAATATCCGCCTGCCGAAGCGCCCGGAAGCCCCAGGCGAAGAACAGCGCCGCGATCGTCGCGCTGATGAGGCGCATGAGATAGATGTTGACAAGATTGTCCGGCAGGAAGGACGGCCAGCCGATAAGCGCGTAGTAGAGCGGGTTGTACAGAGCCGCCGGAGACACGAGCCGTAGGGAACCGTCGGGAGTCTCCTGGGTGAAGACTTTGGAGACGTCGCAGATCGATTGCGGCGCGTCCGGATGGAAGGCGTTGCACATGAAGTCCTGCGCATCGCGATACATCTCAGGGATCGTCACCTCCCGGTTGCCCAGGATCTCGGGGTTGGCGATCTGACCGCGAACGGTGGCGACCGCCTTCCACATGTGCGCCGGCTCATCGGCCGCGGCCATCACCGGGGTGTAGAGCGCCCACGCCGCCATCAAGACGAACAGGACCCCGAAAGCCAGCCAGAACACCTGGCGCGGACCGAGGCGTCCGACAGTGAGCAACCAGCGGGTCAGACGACCTCGCGCCACCGCGACCCCCTCAGTAGCCGATCTCAAGTCGGCCACCTCGGCCGTGAGCGCAGGGGCGACATGCGCAGCCGCGGCCTGGACACCAGCCACCGACTCGGCCTCTGTACGGGCTGTGCTGGTACTGAACGCACCATCGACGTCGATCGGGATTTGGGACCCACCGGCTCCGCTCGCGTTGTGACTGGCGTCGGTCGCTGGGCCGGTGAGGGCGTCCTCGGCGTCATGGTGCTTCACAGCGCTACCTTACGATGTGGCGAGCAAGATTCCGTATTCCTGTCCGGTTGTTCACACGCACCGCCCGAGGCAGGAGGGAGCCCGCGTGCAGTCGCGATGACACGTGCAGCCGGGAGACCCTGGCGGCCCTGCGCCATCCGCGCGCCTGCATCTCGGAGGCCATCTGAAGGAAGAAGCGGCGCTCCTCGTCGAAACGCGTTCCCTCCAGGGCGCGCCAGGAGGAGTCGGAGCCGGAATGGCGCCGATACATGAAGGCCAGTGTGGGGTCGTAGAGCAGCCCTTTTCCGCTCATGGCCACGTCGCACACGAGGGCGAGGTCCTGAACGACGTCATAGCCCTTGCGGAAGCCGATCCCCAGAATGGTCTCGGCACGCCAGGCCAGGGACGGGAAGTAGAGCCAGTCCCCCCTGAGGACCGAGACCGCGAACCGCTCCCCGGTCAGCAGCTGGGCGGACCCGCCCCGAGGCATGTAGAAGCGCTTGACCTTCTCCACCATGGTATTCGACTGCGCGCCGGCCTCGTTGATCACCACGACGCCAGGCTGGAACACGCCGGCTCTCGGATACCGCTTCGCGGCATCGACGAGCCAATCGACATAGTTCGGCAGCATGACGTCGTCGGCCCCCATCACCTGGACCAGCGGGTTCTCCACGAACGTAAGGCACTTGCGGTAGTTGGCGTTGGCGCCAAGATTCTTCTCATTGCGCTCATAGGTGATGCGCGAGTCATCAAGCGACTCGAACCACCCAGGAATGGAGTCATCGGGATATCCGTCGTCGACGACGATCAGCCGCCAATGAGGATTCTCCTGCCGCAGGACACTACGGACGGCCTCCTTCATCATGGCGACATCACCATAATAGGGGAGCAAAATATCAACAGTCATGAGATCCCTTCCTCTAACACAGAAGCTTGGGTGAAATCATATTAACACGTCGGCATCATTCAGAAACAACATCCACGCCCGCCATTGACGTACGGTCAGTTATTTCATGCACTCGACTCCTTCAGTCCCGAGACTGAAAAAGTGGCGAAAGAATATTATCCACCATGGATAAAGCCGCCCCGATGGCCATATGCATGTCCAGGTACTGGTATGTCCCCAGACGACCACCGAAGAAGACCCCCTCCTCACGGTCGGCGAGCTCGCGATAGGCCAGGAGCATCTCCCGGTCCTGAGGGGCGTTGACAGGGTAGTAGGGCTCGTCGCCCTCACCGGCGAAACGCGAGTACTCCTTCATAATGACGGTTCGATCCGTGGGGTAGTCGCGCTCGGGATGGAAGTGCCGAGGCTCGATGATGCGGGTGTAGGCGACATCGGCATCCGGATAGTTCATGACACTTGTGCCCTGGAAGTCGCCAGTGGGCGGGTACTCGGTCTCCAAGTCGATGGTTCGCCACGACAGCGTGCCCTGCGAGTAGTCGAAGTAGCGGTCGACCGGACCGGTGTAGACAACGGGAACCCGACCTCTGAGGGCGTCTCGATGGTGAGGCTGGGAGGTGTCGAAGAAATCCGTGTTGAGACGGACATCGATCAAGGGGCTGTCGGCCATCCTCTCCAGCCAGGCCGTATAACCGTCGGCCGGCAGACCCTCGTACGCGTCATTGAAGTACCTGTTGTCATAGGTGTAGCGCACGGGGAGGCGGGAGATGATCGAGGCGGGCAGGTCCTTGGGATCCGTCTGCCACTGCTTGCCGGTGTACTCCTTGATGAAGGCCTCGTACAGGGGGCGGCCGATGAGGGAGATGCCCTTGTCATTGAGGTTCTCCGGGTCCTGGCCCGCCAGCTCGCCGGCCTGTTGGGCGATGAGGGCGCGAGCCTCGTCCGGGGAGTAGGCCGCGGAGAAGAACTGGTTGATCGTCCCCAGATTGATCGGCATCGGATAGACGACGCCGTCATGATTCGTGAAGACGTGGTGGACGTAGGACGTGAAGGAGGTGAATCGGTTGACGTACCTCCACACGCGCTCATTCGAGGTGTGGAAGAGATGAGCGCCATACTTATGAACTTCGATACCGGTGCGAGGATCGATCTCAGAGTAAGCGTTTCCACCGATGTGGTGCCGACGCTCCAGAATGAGCACCGACAGCCCCAACTCATTGGCGCAGCGCTCCGCAACGGTCAGACCGAAAAGACCCGAACCGACAACAACGACGTCATAACTCATGTATGTCTCTCAATCAAGATGGATCGGTGGAGGAATCCTCGCGAGAAGTCCTGGAATCGGACTTCAACGAGTCAATCTCCGCCCGGAGAAAGGCGATCTCCTCGGTTAAACGGCGACGCTCCTCATCAGACTGCGACAGGTCGACGCTGAATCGGAGCGAGAGCAGGAGCATGATGACTCCGGCAAGGAAGAAGGCGAGATTCAGCGGTACCTGGACACCGACGAGGTGGGCCGCCTCATCCAGGACGCGAGGGAAGATCGAGATGACAGCCACCGCGATTGCGATAACCAGCCACCAGGTGGCGTAGCGCTCCTTCATCCCCTGATTACGCATCCTGACAAAGATGCCGAACAGGACGATGAAGGCGAAGACGACTCCCAGCCAGTAGGTGCTTGTCATCCCTGGACCTCTCTGACTTCCGGCGTCCTGAACTGCGAGCTCGGTCGGCTCAGCGCCACGCCCAGGGCGAGGAATGCCCGGATGAGGAACCGCGCGGCCTTGAGGGGGCTATGGGACGGGGTGCCGCCGGCTCTCGGGCGCATGACGACGGCGGCCTGACGGATACACAGACCCGAGCGCCTGGCGATGACCAGTGCCTCGATGGTGTCGCCGAGGTACTCGGCCGGGTAGTCATGGGCAAAGAGGTGGATGGCGCGCTGATTGGCGAGCTTGAAGCCGGAGGTCGTGTCCGTCAACCGAGTACCGCAGACTCGCGAGAGGATGACGGACAGGAGCTTCATCGCCCACTGACGAGGGCCGCGCACCTTGTAGTCGCCCTTACCGGCGAAACGGGCACCGATGACCAGGTCGGCGGCCTCTGCCCGGGCCGCGTCGAAGAGGGTGTCGATCTCTGCCGGGTCGTGCTGACCATCGGCGTCGAGCTGGATGGCCCGGCGATAGCCGTGGCGCTCCGCATAGAGGTAGCCGGCGCGCATCGCTCCCCCCACCCCGAGGTTCAGCGGTAGGTCGAGGACGGCCGCACCGGCCTCACGGGCGATGCGGGCCGTGGCATCGGTGGAGCCGTCAGAGACAACGAGGACATCGACTTTGTCCCCCGCGACGCGCAGGACCTCCTCAATCACCGAACCAATGACGGCGGCCTCGTTCCAGGCCGGCATGATCGCCAAGGAATCGTGCTTAACGGTGACCATGAAACCCCGAAACTCCTCCTACCCTCGATCTGAAGCATCTCTACGTGGCCGCCCCGCAGCCCTTTCACATCCGGGCCCGGCCGAATGGACTCAGGCAAGAAGCTCGTTGAGATAGTCCTTCAGCCGCTCCATGGAGTCGGCGGGGGTGAAGCCGGCGGCCTCGATCTTGGCGAGGTCCAGGACGGAGCTGAGGGGACGAGGCGCGACCCCCTCCCGACCGGCGTAGTACTCCTCGGTGGTGACAGAGGTGACCTCATCGGAGCTGCGGCCGGCGCGCTCATAGACGCGTTTGGCGATGTCCGCCCAGGAGACGACCGGTCCCCCACCGGAGAGGTTGTAGGTGCCGAACTCGGCCCCCGAGGTGAGCAGGTGGACGATGCCTGCGGCCAGATCGGAGGCGAAGGTGAGGCGACCGGTCTGGTCGGCGACGACGCTCGGAGTGACGCCGCGCCCAGCCAGCGAGAGCATCGTCTTGACGAAGTTCTCACCGTCTCCCACCACCCAGGAGGTCCGCACCAGGTAGTGGCGCGGGCAGACGCTGATAGCGGCGTCACCGGCGGCCTTGGACTGACCGTAGACGCCCAGCGGTGAAGGAGTCTCCGCCTCCGTGTGGACGACCGTGGCGCCGTCGAAGGTGTACTCGGAGGATATGTGTACCACGATCAGGCCGTGCCGGACGGCCGCCCGAGCCAAGTTGACCGGCCCCACCGTATTGGCCCGCCAGGACAGGCGGCGCCCCTCGGGGGTCTCAGCGCCGTCGACGTCGGTCCAGGCGGCGGCGTTGATGACGACGTCGTAGCGCGACCAGTCCCAGACCTCCATGGCGGCCGTGTCCGAGATGTCCGCCTCCGGCAGGTCGACGCCGGTGGGCACGAACCCGGCCTGCGGAAGCAGAGACATGAGCGCACGCCCCAGTTGCCCGTTGGCACCGGTGACGAGAACACGCCGCATCCCCGCTCCAGGCGAAGCATGCGCTTCCTCGACCTCAGAAGACCTGGACTCGTCCACTAGCCGGCATTTCCTTCCCAACGCTCCACGACGGGCCTGTTCAATGCAAGGGGCCCGCTGGGGAGTCTACACGAGCGGACCACCGATCATGACAGCCATGGCGGTGGTGCGGAGGGCGGAAAGGAGGTGGAACGTGGAACAGGGACTCTTCGCCTCGCCGCGCACACCGAGTTCCCGAGCCTACCGCGCCATGGCGGCGCGGTAGGCCTCGACATGCGCCTGAGCGGAGGCCCTCCAGGTGAACTCGTCGGCCCGCTCGGCAGCGGCGACCCCCAGGGCCCGGCGTCGCTCGGGGTCGGCGTCGAGGACCACCAGGGCCCGAGCGATGGCCTGGGCGTCCGCCCCGCAGTAGGCGACGGCGTCCCCGCCGACCTCCGGCAGGCTCAGCTCACGGGTGGTGAGTACGGCCGCTCCGCAGGCCATCGCCTCCAGCACCGGCAGCCCGAAGCCCTCACCGATGGAGGGGTAGGCCAGGATCTCGCAACCCGACAGGAACCCGGGCAGGTCCTTCAGGGGCAGGTAGCCGGGCCGCAGGACGGTCAGGTACGGAGGGACCTCGGCCAGAGCCGGCTCGATGTCGGCGTCCCAGCCGGGGCCGCCGGCCAGGACCAGGGCCGGGGCATCGTCGGAGTCACGGAAGACGTCCACCCAGGCGCGCACCAGGTTGGGGACGTTCTTCCGGGGCTCCAGGGTGCCCAGGAAACCGATGTACCGCCTGCCCTCCAGTCCGAGGGAGGCGGCCACACGGGCACGCTCGGCATCGTCGACCGGGTGGAACACGGAGGTGTCCACACCGTGATAAGCGACGTGGAAGCGCCCTGGGTCCCCACCGGCGTACTTGACGGTCTCATCACGGGTGGCCAGGGACGGCACGACGAGCGCGTCGGCCCGGCGCACAGCCCGGCGGATGGCACGGGTGAAGAACTTCTGCTTGAAGGGCGAGTGCGCCTGCGGGTGGGAGAAGAAGGTGGCGTCGTGGAGGGTGACGACCACGGGTACCTGGTGCAGGGCGGGGAAGGTGTAGTGGGGCGAGTGCAGGACGTCGGGACGGATCCGGTGGATGAGGGCCGGCAGCCCCGTCTGCTCCCAGGCCATCCGGGCACCACGCGACTCCATGGACTCCGACACCGGGAAGAGGTGGGCGCGGGGCGTCTTGGCGGAGAAGTGCGCCACATCCCGCTGCTGGACGGCCAGGGCCAGGTTGACGCCGGAGGCGATGAGCTCGGGTACGAGGTCGTCGACATAGCGGCCCACGCCTCCAAGATCGGCCGGGATCGCCGTCGCATCGAGAAGAACCTTCATGGACGCAGGCTACCGCGCCGCGCGCGGCCACCCGTACCCTGAGCCCATGAGCGCAGTCCACCCACGCCCGGCTCACTCCCCGGCCCCTCCCCCCTCCCCCACCGTCCGCCGCACTTCCGGCACCGGTCCGGGCTCGGACTCCACGGCCTCCGGCTCCGATCACCCCCATCGCCCCGGCCGCCCCCGAGGCCCACGAGTGGGCCTGGTGGTCGAGCAGCTGTGGCAGCCCGTGCCGGGCGGCTCCGGCACCTACATCGCCGAGCTGACCAAGGCTCTGCGCGCCCGGCAGGTGCCCGTGGCGGGGATCGCCGCCCGCCGCCAGACGGCCCTGTCCACTCGGGAGGCGGGTCTGCCGCCGATGCCGGTGCGCCGCTCCCATCTGCCGCGTACCGCCCTGTACGAGTCCTGGAACCGCCTGGGACTGCCGCGTGCCGAGTCCATCCTGCCCGGCGCCCAGCTCATCCATGCCACCACCTGGGCCCTGCCGGCCACCTCGCTGCCGATGGCAGTCACCGTGCACGACTTGGCCTTCCTGCGTGCCCCCGAGCACTTCACCCCCCGCGGCAACGCCTACTTCAACCGCTCGCTGGAGCGCGTGGTCTCCGAGGCCAGCGCCATCATCGTCCCCTCCCAGGCCACAGCCGACGACTGCATCGCGGCCGGGATCGACGCCGCTCGCCTCTACGTCATCCCGCATGGGGTGCGTGCCCGCGCCGTCACCGACGGCCAGATCGAGGGCTTCCGCACCACCCGGGGCCTCACGCGCGACTACATCCTGTGGACGGGCACGCGAGAACCGCGCAAGAACCTGCTGGGACTGCTGCGGGCCTTCGTGATCCTGATCGAGGAGCATGACGACGCCGGCGACCTCGACCTGGTCCTGGTCGGTCCGGCCGGATGGGGCGACGACGCCGTCGAGCGCGCGCTGCTGGCCCGTCTGGGCGAGCGCGTCCACGTCACCGGCAGACTCGACGACGACGAGCTCGCAGCCGCCTACAGCGGCGCGCGCGCGTTCTGCTTCCCCTCCATCTGGGAGGGCTTCGGCCTGCCGGTCCTGGAGGCCATGGCCTACGGCGCCCCGGTGGTCACCAGCGCCGGAACCTGCATGGCCGAGGTGTGCGGGGAGGTCGGCCTGCTGGCCGACCCCGCCTCGCCCCGTGAGATCGCGGACCGACTCGCCCAGGCCATCGGCCCGGCCCACGACGAGCTGGCTCAGGCGGGCCGCGAGCGCGCCCGGACCTTCACCTGGGACGCCTGCGCCGCCGCGCACACAGAGGTGTACAACGCCCTCATCGGGGGTGTGGTGTGACACAGCTCGTCAGGCGTCCCTCGGCACGCGTCGTCATCGTCAACTGGCGTCGGGCCGAACTGACGATCCGGGCGGCCCGCTCGATCACTGGGCAGCTGGGGGACGGTGACGCGCTCGTCGTCGTCGACAACGCCTCTGGGGATGGTTCAGCCGAGCGTCTGAGCCGGGAGGGCCTGACGGTGGTCCGGTCGAGCCGCAACCTGGGCTTCGGCGCAGGCGTCAACCTCGGGGCCCGAGGCATGAGCGAGGACGTCCTGGTCCTGCTCAACAATGACGCGGTGGCCGAGCCCGGCTTCCTGGAGGCGATCCTGGCGCCCCTGAGCGATCCACCGGCCGCGCCGACTACACCGGCTACACCGCCCATACCGACCAAGTCCGCCCGGAAGACCTCTCCGCGGACGGCGTCAGCATCCACCCCGGCCGCGGCGACCGCACGGATCCTGCTGGCCGGCCGCTGGCAGCCGGCCGGCCCCGGCCAGGAGGCGCTGGTCTCGCCGCGCACCGGCAGGTGGGCCCGGGTCGACGACGAGGCCGCCGACCGCGGTGAGGGCGAGGTCCTGGTCAACTCCACGGGCAACCTCGTGGACGCCTCCGGCAACGGCTACGACCGCGACTGG
>NZ_CAUROW010000046.1:0-17589 GCF_963526355.1 uncultured Actinomyces sp. | reverse complement strand
CGACTGCCGGTTCGCCCACGAGCGCTCGGGCGCAGGCCACGCGCTGGACCTGGCCCCCGGAGAGCTCGGCGGGCCGGTGGGACAGACGCTCCTTGAGACCGACGGCATCGACCACCTGGTCGAAGCGCCGCTGGTTGACCTTCTTGCGGGCGATGTCCAGGGGCAGAGTGATGTTCTCGGCCGCGGAGAGGGTGGGGACCAGGTTGAAGGACTGGAAGATGAAACCGATGCGCTCGCGGCGCAGGCGGGTGAGGCGACGCTGGCTCATGGAGGAGACCATGTCGCCGTCGAGCATGATCTGCCCGGAGGTCACCGAGTCCAGGCCGGCCAGGCAGTGCATGAGGGTGGACTTGCCCGATCCGGAGGGGCCCATGATGGCGGTGAAACGGGCCCTGGCGATGTCGACATTGACAGCGTCGAGGGCCTTGACCGCGCCTGAGCCGCGGCCGTAGACCTTTGTGAGACTGCGGGCGGAAACCACTGGATTGTCTACCGGTCGGTGAGGGGCGAGAACGGATGGGGAGGGAATCGGTGCAGGAGTTGAGTTACTCATAAACTAAGTGTGACACCGACGCGTTCGGGCAAGGTCCTTCTGGAGGAGGAGAAACCCCTTGTGGCCAGCCCTGATGTCCAATCGGGGACTTCCCTGAGACGGCGATCGGGGACTTCCCCGAGGGTGGGACCCGCCGGGGCTCCGATGACGAGATCAACACTCAGGACTGGCGGCTGTTCTTCAGCGCCAGAACCCGAGCGGCCGACTCCTCCACCCGCGCTGCGAGGGCCGTATCGGACTGCGCGGCGGCGATAAGCGCCTCGACCATGTCGGTGGCGGCCGCAGGGTCGGCCGAGGCCAGCACGATGTCGCAGCCGGCCCGGATGGCCCGCACCGCGCGCTCGCCGGCGGCAACGCCCCGCACTTGGGCGGCGGCGGAGACGTCGTCGGTGATGACCACGCCGGAGAAGCCCAATTCCGTGCGCAGCATGTCGGTGACGATCACTGAGGAGAAGACGGCCGGTGTTGCGGGATCGATCAGCGCGTAAGTCGCCGAGGAGACCATGATGGCCTGCGCGCCGGTGGCGATGGCGTCGGCGAAGACGCCGACGGCCGCATCTCCGCTGCGGGCGGTGGTGCGGTCGACGACGTCGGCGGAGGTGTCCGTATTGGCTGCCACCCGCCCCAGGCCCGGGAAGTGCTTATAAGTGGGGATGACGCCGCAGGCCCGCATCCCCTCGGCGAAGGTGCCGGCCTGGGAGGAGATGGTGGCGGCGTCATGACCGTACTCGCGGTTCCAGCGGCCGATGGGCTCATTGATGGCCGGCTGGGCGATGTCGACCAGGTCGACGACGGGCGCCAGGTTCATATTGACTCCGACGTCGGCCAGCTCCTTGCCCCAGGTACGGGCCGAGGCAAGCAGCTCCTCGCGCGGTCGGGCCGACTGGTCCATCGCTGAGGGCAGGTCGGACATGCCCGAACCGGACAGGACCTGGACCTCGCCGCCCTCCTGGTCGGTGGCCACGAGCATCGGGGTGTCGTGGGTCGTATCGGGGCCGACCATAGCGGTGAAAGTGCTGATGACATTCCGGGCCGTCTGGCTGCCGGCGGTCGAGCGCCCGGCGATGAAGATGTTGCCGACGCGGAGATTGGTGACGGCCTCAGTGGAGGCCTGCCCGGGGGAGGTGGCGTCAACACCGACCATCAGGAGCTGACCGACCTTCTCCTCCAGGCTCCAGCCCTTCAGGGCGCCGGTGGCCGTGGGGGTGGCGGTCGATGGCGTCGCGCTCGCGGCCGCAGCGGTCGACGGCGACGGGGTGGTGGGCCTCGTGCTGGGGGAGGCGCTTCCGGCCCGCGAGGAGGCCGGGGTGAGCGAGCACCCCGCCAGGGGGCCGGCACTGAGCAGGGTCGCCAGAAGCAGCGGTCGCCGACTGACGTGGTGGTGCGCGGGCTCCTCCGGGACGCTGGAGTCGGGAATCCCCACACCGCCCGGAGCGGTCGGCCGGTGATGGTCGCTCATGCCGGCCACACTAAGTCCCGGCGGCGTTGGTGGGATGCTGCGACCCGGCTGTTCCTGACCTCATTGCCAGCCGAGCTCATGGAGACGCTCGTCAGGGATGCCGAAGTGGTGGGCGACCTCATGGATGACGGTCACCGTGATCTCATCCACCAGCTCCTCGCGGTTGGTGCACCAGCGCTCCAGCGGCCCGCGGAAGATGAGGATGCGATCAGGCAGGACCATGGACCAGCCCTCGTCGCGCTCGGTGAGGGGAACGCCTTCGTACAGCCCCAGGAGCGTGGGCAGTCCGGCCTCGTCATAGTCCTCCTCGGTGAGCATCTCCGGGTCGGGCTCGTCCTCGACGAGGACGACGACGTTGTCCATCGCCTCGGCCAGGTCCTCCGGAATCTGGTCCAGGGCCTCGCCGACGACGTCCTCGAAGTCCTGTTCCGACATCCGCCCTGACGCCTGTTCCGCAAGGAGCGGTGCAGGGGGCGCGACTGTGCCCGTGCGGTCTGTGCCGCTGTCGCCCCCATTCCTGTTCTGGTGGTGTGCCTGGCTCACGGGGACAGCCTGCCAGACTGTGCGGGGCCAACTGGGGCCAGCTGGGGTCAACTCAGTCGTCCTCATGCTCGGGAATCCCGCCGAGAACCAAGCGGTGAGAAGGGTCACGCCGTCGGGATTTGCGCTGCGTGAGACTGTGCCCTTAGTGTTCATCCCGGTTCGAGGCGCGACGACGTCGAAGGCCCTTGGCCCCCATCGTCTAGCGGCCCAGGACCCCGCCCTTTCACGGCGGTAGCACGGGTTCGAATCCCGTTGGGGGTACGGATTCGCACAAGTGAATAACCACAGTGAATTCACACTGGCCTCGTGGCGCAGTTGGTTAGCGCGCCGCCCTGTCACGGCGGAGGTCGCGGGTTCAAGTCCCGTCGAGGTCGCGGAAAGGGTCGGTCCGATCAGAAATGGTCGGACCGATTCCATCCCAAAGGCTCTGTAGCTCAGTTGGTAGAGCGTTCGACTGAAAATCGAAAGGTCACCGGATCGACGCCGGTCGGAGCCACCGCGAGAGGCCCGGAACCCACAAGGTTCCGGGCCTTCGCTCGTTGCTGGAGGGGCCTCCGTTCGGGGCTGAGCGTGCCGGGCCCCTTCCGAGGGGCGCCTGCTAGATCCCTCCGCCATATCGGTCGCCAAGCAGGCCTCCATGATGGATGATGGCAGTCCGCATGTGTGCGCCGCCACGTTCACGGGTGCTGAGAGCCCTGCACTCCACACGGCCGGTGCGTCGTCAGACGGCCCTCGCCGCGTGACGGCGCCATATTCATACTGCACAAGGAGGACGCCATGATCTCAAGGACCGTGACCCTGCCCCCGGGTGAGCCGATGGAGGAGTCGGAGGAGACCATCCATCCCGCCCCTGATGTCGTCACGAACGCCTGGGTCGGCGACTGGCGCGCTCTGGAGGAGCGGGCCGCCGCGGACCTGGAGGGCTACTGGGCCGAACGCGCCGGTGAGTTGGAGTGGTCCAAGCCCTGGGACACGGTGCTCGACGAGTCCGGGGCCCCCTTCTACCGTTGGTTCGTCGGTGCTCGGACGAATATCGTCTCCAACGCCGTCGACCGGCACCTGACCAACTCCCACCGCAACAAGCTCGCCCTCATCTGGGTGGGTGAGGACGTCGAGCAGGTGCGTACCTTCTCCTACTTCGACCTGGGCCGGGAGGTCGAGAGGATGGCCAACGTCCTCAAGGCTATGGGGGTGGACAAGGGCGACGTCGTGACGATCTACCTGCCCCGAATCCCCGAGATCTTCTTCGCCATGCTCGCCTGCGCCAAGCTCGGGGCCATCCACTCGGTGGTCTTCGCCGGCTACTCCTCCGACGCCTTGAGCGCGCGTATCGATGACTCGGAGTCCAAGGTCGTCATCACCGCCGACGGTTCGTGGATCAACGGCAAGGTCTTCCCCTTGAAGAAGATCGTCGACGACGCGGTGCGCTTCTCGCCCACTATCCAGAACGTCATCGTCGTGCGCAACACCGCCACCGAGGCCGTCATGGACCCCATCCGCGACCACTGGTACCACGAGCTGTGCAAGCTCCCGATCGCCCAGGGCCGCTGCGAGACCGTGCAGGTCGATGCCGAGGACCCCCTGTTCATCCTCTACACCTCCGGGTCCACCGGCAAGCCCAAGGCCATCCTGCACTCCCACGGCGGCTACCAGGTGGGCACCTATGCCACTCTCCACGACTGCTTTGACGTCCATGATGCCGACCGCTGGTGGTGCACCTCGGACCCTGGCTGGATCACCGGCCACAGCTACCTCGTCTACGGCCCACTGCTCAACGGCGCCACCGTCTTCATGTATGAGGGAAACCCGACCTACCCCTACCCGGATCGCTGGTGGCACCTCATCGAGCGCTACGGCATCAACGCCTTCTACACCGCCCCTACAGCTATCCGCACACTCATGCGTTTCGGCGAGGCCTGGGTGCGGCGCCACGACCTGTCCAGCCTGCGGCTGCTGGGCAGCGTCGGCGAGCCCCTCAACCCCGAGGCGTGGCGCTGGTTCCACCACGTCGTGGGTGCCGACCGCTGCCCGATCATCGACACCTGGTGGCAGACCGAGACCGGCATGTTCCAGATCACGACGGTGCCCTCCATGCCCCAGAAGCCCGGCGCGGCGGGCCGGCCGGTGTTCGGCCAGGAGGCGGCCGTCGTTGATGAGGAGGGCCGGGAGGTCCCCGACGGCGTCGAGGGGAACCTCGTCCTCAAGCGGCCCTGGCCCTCGATGATGCGCACTCTCTTCCGCGACCCGCAGCGCTACGTGGACACCTATTGGAGCAAGTACCCGGGCCTGTACCTGACCGGGGACTCGGCCAAGCGCGATGCCGACGGCTGGTTCTGGATCATTGGGCGCACCGACGACGTCATCAAGGTCTCCGGCCACCGCCTGGGCACGGCTGAGATCGAGTCAGCGCTCGTCTCCCACTCCGCGGTGACCGAGGCCGCCGCCGTCGGCCTGCCCCACGAGGTCAAGGGGCACTCCGTCCACGTCGCCGTCGTCCTGGCCGCCGGGGTCGAGTCTTCGCGTGAGCTCGAGGCCGAGCTGCGTCAGCACGTGGCGGCGTCCCTGTCGCCGATCGCCAAGCCGGAGTCCTTCGTCTTTCTCGAGTCGCTGCCCAAGACCCGTTCGGGCAAGATCCTGCGCCGGGTGCTGCGGGCCCGGGCGTTGGGGCAGGATGAGGGTGACGTGTCCACCCTCGCTGAGGAGTGATCTCCTCTGCCCCAACCGGGCCCCGGAGCAGGGGGCGGTCGGAGTCACCGCGAGAGGCCCGGAACCCACAAGGTTCCGGGCCTATCCTCGTGCGTCGGGTGGGTTAGTCGCTCGGAGCGGGTAGTCAGTGCAACTTGCGCCAGGCGGTGCGGACGCTGGCGAAGAGCCCGAACAGGGCGCCGGCGATCGGCCACATGATCCAGGAGAACTTCCAGGCGTTGAACGCGAAGCTCCACACCAGGAAGATGACGACCATGCCCGGCCAGTAGATGCTGGCCACGAAGTTGATGAGAGGGGCATCGTCCTCCTCGGAGCCGCCCGAGTGGGTCAGGGCCGTGTAGGTGGAGGCTGCCCATGTAGCGGGCAGGTAGATGGTCAGCCCTGACGCGATGATGACCAGTGAGATCGCGACGCCGACGCCGTAGAGCTCCGAGGGAGAGTCCTGTTCGGAGACGAGCATGCCCACGGCCAGGATCGGCAGCGCGGAGACGATACACAGGAAGACCGCGATCGTCAGCCGGCGGGTGCGAACCGTCTCCTGGTTGAGGCGTTCGCGGGCCGCCCAGGCGGTCACCACCGGGTCCGGGGTGAACTTGCCCTCGATGAGGTGGCGCACGGAGGAGAAGGCCGCTCGGCGCTGCACCAGCATGCCCACGCCCAGGCCCACGAGCAGCAGGGCGAAGGCGATGCCGATGAAGGAGGCCGTGTTGTCGCTGATGGCTATCCGTCCGGTCTGGGTCAGGCTTGTCAGGACGATGAGCACGGTCGGGGCGCAGACGAAGAGGCTGACCGCATGGGCGAGGGGCGAGGCGGTGCTTCGCTTGGCCTGGGCCAGGGCCTGAGCCTCGGGCAGCGTCACCACCGGGTAGGCGGGCCGGCTGGGCCCGGTCGGGGTGTCTGCGGCGGGAGCGGCCTGAGGCTCGGCGTCGGGTCGGATATCCGCGGCGATGCCCAGGACCGGGGCCAGCTCGTGAAGGTTGCCGAAGTCGGTGATGACCTGTCCGACCGCCTCGTTATGGGTCTTGCCGTGAGCAATGGCGTCGTTGTAGGCGTCCTCCATCATGGCGCGCAGCTCGCCGCGGGCCTCGGTCAGGCGCGGCGTGGCGGGGTAGGGGGCGAACATGTTGTCGAGGAAGGTCTCGATGGTGTCCATCAGTGGGCTCCTTTCGCGAAGCGGTCGATGAGGGTCTTGGTGTCCTCCCATTCGGAGACCTTGGCTGCCAGGTGTGCGGTGCCCTCGGGGGTGAGGCGGTAGTAGGTGTGGGACTTTCCGGAGTCGGATACCCCTGCGTAGGAGGCGGTCAGTCCGGCGGACTCCAGGCGCTTGAGGGCGGTGTAGAGGGTGGTCTGCTTGATGGTGTACTCGCCGTCGGAGATCTCGGTGATGGTCTTGGCGAGCTCGTAGGCGTAGGACGACTGCCGCTTGAGCAGGGACAGGACGATGAGGTCGATGTAGCCGCGAATGGCATCTGCGCTGATCATGTAAGCCCTCCTTCCTTGGTTCGTGGTGGCGGGTCCCTGACGTCCTTATGTGCGTCTAACGTACTACGGCACGCGTAGTACGTCTAATGGAAGGTGAGTGAGGATCAACGCCTCCACCAGCGGCCGTTCGTCACAGCCCGGGCACAGCCCCGCTGCATAGGCTGGATCCATGCTGTTTGCGGCCACCACCCCACCCGCGACCCCCGGCGCGGATCCTTCGGCGACCCCGACTCCCACGCCCACCTCCGGTCCCACGGGTATGCCGTCCGTCAATGTGGATGAGACCGTCAAGGTGGTCACCAAGACGACGAACGACCTTGCTGTCATCGGCCTGCAGGCCGGCATCGGCGCCATCATCGGCATCCTGGTCGCAGTCGTGCTCATGTCGATCCTCAGCTTCATGGGCAGGCGCCGCCTCCTGTACCACGAGATCGTGGACTTCGGGCGCCGTCCCGCCTACGCCGTCGGCGCCATGACCGGGGCCTTCCTGGGCACCCAGCTCGCTCTGACCGGGCTGCGGCAGACCAAGGAGGACTCGACGATGATGGTCGTCATCGAGAGGGGGGTGACCATCGCGCTCATCTTCTCGGTGACCTGGCTCGTCATCGCCTTCGCCAAGGCCATCGAGTCCACCGTCGTCAAAGGGGTGCAGGCCGGCGATAACCAGGGTCGCGCCAACCGCGTGACCACTCAGAGTCAGATCATCCGGCGTGTGGCCCAGGTGATCATCGTCATCGCCGGGCTCGTCAGCGCCATCATGACCTTCCCCAGCGTCCAGCTGGCCATGGGCTCTCTGCTCGCCTCGGCCGGTCTGGCCTCCGTCATCGCCGGTATGGCCGCACGCTCCATGCTGGGTAACGTCTTCGCCGGCCTCCAGCTGGCCACCACCGACGCCATTCGCGTGGATGATGTCGTCGTCGTCGACGACGAGCAGGGCACCATTGAGGAGATCACCCTGACCTACGTGGTCATGCGTACTTGGGACGAGCGGCGCCTCATCCTGCCCTCGACCCACTTCACCGAGAATCCCTTCGCCAACTGGACACGCGGCGGGTCCCAGAGCACCGGCACCTTCACCCTCGAGCTGGACTGGCGCGTGCCCATCGCCGCGATGCGCGCCGAGCTGGCCCGGCTCGTGGCCGCCTCCACGGTCTGGGACGGGCGCCAGGCCTCCCTCGACGTCTCCGACGCCGTCAGCGGTCACGTCACCGTGCGCGTGGTCCTCACAGGAGCCTACCCGGGCGACGTCGGCACCCTCAAGTCCTACGTGCGTGAGGAACTGGTCACCTGGCTGCAGCGTGAGGCACCCTACGCCCTGCCGCGCACGCGGGTGGAGGTCGAGCAGGTCGAGGTCACCCAGGACCTCGGACCCGAGGAGGTGGCTCGTGCGGCCGAGGAGATCGTCGCCAAGCAGAAGGTAGAGGCCGACAGTGCCATCAGGACGGCGGGCGGTGACGACGATACGGTCACAGAGGCGGAGGGGGAGACGGCGGCGCACGGCCGGGGGGCCAGGCGCGCCGTCAACCTGGGTCGCGCCATGGGGCGCTCCCTGCTGCACCGCGCTCGGCGCGGGGGCCTGGGGCCCCGGTGAGAGGGGGCGGGCGTCTACAAAGAGCAGGGCAACATCAATCTCTAACTGGGCCCCGGTGAGTGGGGTGAGCGGGGCGCACTCGGTGGTCGGGGCCGGAGCGGATTGGTGCGTTTTCGCTGCGTGAACGCGGCTCGCCCGGCACCGTCGGGCGGGTGACGATGGGGCCATGAGTACCGACGAGAGCGACGAGCCCTCCGTGACACCCGCCTCCACAACCTCCGAGCCGGTCGTCGACCTGGAAGCCGCGGCGCGCACCGACGCGCAGTGGCGCGCGGCCCTGAGCCCCATGGAGTACCACGTGCTGCGTGAGGCCGGAACCGAGCGGCCCTTCACCGGGGCCCTGCTCGACGAGCAGCGTGAGGGCGTCTACCGCTGCCGTGGTTGCGGCGCCGAGCTGTTCCGCTCCACCACCAAGTTCGACTCCCACTGCGGCTGGCCATCCTTCTACGACCCTGCCAACCTCGATGCTGTCACTCTGAGTACCGACACGTCTCACGGCATGGTGCGTACCGAGGTTCGCTGCGCCACCTGCGCCGGCCACCTGGGCCACGTCTTCGACGACGCCCCCCAGACCCCCACAGGCCAGCGCTATTGCATGAACTCCGTCAGCCTCATCTTCGAGGAGGAATGAGAATGATCCGGGTCCTGAGCCTCAACCTCCAGCACGGCCTGCCCGGCGCCGGAGCCGGGGACGGCAGCGCCGCCACCGGCTCACTGGTGGGTGCCGATATCTCCGACCCGGCCACCGCCCGAGCCGTCATGCGGGCCACTGCCGCTCAGATCGCCGAGCTTGCCCCCGATGTCATCGCCCTCCAGGAGGTGGACCTGGGGCAGGCCCGGTCCGGGCGCTTGGCCCAGGCGGCCTTCCTGGCCGAGGAGCTGGGCATGCCCAGCTGCCGCTTCGCCGCCTGCTACGCCGGGCCGGTCGTGGGCCTGCGTCGTCGCCCCCTGCGCAGCGCACTGAGTTCACCGACTGACGACGTGCTCGGGCCGCTGCGCGCCGCTGTCGGCGCCGGGCCGATCGGCTACGGCAACGCCCTCATCTCCCGTTTCCCGGCCGTCAGCTGGCACATCAAGCGCCTCGGACGCGGAGCCCTCAGCGTGGAGAAGCGCGGAGAACGGGCCTGGGATCCTCGCTCCTACCACGTGTCCACTGCCTCCCAGCGCGTCATGGTGGCTGCCACTCTCGACTTGCCGGAAGATGTCGTCGGCCCGGTCCGGCAGTTGTCGGTCGCCTCCACGCACCTGGCGACCCGCGAGTCCATGGCGGCCCGTCAGCTCGCTGCCGCCTGGGGGGCGCTGACCGGGCTGCCCGGACCACATCTGCTCGTGGGCGACTACAATCTGAACGCGGAGCAGGTCGCGGCCCTGGGGCCGGGGCGGACTCTGGGGGAGGGGGCCACCTTCCCGGCGGCCGCTCCCAAACGACGCATCGATCAGGTTCTGACCGACCCGTGGCCCACCGGTCCCGACGGCCTGCCGCTCCCGGAAGATGAGGCCGTGGCCGCGGCGGCCACGTCGTCGGGCGTCGGAGGCTCTGGAAACCCGCTGCTGCGCGCCGTGGGCTGGGGGACGGTCTCCTTCATCGTCTCCGATCACGTCGGCACCTGGGTGGACCTCGAGCCGGTCGGCTAGCGACCGTTCTTCGCCCGCGCGCTTTGCCCACGCGGTCGTACACCGGACTCCGTCGCCGTCCCCGCCCTCATGCGGTCGTGCCTTAAGGATCGCGTCCGAGGGGTAGAGGGTACGAAGGCGCGCTCCACCCTACGAACTCATCGTGCTGCGTCCTATGAGAGGGGGAGTTGAGGCTATGGCTGATGTCGTCGCGGGGCTGGCCGTCTTCGGCACCGTTATCGCCGTCGGCTGGCTGCTGGTGCGGACTCGGGCCGTCCCGGCCGACGCCGACGGGGTCCTCACCCGCGTGTGCTTCTTCGCCGCGACCCCAGCGCTCCTGGTGACCACCCTGAGCCGGGCGGACCTCACGGCCGTCGTCTCCCGGACCACCGCCGTGGCCGTGGCCGCCGAGCTCGCGGCCATCGTCTCCGCCTGGAGCCTGCACCGTCTCGTGCTGCGCCGCTCCACCGCCGAGGCCACTATCGGCGCGCTCGCCTCCGGCTACGTCAACGCCGCGAACCTGGGGATCCCGGTGGCCGTCCTCGTCCTGGGGGATGCGGCCACCATCGCCCCGATCCTCCTGCTCCAGCTCCTGGTGCTCACCCCCGTCACCTTCACCGTGCTCGACGCCGTCACCCGCCGCGGTAACCCGTCTCGACTGGCGACCCTGACCGTCCCGCTGCGTAATCCGCTGCTGTGGGGCGTCGTGACTGGCACCGCAGCGAACTTGGGCGGAGTGAGCCTGGAGGCGTGGTGCGGAGGCTACCCGGCCCAGGGCCTGGAGATGCTCGGGCGCATCGCGGTGCCGCTCATGATGCTGGCGCTGGGCATGAGCCTGGCCGGTGCGCCCCGGCCCCTGCGGAGTCCCGGGCCGGATGCGCCCGTCCTAGGCGCTGACCGGCGCAGCGGTCTGTGGCTGGCCGTGGGCTGGAAGCTCGCGGTCATGCCGGGGCTGGCGGTCGTCGTTGGGCTGGCGGCGGGACTCGGTGGTGCACAACTGCTGACCCCGGTCGTCACCGCAGCCCTGCCCACGGCGCAGAACGTCTTCATGTACGCCTCGCGCTACGGGGTGGACAAGGACCTGGCCCGCGACGCGGTCCTGCTGACCACTGCCGGGTTCGTGCCCGTGGTCCTGCTGGCCGCTGCGATCCTGCGCTGATCGCGGCGGCGCAGGCTCATCGGCTCAGGGCAGCTCGTCGCGGGTGGGCGGGTTGGCCCCGGCCCGCGAGACCGTGATGTCGGCGATGGCCGAGGCGTGGCGCATGATCCGCTCCAGGGTCTCGGCATCCACGGCGCGCAGCGCCTCGCGCCGGTCCGCGCCCACGAGGTCCTCGCTCCACAGGGCGTCCTCCAGCCCGCCCATGAAGGAGTCACCGGCGCCGACCGTGTCTGCCACGACGACACTCGGGTCGGCGGGCACCTCCAGGCGCACCCCGGAGGCGGACAGGGCCAGGGCGCCCTCCTTACCTCGCGTGACGACTACGACGGCGGCCCCCGCCTCCAGCCAGGAGCGAAGCACCGTCTCCAGGTCCGCGTCCTGGCCGTAGAGCCAGGCGATGTCCTCATCAGAGCACTTGACCAGGTCGGACAGTGCAACCAGGCGCTCGACGATCCGGCGGGCGTCCTCAGGGGCCCCCATGAGCTGGGGACGGGCGTTGGGGTCGTAGGCGATGGTGGAGGTGGCGCGGGTCTCGCGCAGCACCTGCTCCACGGTGTCGGCGCCGGGGGCCAGGATCGCCGCGATCGAGCCGGTGTGCACCAGCAGTGGTGCCTCCCCGTCGGTCAGGTTCGGGCGTGGCGGGTTCCAGTCCAGGTCGAAGACATAGCTGGCGGCATGGTCCTCACCGATGGTGGCCTGCGCCGTCGAGGTGCGCTCGGCGCCGTCGGCGCCCGCAGCCAGGCGGACCCCGGAGGCCTCCAGGTGGGCGCGCACGGCCTTACCGCGCTCGTCGGTGCCGATCCAGCAGTGCAGCTCGGCGTCGCGGCCCAGACGCGCCAGTCCCAGGGCGACGTTGGCGGGCGAGCCGCCGGGGATGTCCACGGGCTCCTGCCCGGGGTGGATGACGACGTCGACCAGGGCCTCGCCGATGACGAGGGCGGATCCTTGGCGGCCGGGTGCGGTCATGGGTGACTCCTTTGTGCGGGGACCGGGGACCGGTCGCTGTGAGTGAGGTGAGACGGAGCGAAGTGGGAAGGGCGGAGGGGACGCGACGGCGCGAAGCTCTCCGTGGATAGTCGGCGGACTGGTCGATGAGTGGGGCCGGAGGATGAATGCTCACAGACTACCGATCCGGCACCGCCCTCAGGGCATGTCTCGCCCGATGATGTCCAAATCTGCCACAAAGGCGGCGGCGAAGTTATCGCTGCGAAGAAGAAACCGCATGATTCCGCGGTTCCGTTCGTTTGCTTGAAGGGCGTCGGAGTCCCTTTGTGGCAGATATGGACACGAATGCGCTCAGGAGCGGTGACCTGGGGTCGATCGGACTGTGTCGGGGCGCCGAGCACAGGACGAGCAGCCCCTGAGACGACGGACGGCTGCGCATGACCGAGTTGGGGGCTGCGCTTCGTACTGAGGACGTACTTTCATCCAGGATGGTGACGACCTGGCCCCAGTCATCTGGAGCAAAACGCAGTCCTCATGGGGAAAGTACGTCCCCGACCCGTGCCGCGTGGTGAGCGGGTCAGCGCCGCTCAACCTCGCGGCCTCACTTCCGCACCTCAATCCACGACCTCTTGGAATGTGGACACGGGTGGGAGACTGAACATCAGTCCTCGGAGTCGTCCTGCGCGACCGCAGCCAGGCGCGCACGAGCGTCGTCGAGCCAGGTCTGGCAGCGCTGGGCCAGGGCCTCGCCGCGCTCCCACAGGGCCAGGGAGTCCTCCAGCGGGACGGAACCCGCCTCGAGGCGCTGCACGACAGCCACCAGCTCCTCGCGGGCCCGCTCGTAACTGAGCGAGGCCACGTCCTCATTGGTGCCGGAGGCTCCGTTGGCGGAGGATGCCGACGACGTTGAAGACCCTGAGGGCGCTGAGTAGGGACTGTTCTGGGGTGAGTACTCGTCTGGGTACTGGTCGGAGTATGGGCCGGGGTTCATCTCGGAGCTCACTCCTCGATTCTCGCACGGGCCGGGCCACGACCGAAGCGCGCGGACGCACCATAGGTCTCGACGACTGGCCCCTAGGGTGGCGTCCGCGAGTCCTAAGGTGCGTCCGCGATGCATCTTGGAGCGCGTCCCCAGGGCTTCGCCAGCGCTCAGCCGCTGCTCAGTCGACAGCGGTTGGCCGAGGCCTGGTGGCGCCGACGATCTGGGCGACGAGCCGGCCCTGAGCCAGAACCCCCTCGATGAGGTCGCCCTTCTTGACGTCCTCGGCGCTGGTGATGACCTTCCCGCCGGGGGTGCGCAGGATCGTGTAGCCGCGGTCCAGGACCCCCTGCGGTGACAGCGCCGTCAGCCGGGCGTGGTCGGCGCGCAGGTCCGCGGCCGCCAGCGACAGACGGTGGCCCACGGCCCGGCGCATCCGGTCGCGGGCCTGGCCCAGCTCGATGACCCGGTCGCGCACGATCGAGGTGGGGTCGGCCATGACCGGCCGGGCCCGCAGCTGGTCCAGGGCCGCCTGCTCGGCGTCCAGCCGCGAGGCCAGCACGGTGCGAAGGCGCTCGCGGGCCGAGTCCAGACCCACCGTCTCCTGGGCGAGGTCGGGGACGATCCGGCGGGCGGCGTCGGTGGGAGTGGAGGCCCGGTAGTCGGCCACCAGGTCCAGCAGAGGGCAGTCGGTCTCGTGGCCGATCGCCGAGACCAACGGCGTGCGGCAGGCTGCTGCGGCGCGCACGAGCCCCTCGTCGGAGAATGGCAGCAGATCCTCGACGGCGCCGCCCCCACGGGCCACGACGATGACGTCGATCTGCGCATCGGCGTCGAGCTCCTGGATGGCGCGGGTGACCTCACCGACGGCGCGCGCCCCCTGGACGGCGACCTCCCGGACCTCGAAGGGCAGGCCGGGCCAGCGCAGGCGGGCGTTGACCAGCACGTCGTCCTTGGCCTTGGCCTGGCGGCCGCACACGAGTCCCACCTTACGCGGCAGGAAGGGCAGGGGGCGCTTGCGCTCGGCGTCGAACAGGCCCTCGGCGGCCAGGATACGGCGCAGCTGCTCGATACGGGCCAGCAGGTCGCCGACGCCGATGGGCCGGATGTCGTCGGCCTGCAGCTGCAGGGAGCCCCGCTTGGTCCAGAAGGTGGGCTTGGCACGGACCACCACGCGGGCGCCCTCGCTCAGCTCGGCACCGGTGCGGGCCAGGACGGCGTCGAGGACGCGCGCGTAGATGGCCACCGACATGGAGACGTCGGCGTCCGTGTCCCGCAGGGTGAGGAAGGCCATCCCGGCGCCGGGACGGCGGTTGAGCTGGATGATCTGGCCCTCCACCCACACCTGGCTCATGCGGGCGACGTACTGGTCGATCTTGGAGGACAGCAGCCGCAGCGGCCACGGGTTCTCCGCAGTAGTGAGATTCGCGCGCGGTGCCAGCTCCTGCGGGGCGCCGTCCGTGGCGGAGGTGGGCACCGCGCCGCCGTCGGGGGAGGACTGCGGGCTGGTTTGGGTGGGGCTCTGGCCTGTCACATGCACCACTGTGCCACGTCCATCACTGGGGACCTGGGTCCCACTGTGGCACAGTGGTTGCCGTGACGATGACCGAGCTCGCCAGCGAGCAGACCGCCGCCGCGCCCACGGCCGGCCTCGGACCCGGTTTTGAGACCGGTCGCGATGCCGTTGAGCCTCCCGTCAAAGGCGGCAAGCGGATCCTCATGGCCGCCCCGCGCGGCTACTGCGCCGGTGTGGATCGCGCCGTCGACGCCGTCGAGCAGGCTCTGGCTCACTACGGGGCGCCGATTTACGTGCGTAAGGAGATCGTCCACAACAAGTTCGTCGTGGATGCCCTCTCGAAGCGCGGCGCCATCTTCGTCTCCGAGACCGACGAGGTTCCGGTGGGCGCCCGCGTGGTCTTCTCCGCCCACGGCGTCTCCCCGGCCGTCCACGCCGAGGCCGCCGAGCGCCGACTGGCCACGATCGACGCGACCTGTCCACTGGTGACCAAGGTGCACAAGCAGGCGGTGCGCTTCGCGGCCAAGGACTACGACATCATCCTCGTGGGGCACACCGGCCATGAGGAGGTCGAGGGCACCCAGGGTGAGGCCCCCAAGCACATCCAAGTCGTCAACGGCCCCCACGAGGTGGACCAGGTCGAGGTGCGCGACCCCTCCAAGGTCGTATGGATCAGCCAGACCACACTGAGTGTCGACGAGACCCTGGAGACGGTGCGCCTGCTGCGCGAGCGCTTCCCGGAGATGATCGACCCGCCTGGCGAGGACATCTGCTACGCCACCCAGAACCGTCAGGGCGCGGTCAAACGGATCGCCCCTCAGGTGGACCTCATGATCGTCGTCGGATCGGGCAACTCCTCCAACTCGGTGCGTCTCAAGGAAGTGGCCCTGGAGGCCGGTGCGGGAGCCTCCCACCGGGTGGACTTCGCCAGTGAGATCGACCCGACCTGGCTCGACGGCGTCGAGACGATCGGCCTGACCTCGGGCGCCTCGGTGCCGGAGATCCTCGTGCGCGAGGTGATCGAGCACCTGGCCGAGTTCGGCTTCGACGACGTCGAGGAGGTACGCACTACCACGGAGAAGATCTCCTTCTCCCTGCCCAAGAACCTGCGTGCCGATCTCATGGCCGCCCAGGGCGTCCCGGCCACCCACAAGCGTCGCGAGCCGGTCACCGACCACACCTGCTGAGGCTCCGCAGCCCCCGCCGTGATGGTTGATGGAGGCAGATGACCGATGATGGCCTCGGAAGGCCGCCGGCAGCGGTCGATGGTGCCGCTTCTGAGACCGTCAACACACGCCGGGACAACATGAGACTGGTCCAGGTGAACGCCGGATTGCATACTCTGCGATTACCCTCGGTTGGGTGACACACCCTCATGACGAGCATGACGAGTCGGCCTCCAGCAGCCATCCTCCCGCCGAACCGGGTGATCGGTCCGACGCCGCTGATGATGCCGGTAGTGCTGGTAGCGCAGGTAGTACCGACACCGTGGACGTAGCACATGCTTCGGCCTCTGTGGACTCCCTTCAGATCTCGAACGAGGCCCTGGAGGAGGGCAGCGGGCTGCATCGCAGCCTGACCAGCCGGCACATGCAGATGATCGCCATTGGTGGTGCCATCGGTACGGGGCTGTTCGTGGCTTCGGGGGCCACGGTCTCCACGGCTGGGCCGGGTGGTGCCCTGGTGGCCTACGCGGCGATCGGCCTCATGGTGCTCCTGCTCATGCAGTCGCTGGGGGAGATGACGGCGCACATGCCGGTGGCCGGCTCCTTCCAGACCTACGCCACCCGGTTCGTCAGTCCCTCCTTCGGCTTCGCCATGGGCTGGAACTACTGGTTCAACTGGGCGATCACGGTGGCGGCCGAGCTGGTGGCTGCCGGAATCGTCATGGCCTACTGGCTGCCGGGGGTGCCCTCATGGATCTGGGCAGCGCTGTTTCTGGCCCTGTTGACGACGCTCAATGCCTTGTCCGCCAGGGCCTTCGGCGAAGGGGAGTTCTGGTTGTCGACCATCAAGGTGGTCACGGTCATCGTCTTCCTGATCGCGGGCGTGGCGATGATCGCAGGCGTTATTGGCGGTGGGCCCGCAGGCTTCAGCAACTGGACCACAGGGGACGCGCCTTTCCATGGTGGGATGCTGGCGATCGTGTCGGTGTTCATGGTGGCCGGGTTCTCCTTCCAGGGCACCGAACTCGTGGGCGTGGCAGCCGGTGAGGCCCGCAATCCGCGCCGTGACGTGCCCAAGGCGATCCACACGGTGTTCTGGCGAATCATGATCTTCTACATCGGGGCGATCGCGGTCATCGGTTTCCTGGTGCCCTACACGGATCCCAACCTGCTGCGCTCGGACACCTCGGACATCTCCTATTCGCCCTTCACCCTGGTCTTCGAGCGGGCGGGCATCGGGATCGCGGCGGCCCTGATGAACGCGGTCATCCTCACTGCAGTGCTCAGCGCCGGCAACTCCGGCCTGTACGCCTCGACCCGTATGTTGCACTCGATGGCCCTGCAGGGCCAGGCGCCGGCTTGGTTCTCCTACGTGAACCGTCACGGGGTACCGGTGCGGGCCCTGGGAGCGACGGCGCTGGTGGGAGCGGCAGGGTTCCTCACCGCCGTGGTGGGTCAGGACACCGCCTACACGTGGCTGCTCAATGTCTCGGCCCTGTGCGGATTCATCGTGTGGTTGGGGATCGCGGCGTGCCACTTCCGCTTCCGGCGCGCCTACGTGCTCCAGGGCAATGACCCGGCCGATCTGCCTTACCGGGCGCCCTGGTTCCCGTTGGGGCCGATCCTGGCCTTCGCCCTGTGCGCTCTGGTGATTCTGGGCCAGAACTACGAGGCGGTCTTCAAGGGACAGCTGCTGGAGGTGCTCTCCTCCTACATCGGTCTGCCGGTCTTCGGGGCCATCTGGTTGGGGCACCGGCTGGTGTCCGGCTCGCGAGTGGTGCGTCTGGAGGACGCCGACGTCTCCGGTGTCGTTGTCCACGAGCGTCACTGAGCCGCGACCGCCTCGCCCCTTATCGACGTCGGGCCACCGGTCGGC
>NZ_CAUROW010000045.1:0-17925 GCF_963526355.1 uncultured Actinomyces sp. | reverse complement strand
TGACCACGAGGTAGCGCGGGCCACCGTCGACCGGGGGCAGGAAGGACCACTTCAGACCCGTGGGGAACCCGGCACCGCCGCGTCCGCGCAGTCCGGAGTCCTTGATGAGGGTGATGAGTTCCTCGCAACTGAGGGCCTTGGCGCGCTTGAGGCCCTCATAACCGCCGTGGTCGAGGTAGGCCCGCAGGGTCCAGGAACGCTCCTGGTCCCACAGGTCGGTCAGGACCGGGGTGAGGGTGCCCGGCGCGGTGTAGGTGGTGGTGACACTCACTTGGACTCCTCCTTCGGCGCGGTCCAACCATGCTCGCGGGCGATGCGCAGGCCCCGCAGGGTCGGCTCGCCGGGGCCTCGGCCCTCGTCGCCGCGGCCGTCCTCGAAGCCGGCCAGCAGGCGCTCATTCTCGCGGAAGGTGGGGACGGTCTCAGGCCCGCGGGTGGGGGTGATGTCCTCGCCGCGCTCAAGGGCCTTGATCATGGCGACGGCGGAGGCGGGGGTCTGGTTGTCGAAGAACTCCCAGTTGACCATGACGACGGGGGCGTAGTCGCAAGCGGCGTTGCACTCGATGCGCTCGAGGCTGATGGTGCCGTCCTCGCTGGTCTCCTCAGCGCCCAGACCCGTGTGCTCAGTGACGGCCGACCAGATCTCGTCACCGCCCATGACGGCGCACAGGGCGTTGGTGCACACGCCCACGTGGTAGGTGCCGGCCGGGTGGCGGCGGAACTGGCTGTAGAAGGTGGCCACTGCGCTGACCTCGGCACGGTCCAGGCCCAGGCGGTCGGCGCACAGGGCGATGCCGGCCGCGGAGACGTAGCCGTCCACGGACTGGATGAGGTGAAGCATCGGGATGAGGGCACTGCGCTCCTTGCCCGACGGGTAGCGGGCGATGATCCGCTCGATGTCGATCTGGAGCCCCTGAGCGACGTCGGGGCTGTAACCGGCGGCGACGGCGGCAGCAGCCACGGTGCCCACCGGGTCCACCGCGCTGACGGTGGCGATGGTCTCGACGGCTGGGTCGACTGCGTTCTCGGTGGTGCTCATCAGCGGTCCACGCCTCCCAGGACGGGGTCGATGGAGGCCAGGGTGGGCACGAGGTCGGCGATCATGCCGCCCTCGCCCATCAGGGCCAACGACTGCAGGTTGGAGAATGAGGGGTCGCGGAAGTGGACCCGGTAGGGGCGGGTGCCGCCGTCGGAGACGGCGTGGATGCCCAGGACCCCCTTGGCGTGCTCGACGGTCTGGTAGACCTGCCCGGCGGGAACCCGGAAGCCCTGGGTCACCAGCTTGAAGTGGTGGATGAGGGACTCCATGGACGAGCCCATGATCTCGCGCACGTGCTCCAGGGACTGGCCCTGGCCGTCGGTGGCGATGGCCATGCGGGCGGGCCAGGCGATGGTCGGGTCGGCCACCATCGTGGAGTTGGAGGGGTCGTCGCCGCGGGCGGAGATCTCGTCGAGGCGGTCCAGGCACTGCGAGACGATCTTGAGGGACTCGTAGGACTCATCCATTCGGAGCCGTAGCCGGTTGTAGCAGTCGGAGACCTTGTAGGTGGGTACCCGGAAATCGTAGGTCTCGTAGCCGCAGTAGGGCTTGGTGCGTCGGATGTCCAAGGGGTAGCCGGCGGCGCGCAGGCAGGGCCCGGTCAGTCCCAGGGCCAGGGCGCCGGACAGGTCGATCTCGCCCACGCCGATGAAACGGGACTTGAGGATCGGGTTCTCCATGAGGAAGAGCTCGAGCTCGTGGATGTCGTTCTTGATACCGGGCATGACTGAGCGCACGAACTCGGTGAAGCCCTCGGGGATGTCCTGGGCCAGGCCCCCGGGGCGGATGTAGGCGTGGTTCATGCGCAGCCCGGAGACCATCTCGAAGGCCTTGAGGATGTTCTCGCGGCAGCGGAAGGCGATGGTCATGAGTGTGGTGCCGCCCATCTCGTTGCCCCCGGTGCCCACCGCCACGACGTGGGAGGCGATGCGGTTGAGCTCCATGAGCAGCACACGGGTGACAGTGGCCTTCTCGGGCACGTCGTCGGTGATGCCCAGGAGCTTCTCGACCGCGAGCGCGTAGCCGACCTCCTGGAAGAAGGGGGCCACGTAGTCCATGCGGGTCACGAAGGTCTCGCCCTGCACCCAGGTGCGGTACTCCATGTTCTTCTCGATACCGGTGTGCAGGTAGCCGGTACCGACGCGGACCTCGGTGACGACCTCGCCGTCGGCCTCCAGGACCAGGCGAAGCACGCCGTGGGTGGAGGGGTGGACCGGGCCCATGTTGAGCACGATGCGGTCGTTGCGCAGGCGGTCGACCTCGTCGCGTTCGGCGATCTGAGCGACGACGTCGTCCCAGTCCCCGCCGCTGACGGTGAACTGCTCGGCGCCGGCGGACAGGTCGTCCGTGGCCGGGCCGGAGGCGCGGAAGGTGCGTGCGGTGCTCATCAGCGGTAGGACCTCCGGGTGTCGGCGGGCGGGGTCTGGGCGCCCTTGTACTCGACGGGGATGCCGCCCAGCGGGTAGTCCTTGCGCTGGGGGTGGCCCACCCAGTCGTCGGGCATGGCGGTGCGGGTCAGGTGGGGATGGCCGTCGAAGACGATGCCCATGAGGTCCCAGGTCTCGCGCTCGTGCCAGTCGTTGCCGGGGTAGACCGAGACGATGGAGGGCACGTGCGGGTCGGAGACGGGGCAGGCGACCTGGAGGCGCAGCTGACGCCCGCCGTGGGTCAGGCTCATCAGCTCGATGCAGGCGTGCAGCTCGCGGCCGGCCAGCTGGGGGTAGTGGACGCCGCTGACGCCCAGGCACAGCTCGAAGCGCAGGTCCTGGTCGTCGCGCAGGGGGCGCACGACGTCGAGCAGGTGCTCGCGGGCGATGAACAGGGTGAGCTCGTCGTGCTCGATGACGACCTTCTCAATGGCGGCCGCCGGGTCGACGTCGGCGTCCCGGAGGTCCTCGATGAGGGCGTCAACGACGCCGTCGAACCAGTCGCCGTAGGGACGCACAGCGGCGGGGGCGAGCGTGACGACACTGCGGTGCTCACCGTAGCCGGTGGTGTCACCGGCGTCGGAGGCGCCGAACTGGCCGGTGGGAGCGGCGATGACCTCCAGGCACAGCTCGGGGCGCACGGGGGTGCCGGCGACCTCGGGGACGGCGGGGACCGCCGAGACCTCGGGGATCTCAGGCAGGGCGTCGGAGCCCGAGTCGTGTCCCGGCGCGTTCTTCTCACTCATGCCAGCAGGCCCTTCATCTCATGGGTGGGGGTGGAGGACAGGGCGGCGGCCTCGACGGCGCGGGCGATCTCCTCACGGTGCTTGAACAGCGGCTTCTTCTCGATCTGGCGGGTGAGCTCGAGCATGGCGTTGAGGAGCATCTCGGGGCGCGGCGGGCAGCCCGGCAGGTAGATGTCCACCGGAACGATGTGGTCGCAGCCCTGGACGATGGCGTAGTTGTTGAAGATGCCGCCCGTGGAGGCGCAGGCCCCCATGGAGATGACCCACTTGGGCTCGGGCATGGAGTCGTAGACGTTGCGCACGATCGGGGCCATCTTGTGGGAGACGCGGCCCGAGACGATCATGACGTCGGCGTGGCGCGGGGAGGCGCGGAAGACCTCCCAGCCGAAGCGGGCCATGTCGAATCGGGGGGTGCCGGCGGCCATCATCTCGATGGCGCAGCAGGCCAGCCCCATGGTGACCGGCCACATGGAGCGGGCCTGGGCCAGGCCGGCGAGCTTCTCGACGGTGGTCAGCAGGAAGCCGGGGCTGTCCACCTCGGCGGCAGCGGCGGCGTAGGGGTCGTTGCGCTTGGAGGGGATGGACGCCATGAAGGCGTTGTGCTGTTTCATGCTCTTCACTGCTGTGTACTCCTTGAGATCGTCGGGGCCGCGTGCCGCCCGTGGGTCCCGTTGTGGTGCCTCGTGCTCGATCCGTGCGTCTCAGTCCCAGTCCAGCCCGCCGCGGCGCCACTCCAGGATGTAGGGCACGGTGATGAGGCCGATGAACAGTACGGCGGCGCTCAGCCCGAAGAACCCCAGGCGCCCGAAGGCCGTGGCCCAGGGGTAGAGGAAGACCACCTCGACGTCGAAGATGATGAAGGTCATGCCCACCAGGTAGAAGGAGACGGGGAAGCGTCCGTGCTCGGTGTTGGCGGGGGTGGGGTCGATGCCGCACTCGTAGTTGGCGACTTTGACCCGGTTGCGCCGGGTGGGGCTGATGATGGCGCTCAGGGCCAGGCCGCCGATCGCAACCACGAGGGCCAATGCGGCCATGATGAGCAGGGAGGCGTAGGGGTTCATGCTTCCGGCACCATCCTTGTCAGGAGCTGGATGAAGTGGTCGATTCCGTCACCGCCACGGCGCTCCCACCCGTCGGACAGGAGCTTGGTGACGAGCTTCATGAGGCGCTTGCGGGGCAGCCCGTAGCGGGTGCACAGGCGCATGACCTCGGGGTGCTCGATGAGGGCGACGAAGATGCGCCCGAGCGTGTAGTAGCCGCCCATCTCGGCACTGAGGGCCTTGGGGTACTGGGCCAGGACCTGTTCGCGGCCCGACGTCGTGGAGCGGGCGGCGGCCTGAGCGGCGGCCTGGGCGGCCAGGCGGCCGGACAGGAGGGCCTGGGCGATGCCCTCGCCGTTGAACGGTGAGACCATGCCGCCGGCGTCTCCCAGCAGCATGAGGCCGTCGGCGTAGTGGGGCTTGCGGTTGAAGGCCATGGGCAGGGCGGCGCTGACCAGACCGCCGACCTGGTTCTCCTTGGTGAATCCCCAGGAGGCCGGGACGTTGTCCATCCAGCGGTTGAACACGGCGCGGTAGTCGATGGCGGTGGCCGAGGCGCGCGAGGAGACCGAGCCGAGGCCGACGTTGACCAGTCCCTCCCCCACGGACCAGATCCACCCGTAGCCGGGCAGGAGGTCGGACTTGCCGGGCTTGCCGTCCCACAGCTCGAGGCGCGACTCCATCCAGACGTCCTTGGCGCGTGGGGAGCGGAAGTAGGCGCGCACGGCCACGCCCATGGGGCGGCGCTCGTTCTTGGTGCGCCCAACGGCGGTGGCCAGGCGGGCCGAGACCCCTCCGGCATCGACGACCAGCGGCGCGGTGAAGGTGGTGGGGGCCTCGATACCGGGGTAGGCGACTCGGTTGGAGGGGCGGGCCTCGACGCCGGTCACCCGGCCAGTGGGCGAGGTGACGGGGCCGGTGACGGTGACGCCCGTGAGCAGGCGGGCCCCGGCAGCGGCGGCGTGCTCAGCCAGGTCGCGGTCGAGCAGGGCGCGGGGGCGGGCCATCCCGTAGGAGGGGAAGGAGGCCTGCTCGGGCCAGGGGAAGTGGAGGAGGTGACCGCCGCCGATGACTCGCAGGCCGCGGTTGCGCTGCCAGCCGGAGGTGTCCATACCCATGGAGACGAGCTCGCGCACGGCCGAGGGGGTCAGGCCGTCGCCGCAGACCTTGTCACGGCCGAGCTCCTGCTTCTCCAGGAGGATGACTTCGAGACCGAGAGTGGCCATGTGGAAGGCGGCCGAGGAGCCGGCCGGGCCGGCGCCGACGACGATGACGTCGGCCGTGGTGGAGGCGCTGGACTGGGCGGCCGCCTGGGTCACTAGGGCTCTCCTCCTCGGTACATCGGGCACGGCAGGTGTTGTCGTAGGCATCACAGTTGGCACCGTAATGCAGGCCCGCGGTCCTCGGGGCCGCTGCCGACTGTACCCAGCGGGACGACACCGCTTGCACGCGGCCCGCCGCAGGCGCGCGGGACAGCGATTTTCGTTGCTGTGACGGCAATACTCCGACAAAACCGCGCGGGGGCGGCATACCGCGTCGTTCCAGAATTACGCTGCACGGGAATGACGAATTTCAACACCGTCGGACGGGACCTGAGTCCTAGCCGGTAAGGGGGCGGACCGCAGGATGACACGTCACATCTCGATGGCGGTGCCATAGCCGGGATTTGCAATGATGCCCCCATGAACAGATCCCCGCTTCGAGCCACCCTCGCCAAGGACCCGCGCGAGGTCGCCGGGATGTTCGACGCCGTCGCGCGCCGGTACGACCTGTCCAATGACGTCATGAGCCTGTTCCAGGTGCACATGTGGCGCCGGGTGACGCGCGCGGCCGTGGCCGCCGGACCGGGGATGCGTGTCCTGGACCTGGCCGCGGGGACCGGGACCTCCTCGGTGGAGTACGCCGCCGACGGCGCCGAGGTCGTGGCCTGCGACTTCTCCACCGGCATGGTCGCCGAGGGCAAGCGCCGCCACCCCGAGATCGCCTTCGTGGCCGGGGACGCCACGGCCCTGCCCTTCGCCGATGAGACCTTCGACGTCGTCACCATCTCCTACGGGCTGCGCAATGTTCAGGACACGGCGCGGGCGCTGGCGGAGATGCACCGGGTGACGGTGCCGGGCGGCCGGATCATCATCGCTGAGTTCTCCACCCCGGTCTCACCTCTCTTCCGACGTCTGTACCGCTTCTACCTGGGCAGCGCCCTTCCGACCGCTGCCCGCGCAGTCTCGTCGAACACCGAGGCCTATGACTACCTGGGCGAGTCGATCCTGGCCTGGCCGGACCAGAGGGAGCTGGCCGGCCTCATGCACGAGGCCGGTTGGCGGGGCGTGGGCTACAAGAACCTCTCCGGCGGGATCGTCGCCGTCCACCGGGCCACTCGGCCGGATCATGCCGCGCGCACCGCGATCGCGCACTGAGAGTAGAGCCGAGTCGTGAAGGCCGATCACTGCCAGGCCGCGCCGCCGCGGCTGTCCTTCCGTACACACGAGCTACCCGATGACGCGCTCGCGGGACTGGAGCTCGTCGACCTGCTGGCGGGCCGCGAGGCGGTCTGCTCCTGGGTCCATGAGGGACGCGGACTCATCGGGCTGGGCCGCGTCCTGGCGATCGAGGCCCACGGGGCGGATCGCATCGAGGCGCTGCGGGCCGCGTGGCGGGCCGTCGTCGGCGCGGCCTGGTGGCGCGACGCGCTGGTCCGCCCCGGGACCGGGCCGGTGGCCCTGGGCACGATCACCTTCTCCCCCACCTCCGAGCAGCCCTCGGCCCTCGTTGTCCCCGAGGCCCTCGTCGGGCTCGACGACTCCGGCGCCTGGTTGACGACCGCGGTGCCCGAGGCTGTCGACGGGGCGGAGCCGGAGCACCCAGACCCCGAGTTGCTCCTCAAGGCGATGGTGGCCCAGGCGCTTCCAGTGATCGGACGGGAGCGAGCCGGTGATGACGGGGACTCCGGGGGCACTGCCGCCGTTGAGACCGGGGCACTCAGCGAGGAGCAGTGGTGCGAGGCGGTGTCCGCCACGCAGGAGCGGATGCGTGCGGGGCAGGCCCGCAAGGTGGTTCTGGCCCGCGACGTGCTGGCCTGCCCGGCTGCGCCATTGGCCACCGGCACGGTGCTGCGGCGACTGGCCTGCGACTATCCCTCCACCTGGGTCTTCGCCGTCGACCAGACGGTGGGGGCCAGTCCCGAGCTGCTGCTGCGCCTGCGCGATCGGCACCTCATCAGCAGGGTGCTGGCCGGCACGGCACGCCGGCACGCCGGCGAGGACGCGCTGACCACGGCGCGCCTGGCGTCCTGGCTGGAGGGCTCGGAGAAGAACAACCGGGAGCACGAGCTGGCCCGAGCCTCGGCGATCACGGCACTGGAGCCGTTGTGCTCGGTAGTGGAGGCCCCTGCGCGCTTCGTCCTGACACTGCCGAATGTGCTGCACCTGGCCAGTGACGTCACCGGGGTCGTCGCTGGGGACACAGGCGCCCTGGCGCTGGTGGACGCGCTGCACCCGACGGCCGCGGTGTGCGGGACGCCGACCCCGGCGGCCGCGCGCCTCATTGAGGAGGCCGAGTCCATGGACAGGGGGCGTTACGCCGGCCCCGTGGGCTGGGTGGACTGGCACGGCGAGGGCGAGTGGTGCATCGCACTGCGCAGCGCCCAGCTGCCCACGGGAGGCCCTGGCCCCCACTCCCCCGCGAGAGTGTTCGGGGGCGGAGGCATCATGCCGGACTCCGATCCGATCGACGAGCTGGCGGAGACGATCGCCAAGATGCGCCCCATGTTGGGGGCCCTGGGCGTGCGACCCTGAAGTCCACACGGCAGCCCGATGCGGGTCTTCAATCGGACGAACGGTCGATTACCGAAACCCGAGACGTCCCCGAAGGTTCCCGTTACCGATTCTCAGAACAGTCGGTCCCACTCGGCGCAGGATCTCCTTGAGCAGGGGCGGCATTGAATTCACCCGGATCGGAGGACTGGCGCAAGCGGTCCTCCGCCCGTTGAACGATACCCGTCAAGAATCCTTGCGCTCAGCCAGGGTGACGTCGATGTCCTGCTTCTTGGAGTCGCGGATGACCGTGAGCTTGACCTTGTCGTTGGCGGAGGACTGGCGTACGTAGCCGGTCAGCGCCGACCCCTGGGCGGTGGTCCTGCCGTCGATGGCGGTGATGACGTCGCCCTTCTTCAGACCAGCCTTATCGGCGGGCGAACCACTCTCCACCGAGGTGACTTTGGCGCCGGCGCGCCTATCACCGTCTGATTCGGCGGAGCCGGTCTCCAGAGCGACACCCAGATAGGCATGGGTGGCCGCCCCGGACTCGATGAGCTGCTTGGCAACCTTGTCCGCCAGTTTGACGGGGATCGCGAAGCCGATACCGATACTGCCCGAGCTGCCGCTCTCTCCGGAACTGGAACCCCCGGTGGTGGCGATCGAGCTGGTGATACCGATGACCCGTCCCTTCTCGTCGAACAGGGGGCCGCCGGAGTTGCCCGGGTTGACGGCGGCGTCGATCTGGATGGCGTTGGTGAAGACCGGCGACGATGAGCCGCCACCCAGGCCGCCCTCTCCGCCCTGCGCCTGGGAGTTGACGACGGGGCGGTCCAGCGCCGAGACAATACCAGTGGTCACAGTCGATGACAGGCCCAGAGGGTTACCGATCGCCATGACGTCCTGGCCGGTGGTCAGCTGGTCGGAGTCACCGAGCTGGGCGACGGTGAGGTTGGCGGGCGCATTCTTGAGCTGGATGACCGCCAGATCGGTGGCGGGGTCGGTACCGGTGATATCCGCGTCGTAGACGCGACCGTCGGCCAGAGTCACCTGAATCTGCGAGGCACCCGCCACCACGTGGTTGTTGGTGATGATGTGCCCCTTGTCGTCATAGATGACCCCGGAGCCCAGGGAGTTCCCCCCCTCCGCGGCGATGGCGATGGACACCACGGCGTTGGATACTGCCGCCGAGACGGCCTCCCAGTCGGGAGCCTGGCCGGTGCTGTCGACGGTCTTGGTCGTGTCACCGGTGGCGATCGCAGTGGGAGCTGCCGAGGACCGCGACGCCTCGACCCCACCGCGGGCGTCCAGATACCTGACCGCTCCGACAGCACCGCCCGCCCCCAACAGGGATGCGACCACGATGGAGGCCACCAGCGCACCCCACCCCGGCCCTCGACGTCGGCTCCTGCCAGTGTCGCCGCCGGAGGCATCCGCGGTCGGGAAGAAGGACTCCCCGGCATCCCCGGCGGGCGCGTAGGCGCCGGAACCGCTGTACGGGTCGCCGGCGGGCGCACCGCCACTGCGGTCCTCGGACCGGGTGAAGTCGTAGCCGGCAGGGGTCGCCGGCACGCTCGTATAGGGAGAGCCGAGGTGCGCCTGCTGCCCCTGGGAGTAGGCGGGGCTCTGCTGCCGGGGCTGGTACGGGCCCGGCTGCCGGTCCTCATAGGACGAGGAGGAGCCCTGCGCGGACGGCCCATAGACCGACGTTGGCCGGTCGGCGGGCAACTGCTGGGTGTGCTCGGCGTCAGCAGCCCGGCTCGGCGGCTCTCCTCCGGAGGCCGCGGTAGACGCTTCCTGACCGGCGGCGAACCGGGAGACATCGCCGTTGCCGTCTGCCGCCGGGTCGGGCTCATCAGCGGGCCGGTAGGTCTCCGGGATCGTTTCGTCGTTGCCGCTCATGTGTATTCCTCCTCGAGCCCTGAGCTCTGTCCTGATCTGCAGGTAGACAACAGTGGAGCACTGGATCGTTTCCGACTATTTCCTGAGACTCCACTGTGGATTGTGTAACCGTTCTATCGCAGTGCAACGAGAGGAAGAGGGCCCAGCGGGAGCCACCATCCCCTCTTCCGGATCGCACCGCACACGGTGCTGTCCATCTTTATCGCTGTTCATGTTGTCCGGACGTTAGGCATGGGTACGGCACCGCCCCGGTGACAGCATCTCCGGCCCAGCGCGACTCTCAACCTCCCAGATGATGACACTGAGGCCGCTGACCGGCTCATCAAGGAGCGCCTGCAAGGCTGCGACGCTCTCGGGGACGTGGACACGGGCCCCCAGAGCGGCGGCCAGCGCAGAAATACTCGCACACTGCGGGGCGGTGTAGAACCGCTCGAACCGACCAGACGCTGTGGTGTGGGCGTACTCCAGGTGGGAGAAGATCGCACCCCCGTCATCGTCGACGACGATGACCTGAAGATCCGCCTCCTTCTCACGGAGTCCTCTGCCCAGCGACATGGCGTCATGAAGGAAGGCGAGATCACCCATGACGGCGCGCACCGGCCGGCCGGAGGCAAGCCACATCCCGACGCCGGTGGCGATGGTGCCATCGATTCCGGCCAGGCCGCGGTTGGCGACGGCCGGCGGGGCGGTGCCCGCGGGACGGGCGAGGCGGTCGAACCGCCGTACCGTCATTGAGGAGCCGATCAGCAGAACGGGGGCATCGGGGACGAGACTGGCCTCCCACACGGCGTTCACAGCGGCGTTCGCGACGGCGTCGACGCCGCTGGGGTGGGCCGGCTCGGATAGTTCCGCCACGGCCTGACGCCAGGACTCGGACCAGCCGGGGCCGACGCGTGCCAAGCCGAGGGAGGCGGCCAGCAGGGCTGCCCGAGAGGCGACCTCACCCACAGGGAAACGACCCGGGCCGTCGATGGGGATGACATGGCGTGCCCTCCCGGACACGTCGGTCCATCGGGCGCGCTCGGTCAGGACAGTGGTCTCCACGTCGTCGCGCCCCAGGAGCGCGCTGACGGATCGACTGAGGCTGGGGTGGCCGACGACGATGAGATGGTCCGCGCGTGCGGCGAGCTCGCGTCCCGACCGGGTCTCCAGGAGCTCGGCGTAGCGGGTCAGGGCCTGAGGACCGCCGCGGGCCTGGGAGGTGGGCTCGGCCAGGAGTGGCCAGTCGAGGTGCTCGGCCAAGGCCCGGGCCAGGGCTCCGGCGGCGGGGTGGGCCGTATCGCCGGCGACGACGATTCCCCGAGCGCTCTCCCTCAAGGGCTCACTGCCGGCCTGCTCACCGCTTCCGGCCTTGGGAACAGGAGCTGGCGGGCACTGCCGACCCGCGCTCGCCTCGAGCGGGGTGAGCACAGCCGGCGCCGGCACGTCGTCCAGCGGGGTCGCGCCCGTATCCCGGGCAGTCAGGGGCGGACGGAAACGGACATTGACCTGAGCCGGCCCGGGGTCTCGGCTCATGACCCCAGTGGCGGCCGCCACCACACGGCGCACCTGTCCGGCGACGACGGAACCGGCCGCGTCACCCCCGAGGTCGGCGGAGAGGTCCGCCGGCAGGTCCACAACCAGACGCAGGGCAGCGGCGAAGAGCCCGGTCTGCTCGGTGGTCTGGCTGGCGCCGGTGCCCACCAACTCGTGAGGCCGGTCGGCGCTGATGACGAGCAGGGGGATCCCGGCGGCGTCGGCCTCGCTCACAGCGGGATGGAGGTTGGAGACGGCCGTCCCCGAGGTGGTGACAACGGCGGCGCAGCGGCCGACCCCGGCCAAAGCGTGGGCGCGAGCGACCCCCAGCGCGATGAAGCCGGCGCTGCGCTCGTCCAGCACGACCCGCAGTCGCAGTACCCCGGCATCGGCGGCGTCGGCCAGGGCGTCCGCCAGCGGAGCGCTGCGCGATCCCAGGCACAGGACGACCTCGCTGACGCCTTCGGCCACAAGAGCAGCCACGAGGCTACGGGCGTCGGCCAGGGCCGGTGGCGGCTGCGGGCGTCCCGGGGAGTCGGTCACAGGAAAGAGGATACGAGAGCACCTGGTCTCCGCTCCGCCGCGATTCGTCACAGTTCGGTGGGGCTCGCACGAGCCTCACAGAGGCAGTCCGGCCACAGCCCGGCTCGGGTCACGGAGCTCGCGCTGACGGCGGGCGTGCAGGGCAGCGGCCAGGTGGAGCAGGCGGGTCTGCCAGCGCCTGGTGAGGTCGGGGCCCGCCTTCACCTCGTTCAGGAGGCGCTCGGAGACCGGGGCACCGACGTCGACGCGCAGGATCCCGCCGCGGGGAACGACACTGGGGTCGGCGACGTCCCGGGTCAACAGGCGCACGGTCCCCAGACCGCAAGCGTGGCTCAGAGCAGGAAGGCTGAAGGCGAGGGCGGCGCCGGCCATGATGCCGATGGAGGTATCCAGCGCAGAGGAGACGACTGCGGGCAGACCGAGACGATCAGCCATGTCCAGGGCCCGACGCACGCCTCCCAACGGGGCGATCTTGAGGATGGCGACGTCGGCCGCGTGCCGGTGCACGACCTCCAGCGGATTGGCCGACAGCCGGATCGATTCGTCCGCGGCAATGGGCACGTCGACGGCGCGGCGCAGGTCGGCCAGGTCGTGAACGGTGGCGCAGGGCTGCTCGACGTACTCCAATCCCCCAGCGGCCCGATCCATCTGCGGCAGGTTCTCACGAGCACGGTCCACGTCCCAGGCGCCGTTGACGTCGATGCGCACCTTTCCAGAACGGCCCAGGACCGAGCGGACCGCCTCAAGCCGCTCCAGGTCGTCAGAGCGTCGATCACGCCGGCCGGAGACCTTGACCTTGGCCGTCCCGGCCCCGGAGGAACGCACCATCTGGGCCGCCTCCTGGGCACCGACCTCGGGGATCGTCACGTTGACGGGAACGGTCTCGCGGTAACGGGGCAGGACAACGTCGCCCAGGGCCTGGGACAGTCCGGCAGCCAGCCAGGGTGCGCCGACCTCCGACCCGTAGTCCCAGAACGGCGCCACCTCGCCCCAACCGCTGGGGCCGTGAAGCAGGACGCCATCACGGCGGGTGATGCCGCGAAACGGCGTCTTCAGGGGGATGTCCCAGACCACGGCACGATCGATCCGATCCAGCAACCCGGTGGAGTCCTGAGCATGAAGAGAGGCCATGTCGATATCGCCGCGTGCATGCTGATGGTCCGGACTCACGGGCACAGAATACGCATGATTTTCAACCGTCATGAGGAAACCGGAATGAGGGTGGCAGGCCCCACCCCGATGAGCGTCTTCCAACGTCGTCGTCCAGGGCCCGCACAGCCGCAGCGGCACCGGCCACCGCCCCAGCGCGAGAGACCTCCCACAGGTTTTTGTAGAATGACTCAAACGGCTGATCGCCCATCCGGCCGGGGAGGAGACATGAGCGAGGGCAGCACGGGACAGCACGGCGCAGGACACGGGCGCTGGAAGCCCGCCACCCCGGTATCGGCGATGGTGGTGGGTCGTTTGATCCTTGGAGTGCCCGGGACGATCGGACTGGCGATCATCGTGGTCATCTGGTCCGCGATCACCGGAGCCGGCCTGGGCGTCGGCCGGGCAGCCCTGTTCTCCCTGGTGGCGGTGACGGTGCGCGAGATCATCGACGTCTCGGCGCACCGCATCATCATGCGCCTGTGGCGCTCTCGGGACGCCCACGGCCTGATATTGACCCTCATTGCCGTGCTCTGTCCAGCGGTCGCCGGGTTCCTGGCGGCCCGGCTCCTCGCTCCGGCATCGACGACGGCGCTGACGGTTCTGACATGGCTGCCGTTCATGGCCTTCGTCGCCGTCATCGAGAGGCCATGGGACACCTCACTCGGCTATGACACCCACCGGGAACGCACCCACCGGAGTCAGCCGATCCCACCGGAGTACGTCGCTGCCGATGTCCATGACGGCCGCCGACACGCCCCCGCCCCCGAGCTCAACCGGGAGACGCTCCAGCGATAAGACTCGGCAGTCTCCGCACGACGGTCTCCATCCCCAAGACTCACGGACTCGGAGAAACGCGATGTACCTGACCACCGCCCCCACAGGGGACGACACTCCATGGAAGACCTCGATGTCCTACGAGGAGATGAAGGAACGCGGCCGCCGAACCAGGCTCGTGACCAGGGAGCACTTCGCCGAGGAGATCGCCGATGGCCGGATGACCTTCCGGCCGATCGACGACGAGGGCTACTTACTCGACGAGGACGGCAACCGCATCGAGGAGTAGAACTCCTCGCCGAGCAGCGGGGCAGCAGGGTCGTAGGAGGAGATGAGTGCGATCCGCTCGCGCGCCACGCGTCTGGCGGATCGCTCGTCCGCGGCCAGGAGCGACGCTCCGGTCAGAACGACGTCGCGGTCCCCGGTCTGACACACCACCTGCGCCTCCCATCCCAAGGTGGTTCTGACGACCCGAGCCTCCAACTGGCCGCGCACCTGGTCCCAGTGCAGGGAGTACTCCCCCTTCCAACTGCCCTGACGCCCTCGGACCGTTACCCCCGACGGCTCGACGACGACATAGGTGGGGGTGTACAGCCACGAGAACAGCACCACCAGGTAGACCAGCGCGCAGGCATCGACAAACGCGACAGTACCGGGGACGACAACGTAAGAGAAGGCGTATCCGAAGCCATCCCAGAGGAACGACAGGAGCTGGACGACCACTACCAGAACAGGAACCGCGAAACAGCCGTACAGGGCGGGCAGCGACCAGTATCCGTTGGGACTGAGCTGCTCCATCAGCAGTGGATCAGGGCTTCGGGGGGAAAGACGATCAGGCCGCACCGACGTTTCCGGGCTTGGATCACGAGCGAAGAGATCGACTGCGTGTCGACGCACCTGCTCATTCGCCTGATCCTTACCCTCTCCTCTGGCGTCGAGCCAGGGCAGCTCAATCCGATTACCGTTGACGATGACAACGGTTCGCATGAAGACGTCCTTGTGGACGAAGGGAAGGGAACGGACACGGGTGACGATGACGTCGAAGTGCCCACGCACACTGTCCCAGCTCAGTGTCCGACTCCCCCGGGCCGAGTACAGGTGGATTCCACCGTCGTCCACTCGCATCCCCAGCCCACTGCGCAGCACGAAGGTGGACCGGATCGCTCCATACAGACCAAGAGGCACAAGAGAAAGAAGAACAGCGGCGAGCATCCCCCATGAGGATGACGGCTCCCGCCCCGGCACGCTCTGAGCCCCGTGAATCTCGATTCCGATGACGCCCCCGATGAGAAACACGAGTGAACCGACGCTGAGGATGAGCGATATCAAGGTCAGACGACGGGTCGAACCGGTGGGATGGACCAACGGCTCGGGTACCGACTGACCATGGGGAACAGCGCCTGCACTCATGAGGAGAAACTCCTTTCTCAACTGCACAGAGATGCTATCCGCGTAGCACGGCACCCGGCGATGGGCCCGGTTCCCCATCAATAATCCCGCCGTCGGGCATGCCGACGACGGGATCATGGGGTATTGACTCCTCACCCTCAACGGGGCGGACCAGACGTTCCAGAACGCATCAGGACCTTTTGAAGTCGTACTGCGGGTAGCGCTCGGCCCAGGCAATGGCGGCCTCGTCCTCCCTGCCCTCACCGTAGCTATTGACGACGAGGTCCTCGAGCTTGCCGTAGGTGGCCTCATCCATCGTGATGGATGCGAGCCATTCGGCGACCTCGGGATACTCCTGTGCGAACCCCTCACGCCCCAGGAAGTGGAGCCCCTCCCCCTTGCCGAAGGCATCCTTGGGGTCCTCCAGGTCGCGCATGTTGAAGGTGGTATTCGCCCAGAAGGGGTGCCACAGGGTGACCACGATCTCCTGCTTGGCGCCAACAGCTTTCTTGAGCTCAGTGAGCATGCTCGCCGTCGAGGAGGTCAGGAACTTCATGTCCTGCAGGCCGTAAGCCGGGATCACCTTCTCCTCGGAGGCCTTGGCCAGACCGGACCCCGGTTCGATACCGACGATACGGTTGTCGATCTGCGAGGCATGGGGCTTGATGTCCTCGATCGAGGTCATCGCGGAGTAGTCGGGGACGGACCAGCACAACTTGGCCGAGTCGTAGTAGGTCCCCAGGTCCTCGATGTACTTGCGGTACTTGTCCATGTAGTCCTTGTGGGTGATGTCCGGCCACGCCGAGGGGTAGAGATCGACCGCTCCCTGACTGAGCCCGGCGTAGAGGGGACCGGCCTCGCTCAGATCCATCAGCTTGATCTGGTAACCGGCCTTCTCCAGCTGAGTCTTGAGCAGGTGGGTCATGGACAGACCATCGCTCCACGACGGAACGAAACCGAGGCGAAGCCGCTTGCCTCCACCCGACCCTCGCCCGCAGGCGGCCAGCGCGCTCCCGCTCGCAAGGGCGGCGAGAGCGGTGGTGAACGTACGTCGGGAGGTCTGCATAGATTTCCTTCGAAGCGCTCCCGGCAGCGGTGCGGCCGGAGCGGAATAGCGTCGTCGAGTCATAGGGGTCACCGCTTCTTGAGGAGCGAGAGCAGTGAGCCCTCCTGCCGCGGCGCTCCGAGTGCCGCCGTCACCCGGTCCAGGAAGATCGCCAGGAACACGATGGACAGACCCGCCTCTGTCCCCTTGGCGATGTTGATGGTGGACAGGGCGTTGACGACCTCCTTCCCCAAGCCGTCGGCACCGACCATGCCCGCGATGACGGCCATCGACAAGGCCAGCATGATGACCTGGTTGACGCCGGCCATGATGGTGGGGACGGCCAGGGGCAGCTGAATGCCCTTGAGGATCTGCCAGTCTGTGGCGCCGAAGGAGCGCCCCGCCTCGACGGTCTCCTGGTCCACCTGCTTGATGCCCAACTCGGTCATCCGCACCCCGGGGGGCATGGAGAAGATGAGCGTTGCGAACATGCCCGGAACCACGCCGATGGAGAAGAACAGGACCGAGGGGATGAGATAGACGAAGGCGGGCATCGTCTGCATGAGGTCAAGAACCGGGCGGATGATCGCGCTGACGTACTTGTTGCGAGCGGCCCAGATCCCCAAGGGGATCGCAAAGATCAGGGCGGTCAGAGTTGCCAGAGTGACCAGGACCAGTGTCTCCATTGCGTTGCGCCACTGCCCCAGGGAGATGACGAGCAGGAAGGTGACACCGGTTCCCACGGCCAGCCTCCAGGACTTCGCCATCCAGGCGATGAGGACGAAGACGACCACCATGAGCAGCGGCGGTACGGCCAGAAGCAGGTCCACGAGGGTGTCGTTGACCGAGGTTCCAGCGTGGGAGATGACGGTGAGGAGTCCGTGGAGATGGTTCTGGATCCAGTCGATGAGTGTCTCGACCAGCTTGCCCAGAGGAATCTTGGGGACAGGGGTCTGCGTGGGAATCATCAGGCGTTGGCTCCTTCGGCCTCGGTGGTGGTCTCACTGGCCTCGGCGAGCTCGGGGCTGCCTGCGCTGGAGGCGCTGACGTCCTGGTTCTGTTCGCTGATGGCCGCCAGCAGGGTGACGCGCGGGATGACGCCGGAGATCCGGCCGTCGTCGTCGACGACGACGATGGGGGCGGCGTGCTTCGCGGCGTGGGCGAACAGCTCGTTGACGGGAGTCGAGTGCGGCACCACCGGCATCTCGTGGATCGTGGACAGCGGGAGAATGCTGGAGTCCTCCTTGACCGCCCGGGCGACATCGTCCTCCCAGACGTAGCCGAATGGCGTGCGGTCGCGGTTCTGCACCAGCAACCACGGCGGCTGGTTCTCACGGAGGAGCTTGTGGGCCGCGCGGGGGCTGCGGTCCGAGCCCAGGATCGCGTAGGGCGGCTCTGCGATGGAGCCGGCCGTCAGTACCCGGGTGCGGTCAACGTCGGCCACGAACCGCGAGACGTAGTCGGAGGCGGGATCGCGCAGGATCTCCTCCGCGGTGCCGACCTGCTCGACGCGCCCATCACGCATCATCGCGATCCGGTCGCCCAATCGCATGGCCTCGTTGAGGTCGTGGGTGATGAACAGGATCGTCTTGCCGAGCTTGC
>NZ_CAUROW010000044.1:0-17963 GCF_963526355.1 uncultured Actinomyces sp. | reverse complement strand
CGCCGTCTCCTTTGCCGAGTGACTCCGCCACGACGGACCCGACAGCGGACCCGACAGCGGACCCGACGACGGACCCGACGACGGACCCGACAGCGGACCCGACGACGGACCCGACGACGGACCCGACAGCGGACCCGACGACGGACCCGACGACGGACCCGAGTGATTCCGCCACGATGGATGGCCCGTCTTCGTCCGGCAGTGACCCGGCGGTGTCGGGTTCGGCGTCTGGGGATTCCAGTGATCCTGCGGGAGGTCCGTTGGCCAGTACTGGTGTCAGGATTGGTCTGCCGTTGGCGGTCGCCGTGTTCGCCGTCATGGGAGGAGCTCTGCTGGTGAGTCGTCGCCGCGCCTGATGCCGGCTAACAGTTCTCTCTTCTCTGAGGGGGAGGCCCCCGAGCCCACCTGAGTTGTGCACTCAGGTGGGCTCGGGTGTGCTGTCGTCTGCCACCAGTCGCGCTAGCTGGTGAGCGGTGCTGCGCTGACCGGGGTCGCCATGGGGGGTCGGTGCGGGTGAAGGTGCTCGTTGCTTGGATAAATCGCTTAGGTGTCAAGGACCAGGGTCCTGACCGGACGGCGTCGAATCAGACAGAAGACAGGGGCATAGAAATGGACAGCAAAACGGTTCTTATGGCGCCCGACACAGTCGTAACCTGAGGGAGTCCGCCATGCCGCACGGCATGAAGCGAGTGCCGTGCGCGACTCTTCCGACGTCAGGAAACACACCATGGCAGAGTCCTCCCAGTCGTCACCGTCCTCCTCCTCACGGCCGCCGACCACATCCTCACCCGCCTCGACCTTGGATGATCCGGGTTCCACCGTCAGTCGTATCAATGCCCGGATCATCGGCATCTGTGTGGCCGCGGCCCTGGGCGGGTTCCTCTTCGGGTTTGACACCGCCGTCATCAACGGCGCCGTCGACGCCCTCTCCGACCAGTTCGCCCTCAGCGATGCCCTCAAGGGCTTCTCCGTCTCCTCAGCGCTCATCGGCTGCACGGTCGGTGCCTGGTTCGCCGGGCCGGTCTCCAACCGGATGGGGCGGGTGCCGGTCATGCTCATCGCCGCGATCATGTTCTTGGCATCCGCACTCGGCTCGGGGCTGGCCTTCGGCGTCATCGACTTCATCGTGTGGCGCGTGGTGGGTGGCCTGGGCGTGGGGGCGGCCTCCGTCATCGCCCCGGCATACATCGCCGAGGTCTCCCCGGCGAGTGTGCGCGGTCGCCTGGGCTCCCTCCAGCAGCTGGCCATCGTCGTCGGCATCTTCTCCTCCCTGCTGGCCGACGCCTGGTTCTCCGGCCATGCGGGCGGGGCCGCCAAGGAGCTGTGGCTGGGGATGGAGGCCTGGCGGTGGATGTTCATCGCCGAGGCCCTGCCCGCCCTCGTCTACGGGATCTTCGCCTTCCGGCTGCCGGAGTCCCCGCGGTTCCTGGTGGCGCGCGGCGACTACGACAAGGCCTCTCAGGTGCTCTACGACTTCACCGGCATCATCAACGTCAACCTCAAGATCGAGGAGATCCGCTCCACCATCGACTCCGAGAAGCGCGAATCCCTGTCCGACCTGCGTGGGGCGGCGCTGGGGCTCAAACCGATCGTCTGGGTGGGCATCCTTTTGTCCGTTTTCCAGCAGTTCGTGGGCATCAACGTCATCTTCTACTACTCGACGACGCTGTGGCGCACCGTGGGCTTCCAGGAGTCCGACGCTCTGACCATCACGGTCATCACGTCGGTGACCAACATCGTGGTGACGATCCTGGCGATCCTCCTGGTGGACAAGGTTGGGCGCCGGCCCATGCTGCTGGCCGGGTCATTGTTCATGACGATCTCGCTGGGGCTCATGGCGCTGGCCTTCTCCTTCGCCAACGTCAGCGGTGGCGAGGTAACCCTGGAGGCGCCGTGGTCGCCGATCGCGCTGGTGGCGGCCAACCTGTTCGTCGTGGCCTTCGGAGCGACCTGGGGGCCGCTCGTGTGGGTGCTGCTGGGTGAGATGTTCCCCAACCGGATCCGCGCCGGGGCGCTGGCGGTGGCTGCCGCGGCCCAGTGGGTGGCGAACTTCTTCATTTCCACCACCTTCCCGACCTTCTCCAGCATCAGCCTGACCTTCGCCTACGGCTTCTACGCCGTCTTCGCGCTGCTGTCCCTCATCTTCGTCTTCTTCCGGGTGCCCGAGACCAAGGGCAAGGAGCTCGAGGAGATGGAGGACCTGGCGATTTGAGGCGAGCTGGAACCTACGAAGCCAGGTCCGTGATCGTCACCTTTCGCTTGAGGCTGTGTCCCCAGATGCATTCCGTCCGATTCTTGAAATATGTTCTCCTCTCAGGAATTATTAAAGTCGGAGATATCCAGGTTGTAATGCGGGTTGTCTAAATTCTTGGGGTCGAGCTGCGTGATGTGAAAGAGAGATGGGTTTAAGGCTCGACAGGGAGGTCTGTGATCTTCTGGGCGCGGACGGAGATGGTGGTGACTCGGGCGATGAGGTCCAGGAGGTAGTGGGGCAGTGCCGAAGCGGTGGGGCGGCCGCCCGCACCTTCGCTCATCCAGTGGTGTGAGCCCGACAGATGAGGTTCCTGGTTGGATGTGGTTGGTGTCCCCGTGAACGGGGAGTTCTCCCCGTTCGTGCTGGCGGGCTGACGCCTTACGATGACCTTATGGTTCGTCAGCGACGCAGCGTCATCCGGTTCTTCCTGATTGCTCTCTTCCTGGCGTGTCCGAGTGGTGCGGTGAGATTCTGATGGATCCCGCGAGGGTGTCTGCAGTGAGATTGCGACGGCATTGTCATCTCGTGACGCGCTGCTGCAGCCGATCGGATTTCGCTTCCTCATCATGAGGCACGCTACGCCATTGAGTTGCAATATTGGGTGGGGTTGGGTGCCCACATGACGAGTAAGGGTGTTGAGTAAAAAATTCCTCATCGATATCGTGGCTGTGAGTGAAAACGTGATGATCCTGGTGTGGCCGCGGAGACGAAGAGAAAGAATCGAATAGTTATGAATATTCGGCGTCGTGGAGTGCTGGTCTTAGGTACCGTATCTCTTGCTTCCGCCACGGTCGGATGTGGGCAATTGATCCATGGTCGTGAGATCCCCAAGTATCTTTCCGACTTTGATGGCGTCACGTCTGTGGAAAAAGTCGATACGGAGCACTGGTACTATGCCTGGAATGTCACCCTCGAGAACGATCCCCCCGTGGAGTCGGTTCTCGCGATTGTTCGCAGTACTTCTAATAAGTTGGCGAGCGATGTGAAGCTGTATGTCGGATGGGTTCAGGGTACGACGTCCATGACCTGCCACTTGCCGATGGGGACTGCTGAAAAAGTGCTGCCAGTTGTCATGGGAGCGGTTTCTCCCGAGATGGAGAGTGTGCGTGTGACTGAGGAGCAGGTTTCAATCGGGTACCTCGATGTTGAGGTCCTCTCGGATGATTTCATCTTGCCGTCGACGTCGCCGCTGTTAGGTGCCGATATGCCGAGCGTGATGCAGGGTGTGTCAGTCGGCGAATCGAGTTGCTCTGTCACGCAGTTCAGGGGCGCTGACCTCTCCTCTGTCCCACTCAAGGCTGTGATGGAGACTGTTGCATCGGATGAAAAAGTTAAAATGTTCGTGCATCTAGAGGCGGACGATCCTGTCAGTAAGAAGACCTGTTTGAGGGTGAATCGCAAGGAGGGTGTGAATGTCGATTCCGCCGCCTCGGTTCTGGGGGTGGTCCTTGGCAACCAGGCGCTTCAGAGAGTTGAGTTGGATGTCATGATGAATGGCGGCCAGGACTCTGAGACTGTCGCCTTCGAGATGGAGGCCGGCGCCGTCATCGGCAGCGGTGACCCGCCCGAGCAGGGCGCGGCCATTCTCGCCGCGGTGCAGCAGGTGGCAGCCTCCTCGTCGTGATGGAGCAGTAGATGGCGTATTCCAAGCGTATTGAGCTCAGTCGGCGCCCAGCTGGAGGCGGTCCCACGTGTGAAGCGTGAGCCAGGCCCCGATCGCGGCGGTCATCACCGGAACTACCAGCAGCAATGCGCTGACATCATCGTGGTCCATGGTCCAGGCAACCGGGATCGACCATGGGGTGTAGGCGCCGAGGCCGAATCCGGCGGCCAGGTTGGTGATGACCAGGATCGCCAGTGTCAGCCCGATGCCGGCCAGGTAGCCGCGCCACCACGTCGCCGCCCACATGACCGGCAGGACAGCGGCGCCGAGCATCACCGAGACAAGCAACAACGTCGCGAAGCAGCCGGCGGCTCCTGCCACTCCCAGGCCGAGCAGTAACCCCGCCGTCATCAGTAGTGCCGCTTCTCCGGCTCCCAGCAGAACCGCCCAGGACAGAGTCACCACCATCTTCGCCGTCGCAATGGTGCGCAGGGTCGGCGGGATGGCGAACAGGCCCACAATGGTTCCGTCGGTGAACTCCCGCCCCACACTCCAGGACATCACCACGCCCACCGCCAGGAGGATCGTCGCGCTCACGCTCGTCGCCCCCAGACCGGTGTAGCCGTCCCAGCCGGGCGAGGTCACCATGGACGCCGCCTTCCGCCCCATGTCGGTGTCTCCGGCATATATCGCGGCGGCATAACCGCCGGCCGTGGTGACCACGACCAGGGTGAGGGCGGCGATCGTCGCCACGCGCGTCACTGTGGCCCGAGCCAGTTTGCGGGCCTCCAGGCCGATCACGATCCCGAGAGCGTTGCGATCTGTTCTCATCATGAGGCCTCCCGCCCCTCTTGCGTCCAGTCCACGTCCGAGGACCGCCCTGATCCGGGCTCCAGAGCATCCCGGTCCGCTGCCAGGACGATGTCGAAGAAGACGCGCTCAAGGTCCAAGCCTCCGGGCCTGCCCGGCTCGCCGGGTGTGATGGTGTCGATGACTCGTCCCCGGTGCAGGATGTCGACCCGGTCGGCGATGCGCGTCAGCTCATCGAAGTGGTGCCCGGTCACCAGCACCGAGCCGCCGCGCCGTGTCACCTCCCGCAGCAACGCCCGAAATCCGACGACGGCGAGCGGATCCAGCCCGTTGGTCGGCTCATCGAGGATGACGACGTCCGGCTCATGCGCCAGGGCGCCGATCAGCCCCACCTTCTGGCGCGTGCCCAGCGACAGGCGACGCACAGGCGTGTCGAGCCAGCCGGTCAGCGCCAGCGCCTCACTCATCCGTGCCGTGAGCCTCCCTGCGCGCTCGGTATCGGCACCGTGCAGGCGCGCGGCCGCCAAGATGTTCTGCCGGGCCGTGAGCTCGGGGTAGGACAACGGAGTCTCCACCAGGTGGCCCACCCGCCGCCAGGCATCCCTGGGGCAGGAGGCGATATCGCGCCCGTGCAGAAGGACCCTTCCAGCGTCGGGACGCAGCATGCCGAGGATGACGCGCAGGGTCGTGGTCTTCCCGGCGCCATTGAGACCTACGACGGCGCGGCACTCGCCCTCGGCGAGTGAGAGACTGAGGCCGTGTAGAACGGGCTTCCTCCGCAAGGCAACACGGACACCCTCAACTTCCAGGGCCGGAGCTGCTGTGCTGCTCATGATTCCCCCAGGAGGCTGAGAAGACCTCGACTGAGAACGGTTACCGCGTCTCCGTCGGTACTGGTGGCCGTACCGGTTGCTCCGGCGTCGGGCGCGTTGTTCTCACCGGCCCAGACGAGCAGGAGACTGGTGGTGGCCCCCATGACGGCACCGGCTGCGGCCCTGGCCGCTGCGTCGTCGACGCCCGGAACGATGAGCGCCTCGGCGATGGCTCGTTCGGTCTCCTGGCTCGCGGCTCGCGCGGCAGCCGACAGCGACGGCGTACGAGCCGCCAGGCGGATACGGTCCCGGAACTCCCGCGAGGACATCTCCTCGCGTGCCGACTCCCGATCCATCGCCGCAATGAGGCCGCGCACCGCCCGGGTCAGCGGACGCCACCGCCGCGGCTGAGCGCGCACCGCCTCGGCAATGAGTGGATCGAACATGTCTGCCACCACCACGGCCTCCTTGGTGGGGAAGTGGCGGAAGAAGGTCATATGGGAGACCCCGGCGGCCTTGGCGATCGCGGTGACCGGGACGGTATCGAACCCCTGCTCGGCGAACATCCTCAGGGAGGTCCGACGGAGCAGGTCGGCGGTTGATGTACGGGAACTCACGGAAGCAATGTTAGTCAGTCACAAAATGTTAGTCAATAACATTCGCTGGCCAGAATCCTCCCCTCCTTCAGGGGGTCCGGCTGTCTGATCCACACCGGAGTCCCCACTCGATGGAGATGGGATCCTTTGAGATGAAGACGTCCATGACGGGCCTGCAGGTGAGTCCGTGGGGTGCCGTCGTGGACAACGCGAACGCAGGTGACCGGTGTGTCTGTGAAAGACTCTCAAGGACGCGAAGGAGGCTTGTCCGCTCTGAAGCGGTCGTGGGTGACGCCGGGTCGCTGCTTGTCCTACGGAGCGCCCAGGAATCGTTGAGAGGTCCTGTGGCCGTTTACGGGAGGTGTCCGGGCTGTCTGAGGTGGTCGTCCGGGTGGCCAGTATCGTCGGGGTGACGTGTTCGATCCGTTCGCTGGGGATCAGGTGGTGATCGGTGGGCAGCTCGATCAGCCGCGGCAGGCCGTTTCGTCGGCAACGTTCAGGTTGCCACCGATCATACGGGTCTCTCGGTGTGGACCGAACGTTGGAGCCCGGCTCGACCCATGCGTCACCGTCGCAGCCCTGGTCGGACCGCCGGCCCGGCCGGCCTGCCTCTGGTCGGCGTGAATCCTGAGTGTGAGGTTGCACATGCTGTACATGTGCGATATAAACAGTATGTGCACATTGTCCTCTCCCGGACGTCCGGGACCCCCATGTACGAGCAGATCGTCGATCAGATCCGCCGAGCCATCTGGTCCGGTGACCTGCCCGCCGGGACCTCTCTGCCCTCGCTGCGCCGGCTCGCGAGGGACCTCGAGGTCTCCCTCATCACCACCACCCGCGCCTACAACGACCTCGCAGCGGCCGGCCTCATCGCCAACCAGGCCGGCCGCGGCAGCTTCGTGCTCCCCCAGGACGAGGCCGAGACCCGCGAACGACTTCTCGCCCGGCTGGACTCCCAGCTCGACGACGCCGTCGCCACCGCGCGCCTGGCCGGCCTCGACTTGCCCGACCTCCACGAAAGGACCGCACAACGATGGACCAACGAGACAAAGACCGGCGAGAAGCCGTCCGAGAAGGAATGAACGGCCCGGAGCCCGCGGACGCGGCCCGCCCGGGGCCCGCCGATGCCATCCGCTTGGACGCCGTCGTGCGCCAGCAGGGGACCTTCACCCTGGGGCCCCTTGACATGACCGTGCCCAGCGGCCTGGTCACCGGCTTCGTCGGCCCCAATGGGGCCGGCAAGACCACCGCCATCAAGGCGATGCTTGGTATGGTCGGCATCGATGCCGGTTCGATCAGCGTGCTCGACGGCGCCCCCGGGACCCGTCACGGGCGCATCGGCGTCGTCCTGGACTCCCTGGCACTGTCCCGGGACTGGACTGCCGTCTCCGCCGCCCGCAGCCTGGGGCGCTTCTACCCCGACTGGGACCAGGGCCTGCTCGACGACCTCCTGGCCCGGCTGGACGTGCCGGCCCGGGTCAAGGTGAAGAACCTGTCGCGAGGACAAGGCGTCAAGCTTCAGCTCGCCCTCGCCCTTGCCCACCGGCCCGAGCTCCTCATCCTCGACGAGCCGACCTCGGGCCTGGATCCGGTCGCGCGCCTGGAGGTCTTCGACATCCTCCACGACTTCCTCGTCGCTGAGGGGCGGACGGTCCTCTTCTCCACCCACATCACCTCCGACCTGGAGCGAATCGCCGACCACCTCCACATCATCGGGGCCGGTCGCACCCGCTTCGCCGGGCCCCTGCCCGACCTCGTCGAGCAGTGGGCGATGGCCCGCGGACCCGTCTCCGCCCTGACCCCCGAGGTCGAGGCCGTCCTGACCGGAACCCGGCGCAACGGGGCGGGCGCCTTCTCGGGGCTCATCAGGACCGCGGACACCGCCGCCTTCGGCCTCGACGTCCTCATCGAGCCCCCGTCCATCGACGAGGCCGTCGTGGCCATGACCCGTGGCCTGGAGCCCGATCGCCGCAACGCTCGCTCCGTTGCGGAGCTCGCCGAGAAACACTGAGAGAAGCACCGGAAGAATCATCGAAAGAGGCACTGACATGCACGTCATCTGGAACCTGCTGCGCACGGAGCTGTCCGCCCATGCCACCACGCTGCGCAGCTTCGTGGTTGTCGCGGCCATCATCTCCGCGGCGAACCTCGCCATGGGCGGGGCGACGCCGGCCATCGCCGTGTGCATCCTGACAGTCGCCTTCCTGCCCACCTCCCTGTTCGCACAGGACGAGCGCGCACACCTGGATACCATGTACTCGATCCTGCCGGTGACGCGTGCGCAGTTCGTCATCGCCCGCTACCTGTGCGTCGTCCTTGTTGCCGTCGCCGCGACCCTTGTGGGCATTGTCGTCGCACTGATCAACGACGCCGTGCGCGGCCCCGGGGCCGGGATCCCGCCCCTGTCCTTGGCGGGGGTTGCGGGCCTGGCCGTGGCGGCGCTCGGCGCGATCGTCGCCATCCAGCTCCTCCTCTTCTTCTCCCTGGGCTACACGCGCACGGGGATGTACGCCTACGGCGCGACCATGGTCCTCATGTTCGCCTTCGGCTTCCTGATTAAGGAGTTCCCCGATCTGACCGCCACCATCATCCGGTGGGTGGTCTCGTCGTGGACCGGGGTACTCGGACCGGGAATCGCGGTGGCGGTGCTCGCCGTGTCCGCCGCGGGTTCGGTGCGCCTCTACCAGCGTCGGAACCTGTGACGATCTCAGTGCTCTCAGTCGAAAGTCACTGGTGGCGAGGGCGTGGCACGCAGGCCGGCCCCGTCCCTTGAATCGGGGCGAGCGACTGGACTCATAGGGAGCGGGACGGGCTCGCCGTCGCAGGGGCGGCGGGCGCCACAGTCGCCAACCGGTCGGGCGTCGCTGCCGGCCGGGGCCGGCGTCGTAGCATGAGGCCATCTCACCCAAACCTCGGGAGGAAACCGATGCACGAGCCCATCAAGCTGGTCGACCGCGTCCAGGCCATCAACTGGAACCGCCTCACCGACGACAAGGACCTCGAGGTCTGGGACCGCCTCACCGGCAACTTCTGGCTGCCCGAGAAGGTGCCGCTGTCCAACGACGTGCAGTCCTGGGCCACTCTGACCGAGGCCGAGAAGAACATGACCACCCGCGTCTTCACCGGCCTGACCCTCCTGGACACGATCCAGGGCACGGTCGGCGCGGTCTCCCTCATCCCGGACGCCCGCACCCCCCACGAGGAGGCGGTGCTCACCAACATCGCCTTCATGGAGTCGGTCCACGCCCGCTCCTACTCCTCGATCTTCTCCACCCTCATCTCGACGGCGGAGATCGACGAGGCCTTCCGCTGGAGCGAGGAGAACGAGAACCTCCAGCGCAAGGCCCGCATCATCCTGGACTACTACCGCGGTGACGACCCCGAGAAGCGCAAAGTCGCCTCCACCATGCTGGAGTCCTTCCTCTTCTACTCCGGCTTCTACGCCCCCATGTACTGGTCCAGCCACGCCAAGCTGACCAACACCGCCGACCTCATCCGCCTCATCATTCGCGACGAGGCCGTCCACGGCTACTACATCGGCTACAAGTACCAGCTCGCCGTGCGCGAGTCCTCCCCCGAGCGTCAGGCCGAACTCAAGGACTACACCTTCGAGCTGCTCATGGAGCTCTACGACAACGAGGAGCAGTACACCGAGGACCTCTACGACGAGCTCGGCCTGACCGAGGACGTCAAGAAGTTCCTGCGCTACAACGCCAACAAGGCCCTCATGAACCTGGGCTACGAGGCGCTCTTCCCGGCCGACGCCGTCGATGTCAGCCCGGCGATCCTGGCCTCCCTGTCCCCGAACGCCGATGAGAACCACGACTTCTTCTCCGGCTCGGGCTCCTCCTACGTCATGGGCACGGCTGAGGCCACCCAGGACGAGGACTGGGACTTCTGAATGCACCACGCCGACATGGTTGCAAGAACCTTCTTGGGGACGTTCTTGACGTCTCACAAATTGTTAAGGGAATTCGTAGAGAATAAAAAATAAACACGTCTCATGCCGGGAATAGGGTGGGGAGAACTTCCCCGGGCGGTCTCCCCATGGCGGTGGATGTGCGCGCGATGCAGAATTCCGTTATTCGCAGCGCGTTAGAAAGGAACTCCCATGCGCTCCACCATCAAGGCCCTCTCCGTCGTTGCCACTCTTGCCATGGCTGCCGGACTGTCCGCCTGCAACGAGGAGGAGGTGCGCACGCCAGTGACCGCCGATCCCTCCTCAAGCGCCTCCGCTGAGACGGATCCGGATTCGTCGGACGAGGCCGACCCGACCCCGTCCAAGAGCGCCAAGGACTCCAAGGAGACGAAGGGTACGAAGGACCCCAAGGGCAAGGACGACGAGACCTCCAAATCCGGTGCCAAAGGTCAAAAAATCAACCCGGTGACGTTCAAGGACCAGTCGATCGGTCTCACGCAGACCTGTGATCAGGTCATCGAGGACTACGCGGCACCGAAGTACAAGCAAATCAGTCGCGACGACACCGTCTACCTTCTCCACTGCACGCTCGAATTCAATGGAGATGTCGGCTACAGCAGTTTCTCCTCAGAGGTCATGTCGCTCAAGGACAAGACGGACTCCAGTCTCGAGGCGGGTGAGTACGGAGCGTTGCTGGCCGACGACCTGAAGGCCGACGGTCTGGAGACCTTTGACGTCGACGACTACGGGGCCGAGAAGGTCGAGGGATGGTTCGCCTTCGTCTCGGTGGGGAAGCGGGCCAAGCTGAAGCCGTTCTCCGAGGGCGGCACCAGCATCGTCTACAACCGTGAGGACAGCGAGGGCTCGGAGTCAGGGAAGCTCTACCCGGCCTACTCCGACAAGCAGGATCTCGTGCTCAAGTAGTCCCAATGATGTTCCCGTCCCCGGTGGCGCTCCACTCCCCAGTGAAGCCACCTGCTCGCTGCCGCGCCTTCCATCCACGGGTTCGGAGGGCGCGGCGCCGGGTGACAATCTCCGCCGTTCTCAGTGATGGTACGGTGCGACCGGGCATTGCCGCCCTGTCTCTTCGATAACGTGACGTCATGACGACGCCCGAGGTGACTCGCCCCCGCCCGACGGCACCGCCCGTTTACCGGGCCGGCCCATCCAAGATGTCGGAGGTCGACGCACGCTCCTGGGGCATCGACGACGTCCTCGACTCCGTCTTCTTCGCCATCGCCGCCGTCGCCACGCTGTGGCTGGCCTGGCTGCTCATCGGATCGGGATGGCACCTTGAGCCGGCGCTCGTGGTCAACTCCGTGCTGTTCTGGGCGGTCCTGGCCTACCTCGCCCTTCCGCGCCTGCACCAGGTCCTCACCTGGCTCTATGTGCCCGACTACTTCATCGGCCGCACCCGCACGTCCGACGGGCTCCTGGGTGATCCTGTCAATCTCGCCGTCAAGGGCGATGAGGAGGACATCCATGAGGCGATGGTCGCGGCCGGCTGGGTGCGAGCCGATCCCATCACCCTGCGCTCCTCGTGGCGTATCGTCATCTCCTCGTTGCTGCACCGCTCCTACCCCGCCGCCCCCGTGTCCAACCTCCTCCTGTTCGGACGCAAGCAGAGCTTCGCCTATCAGAAGGAGGTCGAGGGTAATCCTGCTCAGCGACACCACATCCGCTTCTGGTACTGCCCGCCCGGATGGGTCCTGCCCGGTGGAGGTCGCGTCGACTGGTTGGCCGCCGCCACCTACGACCGAGCCGTCGGCCTGAGCGTCCTCACCCTCCAGGTCACTCACAAGATCGATGCCGATATCGATATCGAGCGCGACTTCGTCGTCGACGACCTGCGTTGGGCCAATGCCGCCGCCGAGCTTGAGATCTGGCCGGACTTCTTCACCGCTTACCACGACAAGAATGGGGGAGGGGACCGGGTGGTCACCGATGGCGCCCTCCACATTCTCGACCTCAACGAGGTGGTACCCGGGTCGGACTCCGGGCTCTCCCTGCGCCTGGCCCATCTCGCCGACCTTGAGGCCCGACGTCGTCGGCCCAGCCAGCTCGTCATCGCCCTGGTCCTCATCGGGCTCCTGATGGTTGTCGAGCTCGTACGCGCTGCTCGGGTCGACCTCACCGACCTGCTGGAGGTTGCCCCGGTCCCCGGTATGGACCAGGGCGCCATGACCGCTGTCATCGCTCTGATCGCCGTGGTCTCGGCCGTCCTGACACTCATCACTGCCGCCCTGGGTGTGGCGGCCTGGCGAGGGCATCCGCGTGGCCGCATCGCCCTCATGGCCACCCTCGTCCTGAGCATTATCACCGACATGGCTCAGGTCTCCAGCCTCGGGGTCCGCCAGGCCACTCTCGGCCTGGTCGTCACCAGTGCGCTCCAGGTCCTGGCCCTGCTGGCGCTCTCGGCCCGACAGGTTCACGAGTGGGAGCGTTCCCGCAAGGAGGAGCGCCAAGCCGCACGGGCCACCGCCCGAACCGGTGCGCGAACCGACCCGCAGGCCGACCCGAGCGTCGATAGGGTGGATTCATGAGCGAGTATCTGGCAGGGCCGCAGGACGCCAGCACCGGCCGGGCCGGTCAGCGCACCAGTCACGTCGACGCCTCCCGGCCCGTCGATGGTGAGCGTGAGCATGTGCGCTTCGGAATCCCCTTCAACGGTGTCGTCCCCATCTGGCACGACGACGCCTCCATCACCTGGCATCGGTCCGCCGACGGTACCGACTTCTCGAGTGTCCTGGGAATGGGGCTGGTGGAGTCCGAGCCCGGGCCCGCCCAGGCCCCCGCAGGCTGGCAGGAGCGGGTTGAGACCGGCACCCTGACATACTCCGGCCGTCTTCTGCTGCTCAAGGCGGCGACGCCGTCGGGCCGTCGTGCCATCAACGACCCCGGCAACGGCACCCCCATCCCCCTCGATGAGCCGCTGAGCCACGAGGAGGCCATGGAGGGGATCTTCGACGTCGTCGGCTTCGGCATCCATATCGGCCGCATCATGCTGCGTGCCGCACGCGACGGCGGCATCATTCTGTTCACCCTGCGGGCGCCGCGCGACCCTGAGCCCCACCACATCCTGTCCGTGCCCGCGCAGGTCGATGACAGCGGCGTCATGAGCTTCCACCTGGGCACTCTCCAAGAGATGGAGGGCGGCGCCTGGGACGCTGCCCTCCACCGCGATGGTATGACCCTGCTCGATCTCACTGTTCCTTATGCCGACCTCGTGGCCGAAGAGGTCGGCCCGGGTGGCGAAGAGGGGCTCGACGCCGACAGTGTCCTGGAGATGGCCCAGCCGGTCATCCAGTGCATCCTCAAGCCAGGCTTCCCCTTCGCCCTGGGCGCCTCCATGCTCCTGCCTCAGGAGAGCTGAACTGGGCCGGCGCTGCACTGCTCGCTCAGGCGGTTGGCGGGGCGGTCGAGCCGCGCACGAGGAGTTCGGTAGGAATGATGACACTGCGGTTGTCCAGGACGGCGCCGTCCGCCTGCTTCAGCACGAGGCTCACCATCTCGCGGCCGTGCCGCTTGAAGTCCTGACGCACGGTGGTCAGCGGCGGGAAGCTGTACTCGCCCACGGCCAGGCCGTCGAAGCCGACGACGGAGACATCCCTGGGTACGCGCCTGTCCTGCTCGTGCATGGCCCGGATGAGTCCCAGGGCCAGTTCGTCGTTGGCGCAGAAGACGGCTGTCACCTCCGGGTCCGCGGCCAGGCGCAGGCCGGCCTCGTACCCGGCCGCGGCCTCCCAGCCTCCGGGCACCGCCTCGGGAACGGGGACCCCCGCCTCCTGCAGAGTCCTGCTCCAGGTGGCTTTGCGGATGAGACTGGACTGAGAGTCCTCGGGCCCGCACACGTGGTGGACGGTGCGGTGCCCCAGCTCCAGAAGGTGCTTAACGGCGTGACGCACTCCGCCGACCTGGTCCGCACTGGCCGAGGGGTAGTAGTCCACGAGCGTGGAGTCCGAGACCGCCACCGGCAGTGACGGCGGCAGGATCAGGTGCTCGCGCCCGGCCCGGCCCGCCTGCACGACGACGAGCCCATCGATGGCTTGGTGGGAGAGCCGGTAGACGGCCTCGCGCAGTTCCTCGGAGGCGGGGCGTTCCACCTGGACGAGGTTGACGGCGTAGTCGACGGCGGTGGCCGCTTCCAGTACGCCCGCAGTGGTCAGAGCCTCCCCGGTGCGATGGATCTGCTGGGTCAGCACTCCGATCGTCTTGAATGACCCGCGTCGCAGGGCTTGTGCGGCACGGTTGGGGGAGTAGCCGAGCTGATTCATCGCCCGCAGGACCCGCTCGCGGGTATCGGGTCGGACATGCGCCGATCCTGCCGCCACGCGTGAGACCGTCTGTGCTGAGACGCCGGCCAGGTGAGCTACATCACTCATTGATGGCGCTCCCTGCGCGCCTCGACTCCGCCCTGGCATGACGCGAGGCTATCAGGAGTGTCAGAGGTGCCCGCATTCTGACTATATGGTGACGTTACCAAAATTGGCCCCCTTCGGTCTGATAAAGCCGAGATTCTGTCGGTAGATCTGACTCACAAGTGCAGATCTCGTCTACTATGTTAACGTCAACATAAAGACGTCGCACCGGTGCACGTTCTCTGTTCCCCGCCAACCCCTCAAGGGAGCCGAACAATGATCGTTCCTAGACACTTCGAGGACCTCGGCGTCCTCCACGAACACACGCTGCCGTCCCGCGCCTATTACGTGCCCGCCTCCCGTCGCATCGCCACCAGCCCCTGGAGACGGGAGGACTCCGACCGCTTCCACCTGCTCAGCGGGCAGTGGGCCTTCAAGTACCTGCCCAGCATCCATGAGCTGACCGAGGCCTTCTGGGAGCAAGAAGCCCCCGAGGTCGCCGATAAGAGCGATGAGCCTGCCCCCGCCGTCCCGGAGGGCTTCACCATGATTCAGGTGCCCAGTACCTGGCAGCACCTCGGATACGACCACCACCAGTACACCAACGTCCGCTACCCCATCCCCTTCGATCCGCCCCACGTGCCCCAGGACAACCCCTGCGGCGCTTACATCCGAGACTTCGAGTACACCCCGGATCCGGCTGCACCCAGCACCTATCTGACTTTCGAGGGCGTGGACTCCTGCTTCTACGTGTGGCTCAACGGCACCTACGTCGGCTACAGCCAGGTCTCCCACGCCACCGCCGAGTTCGACGTCACCGAGCTCGTCCGCCCCGGCGCCAACCGCCTGGCCGTGCTGGTGCTCAAGTGGTGCGACGGCACCTATCTGGAGGACCAGGACAAGTTCCGCACCTCCGGCATCTTCCGCGACGTCTACCTCCTGCACCGTCCGGAGGCGGTGCTGTTCGACTACGTCACCACCACCTCGCTCGGCCCGGTGGTCGGCACCGGCTTCGACGCCGGCCCGGCCACCGCCCTCGTCAGGATCCAGGGCGCCTACCGGGGCGGTGCCGTCCCCACCTCCGTCGAGCTCGTCGACCACGACGGCGCAGTGGTGGCCGCCGGTGAGTTGGAGCCCTTCGCCGGCGATGACGGATACACCCACCGCGCCCGGCTCACCGTCGAGGCTCCCCGCCTGTGGAGCGCCGAGGACCCCTACCTCTACACCCTGACCCTTACCACGCCCGACGAGGTCATCACCGACCGAGTGGGTATCCGTGAGATCGAGGTGAGTGACGCCGTCGTGCACCTCAACGGCAGGCCCATCACCTTGAGGGGCGTCAATCGGCACGACTCCGACCCGGCTACCGGGCCCGTCGTCGGCCTGGAGCACATGCAGTGGGACCTGCGCCTGATGAAGGAGCACAACATCAACGCGGTGCGCAGCTCCCACTACCCCAACGATCCGCGTTTCTACCAGCTGTGTGACGAGTACGGCTTCTACGTCATGTCCGAGGCCGACAACGAGAGTCACGGCACCCAGACCCGGTTCCTGGCCGACCCGTCCTGGGAGAACCAGGTCGAGCACTGGAACGAGCCCATCGCCGACAATCCCGCCTGGGCCGAGGCCACCGTCGACCGGATGAAACTGTGTGTCCACCGGGAGAAGAATCGTCCCAGCATCATCTCCTGGTCCGCGGGCAACGAGTGCTCCTACGGCTGCACCCTTGAGGCGGCGCTCTTCTGGGCCAAGGAGTTCGACCCCACGCGGCTCACCCATTACGAGAGCTCCTACTACCGCGACTCCAAGCGTCGCTACGACTACTCCTGCATCGACCTGTACAGCCGCATGTACCCCGGCATCGAGGAGATCCGCGACTACCTCGATTCCGACCCGGACAAGCCCTTCATCCTCGTGGAGTACTGCCACGCCATGGGCAACGGTCCCGGCGATCTCGAGGACTACTGGGAGATCATCCGGGCTGACGAGCGCATGTGCGGCGGCTTCGTGTGGGAGTGGTGCGACCACGCGGTCACCGCCGGCACCAGCGACGACGGCCGGCCGGTCCACCTCTACGGAGGCGACCACGACGAGGCCGTCCACGACGGCAACTTCTGCGTCGACGGGCTCGTCTCGCCCGACCGGGTCCCCCACCCGGGGTTGGCCGAGCTGAAGAATGTCCAGCGGCCCGCCCGCGTCGTCGAGTACGACCAGGACGAGGGTCTGCTCACCATCCACAACGACCTCGATCACATGGACCTGTCGCAGTACGCCCGCATCTCGTGGGAGGTGCGCTGCGACGGTGTCGTTGTGGATCGCGGGGATACCGACCTGACCGATCCCGTCCCACCGCGCACGAGTGTCATGCTGCGTTGTGAGCCGAGCGTCCCACCCGCCGGGCGCTGCCACTTGTTGGTCACCTACCGGCTCGCGCGTCCCGAACCGTTGCTGCCCGCCGGGCACATCCTGGGCTTCGATGAGATTCCGCTGCGCAATGCCGACAGGCGCCACCGATGGGTCGCCGCGCTCGCCGGCCGCCCCATTGGCGAGACCCGCCTACCGGTCAAGCGCGAAGGGACTCGGATCGAGATCGACAGCGACAAGCTGCGCTGCGCCATCGATACGCGCACCGGCCTGCCAGTGTCCCTGAGCACGGAGGGTCGTGAGCTCCTGGAACGCCCGGTCGAGCTCAACATTTGGCGGGCGCCCACCGACAACGACCGCCACGTGCGCCTGGAGTGGGAGCGGGCCCGTTACCACCAGGCCGTGGCCCACGCCTACGGCGTCGACGTCGAGGAGGAGCCCGGACGCGTCACCATCAGCGCCGACGTCGGCCTCGTGGCGCCCTCGGTCCAGCCCGCCCTGCGCGGGCGACTCATCTGGAGTCTCACCGATGACGGAGTCCTGGGCCTGAGCCTGTTACTGCGCCGGACGCTGGGCTTCCCCAGTCTGCCGCGCCTGGGGCTGCGCCTCTTCCTGCCCGAGTCCATGAACCGGATCGACTACTACGGCCTGGGACCGTTCGAGAGCTACATCGACAAATGTCGCGCCAGTCACCACGGGGCCTTCAGCGCCGACGTCGTCGATCTCCACGAGGACTACATCCGCCCCCAGGAGAACGGCAGTCACGCCGACTGCAACAAGGTCGCCGTCTCCGGAGACGGCCTGAGTCTGGCCGTCGTCGGGCGGACCCCCTTCTCCTTCAACGCCTCCCGCTACACGCAGGAGGAACTGGCCGCCCGGCGGCGCAACACCGAGCTGACGCCGTCGGGCAGCACGGTCCTGTGCCTGGACGCCGCGATGGCCGGCATCGGGTCCAACAGCTGCGGTCCTGCCCTGCGGCCCCGATACCAGGTCGACAGCCAGGAGCTGGGGATGGAGGTCCATTTCCTGCTCAATCCCCTTATTACCCACACCAGCACTCACAACGAGGTGAAGCCATGAGTAGCGAGTCCGCCGGCAAGAAGACCGGCGCCCCCACCGCAGGAACCGGGCTGGAGGCGGCCGGCGAGAGAAAGTACCTGAAGTGGTACAACAAGGTGGGCTACGGATCGGGCGACGTGGCCGGCAACGTCGTCTACGTGCTCCTGTCCGCCTTCGTCATGATCTAC
>NZ_CAUROW010000043.1:0-18007 GCF_963526355.1 uncultured Actinomyces sp. | reverse complement strand
TGCGCTCCATCAGCAAGTCCGTCTCCACCAAGGACTACGCGCGCCTGCGCGTGGGTATCGGCCGCCCGCCGGGCCGCCAGGATCCTTCCGGCTTCGTCCTGTCCGACTTCCCCGGCCGCGAGCGCGCCGACCTCGGCGTGACCCTGGAGCGGGCCGCCGACGCCGTCGAGCAGGTCGTCACACTCGGTTTCGACGCCGCTCAGCAGCGCCTCCACGCGCCTCGCTGACGCGAGACAGCTTGCATTAAGGCGGGCAGGAGAGGTGCTCGAGGGCGCGGATGGTTGCTGAGGGTACCGGTCCCGCCCGATCCGTCGGCGGCTGTCCCGACGAGGTTGCCCGAGGCTAGGCCATGAGGCCGGTCTCGTAGGTGACGACGACGGTCTGCACCCGCTCGCGGACGATCGCTGCGTGAGCGTGCTAAGCCTTGGGCCAGGCGATGAAGACTGCCGCCATGAGCCAGGCCACCGCCAGCACCAGGCGCATCCACGCCCACCAGCGCAGGCGAGCGGGCAGCCATGGCAGCGCCCGCCATCGAACCAGCATCCGCAGCGCCGCATAGATGGCGGCCGCGGCCAAGAGGACGAATGTCCAGGACGGCACCACGTCCCATGGCCCGAGAACCGCCCCCACTAGTGCCCACGCTGTCAGGTCGGCGAGTCCGGCCGCCAGGGTTGCGCGCGAGCGCAGCCGTTCCGCGCTCACGAGTTCCATGAGAACGGCGACTACGGCGAGGGCGCCGATGATGGCGGTCGCGATCGACTGAGGGGCTTTGAAGGACTCGCTTAGACCCGGCCGCGTCAAGGGCGTCTGCGGATCTTGGATGAGCTGCTTGGCGAGCAGTCGTGGCAGTGGGCTGAACGTGTCAGCGGTGACGTAGACGGCGACCTGTCGAGCGGGGTCGATCATGAGCATGGTCGCGAAATCGGGGGCGCCTCCGTCGTGCTCGGCGACGGTTCGTCCGTCGATCTCCTCACTGTGCCAGGCAAGGCCGACTCTCTGGCCGTCGTCGGCGTCCCAGCGCGGCTCCATCGCTCGGGTCCCGCCAGGTGCTGTGCCCACCAGAAGGGCCTGGGCGTAGGCCGCCATGTCCGCCGACGTTGTCCAGGTCGCGGCCCCGGAAGGGAGCGATCCCTCCCCCACCCACGGCATGACATTGCGTCCGTTGCCAGCGTTCCCGGGAACGGCGTCGCCGGGGATCTGCGAGCGGGTGGATGCGAAGACGGTGTGGGTCATGCCGATCGGTTTCAGAAGACGGTCGGATACCAGCTCCCCCCAGGATCCGTATCCCGTGGCCCGTGCCAGGGCGTGACCGAGCAGCGTCGCGCCGAGGTCCGAGTACGAGTAGGTGCCCCTGTCGGTGAGGGAGGCCTTGCCCACTCGGGAGATGAACTCCTCGGTTGTCACCGAGGCGGTGTCGCCCCAACCGGTGAAGAAGTCCGCGTAGATGCGCGGCATGACCCCCGGAGGGAAGAGCGGCAGTCCGGCGCGGTGGGAGGCGAGCTCGCTGAGCGTCGTCCCGCCCGTCGGCGTCCCGGTCAGCTCTGGCAGGTAGGTCTCCAGACGATCATCCTCGCTGACCTCGCCGCGGGTGACGGCATCGGCGAGGAGCTGACCGGTGAAGGTCTTGGTGACGGAGGCCAGCCCCGATGGGGTGTCCGCGGCGGGCACATGATCTGAGGAGTCGTGGCCCAGGCCGGCGTGACGCACTCCGTCGGGAGTGATGACACTGACGTGGAGGGCGGTGGCGCCCGTCAGATCGCTCCCCAGGATGTCGTGAACCTGAGCGGCCAGGGCGCGGTCACCGGAGACGGCGTCGTCTAGACGGGGCGTGCGCGGGCCGACAACGAGGACGGCCAGGGCCAGGACGAGGGCCACGAGGAGGCAGACGGGGCGCGACGGCCATGGCAGGCGTGATGGTGGGCGCCCGTCGGGGGAGACCGGAGGGTCGGACCTGTGGGCGGGAGCCGGTGCCGGGGATGCTTCGAGGGGAGGGGGGAGTGATGATTGCGGTGTTCCATGATGCTGTATTCTCGTGCTAGAGAATGCGATGGGTGCTGCCTATCGGTGTATTGGGATGGTTCAGGAGCTTTAACGACACGACGTACGTCGAACGTCCCTGTTCGCGCAAAGAACCGTCACGCTCCTACCGGGCGGACATCGTCTTACTGTCGCTTCACCACCATGCTATGCGGCATTGTGCGCCGGGGTATGCATGATGGATCAGCCATCGCCCACAGAGGATCTCCGGTCAGGTCATGAGGCCGGTCTCGTAGGCGACGACGACGGCCTGGACTCGGTCGCGGACGTCGAGCTTGGCAAGCACGTTGCCCACATGGGTTTTGACAGTGGTGGCCGAGACAACGAGGTGCTCGGCGATCTCCGCATTCGACAGGCCCTGGCTCATGAGTACCAGGATCTCCTTCTCCCGTGGGGTCAGCGCGTCGATCCGCGAGTCCGAGATCCGGGGCGGCGCTCCCGAGCTCGGTAGAGAGGAGGCGAACATCTCCAGCATCCGCTGGGTGATGCGCGGTGAGACGACCGCCTCCCCGGAGGCCACTGTGCGGATCGCCTCGGCGAGCTCGGTGGGCCTGGTGTCCTTGAGCAGGAATCCCGAGGCCCCGGCGCGCAGCCCGGCGAAGGCGTAGTCGTCCAGGTCGAAGGTGGTCAGGATGAGGACGCGCGTGCCCGGGCACTCCCGGGTGATGAGCCCGGTGGCCTCGATGCCGTTCATGCCCGGCATGCGCACGTCCATGAGGATGATGTCGGGGTTCAACGCCTTGGCCTGCGCCAGGGCGGCCGTCCCGTCGGATGCCTCGCCGACGACGTTGATGTCGTCCTCGGCCTCCAGGACCATGCGGAAGCCCATCCGCATGAGCGCCTGGTCGTCGGCGAGCACGACGCTGATCGGACCGCTGACGGCACCGGGTCTGTCGGTCCTGCCGGGCCGGGGAGGTTCACCGTTAGTCACAGGGGTGTCTGCCACGAGGAGGTCCCTTCGTCATACTCATCCCAGCGCAGGACAGCGCGGACTTGCCAGCCAGTGGGGGTCGGGCCAGCCTGTACGGTCCCACCATAGACCGATGCGCGCTCCCGCATGCCGATGAGTCCCTTCCCGGAGCCGTGCATCGGGCGTGTCCCGGGAGCCGCCTCGTTGTCCACGGTCAGGATCACGGTTCCGATGTGCCGCCTGACGTCGACGCTGACGGCCGGTGTCGTCGGGGCGTAGCGCAGCACGTTGGTCAGAGCCTCCTGGGCGATGCGGAAGAGAGTGAGCTGGAGTGTCTTGTCCTCCGGGAGGGACGCGCCGACCCACCGGTAGCTGACGGGGACGCCCGCCGTCTCGAAGCGCCTGACCAGGTCGGCGATGTCGGCCTGCTCGGGGGCCGGTGCCAGCGGCAGCTCCCCCCGGGAGCGGTCGGCCCCGCCGTCGGTGGCCTGCAGCCGCAGGCTCGTGATGGGGGCGCTGGGCTCCACCGGTACCACCGTCCCCGGTGGTGCGAACTCGGGCACCGGTACGTCGCGGACCTCGTGGTCCCGGGCTGACGACGCGGAGGTCGCAGAAGGAGCGGACAGGTCCGGTGAGCTCGTCCTCCCCCCGCGACGCCACCGGGGGCGACTCGGTGAAGCGGGACGGTCGGAGCCTGTGGTCGCCCCCGATTCCGCTGTGGGGCAGGCCGCAGGCTCCGCGGAGTCGGCAGTGGGGCCTGTGGCGACCGACGGGTCCTCCCGCAGGACCCCCACCAGGCGCCGGGTATCCGCCAGAGCACTGCGCCCGGCCTCCGCCAGGGTCTCCATGGCCTGCTTGGCGGTGGCGGGGTTGCGCTCCACGGTGGCGGACGCACCGTCGGCCATGGTGATCATGACGGCCAGGGAGTGGGCGATGACGTCGTGCATCTCCCGGGCGATACGGCTGCGCTCCTCGGCTGCCGCCAGCAGTGCACCTTGTTCGCGGGCCAGTGCTACTCGGGCCGAGCGGGTCTCCAGCGCCTCGATGCGCAGGCGGGCGTTGCGGGTGTTAAGGCCCACCAGGGTGCCGATAGTCATGACGAGGGCGGCGAGGGTCATTTCACGAATGAACGATTCAAGCGTGAAGGAGGGGTCCTTGAGGATGATAGTCGCGCTGCACACGCCCATGGTGACGGCCCATGTCGTCCAGGCGATAGTCGGTCTGCAGTGCGAGGCGATCGTGCCCAGCGTGATGGGGACGCCCAACCAGGTCATGAATCCGACACTGAGAGCGATGTATATCGATTCATCCTGGGTGATGGGAAGAATCGCATCGATGACGGCCTGGTGGATCTCCGGGAGGATGAGGAGTGCCGCCCATATCCAGACGGGGAAGCGTCTCCGTAACGCCAGCGCCACCCCGGAGAGTCCCAGCACGAGGATTGTCAAGGGCAGTACTGAGCCATAGGTGCTCGCCAGTTTGCTCTCGGTCAGAAGAGTGAAAACCCCCAGAAGATTTAATGCAGTGACTCCGAGGGCGATGAGGATGTCGACCATTGCCGGGTGGCGGTGGTACCAGCGTCTGACCGCTCCCAGCAGGCCCCTGGGGGTCAGGCGCGACTGGAGCTCCGAGTCATCATTCGCGCGCGCCTCGGCGGCGGGGCGTCCGGGCTGGGGACTGGGCAGCTGGCTGGACATGGGGCTCAGTGTCTCATTCCACGGGGTTGTCATCGACGGCGACTTCCGCCGTTGAGACTTCTGTCGCCGGCGGGGGCGGTTCGTCTGCTCGGCATCTGGGGCGGTGGGTGGTGAGTGGCCGGTGACGGGGGCCGTCGTCGGTAGGGAGCGGACCATGGCCCGCAGGAGGGCCGGGTTGGTCAGGGCTGAGCGGAGCGCGGCCGCCGTCTCGGGAGAGCCGGAGCTCTCCCGAGACGCGGTGGAGGGGGAGATCGTGTGAGGAGGTGTGGGGGCTGACATGGGTCATGACCTCCGTTTGCTGTGGGCGGTTCGCCGGCTCAGGCGTCGCGTCGGGAGAAGACGAGCCAGGCGGCGATGACTGGGATGATCGCCCAGGCGGCGAAGATCGCGATGGCCTGGCTCTGGGTGAGGGAGTGGGTGCCGTCGCTCCAATTGATGGACAGGTCGGAGAGGGCCGCGGCGACGCTTCGGGGCAGGCACTCCATGAGCTTGCCGGCCCATTCCCACTTCTGGGACATCATCTGGAGCGGGAGGTCAGCGACGAACAGGAGGGAGACGATCATGGTGATGGCGCCGGCGGTGGAGCGCAGCAGGAAGCCGATGCCCAGGGCCATCAGGGCGATGCCCACGCAGTCCAGGCCCGAGCCCAAGATGTAGGCGGAGTAGTCCCAGTCGGTGAGTGAGCCGGCGTGCTCGCCGAGGAAGGGCTTGGAGATCGCCCAGGACAGGAGGACGGACCCCGATCCCAGGAGGAAGGCGACGACGCTCAGGACCACGGCCTTGGACAGCAGGAGCCGTCCGCGTCTGGGTACGGCGGCCAGGGAGGAGCGGATCTGTCCGGAGGCGTACTCCCCGGTGATGATGAGGGCTCCCAGCACCGCCACCACGATCCGCCCGAAGGTCAGACCGAAGGTGATCATGAGCTTGCTCACTTCCAGGTACTTCTCGGACTGTGCGAAACCGATGGCGGTACCGGCACTGAACAGGACGATCAGGGCGACGGCGACGAAGGAGGTGATCCAGGTCGAGCGCAGGGTCCAGAACTTGACCCACTCCGCGGCGATGGAGCGTAGGAGGGTCTGGCGGCCCGTGATCGTCGAGGCGACGGGTCTGGGGGCGGTGCTTCCGACAGCGGTTCGCAGGGCGGCGCCCGCGGTGATGCTCGCCGGGGCATTGGCGGGGGTGCTGGTAGTCATGACAGGACTTTCTGGTGCGAGATGAATGGGACGAATGGTGACCGGCGGCCTGGCTCCGCGGTCTGACGCAGGGGCCTCAGCGCCGGGGGGCGCTCTGCCGCGCCGGCTGCTGTACCGGCTGCCCCTGGGCCTGGGGCACCCCCTGGTGGGTGAGGTCGGTGCGGTACTCCACGGAGTCGTTGGTCAGGGTCAGGTAGGCCTCTTCGAGGCTGGCGCGGATGGTGGTGAGCTCGTGCAGGACGATGCCGTTCTTGGCGGCGATCTCGCCGATGGTGGCGGCGGTGGTCGCGGTGGTCTCCAGGACGCTGGGCTCAACGGGGCGCGCGGCCAGCTTGTGGGAGGCCATGAGCTCGGCGAGCCGGGAGGCCTGGGGGGAGGCCACGCGCACGCGGTCGGTGGTGGCCGAGGCGATGACGTCGTCGACCGGGCCGGACGACAGGATGCGGCCGCGGCCGATGACCAGGAGGTGGTCGGCGGTCAGTGCCATCTCGCTCATCAGGTGCGAGGAGATGAACACGGTGCGGCCCTCGCCGGCCAGACGACGGCAGGTATCACGCACCCACTTGACGCCCTCGGGGTCCAGGCCGTTGACGGGCTCGTCGAACAGGAGCACGCCGGGGTCGCCCAGCAGGGCTGCGGCGATGCCCAGGCGCTGGCCCATGCCCAGGGAGAAGCCCTTGACACGCTTCTTGGCCACTGAGGTCAGGCCGGTGATCTCCAGGACCTCGTCGACCCGCTTGGCGGGGATGCCGTTGGAGGCGGCCAGCTGGCGCAGGTGGCTACGGGCGCTGCGCGATCCGTGCAGGCCCTTGGCGTCCAGCAGGGCGCCGACCTCGCACAAGGGGGCGGACAGCTCCCGGTAGGGACGCCCGTTGACGGTGACCTTGCCGTTAGTGGGCTTGTCCAGGCCCATGATCATGCGCATCGTGGTGGACTTGCCCGCCCCGTTGGGGCCCAGGAACCCGGTCACCGTGCCGGGCTCCACGGTGAAGGAGACGTTGTCCACCGCGGTCTTGTCGCCGTAGCGCTTGGTGAGATTGACTGCCTCGATCATGATGTTCCCTCTCGGAAGTAGGCCTTGGTGAAGGCGGGTGATACGTGTCAGCGGCCGCGGGTGCCGGGCTCAGGCCCTCGCTGCTTGTCCGCTGCTGTTCTGCGGTCGGTCGCCCCGGTGGGTCCACCGGGCTCCGGCCTGATGGCTCCAGCCTAGGAGGGCACTGCCACCGGCGGATCGGCCGGGGTGACGAACCCGCGACCGGCCGGGGCGACCTTCAGGTGGATGCGGATCCTCCTGGAGGATGAGAACCGATCAGTTGTTGACCGATCGCCGGAGTCGGGGCCGCCGGTGCGCATGGGGACGTTTCCCCGAATCGCTACGTCGTCAGGGAAAAGAGTTTCCCTCCGTGCACTGGAGATGCGCATAATGATGTCAGTTTCCGGCAGCGGCCCAGCGGGTCGGCCGGGCTGTGAGCGGCGGTCCTTCCAGTCCGCTCGTCCCAGACCCCTCAGAGAGGATGAGAGGATCATGAGCAACCCATTCTTCAGCCGCAGCACCGCCTTTCAGGCCGGCGGCCGGGCGCCCGGGGCGGCCCCGACCCAGACACCCAACGGCTACCCCACGATGCCCGGCTACCAGGCCGGTCAGTACGGCCGGCAGGCCACCGGCTACGAGCCTCAGTACGGGCAGTACGGGCAGAGTGTCGATTACGGCCAGGTGAGCCCCGATCAGGTGGCCGGCCTGGAGGCCCAGTACCAGGCGCCGTCAGCCACCAACGCGGACATGCGTCGCATGACCTACGACGACGTCATCATCCGTACCGTCGGTATGTTCGCCGTCATCCTGGCCTCGGGCGCCCTGTCCTGGAACCTGGTCACCAGTACCGATGAGTCGACCGCCGGACTGGGGGCCATGGCGATGCTCGCCGGTGTCTTCGGCAGTCTGATCCTGGGGCTGGTCAACTCCTTCAAACGGGAGCCCTCCCCGGCCCTCATCCTGACCTATGCGGTCTTCGAGGGCCTCATGCTCGGCGGCCTGTCCGGCTTCATGGAGGCCCGCTACGAGGGCATCGTCATCCAGGCTGTGCTGGCAACAGTGGCGACCTTCGCCATCATGCTCGCCGCCTACTCCTACGGCGGATTCCGGGTTCAGGGACGGTGGCGTCGGGTTCTGATCGTGGCCTCGCTCGGCTACGGGCTTTTCTGTCTGATCAACCTCGGTCTCATGATGACCGGCGTGACCACCGGGGCCTGGGGGCTGCGCTCCATCACGATCATGGGGATCCCGTTGGGGGTCGTCCTTGGCATCTTCGCCGTCATCATGGCCTCCTTCTTCCTGGCGGTCGACTTCGAGTCCATTGACAACGGGGTCCGCAACGGGCTGCCCCGGCGCTACGCCTGGGCAGCGGCCTTCGGTCTGGTGGTCACCATCGTGTGGCTCTACGTGGAGTTCCTCCGCCTGTTGAGATACTTCCGCGACTGAATCAAGCCGAGAGGGCTCCGGGCGGATCCGGTCCGGCTGGCTCATTTCGTCATCTCGGTCGGGGCCGGGACGCCATGCCCAGGCATGCGTTCCGGCCCCGCCGCGCAGTCGGTGGCTGCTCCGCGGACGTCCCGGCAGTCGCCCGGACATGTTCCGGAGTATCGTGAGGTGCCTGGTGCTGTGCACACTTCGCGCCGGGCCGAGGTCCGCTGCGGCGTCGGATGGAGTCCCTCACGTAGGCTCTCCGCATGATCAACACCAATATGCCCTCCGTCGAGGGCGCCAAGGGCTCCAAGCCCACACTCACCTTCCCTGGTTCCGAGGCTCCCGAGGGGCTGCAGGTCCAGGTGCTCGACGCCGGCGACGGCCAGGTGGTCGAGGCCGGTGACACGATCGTGGCCCACTACCTGGGGCAGATCTGGGGCGGCGACGTCTTCGACAACTCCTACGACCGCGGTCAGCCGCTGAACTTCCAGGTCGGCGTCGGCATGGTCATCCGCGGCTGGGACGACGCCCTCGTGGGCCAGCGCGTGGGTTCGCGCCTCCTGCTGTCCATCCCCTCCGCCCTCGGCTACGGCGCCCGTGGCGTCCCGCAGGCCGGCATTCGCGGCGGCGACACCCTTGTCTTCGTCACCGAGATCCTGGGCGTTCTGTAAGCAGGCGCGAGGGCCTCTCGTCCGCCCCTGGGTGGCTCAGCATCCACCTGCGGATGGTTGGCAGATACGTGGATAAGTGGATCGTCGACGTCACGGACATCGCCACAACGGTCGCGGGCCCCGAGCCCCGCCCAAGGTCGACGTCGAGGCCCTGACCCATGAGCGCCCGTGCCCTGTCGTTCGAGCTCACCTGCCGGGATGCTTGCCTGTCTCCTCACACGACTGCTGTAATGGCGCGATGAAGCTGCTTCCGCCCAAGGCCTGTTCCGGTGATCGCGTCGCGATCCTGTCCCCGTCCCTGGCGGCACCGGCCTTCGCTCCGGCGGTTCACGAGCAGGCCATGGCCAGGCTCACCGCTCTCACCGGCCTGGTCCCCGTGGAGTACCCGACCACGAGGCAGCTCGGCGCCTCGCCCGAGGAACGCGCCCGTGACATCAATGCCGCCTTCGCCGATCCAAGCATCCGCGCGATCGTGGCGACCGTGGGCGGCGATGACCAGATCGCGGTCATACCGCACCTCGACGGCGCCGCGGCCCTGTCGGACCCCAAGCCCTTCCTCGGGTACAGCGACAATACGAACCTCCACCAGTGGCTGTGGTCGCTGGGCATCGCCAGCTTCTACGGCGGCTCCACCCAGGTCCACGTCGGCCCGGGCCCACACGTCGACCCGATCCACCTCGACTCGCTGCGGGCTGCGTTGCTGACCGGGGCTGAGCTGGAGATCACTGAGCCCGGGGAGTCCGAGGACATCGGGCAAGACTGGCTCGATCCCCGTGCCCTCACCGAGTTCGGTGAGCGCGAGGCCACCGAGCCCTGGACCTGGGCGGGCCCGTCCCGCTCGGTGACCGGCCCCACCTGGGGCGGTTGCCTCGAGGTGCTCCAGTGGGTGCTGACCGCCGGCAGGTTCCCGGCCGACCCCCACGTCCTGGACGGCGCCGTCATGCTCATCGAGACCTCCGAGATGCTCCCGTCGGCTTCTGAGGTGGGGTGGATCCTGCGCGCCATGGGCGAGCGCGGACTGCTGGCCGCCGTCGACGCGGTCCTCGTGGCCCGCCCGCCCGCCTCCTCGTTGGAGGACCGCCGGGACGCCCCGGCCAGGGCCCGCTTCCGAGCAGAGCAGCGCGACGCCGTCGTCGAGACCATCGGGCACTACAACCCTGAGGCGGTCATCTGCGTAGGGGTCCCCTTCGGACACACCCGCCCCCAGTGGATCGTGCCGCACGGTGGAACCATGACTCTTGATGGCGCCTCACACCGGATCACTGCCAGCTACGCCTGAACGGCTAGGGGCGAGCGCCTCTCAGGTCCAGCCGTCGACCGCGACCGCTGCCACGGGGCTCCGGCTGCTCCCCCGGGGTAGTCGAAACGCTCGCCCCAAGGAGACGTCCGTGCCTCCGATGCAGGCACGAGGGCGTCGTTACGTGCCCTCCGGCGGCTCGGCCCGGCGATAGCTGCGATAGTCTGAGGGTGGCGCACTTGCGCACACCCGGTAGCGCGAACTGCACGGTCCGGAGGAAGTCCGGATGACGCCGTCGGGGCTGCAGGCCCCGGACCTGCCCCAACCTCGTCGTGGGCAAGCGATAACCAGGCGTTCGTCACCTCGCGGCCGCCGTTCATCGGCCGCCGCGGGGACTCCTGCTGCGCCGGGTGCGATCCCTCGCACCCGAAGGAGCCCGTATGTCCGTCTCCGACAACCAGGCCGGCGTCCCCGTCAGCATCTCGGCCCAGTTCACCCTCTACTTCGACGGCCGCTTCTGGGTCGGCGTTCTCGAGCACCACGAACGTCATCGTGGCGGTGACATGATCGGTTAGGAGATCACTGTGCGGGCGGTGCGGCACGTCTTCGGCGCCGAGCCCAGTGACGTCGAGCTTTACGACTTCCTCCTGGCCCGCAGCGGCGAGCTCATCGACCGTGCCACAGCTTCTCCTCCGGCGCCGGCATCCAGATCGGCGGGCTCGTCGTCTCGTCACCCCAACCCCAAGCGCGCCGCCCGACAGGCCGCCAAGGAGGCCGCCCGGGCGCGCCCATCCACGGCCGCGCAGGCCGCACTGGCCGCTGCCCGTGAGGAGACCGCGACCCGTGCCTCCCGTGACCGGAGTCGACGTCGTCGCCAGAAGGCGGACGAGGACTGGGCTCGACGTCGTCAGCGGGCCAAGCGTCGTCACCGCGGCCGATGACTGTGCCAGGAGTGTCTGCCCCGGCACGCACAGTCACGCAAGTCGAGTGTTCCGGAAATACTGGCCGCGATGGCCTCGGGATCGGCATCGACGTCGAGGCGGGAGAGCCCCCGGAACCGCGCCGGGTCGGCGGTATCACGTCTCAGGGACGGATCTCGGTGCGTCAGGACGGGCCGGTGGGGGATACGCTGTGGCAACACGGCGTCGTGAAGCGCTGGCCATTCCCCTGCGGCCGGCTCCTTGCGACGCCGTTCCAGTCCGCCTGCCCGAAAAGGAACCGCTCATGCCGCAGTACCGCAGCGCCACCTCCACCCATGGCCGCAACATGGCGGGCGCCCGTGCGCTGTGGCGGGCCACGGGCGTCAAGGACTCCGACTTCGGTAAACCTATCATCGCCATCGCGAACTCCTTCACCCAGTTCGTCCCCGGGCACGTGGGCCTGCGCGACGTCGGACGCCTCGTGGCCACCGAGATCGAGGCCGCCGGCGGCCTGGCCAAGGAGTTCAACACGATCGCTGTCGACGACGGCATCGCCATGGGCCACGACGGCATGCTCTACTCCCTTCCCAGCCGCGACCTCATCGCCGACTCCGTGGAGTACATGGTCAGCGCCCACTGCGCCGACGCCCTCGTGTGCATCTCCAACTGCGACAAGATCACCCCGGGCATGCTCATGGCCGCCATGCGCCTCAACATCCCGGCCATCTTCATCTCCGGTGGCCCCATGGAGTCGGGCAAGATGACCGCCGCCGACGGCACCACCCGCAAGCTCGACCTCATCGACGCCATGATGGACGCCGCCGACCCCACGGTCGCCGACGAGACCATCAGCGCCATCGAGCGCCTGGCCTGCCCCACCTGCGGCTCCTGCTCGGGCATGTTCACCGCCAACTCCATGAACTGCCTCACCGAGGCCCTCGGGCTGGCTCTGCCCATGAACGGCACCCTGCTGGCCACCCACGCCGACCGCGGCGAGCTCTTCAAGCGGGTCGGCCACCAGATCGTCGAGATCACCCGGGCCTACTACGAGCACGACGACGACTCCGTCCTGCCGCGCTCCATCGCCACCAAGGCCGCCTTCGAGAACGCCATGAGCCTGGACATCGCCATGGGCGGCTCGACCAACACCGTCCTGCACCTGCTGGCCGCCGCCCAGGAGGCCGAGGTCGACTTCACCATGGCCGACATCGACCGCCTCTCGCGCAAAGTCCCCCACCTGGCCAAGGTCGCGCCGTCGACGAACCTCTACCACATCGAGGACGTCCACCGCGCCGGCGGTATCATCGGCATCCTCGGCGAGCTCGACCGCGGCGGACTGCTGGAGACCACCACCCCCAACGTCCTGGGCACCACCCTGGGCGACGAGCTCGCCGCCTACGACATCGCCCGCCCCGGCCCCGACGGCGTCCCCGGCTCCCAGGTCAGCGAGGAGATCCGCACCGGCTACCTCGCCGCCCCCGCCGGCGTGCGCACCACCGAGATGTTCTCCCAAGCCTCCCGCTGGGAGTCCCTCGACACCGACCGCACAGGCGGCTGCATCCGCGACATCGAGCACGCCTACTCCGCCGACGGCGGCCTGGCCGTCCTCTTCGGCAACATCGCCGAGAAGGGCTGCATCGTCAAGACCGCCGGCGTCGATGAGTCGATCCTGACCTTCTCCGGGCCCGCCGTCGTCTTCGAGTCCCAGGAGGACGCCGTCGCCGGGATCCTTGGCAAGCAGGTGACGTCCGGTGACGTCGTCATCATCAGCCACGAGGGACCTCGCGGCGGCCCCGGCATGCAGGAGATGCTCTACCCGACCACCTACATCAAGTCCATGCACCTGGGTAAGGAGTGCGCCCTGCTCACCGACGGGCGCTTCTCCGGGGGCACCTCCGGCCTGAGCATCGGCCACGTCTCCCCGGAGGCGGCGGCCGGCGGACTCATCGGCCTGGTGCGCAGCGGCGACATCATCGACATCGATATCCCGCGCCGCTCCATCTCCGTGCGACTGAGCGATGAGGAGATCGAGCGTCGTCGCGCCGAGGAGGAGGCCCGCGGCGAGGCCGCCTGGACCCCGCACGTGGACCGCCCCCGCAAGGTCTCTGCGGCACTGCGCGCCTACGCGATGCTCGCCACCAGCGCCGACCTGGGCGCCGTGCGCGACCTCAAGCGCCTCGGAGTCAAGTAGCCCGAACGGGTCGGCGGTGACGGTCCGGGCTGACCAACTGCATATTTGAAAATCGTTGTCACTCGCATCTAGGGTTTGCGTGTGGCAATCGTTCTCAGATCGCTGGTGGTGAGCTCCGGCGACAAGGCGCTGGTCGATGGCGTCGACCTGCACCTCGCGCCCGGCAGCCGGACCGCCCTGGTCGGCGCCTCCGGTGCCGGCAAGTCCCTCACCTGCGCTGCGCTCGCGGGCACCCTCCCGGCCTCGCTGGAGGCCGCCGGCTCTCTGGTCGTCGAAGCCGATGACGTTGATTCTGACAACGGATCGCGCGCGGACTTCGACCAAGGAGGAGATGCGGGCGGCGTCAACCTACTGGGGCTTCCTGCCGCGCGGCGTCCCCGCAGCAGCCGTATCGCCCTCGTCGCGCAGGACCACTCGACCGCCCTGCACCCGCTCATCGCGGTCGGTCGCCAGATCTCCCTGGCCTCCCGGGCCGCCGGGCGCACCCGGGGCGAGGCCGATCAGCGCGCCATCGACTACCTCTACGCCGTCGGGCTCGACGAGTCCTTCGCCGACCGCGTCCCCGGGCGCCTCTCCGGAGGCCAGCGTCAACGCATCAGCCTGGCCCTGGCCCTGGCCACCGAGCCCTCCCTCATCATCGCCGACGAGCCCACCACTGCCCTCGACGTCGTCGCTCGAGCCGAGATCCTTGAGCTCCTGAGCTCCCTCATCAGCCTGCCCGAGGCCCCCGCCCTGCTCCTCATCACCCACGATCTGCCCGCCGCCGCCCTCTGCGAGAACATCGTCGTCCTCCACGACGGCACCGTCATCGAGTCGGGAAACACCCAGGCCGTTCTGACCCATCCCGAGCACCCGGTCACGGCCGCCATGTGCGAGGCCGCCGCCGAGGAGACCATCGACGGGGCCCTGGCCGCAGCGGGAGCCGCCGCATGAGCGGGCTTGAGACCCGTGGCCTGACGCGCTCCCACCCCGGGCTGGGCGGCGAGCGGCGCGCGGTGCTGCGCGGCGTGGACCTGAGCCTGGAGCCGGGGGAGAACGTGGCACTCATCGGGCGTTCGGGATGCGGCAAGACGACGCTGCTGCGGGCACTGCTACTGCTCGACTCCCCGGGCCCGGGAGATGCGGGTGAGATCCTGCTCGACGGTGAGCCCGCGCGCCGAGGTGGTGCCCGAGCGCTGCGGGCCTTCCGGCGGGTGGTGCAGTACGTGCCCCAGGACGCCGCCGCCACGCTCGACCCGCGCCGCTCGGTGCTGGCACAGGTGACCACCCCGCTGCGAACCCTGGAGGTGGTGCACGATCGCGAGGAGGCCGTCTGTCGAGCCCGGCAGATGCTGGAGAGCCTTGATGTTCGGCACGAGATCTGGGAGAGCCGACCGTACGAGATCTCCGGTGGCCAGGCTCAGCGGGTCTCCATCGCCCGAGCGCTGGCCCTGTCCCCGCGCTATCTCCTGCTCGACGAGCCGGTCTCCGGGCTGGACCCCGCCCTGCGCCGCCAGACCCTCGACCTGCTCGCCTCCATCGAGGCCGACGCCGAAGCCGGCAAAAGCGTTGAGACGGAGCCCGATGCCAAGGCCGGCGCCCGACCCGCCCGGGTCGGCGACCGCGCCGTGCCCGCCCCAGCCCTGCTGGTGGTGTCGCACGACCTGGCCGCCGTCGCCCGCGTCTGCCAGCGGGCCCTGGTCATGGCCGACGGCGCCATCGTCGAGGACGCTCCCATGCGCCGCCTCCTCACCGAGCCCAGCCACCCGGCCACCCGTGCCCTGCGCGACGCCGTCCCCACCCTGCCGACCGCCACAACCGACTGACGACCTCCCCGACCGATGACACCCCGACACAGGCCCGAAGGAGCATCCATGTCCTTGCCCGCCCCCGCCGTCACTCGCCGCCAGGTCCTCGCCGCCCTCAGCATCGGAGTCGGCGCCGCCGCCATCGCCTCCTGCTCGCGCAGCTCGTCGGGCGACGGCCGTATCCGCCTGGCCATGTTCCACGCCCCCGAGAGCAAGCTCAACCCGCTCACCAACGACGGCTCCAAGCTCGTTCGCTGGTCCTGCGCCGAGAGCCTCACCAAGCTCACCGCCGACGGCGACGCCCAGGAGCTGCTCGCCACCACCTGGAAGCGCGAGGACGAGACCACCTGGCGCCTCACCCTGCGTGAGGGCGTCACCTTCCACGACGGCACCGCCCTGAGTGCCGAGAACGCGGCCTCCGCCCTCACCTTCGCCGCCACGGCCGCCAAGCCGCCGCGAGTCCTGGACGGAGTCAAGCTCACCGCGAAGGCCGACGGCAAGGATCTCCTCCTGACCACCGCGGCCCCCGACCCCCTCATGCCGCAGCGCCTCTCCAGTCCCCAGCTCGTCATCCTGTCCCCGGCCGCCTACCCGAGCTCCGCCGACGGCGCCATCGACCCCGTCGGCCACGGTACCGGCGCCTTCATCCTCAAGCAGGCCAACGGCTCCTCCGGCGCCACCCTGGAACGCAACGACAAGTACTGGGGCACGAAGGCCACCGCCCCGGGCATCGACGTCACCTACGTGCCCGACGGCGCTGCCCGCGGAAACGCCCTGCGCACCGACACCGCCGACATTGTCGAGGCCGTCCCCGTCGCTCAGGCCGGCAACGTGGACAAGAACCTTCTCCACGAGGTGTCCACGCCGCGCACCTCCACCCTCTATCTCAACACCCGATCCGGCCCCTTCGCCGACCCGGCCCTGCGCGCCGCCGCCCGCAACGCCGTCGACCCCGCCGCCCTCATCAAGACCGTCTTCGAGGGTCACGCCGACTCTCCTGTCGGACTCCTGGGGCCGGCCGTGCCCTGGGCCGCCGACCTACGCACCTGGAAGAAGGAGACCTACCCCGGCGCCTCGGGTGCGGCCGCCTCCGGCAAGGTCCCCGGCGCCACCGCCGTCGGAAGCGTCCCCGCTGGAACCGCCATCACCCTGGCCTCCTACACCGACCGCCCCGAGCTCGGCGAGATGGTCCCCCTCCTGGCCCAGCAGCTCGAGGCCGTCGGCTTCAAGGTCACTCAGGACGTGCGCGAGTACAACCAGATCGAGTCCGATGCCCTGGCCGGCACGTTCGACGCCGTCCTCGTATCGCGCTCCACCGTCCTGGACTCCGGCGACGCCGTCGCCTATATGAGCGCCGACTTCTCCTCCTCCGGCTCCTACTCCATGAGTGGGCTGTCTGACCCGAACGTCGACGCCGCCATCTCCAAGGCTGCAGCCATTGAGCCCGGTGACGAGCGGCGCCAGGCCATCATGGCCGCAGAGCAGGCCGTCCTCGTCACCGGTGCCGCCATCCCGCTCGCCCACGAGCGCGTCCTCCAGGGCGAGGCATCCGGTGTCTCGGGCGCCGAGCGCGACCCGGGTGAGCGCGACCTCATCACCTCGGCCACGACCGTGAAGAAGTGAGGGGCGTGCTCACCCGGGTCGCCAGGCGTCTGCGCGCAGGCCACGACGTCGTCACCGGCATCTCGCGCCTGCTCGCCCTTGCCTGCCTCGTCGGCCTGGTGGGCATGCTGCCGTGGCTCTCGGGCAAGGACCCGGCCCTGACGATCCTGCGCGCCACCTCCTCCGACCGGGAGCCCACGCCGGAGGTCCTGGAGTCCATCCGTAAGAGCATCGGGATCGACGGAGGTCCCCTCCACGTGATCGGCCACTGGCTCGCCGGCCTGGCCCGCGGCGACCTGGGACGCTCCTGGGTCTCGGGAGCCGCCGTAGGGCCGGATGCCGTCGACGCATTCGGGGTCTCCCTGAGCCTCATGGCCGCCGCGCTCGGCGTCGGACTGATCATTGCCGCCGCCCTGGTCCTGCCCGCCCTGCGTGATGGACTGCGAGGGCGTCCCCGGCCCCGCGGCGGCGCCGCCTCCGCGGTCCTCATCTCCTTGCCCGAGTACCTCCTGGCCCCGATCCTCATGCTTGTCCTGGCCGTCTACCTCCGGGTCCTGCCGCCCTTCGGGTGGGGCGGCCCCGAGAAGATCATCATGCCCGCCCTCAGCCTGGGACTGCCCGCCGGCGGCTACCTCGGCGGACTCGTCTCCGACGCCGTCACCACCACCTTCTCCGAACGCTGGGTGGCCACCTGGTCCACCGCCGGCATCCGAGGCCGGGCCCTGGCCGGGGCCGTCCTGCGGCGGGCCCTGGCACCACTGACCGGGCAGGTGGCGCTCGTCGTCGTCGCCCTGACCGGCGGTGCGGTCGCCGTGGAGAAGATCTTCGCCATCCCGGGACTGGGTCGCGAGCTGCTGGACGCCGCCTCCGCCCAGGACGTGCCGGCTCTCCAGGCCCAGATCCTGCTGCTGCTCGCCCTGGCGCTGACCACCGGCGTCATCGCCGGAGCGGTCCGACGCCTCCTCATGGGGCGGGCCGCTGGGGCGGGCGGACTCACAGCACCGCCTCCGGTGGAGCACCCGGGGCGGGCTGCCCGCGTCATCGCCGTCAGCGGTGCCGCCCTGCTGGCCCTCATGGTGACCGTCGGGATCCGGCGCGACCCCTACGCCGTTGTCGCGGACAAGCTCGCGGAGCCCAGTGCCGCCCTTCCGCTGGGGGCCGACTCGCTCGGGCGCGACGTGCTGGCACGGGTGGCTCACGGGGCCGTGTCCACGGTGAGCGGTGCCGTCGTCGTCACGATGGTGTGCTTCGTCATCGCCATACTGGTGGGCCTGGCACCGCGGGCGGCCACGGGG
>NZ_CAUROW010000042.1:0-18593 GCF_963526355.1 uncultured Actinomyces sp. | reverse complement strand
CGGCGAGCGATCGTCTAGGCTCGCGGCATGGCGACTCCTGAGTTCATCGTCTCCCTGCGGCAGAAGATCGGGCACGACATGCTGTGGCTGCCGGGGGTGAGCATCGTCGTCGTCGATGAGGCCGGCCGGCTCCTGCTGGGGCGGCGCGCCGACAACGGGCGGTGGGCGGTGGTCTCCGGCATCCCCGAGCCCGGCGAGCAGCCGGCGGTGGCGATCCGGCGTGAGTGCCTGGAGGAGACCGGTGTGGACGTGGAGGTGCTGGCAATCACGGGTGTGACCGCGGGTGAGCCCTTCGCCTTCCCCAACGGGGACAACTGCGTGTTCATGGACATCAACTTCGTGGGGCGGGCGAGGTTCGGCGCGGCGGCCCGCGCCCATGTGGCCGACGACGAGTCCACGCACGTGGGCTGGTTCGAGCCAGACGCGCTGCCCGAGCCGCTGCTGAGCTCGACGCCCGGGCGCATCGAGGCGGCGCTGGCCTGGCTGGCCGACCCGACCGCGGGCGCGCGCTTCCACCCGGCGTCCTGACGCCGGCCGACACCATCCGGACGGGGACAACGACGGGGACATTCTGAGCGGCGGGGTGCCGTCTCTTCCGGACGGGGACAACCTGCGCACACGGGAACAGGAATTCCGTCCCCGCACGCGCGGACTGCACCCGCCCGCGGCAAAGTGTCCCCGACGGCGTCGAATGTCCCCGGCCACAGGAGGGGTGAGGCAGTCGGTGGGGCCTGATGGTGGATGCACCACTCGTGGAGGGGTGAGGCAGTTGCGGTCAGGCCTCGGGAACCTCGATGCCGATACGCCGGAGACCTTCGGCCGGCGCGCTGTTCGGGTCCAGGGGCCTGGCGGCGGTGAGGATGACACGCACGCCCTCCGGGGTGACGACCTCGACCTCGCGGGAGTTCCACGGGGTGATGCGCGGTCCGGTGACGCTGCCTGGTCGGCGCTGCTCGCAGACCGCGGAGATCTCGTCGATCTGGGACAGGACGCAGGAGAAGCTGACGCTCATCGAGGGGCCGTCGGCAGGGGCGGGCGCCTGCGGCGTCGGCACCAGGAGGACGTCCTGGAAGGCCCAGCGGCGCAGGTGCACCAGCTGGCCGGGAATACTGAACAGAGTGAAGAAGCCCAGCGCCTCAGTCCAGAAGTCGACCGAGGCATCCAGATCCGACGTCGGGACAGTGACGAACATCGGCATGCCGTAGATGCCGCGGAAGGGCTCAGGCGGTTGGGCGTCCTCGCCGGGCGCGGGCACAGGGCTCATCTCGAATGCGTTGAAGGTGCTCATGCGGGGCAGCCTCGTCCCTCACGCTACGTGAGGGTCAAGGTGATCTGCGTGGCTTCTGGCCCCGCGGCCGGGGACATTCCGCGCGACGGGGTGCCGTCTCTTCCGGACGGGGACATCCTGCGCGTACGGGAACGGGAATTCCGTCCCCGTACGCGTCAATGGCACCCGGCGGCGGCACAGTGTCCCCGACGGCGTCGAATGCCCCTGTCACCGACAACAGCACTGTCAGAACGGAGCCATCGCGGAGGCGACGAGGTTGCTGCGCGGCAGCGGCTCGCGGCGAGCCAGCGCCCGGCACCAGTCGTCGGCGGTGGTCACCGCCGCCCAGTTGGAGTGCAGAAGTGCCATGAGCGTGGTGTGAACCGTACGCGCATCCGCCTTGCCTGCGCGGTTGCGCAGGTTGATGGCGCCGACGGCGTCGGAGAGCACCTCCGTCGTCAGACCGATCGTCTCGCCCCAGGCCGCCGAGGCCAGGACGCAGTTGTTCACCATGAACCCGGCCAGCGTCACGGTGTCGACACCCTGCTCGTGCAGCCACGCGGCAAGGTCAGTTCCCGCGTAGATCGACCCGCGGCGCTTGACGACGAGCTTCCACTGCAGGGTCCTCCGACGCTCGATGCTCGGACAGAGCTCGAAGCCCTTCCCGCCGGGGGCGAAGATCGCGCCGCCGGGTGGACCGGCGTGCTGCACGCAGACCACGGGGAGTCCGGCCTTCTCGGCGGCGTCGAGCGCCCGCTCGATCTGTCTCAGACAGTCGCGCAGGCACGGGTAGCGGATGCGCAGCGGCAGTCGGGCGTACTCATTCTGCACGTCGACAAGGACCAGCGCCCTGCGAGGGACAGTTCGGACCCGCTCATCGCGATCAGTCATGGTGCCTCCAAAAGTGCGCGCCTTGGCGCAGCGGTTGCGTGGTGACACTCAGGATGTGCGATCGGACCGACGCCCACCAGTGGCACATACGTTATGTAACGATGGTTTTACGCCAGGCGTTGAGGGACGCCGAGTGCGGCGCAGGGCAGGAAGCACTCAGGGAGGTCGCATGCATATCGCCGTCTACGCCTTCAACGGCATCACCATGTTCCACCTGTCGATCCCCCAGATGGTCTTCGAAACCGTGAGCCGACTGAGTCTTGCGGACTGGAAGGTCTCACTGTTCACCACTGCCTCCGAGTCGGCGGCACTTTCGAAGGACACCACGAATCCCGCAGAAGGCACGGGCCCGGCGCCCTCCACCTCGTCATCGCGCACCGCCTCCATCCGCACCTCGGAGGGCTACATCCTCGGCGGATTGGGCGGGCCGGAGCTCGCGGGCGAGGCCGATATCGTCGTGGTCCCCGCGTGGTTCGCCGACGGGCACCCCGCCGGAGAGGACCTGTGCTCGCTGCTGGAGACTGCACACGCACGGGGCGCCTGCGTCGTCGGTCTGTGCCTGGGGGCGGTCCCGCTGGCCGAGGCCGGCCTCATCGGCGGGCGCCGGGCGGTGACGCACTGGCGGGCCTTCGAGCCGCTGGCGCGCGAGCACCCGGAGATCGCGCTGGACGAGTCGGTCCTGTATGTGGACCACGGCGATGTTCTGACCTCGGCGGGCGCGGCGTCGGGCCTGGATGCCTGTCTCCACCTGGTGCGCGCGCATTTGGGGGCACAGGCCGCCAACGAGGTCGCACGTCAGCTCGTCATCGCGCCGCATCGCGAAGGCGGGCAGGCACAGTACATCGAGCGGCCGGTGCCGCGGCACGCCGACGACGACCCGGTCGGCAGCACGGCGGCCTGGGCGCTGGAGCACCTGAGCGAGCCGCTACCCGTGGAACGGCTGGCGAGGAAGGCGCAGATGAGCACCCGCTCCTTCATCCGCGCCTTCCGGGAGTCGACCGGCACCGCGCCTGCGGCATGGGTGCGCGCACAGCGGGTGCGCGAGGCTCAGCGTCTCCTGGAGAGCACGGACCTGGCGGTCGAGCAGGTGGCCTCGGTCTGCGGCTTCGGCAGCGCTGTCACCATGCGGCAGGCCTTCGCCCGGATAGTGAGCACGACGCCGTCGGCCTACCGACGCCGGTTCCGCACCGTTTCTCCCGACCCCGCCGACGCCTGAGGCCGTGCTGACGTTCTGAGGCCGCACCGCCGGGGACATCGATGGGGACATTCCGCGCGGCGGGGTGCCGTCTCTTCCGGACGGGGACATCCTGCGCGTACGGGGACGGGATTCCTGTCCCCGTACGCGTCGATGGCACCCGGCGGCGGCAAAGTGTCCCCGACGGCGTCGAATGCCCCCGGCCGTGAAGATACATCCCCGTCAGCGTGCGGACCCACCTGTTCCTCGACCGCCAGGACGCCGGCGCAACCGAGCCCCCGCCCACACGAGGTCCCCTCCCCTCACTCCGCGGGCAGCTCGACGACGAGTGGCGCCTCACTTGGCGCGCACCTCGGCGCGGGGCGTCTGCACCACCCTTGGTATGATTCTGGTATGACTCAGAAGATCGCGGTGAGCCTCCCGGACGAGCAGGTCGTCTCGATTCGCCGTGCGGTCGCACAGGGCAGGGCGGCATCGGTATCGGGATTCATCAGCGCAGCGGTCGCTCGCGCGCAACGGGAGGACAATCTCGCCCAGCTGCTGGACGACCTTGATCGCGAGCTCGGCCCCGTCGACGACGCGGACCTGGCTTGGGCGGACAAGGCGCTGGGACTGACGTGACCATCACTGGCAGGAGGGGCGTCAAGGGCCTGACCCTCGACACCGGCGCGCTGCTCGCACTTGAGCGCGGGGACTCGCGGGTCCGCGCGCTCCTTCGGCGGGCGTTGGAAACGAGCCTGCCTCTGAGCGTTCCCGCCGGAGTCGTGGCGCAGGCCTGGCGGGGCGGTCCGCGGCAGGCCCGAGTCGCACGGCTGCTGGCGGACCCCAGCGTGCACGTGGCGCCACTGGACGACACGACGGCGCGAGCCGTCGGCCTGCTTTGCGGACGCAGCGGCCATCGGGACATCGTTGACGTTCACGTCGCCCTGCTAGCGGAGGAGCAGGGGCACACCGTAGTGACCTCCGACCCTGAAGACCTGAGCGCGGTCCACCCCGGCCTCCCACTCATCACGGTCTAGACGAGCGTCGCAAGCCCCGGCCAGCGACATCGACGGGGACATCCTGCGCGGCGGGGTGCCGTCTCTTCCGGCCGGGGACAACCTGCGCGTACGGGAACGGGATTCCTGTCCCCGTACGCGTCGATGGCACCCTCCGGCAGCAGGACGTCCCCGACGGCGCAGAACGCCCCCGGCCACGACAAAACGTCCCTGTCACCATCAACAGCGCTGTCAGAACGGAGCCATTGCGGAGGCGACGAGGTTGCTGCGCGGCAGCGGCTCGTCACGAGCCAGCGCCCGACACCAGTCGTCGGCGGTAGCCACCGCCGCCCAGTTGGAGTGCAGAAGTGCCATGAGCGTGGTGTGAACCGTACGCGCATCCGCCTTGCCTACGCGGTTGCGCAGGTTGATGGCGCCGACGGCGTCGGAAAGCACCTCCGTGGCCAGACCGATCGTCTCGCCCCAGGCCGCCGAGGCCAGGACACAGTTGTTCACCATGAACCCGACCAGCGTCACGGTGTCGACGCCCTGCTCGTGCAGCCACGCGGCAAGGTCAGTTCCCGCCTAGATCGACCCGCGGCGCTTAACGACGCATTTCCACTGCGGGGTCCGCCAACGGGCGCCCTGCTGGAGAGGACCTGTGCTCGCTACTGGAGACTGCACATGCACGCGGCGCCTGCGTCGCCGGTCTGTGCCTGGGGGCGATCCCGCTGGCCGAGACCGGCCTCATCGGAGGGAGCCGGGCGGTGACGCACTGGCGGGCCTTCGAGCCGCTGGCGCGCGAGCACCCGGAGATCGCGCTGGACGAGTCGTCCTGTACGTGGACCACGGCGACGTTCCAACCTCGGCGGGCGCGGCGTCGGGCACGCGTGGTCAGAACCTGGCACATGCGGGTGGGCCACCCAGGTCGAGCTCCCGGTGCAGGCCACCCTCTTTACCAGATCCTGACCTCCATACCCGGGATCGGAGTCCCGGCCGCCGCCTTCTTGGCCGAGCCCCTGGGCAAGACCTTCGACACCGGAGCCCAGTTGGCCTCCTACGCCGGCCTGGCACCAGTGACCAGGAGATCGGGCTCATCGATCTCACGGCGGCAACAAGAGGCTCAAGCGCGCCATGTTCCTGTCAGCCTTCGCCTCTCTGCGCTCCGCCCCCGTCTCCCGGGGCCTACTACCAGCGCAAACGCAACCAGGGCAAACCGCCTTGGGCCAGGCCGTCCTCGCCCTGGCCCACCGCCGCATCCCGACCCTGCACGCCACGATCCGCAACGACACCCTCGACGACCCACAGCCATCGACTCAGCTACCCGCAGCCGCTTGACACACCACATAGGGGCGCCCCCGGGTCATTAGAAGACAGGGGCAAGACATCATGCCCACAGCAGCTGGCCCAGCCCCGGACCACCAACAAGGCAACGGGGGCCTGGCCGGAGGCGGATGGGGGCGCCGGTGGCACCGAGGGGGTAGACCTGCCACCAGATGGCGTTCCACGGGTGCCGCCATGCCCGATAGCATGTCAGGGTGCCATCCCGTACCGTGCCGACAAGCATCCCCGTTTGCGCATGGATCTTGCCGAGTGCCGCGAGCCCTCACCAATGACCGATCGTCACCACTGGTCGAGGACGGCGGGATAGGTGTCGGGGGTGCCGAAGGTGAAGATGGCGCCATTACCCACGGGAACGGTTCTGGTGGCCAGCTGGGAGGCGCGCTGATAGTGAGGCGAGTCGGAGGCGAAGAACATCTTCCAACCAGGCAGGTACCAGTAGGGCTCCGGGGCGGGGTTAAGCGGATGGTCGCTGCGGGTCAGCGCTCCAATGATGTTGGGGGCGAAGACACTGGCAGTGGTGCACATGAGGGCATCGGCCAGGTCCTCGCCGGCATCCAGGGCAGCCCCGAGCGCCTCACCGATCATCAGGCCCACGCTGGCGCTGCCCGGGGTGGGTGTGTTGAAGCTCAACTCGAGCTTGTTGCCCTGGTCGATCTGTCCACAAAAGGCCGGAGCGAGACCGAAGTCGGGATCGTCGGAGAGGGCCTGAACGCCGCAGATCAACTGGAGGAGGTAGTCCTGGGTGATGGGCGGGGACTGCTCGGCCTCCTCGCGACTGCCCGCCGTAGGGCGCCACAAGTCCAGGGACGGATGCAAGGGTCTGACCCGCTGGATCCACTCCCACACCCGACGCCCCTCCGAGACCGGGTCACCAAGAGCCCGCCGTTTGAAGCTAAGATCCCATCTCATAATTTCTTCCCTCTCCAGTGGATGATGTTTGTAGTTCACATGGTGAAGTTGTTCCACTCAGGTGGCGTGTAGAAAAACTCGATCTCAGACGAGAACTCACCCGACTTTTACCGCTTGAAGAGTTCGTCGAATGTGCCTTTCTCGGCGATACACCATTTATCCGTGTGGCAGGGGCAAGATTCCTGGCGACACTGGAAGGATACTGTGTCCTTGCGGGATGGTGGGGGCTGCACCGTTGGTGGACTTTCTTCTGGTCAGACGTCGATTCGGCGTAGCAGCTCGGCCGAGGGGAGGGTCTCGTCCTCGATGTAGACCCGGAAGACGGGGGCGGCCTGCTCCCCGGTGAAGACCTCTTCGGGGTGGACCTGGATGGTGAAGGGCTCGGGTACTCCGTTGTCCCAGGACACCGTGGTCCACGCCTCAGGGTTGGTCACGGGTTCGCGTGCCACCGCGTACTGCTCGTAGGAGTGGTCCTCGTGAGTCACACGGATCTCAATGGTCATCGCCTCAGTCGATCCGCCGCACTGGATATACGTTGCCCGCGCCGGAGACGAACGAGGAACATCATCAACATGTATTGCTCCCTCAGGTAGTGCCCAGACTAACATGGAAAAGTGCTTCACGCCATCCATGAACTTTGGACTGGATACGCGTCGGCTTACTCGACTGGCGAACTCTTGTGGGGTTTGCGGAAGAAAGAAAGTTTCAACCAGCCCATTTTTGCCATTTGTTTCATAGACAAAGCGTCTCATTGTTGTTTCTCAACTCTATTCATTTGAACCTCTGTGATTTCGATGGCACGTCCGTCATTCAATCTAACTTAGGCGGGGTTGTCTGGTGACACCATGCTGTCAGCGACCCGCTGGGTGCCGCGATGAGTGTTCAGGTTGGTTGTTCTTATCGTGCATGTAGTCGTTGATGCGATATCGACCCCACCGGGTAGACCAGCCGGCTCGGCGAACCGATTCTGCGGGCTGTCTCGACCCCTTCCTGGTTAGATGTTTCTGTGGTCAGTGATGTGGCTGATGGTACGCATTATTCTCTTTGTTTGTACCGGTGAGTGGATACGGATTTTCAGGTACGTTTGATTGAGTATGAGGTGTATCGAGGCGTGATGAGGGAGAGTCCAGATGCTGGATTGCCCAGCTTCATTGCTGAAGGCTGTGGGGTTGCCATATGCTCGTGAAATGGCATTCAGGTACTCGCCATAGAGGCCTTTGACGATGGGTGTGGTTCGTGAGATCGATTCCGTTGGTGTTCGTGGAGTGAGCTCGACGTCAACTCCCGAGATGAAGCCGGGATCGTTGGCGTCATATCTGACGCTCCCGTCGAACTGGTTGTAGTTGGCGCTTTGTATTGATGTGGTGAAGGATTCATCATCCCCCTGCATCATCGTCCATCCGCACCGGTCGCAGAGGTTGAAGGTCTCCTCCTTGCTGATGGGCCAGGAGTGCTCCACCCAGATTCTCAACAAGGCTGCCAGGTGGTCCGCGGAGTATGCTGAGAATGAGAGGCCTGCGGCTTCACTGAAATCGTTTGTGGTTGATGTGCTGGTCACAATCGCCTCCCCTTCTACTCACCGCCTGGGCGCTGTTGACAACGTTGCATTCTTGCTATACCCCTGGAGGACGGACGCTGACCTCAACGAAAGTGTCCACCGGTAAGAGAAACACTGAGGACCCGTTAGGAAGTGCCCAGCCTGTGCGCCGCCTGGTTTCCCCAAGGGTTTCATCAGGGTTTCCGTACATCTCCGAGAACGCCTTCAACTGCTGGTTATACACTGCTTGGGTTACAGGAGAAGTCGTCGTCCGGAACTGGAGGGTTGGTCGAGTGGTGATCATGACGTCGACACCGCAAGCCAGGCTTTGGTCCGAGATATCAAGAAGAATGTGACCGCCTTCTTCTCCGTTACTGACCGGGGTACTGAAATAACGGCCGTCGTCCGAGGTCGGGGTCCAGCCGCACTGGTCGCGCAACGTGAAAGCCTCCTGCAGCGTCATAGGCCAAGGAGCCTTAGCCCAGACTTCGACGATGGAGACCACACGATCCGCAGGATAGGCGTAGAACGTGGTTCCAGCATCGTCACTATAGTCCAGAAAACCCGACATATTAGCCATCCTCATCTCCTCACAATACATCTTGACCCCGACGTCTTACATTGCACCACAAGAGGTCAACACGAAAGCAACAGGGGTGCCGACCACCACGAGCAACCAACACCTCGAACACACCTTCGAAAACCTCTACGGGACGTCAGAACCGTACTTACTCTCATAATAGGCAGCCACCACTTTCCGCTCCGTCTCGAGCGGTGAGTTAACATTTATCTTAATGAACGTTCCTAGCGAGGGAAGACGAACAGATGCGTTATTGGGTAACACCCAGTTACTGAAGGGCCCGTTCTTGGTGGAGTATTCTTTGGGCGGTCCGTATATTCTGGATAGTGCGTCTCGGTACCCCACATAGATGGACTGCGTAATAGCGGACACCTGTGACTCCAGGTCAATAGGAGCCCTGGTGGTCATCCGAACATCGATGACGGATACTAGGTTTCTATCTCTTACATCACGGCGAATAGCACCGTCTATCTCTCCATTGCTGACGGGAGTGGTGAAGAAACGGCCGTCGTCCGAGGTCGGGGTCCAGCCGCACTGGTCGCGCAACGTGAAAGCCTCTTGCAGCGTCATAGGCCAAGGAGCCTTAGCCCAGACTTCGACAATGGAGACCACACGATCCGCAGGATAGGCGTAGAACCTGGTTCCAACATCGTCACTATAGTCCAGAAAACCTGACATGTCAGCCATCCTCGTCTCCTCACGATACATCTTGACCCCGACGTCTCAGCATTGCACCACAAGAGGTCAACACGAAAGCAACAGGGGTACCGGCCACCCCGAGCAACCAACACCTCGAACACACATTCGACGCCTCTACGGGACGTCAGGGCCGTACTTGCTCTCATAGTAGGCAGCCACCACTTTCCGCTCCGTCTCAGCCGGAGAGTTGATCATGATTTTAACAAAAGTGCCAACGGATGAGAGGTTTATCGAGACATTGCTGCCCAGTGTCCAGTCAGCGTATGGGCCAGTGCTATCGACATCATCCTCAGGCGGTCCATATATTGCGGATAGTGCGTCTCGGTACCCCACATAGATGGACTGCGTAATAGCGGACACCTGTGACTCCAGGTCAATAGGAGCCCTGGTGGTCATCCGAACATCGATGACGGATACTAGGTTTCTATCTCTTACATCACGGCGAATAGCACCGTCTATCTCTCCATTGCTGACGGGAGTGGTGAAGAAACGGCCGTCGTCCGAGGTCGGGGTCCAGCCGCACTGGTCGCGCAACGTGAAAGCCTCTTGCAGCGTCATAGGCCAAGGAGCCTTAGCCCAGACTTCGACAATGGAGACCACACGATCCGCAGGATAGGCGTAGAACCTGGTTCCAACATCGTCACTATAGTCCAGAAAACCTGACATGTCAGCCATCCTCGTCTCCTCACGATACATCTTGACCCCGACGTCTTACATTGCACCACAAGAGGTCAACACGAAAGCAACAGGGGTGCCGGCCACTCTGAACAACCAACACCTCGAACACACCTTCGAAAACCTCTACGGGATGTCGGGACCATATTTATCCTCGTAGTAAGCTCCTAACGCTATACTTTCTGTTTCGGCAGGGGAATTGATTACGACATTTGTGAATGTACCTACGGACGATAGATTTACTGATACATTAGTAACTAGTCTCCAGTCGCTGTAAGGTCCGGTACTGTCGATGCTGTCTTTGGGCGGTCCGTATATTTTGGATAGTGCGTCTCGGTAGCCCGTGTAAATGGATTGCGTGACGGCAGACACCTGCGGCTCCAGGTCGACAGGGGCTCTGGTAGTCAGCTGAACATCAATGCCGGATATTAGGTCTCTATTTCTTGTCTCCCGTCGGACGACACCATCTTCTTCTCCGTTGCTGACGGGGGTGGTGAAGAAGCGGCCGTCATCGGGGGCGGGGGTCCAGCCGCACTGGTCGCGCAGGGCGAACGCCTCGGTGAGGGTGATGGGCCAGGTGTGCTCGGCCCAGGTCCTGACAATGTTCACCATCCGCTCGGCGGTGTACGCGTAGAACGGGAGCCCGACTTGCTGGCTGTAGTCCAGGATGCCTGGTGAGGTACTCATTGCTTCTCCTGACGTCTGGTTAGAGCTTGTCGATGTTCTGCTGGAGGTGCTGGCTCACCTCGGACATCAAGGTGAAGGGCAGGGGCGTACGCCAGGGGGTCGGCAAAGTCGGTGGGTGGTGGCGGCTGGGGCGGTTTGACGGGGCTTTGACGGGGTGGTGTGTCGTTGAGACGGGGGCGCGGGCCCCGTAGGGACGATGAGTGGTGCTTAGTCAATCCCTTCGTCCTGGGAGCCCGCGCTGATGTCATCTTCCACCACGACCGTCCTGTCGCGCCAGCCTCTGGTCCAGGTTCTCAGGGGCGTGGCGGATCCCAGGGACCGTCGGGGTGTGCGCTTGAGGCCTGCCTATGGTCCTGTCCCTGGCCATCACCGGAGTGCTGGCCGGCTGTCGCAGCCTGACAGCGATATGGGAGCACACCACCGACCTGACCGCCGCCGACCTGGAGGCCCTGGGACTGGAGGCGGGGCAGGATCTTGCGTCGGAGTCGACCATCCGCCGGGTTCTGCAGGACCTGGACCCCGCTGACGTTGATGCCCACCTGAGGTCATGGTTGTGCACACGCGCCGGCACCATCAACGGTCGCAGGGTGATCGCGGTGGACGGCAAGACCATGCGTGGGGCCCGCACCAGCAAGGATCCGGCGCCTCATCTCCTGGCCGCTTTGGACCAGGCCACCGGCGCCGTGCTGACCCAGCAGCGAGTGGCCGGCAAGTCCAACGAGATCCCGGCCCTGAGGGACTTGCTTGAGCCCCCAGGCCTGGACGGGGCGGTGATCACCGCCGATGCGATGCACACCCAGACAGGCACAGCCCAGTGGATTACCCGGCGTGGTGGTCACTACCTTCTCACGCCTCTGGGCAACCAGAAGACCCTTCGCAAGACGCTCAAGGCACTGCCCTGGAAGAGTGTCCCGTCCGTCTCGAGCGTCGACACCGGTCACGGTCGGCGGGTGCGGCGTACTGCCAAGGCGATTGAGGCTCCCGTCTGGGTGGACTTCCCCGCCGCTGCCCAGGTGGTCCAGGTCCGACGCACCAGGACTATCAAGAGCAGGAAGCATGTTGAGGTGGTCTACCTGATTTGCTCCCTCCCTATGACCGATGCCCAGCCCGAGGTCGTCGCGGCCTGGATCCAAGGGCACTGGGGAATCGAGAACCGACTTCCCTGGGTCAGGGACGTGGTCTTCGACGAGGACCGCCACCAGCTACGCACCCGCAACGGCCCACAGGTCATGGCCACCCTACGCAACCTGGCCATCAGCCTCATCCGACTCTTCCACGGCACCGGCACCTCCAGCGCCAGCACCACCAGATCCCTGTCACGACAACCCAAACGAGCAATCAGACTACTCACCCAAACCCCCACCTAAACCGACTTTGCCAACCCCCTGGGGCGTACGCAGCCCGGGATAGTGGATTAGGGGTACCTTGGTGAGAGAAAAGTCTGTTTAGTTTCTGAGGACTGATGGGATGGCATCACTCAAGCACCAAAGCCAGAACGTGCGGCGTGCATCAACATCCACCTCTTGAATATCTTACCAGTTCAAGCCATGTGCTACTGCCGCTGTACATGCGTAACTCAGGTCCAAAGAGTCCGGAAGTAGATCATCATCCTCGAGGTCGCCCTCAAGATCCACTTCGTAGTATAGTTCACGATGACATGCAGAGATTACTGCGCTCGTTGCCGCATCGACAACGAATGGCCGGCTCGGTTGTTTCATCGAACTCAGTATCGAATAGTACGTCATGGAAGAATAGATTCGGTTTCCCCTGTGCTTGACCTGGATCCACCGCTCCTTCGGCGACTGCGTGAGAAAGTTTTAGCATGTTGTCAATTCCAGGGTTTCCAGGGAACGCTTGGTACCGCACGCCTTGAACGTGGCGCACACATAGGGAGTTGAGGTTGATACGAGTCCAGTAGAACCATTCTGAATTATCGATATCGAGCATCGCCCTCCATACAGCAATGCGGCACCTTAATGACAAGACCCCTTTTTGATTAGTTGCAACTTCGATTTTCCCGGCATTCAGCTGCCTGTTAATTTCTTCGACGTCGAGCATTTACGTTCCCCTCTGGGGTGCATTCAGTTCCGGTATTTGCCAGGTATTGGCGATCCTGACGGAAATTCTTGACCACCAGATATTTGCATTAAGCCGTCTGGAATAAAAATCCAAGTTCCATCGGGATTGGTGACACGCTAGGTTTCATCTATATATTGCGAGTAACTTCGAAACCATCCCGGAGGGTCTTCACATAATGTTCCGGAGATGCCTATCCTAGACTCACGAGCAATAAGCGCTTTTGACGCTCTGAACGGGAACTCAAATCCCATCCTTGAATTCCGTAAATCCTACATCGCATCGAACTACGAAGATACCCACATCTTCGACAATTCTTAACACTTCACGATCGACAGATGGATGGAATCCGCTATGCTTGTTGGATGACCATCCGCTAAGCGTTTATTCATGACCTGAAGGCACCTTCTCATCCCTGTATTGTTTTCTAGCATTGATAGCTTTAGCGGTGCACGAAGCTCGTGCTTGTGCGACTTGTGATTCCTCAATGTATCTCAACTCTTGTTGCCCGACGGCGCGTGCGGCCTTGGCGGCGCCGCGAGCCCTCACCAATGACCGATCGTCACCACTGGTCGAGGACGGTGGGATAGGTGTCGGGGGTGCCGAAGGTGAAGATGGCACCATTGCTCACCGGGGCGACAGTGGTGGCCAGCTGGGAGGCGCGCTGATAGTGAGGCGAGTCGGAGGCGAAGAACATCTTCCAACCAGGCAGGTACCTGAAAGGCGGTGGAGTGGGAGAACGCGGGCGCTCTTTGCGGGTCAGCGCTCCAACGGTGTTGGGGGCGAAGACACTGACAGTGGTGCACATGAGGGCATCGGCCAGGTCCTCGCTGGCATCCAGGGCGGCCCCGAGCGCCTCCCCGATCATCAGGATGATTCCTGCGCTACCCAGCGTGGGTTTGTTGAAGCTCAGGGAAAGCTTGTTGCCCTGGTCGATCTGTCCACAGAAGGCCGGAGCGAGACCGAAGTCGGGATCGTCGGAGAGGGCCTGAACGCCGCGGATCAACTGGAGGAGGTAGTCCTGGGTCATGGGCGGGGACTGCTCGGCCTCCTCGCGACTGCCCGCCGTGGGGCGCCACAAGTCCAGGGACGGATGCAAGGGCCTGACCCGCTGGATCCACTCCCACACCCGACGCCCCTCCGAGACCGGGTCACCAAGAGCCCGCCGTTTGAAGCTAAGGTCCCATCTCATAATTTCTTCCCTCTCCAGTGGATGATGTTTGTAGTTCACGTGATGAAGTTGTTTCACTTAGGTGGCGTGTAGAAAAGCTCGATCTCGGCTGGGAACTCGTTATCCACCTGTCGGTCCCAGAGTTCGTCGAATGTGTCTTTCTCGGCGATGTGCCACTGGATGGGGGTGTCGGTTCCGGTGGCTCGCACGGTCTCGACCTGCTCCCTCGCTATCCGGATGAGGCCTTTCTTGACGCGTTTCACCTCCCCTGTCACTAAGTCGATCTTGTAAGTGCTCTTTGGCTCTTCTGACCAGATGCCTTTGATGGGGCCGGCGTAGCCGGGGCCTTTGGCGTCAACGAGGGCGAAGCCGTTGTAACCGTCGAACTCCTTGCCGTTAACATAGTAGGAGTGCTCGATGGGGACCCCGGTGACTTGCTCCTCATAGGCCTGCGAGCGTGGTGACCCGTAGTTTTTCCCCTCACCCCACAGACCAGGACCACCGTCAGAGTGGGCGGGCCTGGGCGTACGCAGCCCGGGATAGTGGATACCGGCACGAGGGTTGAGGCCTCTTGGAGCCTTGGCGCGAGCGAAGGGCTTGGCACGTTTGGCGGCCCGCCCAGCCTTGGCGGCGCCGCGGGCCGCGGCCCCGGCGGCCTTGCCTCCAGGGACGAACGCGGCGGCGGCCAGCGCGGCGTCGGCGGCCATCTCAAGATCACTGTGAGTAGCCAGGTACCGACCCGTAGCACCCCAGGGGTCACGCATGAAGCCCGAGGCAGGACGGGCGGCGTCCATGACAGTGGCGATACCCAGCCCGACCCCCAGACCCAGGCCCAGGGTCCCCCCGGAAAGGACAACAGCAGCAGTACCGATGAGAGCCAAAGCGGCCTTCTCAACCGGCCCCATCGACTCCCACAACGCCCCCAACAGCTCCAGAATCCCCGCGAACCAGCCCATGGGGAGCAAGCCGCTCAGACGCTGGTCGAGCTCGGCCACCAGTGGGGGCACCACCGACAACGCCACCCACACGCCGGCCACCACCAGCCCGACCCCCAGCACCGATGCCACCCAACGCCCACCACCGGCATCAAGCACCCCACGCGCCGCCAGGTCCCGGGCCACCCGGTGGCGCACCAACTCACGGAAGAAGACACCGGGCCGACGCGCCGCCACCGCCCCCGCCAGGGCGGCCCCGAGCCGCCGGACCCCAGTACCAGCGGCGGTCACCAGGCCGACGACGTCGCCACCCCACCTGCCCACAGCCCCACCGGGCAGCCCCCGGGGCACACCAGCCCCACCGGGCAGCCCCCGGGGCACACCAGCTCCTCCAGGCAGCCCTCGCCCAGCACCCGGGCTCTGCGACTTCCGCGCCCCACCACCGTCTGGGCCCCCAACCGCCGGCGCCTGGCGGCCCAGGCGCATCACCCGCTCATCGAGGACCATCGCGACCACCAGCACCACCAGGAGCATCCAGCCCCGACCGTGCCCGGTCCCGGCCAGGGTGCTCGTGACCCCGACGACTGGCCAGGGTGGTTCACCGTTGGTACTCCCCCAGGCCTTGACCACAGGCGCCACCCCGGGCAGCCAACCACCGGCGGTGGACACAGCATTCGACGCCATGTGGTCGACCACCGCCACCCACAACACCCCTACAGGCAGCACCACGCCCCCACAGCGCAGCACGACCCCGATAGCGGGGTGATGGTGCCCGGCACGCCACCACAGGTGTCGCCCCAGCCCGATACTCACCGCCACCAGACCAGTGACAATGGCGTGCCCCGCGAAGGCCACCGGGCCGGGGAAGGCGTCGGACAACGGCCACACACCGAAGGTATGAGCATGCAGGCACTCGATGACTCCCTCAGGGTCCTGGGGACACATGGCCCGCTGCAGCTGTACCGCCGGGACGTCCCCGGCGATATACACCAGGCGCCGGGCAGTCTCCTCCACCGCCATGAAACCCGCCCCACACGCCACCCCCAGCACGAGCCAGTCCTGAACGAGCAACCGACGCACCCGCCCCGGAGCGACAACCGCCAGCAGACATACCGGGGCGAGCTTGCCCAGCTCCTCAACGACACCGGCGATCACCACCTGCGAGGCCGGCTGCCCCACCCCGACCCCCGCCACGGCGGCGACCTGGAAGGAGAACCACCCAGTCGCCCCCGCCCACAGCATGGACAAGGACAACACGCCCGAAACCAGCCCCCACGACACCGTCCTGGACCTCGCCAACCAGAAGCAGACCGCCACGATCCACAGGCAGCCCATCCAGGCCCCCAGCACCGCTCTGGCCACCGGGGAGACCACCACAGCCACCCCCACCACCAGCAGACTCGCCCAGGTCAGCACCATCCGGATCCTCATCAGGACACGGAAGGCACGGGTCCTCACCAGACGGCCGCCCAACCGCTCCCACCACTCCGGGTTCACCGACGCCCCGTCAGGGTTGAGCGGCGGTCCCATCGTCTTGAGAGCCTCCGGTGCTCTCGACGGCGCCTGAGCCATGGCGACAGGCACCGGCGACGTCGTCGCAGCCTGTCCAGGCATCAGCCCGTACTGTCCCGGGGGCGCAGAGGCGGTCGGCGCCCCAGCCGGTGGAACGGCTGCCGGGGCACTGCTCGACGCCGCTACCCGTCCATAGCCCGTCGCCGTCACCGGCCCGGCCGAGTGGGCGGAGTCCGAGTAGGCGCCGCTGGGGCCCGGCATGCCCCCGTAGGACAGGGCCGAGGCAGTCGGGTCGCCGGCGCCCGCCTGCGTCTGGCTGGCCGATGGGCCCTCGGAGGGCATGACTCCATACGACCCACCCGGCACATATCCGTAGCCCTGCCTTGACTGGCCGGCCGGCTGTCCCGGGGCGGTAGACCTCGGCTGGTCTTCGGGAAGGTGTCTCCCCGAGTCGGGCCGGCTCATCGCATCCGGCACCACCCGCCCGGGCCGCTCCTCCGGGGCCGCATGCCTGCCCCTGACAGGTCTCTCCGATGAGGACCCAGCACCCGAATCCGGCACACCGCTGTCACCGCTCAACGTCCACGCCCTTTCTCACACCCCCACAGCATCCCACGCCGACACCGTTTTGTTACCCCAAACGAAGAACAAACAGCTCTTCGCATTCAAGGCTGCGGCAGGCGGGACTCACCGTCCCCGTACGCATCGATGGCACCCGCCGGCGGCAGAATGTCCCCGCCGGCGTAGAACGCCCCCCTTGTCCCCGCCCCGACCAGCAGCGAGCTACTCTCCCGAACCCCGCCCCCGAACACCGGCGCGCCGCCCCCTCGACACCGGAATATCAACGAAAACTACCATCGGCCCACTCACAACCCACTAAGGGGTCAGGAGCCGGCTTCGAGGCCGAGAAGTTCCTGATAGGCCGACTCAAGAGTAGTCCAGGCCGGCGAGAACCCGATGCAGTTCTCTCCCTTGAGAACATGCATGTAGTTCCCGTACCCGCCCCCACTGGGCACGATAATGAAGGCACGCTTGTAGGGGGCGACTTTCCAGTCCTCCGGAAGAATTCTCGCTGATGCGTCAATGGTCTGCGAGTACCACGTCGCAAAAGCGTCGAGAACTTTTTCTTCAGTTTCCTTGTCCATACCCCATCCCCATGCCGGACCTCACAGCTGGCACCACTTTGCCATCGTAGGCCCTTCAAGTACAAGGCCGGAGTGGGCCGGTCTAACCGGCACGCCCGGGCCGATGGTGTGCGATGGTCTCGCACGCCTCATCGAGCCGGGCATTTTTCGCGTAGCCCTACGGAATTTCTGTAGGGCTACGCGAAAAATGCCCGGCTCGACGACGAGCGGCGGCACCGCCGGCGCGGGACCTACCCCGCTGGTCTACTCCGCGGGCGGCTCGACGACGAACGGCGCCTCGCCGGGCGCGCGGACCTCGGCGCGGGGTGCCGGCTCCAGACTGAGACTCACGTGCAGTCGCTGCCCCTCCTCGCCGACGGCGTCATAGGCGATCCGCGGGTTGTCCAGCTCGGTGACCTCGGTGCGGGCACGCACGAGCCAGGGGTGTCGGCGCCGCAGCCCGATGAGGTCCTGGTGGAGGCGCAGCATCCAGGCACCCTGCGGGGCGAGCTCGGACGGCGTGGCCGGCAGGGCCGGGCGGACCGCGTCATCACCACCGAGGGTCTCCGTCTTCACCCCACGGAAGGCCTGTTCGTCCCCGTAGTAGACGCTGGGCACGCCACCCACGGTCATGAGCAGGACGACGGCGAGCGCCGCCCCACCGGCCCCGACCTTGCTGGCGATGCGGGTGACGTCGTGGTTGCCGACGAAGGTGGCCGGGGTGAAGTGCTCCAGCATCTCGTTGTGGCGCTTCAGGCACCAGTCGAGCTCGTAGAAGTTGACGTCGACCAGGGAGCTCCAGGTGGCCTTCCACAGCTCGTACTGGGTGACGGCATCCACGGTGGAGGCCCGCACGAATCCGGCGTAGTCGCCGTGGATGACCTCGCCCATGAACCAGGCGTCGGGGTGGCGCTCTCGCACGGCTGGCAGGACGCTCGCCCAGAAGGCCGGGGCGATGCCGTAGGCGGCGTCCAGGCGCCAGGCGCTGGCCCCGCGGTCGAGCCAGTGGGTGAG
>NZ_CAUROW010000041.1:0-18892 GCF_963526355.1 uncultured Actinomyces sp. | reverse complement strand
AGCAGCAGTGAGGCCCGTTCCCGAGTCAGCTGTGCACACATGCGTTCAGGTTATCTAATCGTGATTATCAGATCCCCGGTTCTGGCAGCGATTCTCTCAAAACCGGTCAGTCAGTTGTGCCGTCAATCTGAACATCCGTTCATCGCTGTTCTTCGGTGTCGGTACTCCTCTCCGTAGCGTGACGGACGTGGACGGAGAGCGGTGGCCCGGCAGCCGATCACCCACCACCCGTCCGACACGACCTGCCCGGAGAACCCGTCTGGAGGAGAAGAACCCATGGGAATCGTCCGCACCATCCACGGCGACGTCGACCCCGAGAGCCTCGGAGTCGTCAACGCCCACGACCACCTCATCCGCGTCGGCGCAGGAGAGGTCTACATCGACCCCGACCACCTCCTCATCGACGAGGCCAAGGCGGTCCGGGAGGCCACCTACTTCGTCGAGGCCTCCAAGCGCTTCGCCCCCAGCGCCACCATCGTCGACATGTGCCCGGCCTCCTCGGGACGCGGCGTGCTCACGCTGCGCGACGTCGTCGACCGCGTCCCGGACCTGCAGGTCATCCAGGCCACCGGCTTCCACCAGCAGAAGGTCTACCTGGAGTGGCGCCAGTCCTGGGTCAACCAGTACACGATCACCGAGATCGCCGACCTGCTCATCGCCGACATCGTCGAGGGCGTCGATGCCAACGACTACATGGGGCCGCTCGTCAAGCGCACCGACATCAGGGCCGGCTGCATCAAGTGGGCCACCGCCTACGGGAGGATCACCGACTGGGAGGTCAAGACCGGCCAGGCCGTGGCCATCGCCTCCAAGGAGACCGGCGCGCCCATCAACACCCACGTCACCGCCGGCACCTGCGGCCCCGAGCAGGCCCGCTTCCTCATCGACCGGGGCGTCGCCCCGGAGAAGATCGCCATCGGCCACATCCAGCGCAACTGGGACCCGTGGGTCCACGAGCAGATCGTCGCCACCGGCGCCTACGTCGAGCTCGACGGCACCAACCGCATCAAGTACGTGCCCGACAACGCCCGGGTCGACATCATCAAGATCCTGGGGGCCAAGGGCTACGGCAGGCAGATCCTCCTGGGTACCGACTCCGGCAAGGCCTCCTACCAGAAGGCCTACGGGTCGGTTTCCGGCATCGACTACGACCCGGCCGTCTTCTGCCCCCGCCTCATCGAGGACGAGGGCGTCGACCCCGCCTACGTCCAGGACCTCCTGGTGGGCAACGCCGCCACCTTCTTCGCCTTCGAGCCCCTGGCCGGCTGAGGGGAGGAGTCAACACCATGACCCGGCAGCCTCCAACCCCCAGGCTCCAGATCGCCCTGGACACGTTCGACCTGCCCAGCGCTCTCGGTCCGCTCCAGCAGGCCGCCCCCCATGTCGACGTCATCGAGTGCGGCACCATCCTCGTCCTGTGCGAGGGCTTTCACGCCGTGCGCGCCATCCGGGCCCTCTTCCCGGACAAGCAGATTCTCGCCGACGTGCGTATCGCCGAGGCCGGTTCCAAGATCGCCCGCCTGGCCTTCGAGGCCGGGGCCGACCTCGTCTCCTGCGTGGCCGGCGCCTCCATGTCCACGATCCGCCAGGTCTGCCAGGTGGCAGACGAGCTCGGCGGCGAGGTCCAGGTCGAGCTGGCCGACGAGTGGTTCGACGCCGAACGCGCCCGCGCCTGGCGCAAGGCCGGCGTCGAGCACGTCATCGTCAAGCGTTCACGCGACCGGGAGGCCTCCGGTGACCTGTCCTGGAAGAGCGAGGACATGGACAGGGTCGACGAGCTGGCCGCCATGGGCTTCACCGTCACCATCACCGGCGGCGTGAGCCCTGCCGACCTGCCCGCCTTCGCCGGACGCGAGGTCGGCATCGTCATCACCGGCCGGGCGATCGTCACAGCCGAGAACCCCGCCGGCGCGGCCGCCGGGCTGCGCGCCACCCTGGAGGAGGTGTGGCCATGAGCGCTGCGACAGAGACTGCACGGGCCGGCGCCGCGGTCGGGCTCGCGGCCGGCATCAGCCTGGGCATCTACGAGAAGGCTCTGCGCGGTGGGCCGCCGGCGGTCTCCGGGAGCCGGGTGGCCGGTGAGGCCTGGCGGGTCTTCCTCGACCAGGTTCCTCGTGCCAGCTTCTCCTTCCTCGACCTGTCCATCGACGAGTCCCCCGAGCGGGAGGCCCGCCTGGACTGGGACGCCGGGCAGTGCCGCACCGTGCGCCGGGCCGCCGAGACGGCCGGCACCGACATCGGTGGGATCTGCCTGTCCGTGCACCGCCGGATCGGGCCCGGATCGGCCGACCCGGCCGTGCGCCGTCGCGCCCGCGAGGTGATGGCCCGCGGCCTGCAGGTCTGCCACGACCTGGGCGTCCCGGTCATCCAGATCGCCGGCTACTACTGCTACTACGAGGATCCGAATCCCGACGCCGAGCGCTGGTACGCCCAGCTCCTGGCCGACGCCGTCCCGTTGGCCGCGCGCCTGGGCGTCGTCATGGGGATCGAGAACGTCGACGGCGACGACGTCACCTCCCTGACCAAGGCCATGGAGTTCGTCGACGCCGTCGACTCGCCCTACCTCCAGCTCTACCCCGACCTGGGCAACATCGCCGAGCAGGGCCTCGACCCGGGCGTCGAGCTCGCCGCCGGAGAAGGCCACATGGTGGCGATGCACGCCAAGGACGTGCGCCCCGGCGAGCCTCGCCGCGTGGAGATGGGCACCGGCGTCGTCGACTGGGGCCGCTCCTTCGCGCTCCTGGCCGCCCAGGGCTGGAGCGGCCGCCTCATGATCGAGATGTGGAACGACGACGCCCCGGACTCCTTGAACCGCTGCGCCGCCGCCCGCACCTTCATCGAGGACCGCGCCGCCGCGGCGGGCCTCGCCGTCGTGGCGCCGTAGGCGCGCTCCCGCAAGGACCCGGATCCCACGCCTCCTGACCGTCCCACCACCCACCGGACCGTACGACCGCACCCGAACCACCACCCGAACCACGAGCGGCGCCGTTGCCGCTGCATAGGAGAATCGACAATGAGGTACGACCTGACAACCATTGGCGAGGGACAGATCCGGCTGACCTGCGAGCGCGGGGACCGCCTGGCCACCGCCCGGTCCCTGCGCATGACCGCAGCCGGCTCCGAGGCCAACGTCGCCGGGCTCCTGTCCGAGCTCGGCCGCTCCACCGCCTGGACCACCAAGCTGCCCCGCGGCGAGCTGGCCGACCGCATCGCCCTGGAGTACTCCGCCGTCGGCGTGGACATGAGCCACGTCGTCATGGCCGACACGGGCCGCGTCGCCCTCTACTTCCTCGAGCCTGGCGAGTTCCCGCTGCCGGGCAAGGTCACCTACGACCGCGAGTACACGCCATTCCGCAGCATTGCCTCCGAGGAGTTCGACTGGGACGCCCTGCTCGACACCCGCCTGGTCTTCCTCACCGGGATCACCGCGGCCCTGACCCCCGAGACCGCCCGAGTGGTGCGCTACGTCGCCGACGCCGCTCGGGACCGGGGCGTCGACGTCGCCCTCGACGTCAACTTCCGCTCCCTGCTGTGGGACGGCGAGCAGGCCCGGGCGGTCCTGGAGCCGATCGCCAGGGGAGCCTCGATCCTGTTCTGCTCGCGCACCGACGCCGGAATCGTCTTCGGCGTCCCAGGTCAGGGCGTGGACGCGTGCCGCAACCTGCGTGAGGAGATCGGTGCCCCCACGGTCGTGTCCACCGACGGGCGCGCCGGCACCTACCTGTCCACCGCCGCCGAGGGCGAGCGCATCTACGAGATCAAGTCCGTCCCGGTCATCGACCGGCCCGGTGCCGGTGACTCCTTCGTGGCCGGCACGCTTCACGGCTGGCTCGACGGCGATGTCGGGCGCGGCATCGAGATGGGCACCAAGGTGGCCCAGCTCGCCCTGACCCACCACGGCGACCTCACCCATGTGCGCCCCGGCGACCTCCTGGCCCTCCAAGGCTCGGACATCGTGCGCTGAGGCGCCTGTGCGCCGGCTCCACCGTAGATTGGACTGCATATGAGTACCGCATCGGGATACACGACTCCGAAACCTGCCGCGATGAGTGCCCTCGAACAGATCGACTCCCGGCCACTGAGTGGCCACCAACGAAGCATTATCGGGCTGGCGATCGTCGCCAACGTCTCGGAGTTCTTCGACATGTTCCTCATCGGATTCGCCGTCGTCCAGCTCCAGAAGGAGTGGAGCCTGGGCGGCTTCGAGACCGGTATCATCCTGGCCTGCTCGGGGCTGGGGACGGTTCTCGGCTCGGTCCTGTGGGGCCGGGCGGCCGACCGGATGGGACGACGGCGCACCTTCTTCTGGTGCGTCCTGCTCTTCACCATCTTCACCCTGGCCTCGGTGTTCACCCCCACCGGCTGGTGGATGATGCTCGCCCTTCTGCGGGTGCTGGTCGGCGTGGGCGTCGGGGGGCTCAACATCGTCTCCATCCCCTATGTTCAGGAGTTCGTTCCCACCAGGCAGCGCGGTCTGTTGGCCGGGCTCGGCTCGGTGTTCATCCCGCTCGGGCTCTTCCTGGGCTCCCTGGGACAGCGGGCCATGCACGACAACTGGCGCGGCCTCATTGCCCTGGGCGCCATTCCGATCCTCCTGCTGGCCTGGATCCGGATCGTCCCGGAGTCGCCCCGCTTCCTGCTCTCCCAAGGGCGTGAGCGCGAGGCGCGCGAGTCCATCGCCTGGGCCCTGGAGATGGCGCCCGACTTCGTCGGCTCCCTGCCGCCGGTTGAGGCCGAGCAGCGCATCGCCTACTCCGAGCTGTTCCGCAAGCACCTCAGGCCCCTGCTCATCGTCTCGGTCGGCTCGTTCTGCTTCATCCTGGGCTCCTTCACCGTGCAGTCCTGGGGGCAGACACTCCTGGAGGTCGGCTTCGATGACATCGATGCCGACACCGTGGGCACGCTGTTCATGGGGGTCTCCCTGGTGGATCTCCTCGGACGCCTGGCCTCGGCCTGGCTCGCCGACCGGATCGGGCGGCGCTGGACGATGTTCTCATTCGGGCTCATCGGGGCCCTGGGCGCGGTCATCGTGGCCTTCTCCGCCCACTGGGAGACCTCCTGGATCATCTTCTTCACCGGCATCTGCATCACCATGGGCTTCGGCGACGGCGCCTTCGGGATCCTCAACGCCTTCGGTGGCGAGCAGTTCCCCAACGACGCCCGCGGCACGGGACTCGGGCTGGGCTACGGCATCGGGGCGATCGCCAAGATCATCGGTCCGCTGCTCATGGGGGCGATGATCGGCTCGGACAATCTCAAGGAGCTGGCACATCCCCTGGCGGCCGTCTTCCCCGCCTTCCTCTTCTTCGCGGCCATGCTGATCCTGGGCGGTTTCGTCTACCTGCTGGCCCGTGAGACCAAGGGTGCTGTCCTGGAGGACATTTGAGCCCTCGCCTCCGGGCGCGCAGACAGCATGAACAGATGTGCGGGATCCGGAACCAGGTGGGTTCCGGACCCCGCACTCATGTCGCGCCCTTCCGCGCCCGCCGGCTAGTGCTGGCCGTAGACGTTCTGGTAACGGTCGTTGAGGCGCTCCACCAGGTCGACCGGGATCGGTTTCACCTCACCGAGCTGCTCGGCGATGCTCATCGTGCGGGCGACCTCCTCGCACATGACGGCGGCCTTGACGGCGTCGCGCGCGTCCCCGCCCACGGTGAAGGGACCGTGGTTGGCCATGAGGACCGCCGGCGACCTGGAGCCCTCCAGGGTCTCCACAATGCCGCGACCGATCGAGTCGTCCCCGATGAGGGCGAAGGGGCCGATCGGGATGTCGCCCCCGAACTCGTCGCCCATCATCGTCAGGGCGCAGGGGATCGGCTCGCGTCGGGCGGCCCAGGCGGTGGCGTAGGGGGAGTGGGTGTGGACGACGCCGCCGACGTCGTCGCGGTGCCGGTAGACGTAGGCGTGCGCGGCCGTGTCGGAGGAGGGCGTCAGAGAGACCGGCGTACCGTCGTCGATCTTCTCCCCGTCGAGCGTGCAGACCACCATGGCTTCCGCGGTCAGCTCGTCGTAGGAGACGCCGGAGGGCTTGATGACGAACAGGTCGGTCTTGACGGGGCCGTCGCCGCGGTCGACGACGACCCGCTCCGAGACGTTACCGGCGGTCCACACCACCAGGCCCCAGCGGGGCAGCTCGGCGTGCAGGGCGGCCACTCGCCGTCTGGTGTCCGCTACCGCCTCCTGCAGCTGCTCGTCCAGCTCGGTCAGGGCGATCCTCTCACTCATGCATGTGCTCCTTCGCTCGTCAGTGATATCCGGTGTCACTGGCGATTCTTCGGAGCCGGTGGGCCTGCGTCACCACGCGCCGTGCACGAATGTTCACAGTTGTTTCCGGATGCTGACACGCCTACGGCGCTGTGGCAGCAGGCGTGTCGGTCGGAGGCGATGGATGCGCGCGGGCTTGCCGGTCGTATCACCCCTTGGTTGCGCCTCCCGCCAGGCCCGCCACGATGTAGCGCTGCAGGGCGATGAACAGGATGAGCGCCGGAGCGGCGATGAGTGTGGCCACAGCCATGAGGTCGTTCCAGTTCGTGCCGTACTGGCCGATCAACCTGTTGAGTGCCACTGTCAAAGGCTGGATCTCCTGGTTGGTGGACAGCGTGAGTGCGTACGTGAACTCTCCCCAAGCCATCAGAAAGGCGAACGAGGAGATCATGATGATCCCGGGACGGATTGTTGGGACGACAATGCGTACGATCGTGCCGATCGTACCCAGCCCGTCTAGGCGCGCAGCCTCTTCCACATCGATCGGGAACTGCTTGAAGTACGGTCTCAGGAGAATGACGGCGAAGGGCAGAGTGACTGATACGTCCGCCAGAATGATCGAGATGTAGGAGTTGATGAGGCCTGCTTGGCGAAATATCACGAACATTGGGATCGAAATCGCGATGGCGGGGAGAAGCTGGACGACTGTGAGCATCACCAGCATTCCGGTGGAGCATCCCGTTCGGAAACGTGCAACAGAATATGCTGCAGGAACCGCGATGACGAGAGTGAGCAGGAGTGTGCCAGTGGCGATGATAAGGGAGTTGGTTAAAGCGATGCCTACTCCGTACTGAGGTGACAGTGCTGCCCGATAGGAATCCCATGTGACTTCGTGGGGCAGGAAATGGGGCGGCTGAGAAAAAGTCTCTCCCTTGGTCTTGAGGGAGGTGACGAGCATCCAGTAGACGGGGAAGATGTAGCAGGCGGCCAGGACCCAGGCAACTGTCGACTTGATGATGCTCCGCCGTCGTCTCCGGATCTCCCTGGGAGTGGACTTGTCAACGGTGCGGGCGGGGGTGGTGTCAGAGCTCACTGGTCCTCCTCCTTGAGGCTGCGAACGTAGAACCATGACAGAAGAAGAGGAAGCAGTAGCGTGAGGGTGGATGCAGCCGCGCCGTTACCGAACTCGAAGACCTTGAAGGTCTTCAGGTAGGTGTAGACGGGCAGTGTCGTGGTCGCTGTCACGGGACCTCCCTTCGTCATGGTGTAGATGAGGTCGAAGACCTTGTAGGTGTTGATGACACCCAGAAGCAGAACCGAGATGATGACCGGTCGCATGAGTGGGGTGGTGATGGAGGTGAAGCATCGCCACGGGCTTGCTCCGTCCACCGCGGCTGCCTCGTAGAGGTTGTCGTCAATAGTGTGAAGCCCGGAGAGCAGAAGCAGCATGTTGAATGGGATCCCCACCCACAGGTTGGCGATGATGATGGCGGCCATGGAGGTTGCTGGTCCGGTGAGCCACAAGATCGGTCTATCGATCACGCCGGCGGATTGTAAGAGGTGGTTGAGCACCCCGTAGTCGGAGTCGAATATCCATTTGAAAATCGTTCCGGTGACGACCGGGGGAAGAATCCAGCCCACCAGAAGAAGAGCTCTAATTACTCCGTTTCCGGGGAATGGTCGACGGAAGAACAGAGCCAGGGCGTAACCGATGGCGAACTGCAGTGTCAGGCAGGCGACCGTGAAGATCCCGCTGAGTGTCAGGCCGTTCCAAAAATCCGGATCACTGAGAACCCCAAGATAGTTGGCGAAGCCGTTGAGCGAGAAGCTGCCGGATATAAGATTGGCTCCGTTCGCATTGGTGGCGCTGATCCACAGGTTGTACATCAGCGGTACGACCAGGAATATCCCGATATATGTCAAGGCCGGTGCGGACATGATGAGGCCAAGACGGCGAGTGCGCTTCAGTGCACTCGCCGTCTGGACTCGAGAGTGCCTCGACGTGGTCACTTCGCATCCTTCAGCAGCTGCGTGATCGACGTGCTCGCGTTCGCGGCGGCCGCCTCGGGCGTGGCGGCGCCCGTGAGGGCCTCCTGCACCGACTGCTGAATCGCCTCGGAGATCTTTGCGTAGTCCTTGCCGTAGGCACGTGCGTGCGCGACATCGAGTTGTTTTTCGAATATCTGCATATTGGGGTCTCCCGAAAGTGCCAGCTTGCCCGCCAGGTCGGGACGTGCGGACAGTTGTCCTGACTGGTCGCAGTAGGTCTTGGCGCCCTCGGCACCGGCGAGGAACTCCGCGAGCTTCATGGCCGCCTCCGCATTGGGACCCTCTTGCATGACGACGACGTTCTCCCCTCCGAGTCCCGTTGCCGCCCGCTTGCCTGCGGGCAGCGCGGCAACGCCCCACTCGAAGCCGACGTCGGTGAGGTTCTGCAGCTCCCAGGGGCCGTTCATCATCATGGCTACCTTGCCGGCGGTGAACTGGGTTCGAGCGTCCTCCTGACTGTAGTTGGTGACCGCGGACGAGATCGCTCCTGAGTCAATGAGCCCTTTGAGGTAGGCGAGTGCCTCTGCGCCGGAGCTGCTGTAGGTGTCGAGATCCCCGCCCGTCTGCCAGACGAATGGGAGGAACTGGAACGTGCCCTGTTCGTTCTTGATGGCGGACACCGCCAGCCCGGTCACTTCGCCCCGGGTGGTGGCCTGGGCCGCGGTCTTGAGCTCTTCCCACGTTGTTGGGGGCTGCAGGCCGGCGGCTGACAGCAGGTCCTTGTTGTAGAAGAGGCCCAGGTTATTGGAGTTCAGTGGGACGCCATAGGTCTTGCTGTCCAGCTGCGTGGATTTCCATGGGCCCTCGTAGAACTCTGAGGACTTCGTGCCCAGGGCGCTTGTGAGGTCTTTGAGAAGTCCCAGTGATGCCAGATTCTGATTGTCGACGACGTCGACGACAGCGATATCGGGGACCTGGCCTCCTGCGCCGCCTTGCACGATCGACTTGCTCAGGTCGCTGTAGGCGAAGGACGTGCGGTGTATCTTGAGATCGGGATTCTTCTTCTGGAAGGCGGCAACGACCGCCTCCATCGCCGTGTTTGAGACTCCTTGCCCGAGATAGTCCCACATCTCAATGGTGCCCTCCTTCGACCGCGATTGTGAGGAGCAGGCCACTATTCCGGTTGCTGCCGTTGCTCCGAGCAGGCTGATCATTGCGGTACGCCGGGACATTTTGAGGTTGATGATGCTCATGTCTTCTCTCCTTTGTGAAGATCTCTGAGGGGTGGGGTACTGAAATTCCCTGTTCGGGGTCATGAGAGCTGAAGCGGGCTGCCTTCTCGAATGAGAATGGGCATGTTCTCAATAGGGGCGTCGAGAACCACCTCCTGACCGCCGTCAAGCAGTCGGCCGCTTCGCGGCTCCCGCCAGCTGGAACCATCGGGCAGATAGACGGTCCACGTCTGTGCGCCGGGTTCGGTGACGGGACAGACCAGGAGGTCGGGGCCCAAGAGATACTGATGCGGTGTGGACCATGCACGGCGGTCTCCAGGAAAATCGAGGAACAGGGAGCGCATCGCCGGGATCCCACTGCGTGATGATTGGGTCATGACGTCGTGGAGGTAGGGACGAATTCTCTCTCGTAGCTCGATGTAGCGTCGAGCGATCTTGAAGGCATCTGGCCCGTAGGACCAGATCTCGTTGGGTCCTCCGCTGCTGACGGCGCCGATGGCCTCTCGGGGCTCACGGTGCCCATGAAGCCGGAATAGGGGACAGAATGCGCCGAACTGGAACCAGCGAATAAATAGCTCGCGATACTTCGGGTCATCTGGGTCGCCGCCGTGGAACCCGCCGATATCAGAGGTCCACCAGGGGATTCCGGAGATGCCGATGTTCTGACCGGCTGTCACCTGTTGGCGAAGCGCCTCCCAGGTCGGGGCGATGTCTCCCGACCACACGGCGGCGCCGTATTTCGCTTGCCCGGCCCAGGCTGAACGGCACAGGAGCACGATGTCCGTCTCTCCCGCCGATCGCATTCCTTCGTAGAAACCGCGAGCGTGGTCCCGTGGATAGATGTTGCTCAGCTGCAGTCCCGTGCCCGCGAAGTAGCTGAGGTTACCGGGGTGCCCGGGGTTGAGTTCTGGTTCACAGGCGTCGAGCCACCAGGTTCTGACTCCGAGGTCGTAGTAGTTCTCTCTCACTTTCTCCCAGAGATAGGCTCTGGCTGCGGGATTCGTTGCGTCGTAGAAACTGACGGGAAGGGCGACGTCCATCGCCTTGTCCTTGAATGACTGGTGGTAGTCCAGGCCGTTCTCGGTGGCCACAAGATACCCTCGATCGCGCATTTCGCTGGCGTTCTCGGATAGGGGGGACACTGTTGGCCATATTGATACCATCAGTCTGGTGCCCATTGATGCCAGCTCTTCGATCATTGCGCCCGCGTCAGGGAACTCTTCGGTATCGAAACGATAGTCTCCCATGGCCGGCCAGTGAATGAAGTCGGATACGATGACGGATAACGGGATTCCTTCGTCGCTGTAGCGGCGCGCGACCTCGAGAAGTTCCTCCTGCGTTCGGTACCGCAGCTTGGACTGCCAGAATCCGGTCGCCCAATGTGGTAGTGCCGGTGCGTGACCCACGGCGTCGGCGTAACGGCTCAGGATGGTCGCCGGTAGTGGGGCGGTAGTGAACCAGTAGTCGATCTGCTCGGTTCCGTAGCCGACCCAGCGGGTTCGGTCCTCGGACAGCTCCACCCGTCCGACGGCCGGGTTGTTCCAAAGGAACCCGTAGCCGTGACTGGACAGGATGAAGGGGATCGATACCTCGCCATTGCGTTGGGTGAGGTCGAGAACGAGCCCCTTTTGATCGAGTCGTCCATGACTGTACTGGCCGAGCCCGTAGATCTTCTCCGAGGAGGTGGAGGCGAAGGCCTGGCGGACCTCGTGCGTGCTGCCGAGAGGATAGATGCCGTGAGCGCCGGGCCACCAGAAGTGCTCGGGGAGCTCGGTGAGGATCTCCGTCCCGTCGCGGAGGAATGAGATGAGTGGTCGAGGATTCCCGGAGCCCGGGTCGATGCGGATCCGGACGGTGAGTGCATGGTTGCGGAGCTCGACGCAGTCGTTCTGCTCCGATATCAGGTCGAGCCGGCATCCCTGAGGTGCGGTCGGCTGCAGGGCCCCGTGGTCGACCTCCTCGATCCGGTGGCGGGCGATCCGAACCCTCACAGAGTCAGGGCCCCAGGGGTCGATGCGGATGACCTCGTGGTCGTGGTGCAGCTCGTAGCCCGCGGCAGAGCGATGGATGTGAAGCATGAAACCTCCTCGTTGCGCATACGTATGCGTGGCGGAGCGACTCTGCTCGCCTGCATGCTTCCAGGGAATAGGCGTACGATATGTGCTCTCGCGCACATCTGTCAATCTGTTGTTGGAGGAATCGTGAAGGGTGCGGGTAAACCGACCAGTCGCGATGTTGCGGCGCAGGCCGGGGTCTCCCAGACCACTGTCTCCTACGTGATGAGCGGACGGAGACCTGTGGCCGACGAGAGCCGCAGGAAGGTCCTCGCCGCGATGGAGAAGCTGGGGTACAGCCCGGATGCCAGTGCGCGGGCGCTGCGATCGCGACGTGCGCGAGTGCTCGGCGTGGTGGTCCCTTATCGTGTGGGTGCGGACTCGGCGGCGCAGCATCGCCTGATCGTGGCGCTCGCACGTCGGGCCCGGTTGCATGACTACGATCTCGTCCTGCTGACCACCGACGAGGGCGTCTCCGGTCTGCGGCGCGCCATCAACACCGGGCTCTGCGCCGGGCTCCTCATTATGGAGGTGGTCGATGATGACCCCCGTGCGGCTGTGCTTCACGACAGCCGGATCTCGTCGGTCTTCATCGGGTTGCCGCAGACCGACGGACCGGTCTTCTCGATCGATGGCGACTATGAGCGTGCGGGCGAGGAAGGGGTCGAGCTGCTCATCCGGCGTGGTCACGGTCGGATCGATCTTGTCGAGCCCGATGACGACTCGGTCTCGGGGCTGGGATTCATCGGTCGTTTCCGTGACGGTGCGTCCAGGGCGGCGGCGCGGGGGTCGGTCGAGCTGAGGCTGAGGCGGGTGGGGCCCGGACTGCCGGGTGCTCTTGAAAGTCTGAGAGGCGCAAGGTGCGTGCAGGAGCGCGCCTATCTGCTCGGGCCGTTGGTGAGCGTCGACGACTGGATCAACGCTCTCGGACTACTCGGTGTGCGCGCCGGCCGTGATGTCTCAGTCCTGGCCAGTGCGTGGGACTCGGAGCACCCGCACTGCCTGGTGAAGCCTGCACACTTCGAGATGGGCAACCAACGACTTGCCGAGGCGGCGGTTGACATGCTTGTCGGGCTGGTTGAGGGCGATGGTGAGCCGCCCATCACCACGCTTGTCCCGCCTCGGCTGATGGTGGGGGACAGTCTGGTTCCGGAGCCCGGGAAGTGGCCGGAGGGCGAACCGTTCCCGCGGGGCGGAGGTCTCGCCGCGGGTGTGGTCGCGAGTGCGGAGGTGCGGTCAGATCCAGGCGGAGGGATCGACGATGACGGCCTCAAGGAGTGACCAGGCCCCTCCGGTCGCTCCTGGGGCCTCGTCGTCGGGAGCGGGCAGGATCTGTGGAGCGGACCAGCGCGAGCCGAGAACCCGGCGGGCCAGGTCCTCTTCCAGGGCCGGGCGCAGAACCTCGGTGAGCGGAGCGAGCTGCCCTCCCAGGATGATGGTCGGGATATCGAGGATGTTGACGGCAGCCCCCAGTGCGATTCCCAGTGCCTGAGCGGCTGCTCTCAGGGCCGTTCGTGCCCTGACGTGGCTGGGGGAGGAGTCGTCGTGCCAGGCCTGGAGGAGCTGCTCGGGCCCGGCGTCAGCCGCCATCCCGGCTGCGACAAGAATGGACTGTCGCCCTGCGAACCTCTCCAGGCAGCCTGTGTTCCCGCAGGAGCAGGTCGGGCCGTTCGCGGCGACCTGCACGTGTCCGATCTCGCCCGCGAAGCCGTTGGCGCCGTGCCACAGCTCGCCGTTGCGTACCAGTCCTGCGCCGATGCCCTCCTCTCCGGACAGGTAGACGAAGTCGGCGCCTCCTACGCCCGGAGGCCCCGCCGGCCGCCTGCGAGCCGCTGTCAGTGCAGCCAGGTCGGCCTCATTGCCCAGCAGCACGGTCTGAGGGTCGCGCGGGTACGACGACGGCGGAGCTGCGGATGCTGTTGTCGAGATGCCTGTGGCGCTGGGCGTCGTCAGTGCCGGCCGCAGGTACTCGACGGGGCGCAGATCGGCCCATCCCAGGTTCGGGGCACGCAGGAGTCGGTCGCCTGAAACCAGCCCGGGTAGTGCCAGAGCGGCTCCGATGATGCGGGCTCGGCGCACGGCGTCGTCTCTCAGCACCCGGCGGGTCATCTCTGCCAGCTCTCCCAGCACTGCAGCGGGGTCGGAGTCGGTCGAGTCCTGTCGTGCGATCCTCTCGGCCAGGATGCCGCCCGTCAGATCGATCGCGCGCACGGCCAGGTAGGTGACTCCCGCCTCCAGGCCGAGGGCCGCGATCGTGCCGGGGGCGGGTGTCAGTGGCACCGCGGGTCGCCCGGGTCTGTGTGTGGGCAGAGGGGTGTGCTCCATGAGGATTCCTGCGGACACGAGTTCGTCGGCCAGGCGTGACGCCGTCGAGCGGGTCATGCCTGTGGCGGCCGAGATATCGGCTCGCGAGATCGGTTCACGGGCGGAGAAGACCTGCTGGGCCACCAGGGCGAGGTTCGTGGAGCGCAAGGAGGACTGACGTGCCCCCGTTCCGGGGAACGGAGGCGCCTCGGGGGTGGGGACGGCTGCGGGGTGGGGCCCGCTGCTGGAGACGTGGGCTGAGCCGGTCACGGCCTTGACTATACCGCAACGGCGTGACATTGTTTTATGGACAAACAAAACGGGTGAGGGACCTCGCCCGGGCGAACAGGCACGCTCAAGGAGGAGACATGGTTCGCAAGCCCACCCCTGAGGACAGGTTCTCTTTTGGTCTGTGGACGGTCGGTTGGAATGCTGTTGACCCTTTCGGCACGGGTACCCGCTCGGTCCTGGAGCCCTGGGAGTACACCAGCAGACTCGCCGAGCTCGGCGCCTGGGGCATCACCTTCCATGACAACGACGTCTTCGACTTCCACGCCTCCGACTCCGAGCGCGAGAAGCGAGTGCTGCACGTCAAGAAGGTGGCCGATGCGGCCGGGCTGACGATCGAGATGGTCACCACCAATACGTTCACCCACCCGGTCTTCAAGGATGGCGGTCTGACCAACAATGACCGGTCCATCCGTCGCTTCGGCCTGCGCAAGATTCTGCGCAACGTCGATCTCGCCGCCTCCCTGGGAGCCACGACCTTTGTCATGTGGGGCGGACGAGAGGGTGCCGAGTACGACTCCTCCAAGGACCTCAACGCCGCCTTCGACCGCTACAAGGAGGGGCTGGACGCCGTCGCCGGTTACATCAAGTCCCAGGGCTACAACCTCAGGATCGGCCTGGAGCCCAAGCCCAACGAGCCTCGCGGCGACATCCTCCTGCCCACCGTCGGCCACGCCCTGGCGCTCATCGCCGAGCTCGACAACAGCGATGTCGTCGGTCTCAACCCGGAGGTCGGGCACGAGCAGATGGCCGGCCTCAACTACACCCACGCGCTGGCGCAGGCACTCAACGCCGGCAAGCTCTTCCACATCGACCTCAATGCCCAGTCCGGCCTCAAGTACGATCAGGACAAGGCCTTCGGGCACGGGGACCTCGCCAGCGCCTTCTTCACCGTTGATCTCCTGGAGAACGGCTTCGTGGGCGGAGGGCCCCGATACGAGGGGCCCCGCCACTTCGACTACAAGCCCTCGCGTACCGAGGGTATGGAGGGCGTGTGGGAGTCGGCCGCGGCCAACATGGAGATGTACATCAGGCTCGCGCAGAAGGCCAAGGCCTTCCGCGCCGATCCCGTCACCCGAGAGCTCCTGGAGAGCGCCTCGGTCGACGAGCTCGCCCGGCCCACGCTCGCTGCGGGCGAGAGCCTTGAGGACTTCCTGTCCGACCGCAACGCCTATGAGGACTTCGATGCCGAGGCCGCCGCTGAGCGTGAGTACCACTTCGTCGAGCTCTACCAGCACGCCATGCGCCACCTCATCGGATGACCGGACTCGCCGCAGCCGGGACGGGAGTCACGGTGGCACTCGCCGGTGCTGTCGTCCCTGCCCGCCGAGTTCCGCGAGCACTCGCCGACTCACAGTGCCTTCCGACCCCGCCCACCGTCGTCATCGTGAAAAGAGTTGGTATGCCCCTCGTCGCCGGCGTCGACTCCTCGACGCAGTCTTGCAAGATCGTCATTCGCGACGCCGCCACCGGCGTCCTCGTCCGCCAGGCCAGGGCCGCCCACCCGGCCGGCACGGAGATCCATCCCGACCACTGGTGGAGGGCGCTGGGGGAGGTCATCGACGCCGTCGGCGGGCTCGATGACGTCTCCGCCCTGTCCATCGGCGGCCAGCAGCACGGCATGGTCCTCCTCGATGCCGACGGGCGGGTCATCCGTCCTGCCCTGCTGTGGAACGACACCCGCAGCGCCGCAGCCGCCCACGAGCTCATCGAGGATCTGGGGCAGGGCGACCAGGCCCGCGGCCGCCGCGCCTGGGCCGACGCCGTTGGAAGCGTCCCCGTGGCCTCCCTGACCGTCACCAAGCTGCGCTGGCTTGCCGACCACGAGCCGGGCAGCGCCGCCCGTATCGCCGCGATCTGCCTGCCCCACGACTGGCTCACCTGGCGCCTGTCCACCGGCGGCGCGGCCCCCGCCGGCCGGCGTGACCTGGACGCCCTGGTCACCGACCGCTCTGACGCCTCGGGGACCGGGTACTTCGACGCCGTGGCGAACGCCTACTGCCGTGACCTGCTCGCCCTGGCCCTGCGGCGCAGTCCGCAGGAGGTGGAGGGCATTGCTTTGCCGCGCGTGGCCGAGCCGGCCGAGATCGCGGCTCGCGGCGGCGCCGACGTGGACGGACGCAACCTGAGCCACCTGGTCCTGGGACCCGGTTGCGGTGACAACGCCGGCGTTGCTCTCGGCCTGGGCCTGCAACCGGGGCGGACGAGCCTGTCGCTGGGGACCAGCGGCGTCGTCGCGGCCGTCTCCTCGACTCCCACCCACGACGCCTCCGGCCTGGTGACCGGCTTCGCCGACGCCACCGGCGCCTTCCTGCCACTGGCCTGCACTCTCAACGGGGCCCGTGTCCTGGACGCCGCCAAGGCGGTTCTCGGCGTCGGCTACGAGGAGTTCGACTCACTGGCCCTGTCCGCCGAGCCCGGCGCGGGTGGCCTGGTCCACGTCCCCTACCTCGAGGGTGAGCGCACCCCGAACCTGCCCGGCGCCACCGGGATTCTCACGGGGATGACCCTGGCGTCCCTGACCCCGGCGAACTACGCGCGCGCCGCCGTCGAGGGCCTGCTGTGCCTCATGGGTGCTTGCGTCGACGCGGTGCGCTCCCAGGGTGTTGACGTCTCCCGGCTCGCAATGGTCGGTGGTGGCGTGAGGTGGAGCAGTGCCAAGGAAATGGCTCCGGCGGTCCTCGGCCTGCCCGTGGACGTGCCCGAGCCCGGTGAGTACGTCGCCGACGGCGCCGCCAGGCAAGCCGCTTGGGTCCTCGCCGGGGGCGAGCGGCCGCCCGCCTGGGAGCTTGGCCCCGTCGAGCGACTGAGCGCCGATCCCCAGCCCGCCGTCCGGGCCGCCTACGACGCCGCAGCCGCCCTCGTGGCGCGCGGGCCGGGGAGTCTCTGACCCGACGGCGCGGCTGGCCGCGGTCTCAGCCCTGCCAGGCGGTGGCCGGGTAGAAGTTGTTCTTGTAGCAGGCGCCGTAGGGTGTCACCGCCACCAGCTCGCCGTAGTCATACTGGTTGCCGGTTTTGGACTCCTGGATCACCTCGCCGGTGTCCAGGTTGACGAGGCGCATACGGCCCCCGCCGAGGGCGACGTAGAGGACGGATCCGCAGATCGCCACGCCCTTGGAAGCCTCTTGGCCGCTCGGCTTCCAGGTGAGGAGCGCGGTTGCGGAGCCGTTTCTGCGGACCTGGACATAGTCGGTCTCCCTGATGATGAAGCCCTCGTGCGCGCTCAGCGTTGCTTGCTTGGACTTCTCGTCGTTACCCGGTAGGTCCTCTGGCTCGAGCCGCTCGCCGGTGGCGAGGTTGATGATGAGCTCGGAGAAGGGCTGGTCACCCTCGGCCCTTCGGGTGGCGTAGAGATAGCCCTGGTGCACGAGCTGGGCGAACATGGTCTCCAGGGCGTGGGCGACGCCGTCGGCGAGTGTGACCACGGCCGTCTGCGTTCTGCCGTCGTCTGTGTTCAGGGCGACCGCCTCACCGCCGTCCACGGCGCTGAATCTCTGGGACGTGATGGAGGCGAGGTCGAGCTGCACCGACAGGTCGGCTGTGGACAGCCTCAGGGCCCGGGGCGGGAAGCTGCTCGTGACCAGGAGACTGCCGCCGTCCGGGGTCAGCACGATCGAGAAGTGGTGAGCCATCTCCAAGCTGAGGTCGAGGTTCTCCCCGAGAATGGTGCTGGCCACAATGGTGCGGTCGGACAGGCGGATCTTGAGCAGGCTGAGCCGACCACGGCCCTCAGGGCTCTGGCCGGCTCTCATGTCCTCGCTACCGGTGATGACGTAGGCGAACTCGTCGTCGCTCGCACTGGCGCCGGCGAGCTGGTCGGTGATGGGTGTCCCGGGGCTGGGGGGAAGACGGTTCTCTCGATAGGGAGGTGTCATCTCCTCGATGCGATAGCCGTGCTCGGAGCTGTCGGGGACGACGGCGTAGGTCGTCGGCCCGGTGAGGTCGACGATGATGGGGCTATCACCGCTGAGGGGGTCGGAACTGTCGTTATGGACCTTCCCGAGGAGGAGGGTGCCGTGAACGGTCTCGATCGCGGCGTTGTCGGGCAACGGCCGATGGTGAGGCTCCTTGATGCGTAAGGGCCAGACCGCCTCCTCGCCGAAGGCCGTCGGTGCGGCGCTCGGGTGGGGTGGTGTGGGCAGTGACGCGTGGAGGAACGTGAGAGGGCGCGGGGTCCGCCGGCCCGCGGCGCAGCCGCTCACGGGCAGGAGACCGGCTCCCGCGGCGGCGCCGAACGCGGTGAGAAGGAATGAACGACGTCTCATGATGATCTGCCTGTGTCGATGTGTGATCCGAGGAGGGTCGCACGCGGTGGCCGGAACGACGGGGACGTGTGACGCGGCCGGGTGCAGGAGTCCTGCGCCCGTGCGCGTGACAGTCCCCGTTCGTCCGCGGGCCGGCCTGGTCTCAGCCCATCTAGTGCTCGACGACGTCGGTCGGTGCCTTGCCGCCGTCGCCGTCTGAGGGCCCGGAGTCCGGCAGGTGGCCGCCCACCATGTCGGTCAGGCCCGTGCCCACCAGGCTGCGCAGGATGACGTCGAGCTGCTCGACGTTGTTGGCCACGGCCTTGGGCAGCGCCGAGGCGCCCTCGGTGGAGATGATCGACAGGTCACGCACGCTGGCCAGTGGCTCGCTCAGGGCCCGGGCGATCTCCGGGGCCTTGTCCAGCAGCATCTGGCGGGTGGCGGCCTCTCCATACTTGGCCAGGGCGTCGGCCTTGTCGCTCATGGCCTTGGCCTCGGCCTGGCCGGCGGCGCGGATCGTGTCGGCCTCGGCCTGGCCGCGGGCGGCGATGGCGTCGGCCTCGGCGCGGGCTCGGGC
>NZ_CAUROW010000040.1:0-20597 GCF_963526355.1 uncultured Actinomyces sp. | reverse complement strand
CTGGTCATGATGCCCTTCTACTACGGCTCCAAGGTGCGCTCGGTGCCCGAGTTCATGCTCAAGCGGTACGGCACTGCCGCGCACCTGGTCAACGCGCTCAGCTTCGCCCTGGCCCAGCTGCTCATCGCCGGCATCAACCTGTACCTGCTGGGCAAGATCATGAACTGGCTGCTGGGCTGGCCCCTGTGGGTGGGGCTCATCGTCGCCGCCGTCATCGTCTTCTCCTACATCACGATGGGCGGGCTCTCCGCGGCGATCTACAACGAGGTCCTCCAGTTCTTCGTCATTGTGGCGGCACTACTGCCCCTGACCCTCATCGGCCTGCACCGGGTGGGCGGTTGGCAGGGGCTGACGGGCAAGATCACCGACGCGGCCAGGCTCGCCAGCACGGACCCCTCCCAGCAACTGCACTCCTGGCCCGGCAACTCGATCTCCGGCTTCGACTCCAACGTGATGTCGGTGATCGGCCTGGTCTTCGGCCTGGGCTTCGTGCTGTCCTTCGGTTACTGGACGACGAACTTCGTCGAGGTGCAGCGGGCCATGGCCTCGGACTCCATCTCCTCGGCCCAGTCCACCCCGATCATCGGCACCTTCGTCAAGATGTTCGTGCCCTTCCTCGTCATCATCCCGGGCATGGTCGCGGGCGTCCTGGTCTCTGAGGTCCAGCAGCTCAAGGCCGGCACTGATACGAGCTACCAGTACAACGACGCGGTCCTCTACCTCATGCGCGACCTGTTGCCCAATGGGTTGCTGGGCCTGGCGATCACGGGTCTGCTGGCCTCCTTCATGGCGGGTATGGCTGCGAACATCTCCGCCTTCAACACCGTGTGGGGTGTGGACATCTACCAGCACTACCTCAAGAAGGACGCCGACGACGCCCACTACCTCAAGGTCGGCAAGCTCTCGACCCTGACGGCCTCCGTTGTCGCGATCCTCACCGCGATCATCGCGTCGAACTACTCCAACCTCATGGACTACCTGCAGACGCTGTTCTCGATGTTCAACGCGCCGCTGTTCGCGACCTTCATCATCGGGATGTTCTGGAAGCGGGCCACCCCGCACGCCGGTTGGATCGGCCTCATCGGCGGAACCCTGGGCGCCCTGGCGGTCAACATCCTCATCTGGACCGAGCGCCTGGTCATGCCGGGGCAGGGCGGCGCCTTCCTGGCAGCGGGCGTGGCCTTCACCGTCGACGTCGTCATCACGGTCGTGGTCTCCCTGATCACGAGGCCCAAGCCCGACTCCGAGCTCAAGGGCTTCGTCTACGCCCTGACGCCCAAGAGCGAGCGCACCGACCCGCACCTGCACGAGCTGCCCTGGTACCGCCGTCCGATCCCGCTGGGGATCATCGCCGGCCTCATGGTCATCACGCTCAACAGCATCTTCCACTAGTTCCACCGGGCAGCCCTGAGCAGAGCTGTCAGCACTGAGCGGTGCCCGGCACGGATCACCGGGCACCTGAAGGAGAATCCCCATGAGTAATCGTTCACTGACCGACATCCGGGCAGTCATCACCGGTGCGCTGGGGCTCATCGGCCTCTACCTGGTGGTGTGCTCGGCACTGTTCAACAGCACCGAGGAGATGAGCAAGACCGGAGGCATCAACGCCAACCTGTGGGCCGGTCTGGGACTGATCGCCATCGCAGCGGGGATGGGCCTGTGGTGGTGGATCAAGCCGAACCCCTCCGGCGGTCAGCAGGACTGAACCCGCCTGAACCCGCCTGAGCCGGCACTGAGCCGGCGCCAAGGACCCACCCGGGTCGAACCCTGTCGACGGCGTCGCCACAGCCCCGAGCTGTGGCGGCGCCGTCGTAGCGACCGTACCGGCTCGCGTACGGCTCCGGAGGGGGCTCAGGATCCGAATCCTTAGAGCAGGACCCCGGACGCGGCCGGCAGCCACACAGCCTCAGTTCCCACAGGGCCCCGCAAAGCAGGCCGGGCGAAGAACTGCACCTAAGTCCACCTCGGACCTGTACTGAAGTACAGGTGAGGTTCCCGGAAACCTCCGTAGCGTTTCAGGTGTCAGAAAACCGAACGACTTTGCGGAGAGAAGAATGCTTGGTCTTCAATTGAGTGGAGTGAGCCGAAGCTTCGGCGAACACCAGGTGCTGCACGGCATTGACCTGACAGTTGCCCGGGGGGAGATCGTTGGATTCATCGGCGGTAACGGCGCCGGCAAGACCACCACCATGCGGCTCATCCTCGGACTGCTCACCCCATCGGCCGGTGAGATCACCTGGGACGGCCGGCCGATCACCGCTGATGACCGGCGCGCCATCGGCTACATGCCGGAGGAACGCGGCCTCTACCCGGGAATGACCGTGGAGGACCAGCTGGTCCACTTCGCACTCCTGGAAGGCAAGACCCTGCCGAAAGCGAAGGAGATCGCGTCCGAGCTGATCGCGGACCTTGACCTTCGTGGCCGCGAGAAGTCAACCGTCCAAGACCTGTCGCTGGGCAACCAGCAGCGGGTGCAGCTTGGTGCGGCGCTCGTCGGCAGGCCGACACTTCTCGTCCTGGACGAGCCGTTCTCCGGACTCGACCCGCTGGCCGTCGAGACGATGGCCGATCTGCTCAAGGAGCAGGCGGCGCTCGGAGTCGGGGTGCTGTTCTCGTCGCACCAGCTCGAGCTCGTCGAGCGACTCTGCGACCGCGTCTGCATCCTCGACCAGGGCAAGGTCGTCGCGAGCGGCCGAGTCTCGGAGCTCCAGGACGACTCCTGGTCACGCTGGCGCCTGACCCTCTCCGACGACGTCACCGATACCTTCGCCGCCGAGCTCTCGCTGGTTCCCGATCTGCTGCTGTCGCCCGTCCCAGACGACCCGCGCTCGATCATGATCGCCCTGGAAGGCAGTAACCACGACATTCCTGCCGGCGTCCTGCAAGCCGCCCTGAGACACGGGGGTCTGCGCAGCATCGAACAGCGGCAGCGGTCTCTGACGGAGATCCTGACTGAACGCCTCAGCGGCACTGCACTCGACCCCAAGCCCGAACTCGAACCCATTGGAGGACTCCGATGACAACCCTGGCAACCAGAACCGAAGTCAAGGCCGCCACCCCGGCCCGTGCCTCCCAGCAGGCCGAGATCACACAATTCGGTGCGGCCTGGACCATCATCCGACGCGAACTTCTGACTCGCATGAAGAACCAGACCATCGTGATGGCGACGATCGTCCTGGCCGTGTTCGCCGGTGTCGGCGCGGGCGTCGGAGGCTGGTTCCTCGTCAACACCTATCGGGGCACCGGAACCGTTCCGTTGAACACCGGACTCATCTTCGCGATGGCGATGATCACCGCTCTGATGACCGCACTCGTCTACTCATCGCAGACGCTGTCCCTAGGGGTCGTCGAAGAGAAGTCGTCTCGAATCGTCGAGATCCTGCTCACCAAGATCGGCGTCGGCCCGCTGCTGGCCGGCAAGATGATCGGCGTCGGACTCGTGACCTTCGCGCAGCTGCTCGTCGTCGGGGGCGCCGTCGTCGCTGGATTCTCGGTCGTCGGCGGCTGGTCGGTCCTGAACATCGAGTTTGGCCCTAGTCTGTTGTGGTTCCTGATCTGGTTCCTGCAGGGCTTCATCACCTTCGCAACCCTCAGCACCCTGCTCGCCTCGACTGTCTCCCGGCAGGAGGACCTCGGTACGGCTTCCAAGCCGCTGTCCGTGATCCAGATGGTGCTCCTCATCGTCTCCTTGTACGTGGTGCCGTACCGTCTCGATGCCCTGTGGGTGAAGGTCATCTCCTACCTCCCCTTGTTCTCCTCGTACGTGATGCCGGTGCGATTCGCGACGCACAGCGTCTCGACCCTGGAGATCGTCATCGCAGCGGTCATCGCTGCCGCGGCGGTGCCTCTCCTGTTCCGACTCACCACCCGCATCTACCGAAACAACGCGCTTCGCACCGGTTCTCGAGTGTCGTTCCGCAAATCCATGACCTCCGACGACCTCGCCTGAGGCCAGTCACACAACCCAGACCAACGAAAGGAAATCACCATGAACACCCAGCCCGCCAAGTCCAGCCAGGCCAAGCGCTTCCTCACGAACATCGCGCTCGCGGTTGCCGGATTCGCAGTCGCTTATCTCCTCGTCACCCTGTTCGTCTGATCCAACCACCGGAAGAATCGAGTCCGTCATGACGCTCACCGCTGCTCGCCCGACGTGGTGCACAGGCCTCATCCCCCTCATTCCACTCTCGTCGATGTCAATCAGACTGGAACGCGATGTAGCGTCGATGCTTCCCGGAGCGGGCACAGGCTCAAAGATCACTTCGCTGACCGGTTAGGATATCGAGGTCGCCGAGGGCCCGGGCAACAGCGTCGCCCGGGCCCTCGGCGAACTGGCCGAACCGTCGCACTCCTCCCCTGCCCTCCGACCTCGAATGAGTGATCTCCGAAGGAGAGTGTCGGTATAGCCTTTCGGATCATCCAGCATACCTTTGACCGGTATCACTGCGCCGGAGCAGAAATCAGGCACGTCAATCTCCTCATTCGGCCGGCTCGCACCTACCTGGAAGCCGGTGATGGTCAGATGGAGGAAGGAATCCCATGAGCCTCAGCACGTTACGTATCCGCGGTCATTCAGCCTTTCAGACTGTGCTTGACAACGGTGCCACTGCAGTAGCCATCCACGCGCCGCACGCCCGCAACCACTCCGTCGCCTTGGCTGTCCGCGCCGGAATGCGCGACGAGCTGCCCGGGCAGGAGGGCATGATGCGCCTGATTGAGCACATGATCCATCAGGACGGCTCGATGAACCACGGGCTCGAGCCACAGCCATGGGTGGCACAGACCGCCGACCTGCTCGGTGCTCGCACCCACATGGACTACACCGAGTTCTACGAGACGGCGGGTCTCGACGACGTTCCAACCATGGCCCGGCGCCTCGTCGAGCAGGCGTTCCATCCGGCGTTCAGAGGGGAGCAGCTCTTGGAGCAGATCGCCGCAGTGGCGACGGAACGCCGGAACCGACTCGCTGATGCCCCCGGCGGCCTACTGCCCTGGCCTCATCTCACGTCCCTTTACTGGCGCGACCACTCCAACGCCCATGACGGCAGCGGCGACCTGGACCTTTCTGATCGCGCCACCACCACCGTGCTGCGCGGCCTCCATGCCAAGCACTATCGGCCTGACGGTGCTGCGGTCGTCGCGTTGTCCGACCAGCCCGGCGAAAAGATCGTGACTACCCTGGCAGAGGCGATGAGCGCCATCCCTGGTCGCCGGGACGAAGCGGAGGTACCGGAGCGTGCGGGGCAGGCGATCGCGCAGAGATCGGAGGTGACGGTTGTCGGTGGGAGGGCGCGCTTATTGTCGGCAACGGCCGCGGCGCCCGCGACTCTCACCCCACCGATGCTGGGGGATCTCGTCGTCGCGGAACTCTTAGCGGCCCAGAGGGACCTGGAGGCCAGTGCGGGGCTGTTCGGCACCGGAGACCTGGTGCGCGACGACCTGTTCGTCGTCGTCGACGATACGGAGCTCGCCCTTGAGCCCACGGATCGGGTGCGTGCTGCCTCGGTAGCCGACGACGACCTCTTGCTCCACGCGGTAGGCCGCGCTGTGGAGCGCACCGAGGCCTTCACCGTTGACGACGGCTGCTTGACAAGGACCGTCGCGCGCGATGTGGTGCTTCGCGGGGAACCGAGCTTCGCTCCAGATCTCGTGACGCGACTCCGTGGATTGCTGATGCACCCGAACGACATCCGGGCCCTCGTGGCAGCGGCCAGTGCGCGCCTGGCCAGTCAACCCTTCGCCTCCATTCGGATCCAGGGAAAGGATGACGCGACATGACGCCTCGATGCTTCTCCGTTCCAGACGACCGTTCTGTCTTTCACCGTCTCGCGATCGCATGGCGGACGAGTGACGACGCAGCCGCCGGTCAGCGTGCGGCGCTCAAGCGGGCGGCCGCCCCGCTACCGGCTCGCCTGCGTCCTGTCCAGACCACCTGGACGCATGCAGCCGGGGCGAGCCGCCTGGTCGCCACCCTCCCTGAGGCGGGCGCCGAGGCGTGGAGCGAAGCAGTGGCCGGGACGTTGCACACGCGACCTGACGAGGTCACCCACCCCGTCGTGGTTGCGGTTGGGCCGGGCGAGCCCGAGAAGTTCGGCGCAGCGCTCGCCTGGGATCTGCGCGGCCTGGAAGGGACTGATCACAAGGTTGTGAGCTCGCTCCGGCAAAAGTGTCAGGAAGGAACTGAGCACACGACGGTCATTGGGCCGGATCCGGCGGCCAAGGCCGGGCATGCAGCGACGTTCGTTGCCCTCAGCGCGCTGCTCGCCGGCCCCAATCGAACCCTCCAGGATGTGCTGCAAGAAGCTGGGCTCCCGGCGACCGCAACCCTCAGTCGCCGGCTGCTCAACGGAACTCCCGCGGTCGCCTGGACGTTCACCGTACCGGCCGGGGCCGAGGGACGGGGCATCTACGATATCATCGACGTTGTCGGAGACTTTTCGCGCAACGTTGTGGCAGAGCCGGAACCCGCAATCGCATTCGCCGGGGCGAATCTGCGACGTGCCTGGCGGTCGCCGAGTGGCCTGGCCGAGACCATCGCCAAGTACGAGGTGATGGGCTGGGGCGGCTGCATCGTGCACGACCCCGACACCGCCGTCCGCGATGCCGCCCCCAACCTGCGAGCCGCGTTCGTGGGACTGCTGGAACCACTGGCCGAGGTCCTCGGGGCGGCCGCGTGACCGGAGCGGTCGGGCCTAGCCACGACCGACCGTTACCAGGCCGTGCTGGATTGCTTCGACCAAGATCTGGATCCGGTCTCGGACTCCCATCTTCTCCATCACCTTCACGAAGCGCTGCTTGATCGTCGACTCGGTGACAAAGAGTTCCTTGGCCATCTCCCGATTGCTCATTCCCTGCGCCAGGAGACGAATGACCTCCATCTCCTTCTCGGTGAGTTTATCGAGGAGGTCTTGGTTCGGTGGCACGACTGCGGGAATGGACTCCTCTAGTCCTTTTATGACGTACTTAGTGACCTCCGGGGATAATGCTGACTCACCCGCTAGCACGGTATGAATCGCGGCGATCAGATCCCGCGGCTTGGTGTCCTTGACTATGTATCCGGAAGCTCCGGCGCGCAGGAGATCCACGACGTATCGGTCCGTCGCGAACGTGGTAAGACCCAAGATCTTTACTTCGGGGCATTCCGCATGGATCTTTGCGGTGGCGCCCACGCCGTCGAGGACCGGCATCTGCATGTCCATGAGGATCAGGTCTGGTCGCAGGGTGACCGTCTGACGAAGCGCCACTTGCCCGTCAGCGGCCTCACCAACCACGTGAAGGGACGGGTCCAGCCTGAGATAGTCGCGCAGGGTCTCGCGCGTCAACGACTCGTCATCGACCAGTAGCACACGGGTCATACCAGTTCTCCTATTCTCGAAGCAGCCAAAGACTTAAGTTGTGTGGGGATGATTATGGTCGTCGTCCACACTCCGCCCCTGACCTTGACGACGACGCTACCCTCGAATACCTCGGTTCGAGCCTTCATCGCCTCGATCCCGGTCCGCGACGAGACTATCGGCCTGCCTGCAGCAATGTGATTCGAGGAGGACAGCACCACCCGATGCTCCTCAACTGCGAGAACGAGCCGCACCCCACCACTGGGAGCGCCGTGCTTCAACACGTTGGTCCCGAGCTCGCGGACGGCGCGGCGCAGCACCTGCCGCACGATCTCGGACACGCGCATGACGGGGCCGGTCAGCTCCAAGTCGACATGGAAACCAGCCTTCTCCAGTGTGGCAGCGACGTTCTTCACGTCGTGGATAAGGCCGGCAGCCGTCGTCGTTTCACCGGACGGCGCCACAGCCTCCAAAGCCTCCTCAGATGCCTTGCTTGGGGTGGGGGAGTCGGCCTCGCCGTTCTGTTTCAAGAGGACGACGAGGCTGCGCAGGTCCTGCAATGCCTGCGAGGCCGCGTCGCCGATCGCCTCAAGCAGTTCGTCCTTCTTTGCGGGATCGGCATAGGTCTCTGCGCGTCGAGCTTGCATCGCGATTACCGTGACGTCATGAGCCACAATGTCGTGTAGCTCGTGTGCGAGCCTTGTTCGCTCCTCGTTGCGAATGCGGACTTGTTCCTCGCGTAGTTTATCAATCTCCCTGGCAGCCTGCTCTGCACGCAGCTTAAAAGCCCTGAACGCGAGGCCGGCTGCGGCCGCACACAACGTGAATATGGGCACGACTACCATGCCATGTCGGAGGTCGGGTTTTGTTATAGCAACTAGTGGTCCGGCAATTAGCACGAAGCCAGTAAACACCAACGCAGGCAATCGCGGCAGCGTAAAAGTTGTAAATCCCACAATGAATATCGTTGAAAGCAACGCGGCGTATACCAGCAGCATCGGCGCACCAAGTGAGGCGAGAACCGTGACGACTGCGATCCCTACGACGGCTGCCACATACGGGCTCGCCAGCAGTGCCAACAGTGGCAAGAAAGGAAAGACGAGTTCAAACCACCCCGAGGGTGTCGACAAATTGACGTCGCCAAGGAGGATGTCGCTTGCGACTAGGGCAACAACAACGACAAGCAGAAGCTCCTGAGCGATTCTATCTCCAGGTAATCGTCGGGCTCGGACGGTCCACCCTCCCGATCGTTGCTCCATGGGCGCATTGTAGAGGATGACCGCCTCCGACGCTGTCGCACGTTGTTAATTTGTTTTTGATTGGCATTTTGTGCGGATTTCCCCGGATGTCTTGATCCAGATAAATGGGTGAGTGCTGGTTCCAGCGGTCGACGAAATCGCGGATCCCGACATTGAGATCCTTGATGAAGGTGAAGACTCCTCGGCGGATGGCAGCGTGGTCTCTGATGGAGAAGAGATTCTCGACCATGTCGAGCCAGGAGGCACTGGTAGGGAGCGAGGTGGACGTGGATGCGGAGGGCGCCCTCCAGCCAGCCGCGCACCTGGGGGCTTGTGGGTGGCCAACTGTCCATCACCAGGTGCAGCTTGTCATCAGGGCACACGCAACCCAGCGCAGGCGAGCAGCTCGGTACCGCGATGACGGGGCTTGATGGCTCCAGAGTGGCGGCCACGACCCGCTCGCTCGCGAGACACCCGCCTGGAATGTCCCGAGCCGCAAGACATGGACGAGGTCTCCTCCTTCAGGAGGAGGCCGATCGTCATCAGCATCCTCAGGTATGCCATTCCCATCCACCCGGAGGTTGCACACCAGTTCCTCGATTCCGCCCGGCGACTGAGGAAACCAGTACTGCCGCGTCGTTAGCGTTGTAGGAGTCCGGGCACCGCGGGAGAGAGCAGGGTCCGGGCCGGGCCCACCGGCCGGCGCGAGCCGGGCAGTGGGCTCCAGCACCGCCCGACCCCCGGTCACAGCGGGGCCACGGCGGGCAGTGGAGACCGACGACGACCAGATGACGACCACTGACACCGCAAAGAGAGAGCCACCCCCTGATGAGACCCACACCCCCGGCCGCCAGGAAGGCAGGCGCGGCCCTGGCAGCACTGATGCTGTCGACCGCCCTGACGGCCTGCCAACCAGACGGCTCCACCGACGCCGCGACGCCCACCGCTGCACCCACATCCACCGACCAGACCAGCACCCCCACCGACAGCAGCACCACCAGCCCCGCCGACGGCTCCACCGGCGGCGGCGCTACCGACGCCGCGACGCCCACCGCTGCACCCACATCCACCGACCAGACCAGCACCCCCACCGACAGCAGCACCACCAAAGGCAGTTCCACTACCGGCCCCACTGACGGCTCCCAGGGCGATGCTCCCCGAGGGCTGGAGAGCTTCTACAGCCAGACCATCGACTGGGAGGACTGCTCGAACGAGACCACGACCTTCCAGTGCGGGACGGTCACCGTCCCGGTGGATTATGAGCACCCGGACGGCCAAACCATCTCCATCGCGGTGAAGAAGCTTCCCGCCTTAGACGGCGACGCCGAGCACGGGTCCCTGTTCTTCAACCCCGGAGGCCCCGGCATCAGCGGCGTCGAGGCAGTAGAGGAAAAGGTTTCCACGTTCCCAGAGGAGCTTCGAGGCGCCTACGACATCATCGGATTCGACCCTCGTGGAGTCGGGCAGTCCACCCCCATCACCTGCTGGACCGATGACGAGATCAACCAGTCCCTGAACGGCACGAGCAACAAGATCCCTGAGATCATGGCGACCGATGTCCTCTTCTCCAAGGATTCTTCTGCCCAGGAGAGGATCGACCGGGGTGCGTCCAATGCTGCCAGGTGCGCCAAGTACTCACAGGTCCCTGAGCTGCTCGACCACGTCGGCACCCGCGACGTCGTCCGTGACCTGGACGTCCTGCGTGCCACCAACGGCAACGCGAAGCTGAACTACCTGGGTATGTCCTACGGGACCTACATCGGAGCCCTCTACGCCGATCTCTTCCCGGGCCGTGTCGGACGCACGGTCCTGGACAGCGCCATGGACCCCTCGAAACGATTAGCAGACCAGATCAGAGCCGAGCAGGTCACCTTCAAGGAAGGTGTTCTGCGTCAGTACGTTGAGCACTGCCAGGCACAGAGCGCCTGCCCCCTATCCGGCTCCACGGATGAGGCGGTCTCCCAGCTGGCCGCCTTCGTCGACGGCCTGGACAAGAACCCACTGACCGCCCCGGACTCCGATGCCACCGTCAACACGCCGGACGCCACCGACATCATCCAACAGCTCGCCGTCGTACAGCCGGACTGGGACACGCTCACCGCCATGCTCACCCCGGCGATGACCAACCACGACGGCACCCTCATGGTCAAAGCGAAGCAAGGCTCGAACAAGTCATCAACGATGACCGCCAAGGCAGCGATCAGCGTGGCCAACACCATGGTCGCATCCGCCGCGGTCATCTGCAACGACACCCCTGATACGGGTGGCACCACCTCCGAGTTGGACGCGCAGGCAGCCGCCGAGGAGAAGGCCTACCCCTTCTTCGGCGGTATCTCGAACGCCATGGAGGCCTACTGCCGTGGCTGGGGGCATCGGGGGAAGACCCCGCCTCAGGAGACCCGTGCCGAGGGCTCCGCACCGATCCTCGTCGTCGGGATCACCGGAGATACGCAAACGCTCTACTCCTGGGTCCAGAACCTCACCGGCCAGCTGGACAACAACCGCCTGCTCACCGTCGAGGGCTACGGTCACGGCGCCTTCAATAGGAACACCTGCGCCAGAACGGCCATCACCGGCTTCCTGGTCAACGGGACCGTCCCGGCTGATGGAGCCACCTGCGCCGCCGACCCACACCCCGCTGCCGGCGAACCCCAACCCTCCGACGGCGGAGCCAAGGGCTGACAGACAGCACCACACCCGCGAAACCGGGGCCTTGGGCCCACTCCCAACGAGTGGCCCCAAGGCCCCGACCCGCTGCAGCAGTCCCCCGAAGCCTCGGGTGCGTCCGCAACGAACCAGGCACTCGGCCGCAGCCCCCGAGATCGCATCCGCTTTCACAACACGACCCGCCACAAAACACAAAAATGTCAACCTTCTGGAGGAGGAGAGTGCTCGTGATCCGTCTCCTCCGAAAGGTCACCCCCATCCGTCCAGGGGGTCGAGGAAACCAACACCACATCGTCGTTAGCGTTGTAGGAGTCTGGGCACCGCAGGAGCAGGGCCCGGGCCGGGTTCACCGGCCGGCGTGAGCCGGGCAGTGGGCCCCTGCACTGCCCGAGCCCCGGTCACAGCGGGGCCACTGCGGGCGGTGGAGACCGACGACGACCAGATGACGACCACTGACACCGCAAGGAGAGCCACCCCCTGATGAGACCCACACCCCTGGCCGCCCGGAAGGCGGGAGCGGCCCTGGCAGTACTGATGCTGTCAACCGCACTGGCAGCCTGCCAACCAGACGGCTCCACCGACGCCACCGCCACCGACCAGGTCAGCGCCCCGGCCGGCAACCCCACCAACGGCAGCACCACCGGAGGCAGCTCTGCGGCGTCCCCCTCTACACCTGCATCCACCGACCAGACCAGCAACCCCACCAACGGTTCTACCTCCAACCCCACTGGGGGTTCTCAGGGTGATGTTCCCCGGGGGCTGGAGAACTTCTACAACCAGTACATCGACTGGAAGGACTGCTCGAACGAGACCACGACCTTCCAGTGCGGGACCGTCACCGTCCCGGTGGACTACGACCACCCCGACGGCCAAACCATCACCATCGCGCTGAAGAAGCTCCCGGCTTTAGACGGCGACGCCGAGCACGGCTCCCTGTTCCTCAACCCCGGAGGCCCCGGCGAAAGCGGTATCGGAATGGTGGAGACCGGCGCCCCCATGTTCGGGGAGGAGCTTCGAGGCGCCTACGACATCATCGGATTCGACCCTCGCGGAGTCGGGCGCTCCACCCCGATCACCTGCTGGAGCGACGAGGAGCTCAACCAGCACCTCACGGATACCAAGAACGGCAAAAGCAGCACGCTCTCCGAGAGCATATCGACCGTTATGCTCTTCTCCAAGGATTCTTCCGCCCAGGAGAGGATCGACCGGGGTGCGTCCAATGCCGCCAGGTGCGCCAAGCACTCACAGGTCCCTGAGCTGCTCGACCACGTCGGCACCCGCGACGTCGTCCGTGACCTGGACGTCCTGCGCGCCACCAACGGCAACGCGAAGCTGAACTACCTGGGCATCTCCTACGGGACCTACATCGGAGCCCTCTACGCCGACCTCTTCCCGGGCCGTGTCGGACGCACAGTCCTGGACAGCGCCGTCGATCCCTCGAAACGATTGGGTGGCGAACTCAGAGCAGGGCAGGTCGCCTTCTCGGAAGGTGTTCTGCGTCAGTACGTCGAGCACTGCCAGGCACAGAGCGCCTGCCCCCTGACCGGATCCACGGACGAGGCGATCACCCAGCTGGCCGCCTTCGTCAACGGCCTGGACAAGAACCCACTGACCACCCCGGACTCCGACGCCACCGTCAACACGCAGGAGGCCACCGACATCATCCTGCAGCTCGCCGTCAGACGGCCGGACTGGGACGGACTGACCGCCATGCTCACCCCGGCGATGACCAACCACGACGGCACCCTCATGGCCAAAGCGATGCAGGGTTCGCCCGGGCTGTTGCCGGAGATGACCGCCGAGGAGGCGGCTCGCTCCGCCAACGCCATGATCCTAGGCGACGCGGTCGTCTGCAACGACAATCCCGACACGGGCGCCACCGCCTCCGAGTGGGACGAGCAGGCAGCCGCTGAGAGGAAGGCCTACCCCTTCTTCGGCGGTATCTCGAACTCCGTGGAGGCCTACTGCCGCGGCTGGGGGCACCGGGGGACGACCCCGCCCCAGGAGACCCACGCCGAGGGCTCCGCCCCGATCCTCGTCGTCGGGATCACCGGCGACGTCCAAACCATCTACTCCTGGGCCCGGGGCCTGGCCGGCCAGCTGGACAACGGCCACCTGCTCACCGTCGAGGGCTACGGTCACGGCGCCTTCGACAGGAACAGCTGCGCTACCACGGCCATCACCGGCTTCCTGGTCAACGGGACCATGCCGGATGAGGGCACCACCTGCGCCGCCGACCCACACCCCACTGCCGGCGAACCCCAACCCGCTGCCAGCAGCGCCAAGGGCTGACAGACAGCACCACACCCACGAAACCGGGGCCTTGGGACCACTCCCAACGAGTGGACCCAAGGCCCCGACCTGTTGCGACAGTCCACCGAGACCTCGGCCGCAGCCCCCGAGATCGCACCCATATTCCACAACACGACCCAGTCGGATGAGAGCAGGCCCGTGTCCGTAACTAATCACCAGCCCCATGAGGGTCAGTCCAACGACGGCCGCCACGATTCCAACGGTTACCATCACGCGTTCCCGGCCGATGCGCTTCTCCCCCAGCATGCCCAGACCTCCGACGTGTCCGGGGCGAAGACCTGAGCACCGGTCCACATGAGTCCGCACACCGCGCCCCACACAGTGGCGTTCGGGGACCAGAGCGCGCCACGAGGACAACGGCGATAACCTGCGACATCCATGGTCAGTCCGGCGACACTGTCATGACGGGCGCCTCTGAGCGTCTCCATGTGAACGGGGCGCGCCCCGCAGTGGAGCGCGCCCCGTCGTCCGGGCCTGTTCTCAAGCGTCCAGGTCGGTCTCCAGAAGCGCCTTGAGCTCCTCGAGGGCGGAGTCGGCGCCGTCGGCGTCGGAGGCCAGGGTGACAACGTCTCCGAAACCGGCGCCCAGGGTCATCACACCGAGGATGGAGGAGGCATCTACCGCAGCGCCGCCCTCCTTGGCGATGGTGACCGGGACGCCCTTCTCGGCGACGGCCTTGACGAAGGTGGCGGCGGGACGAGCGTGCAGACCGACCTTGGAAGCGATGGTGGCGGTGACCTGGGCCATGTGAAGCTCCTTGTGACATGTGGGGGCTACGGCACGGGGCCGGATCATGCCCTCGCACCGGTGTAAGCAGCGCGATGGCTGCCGTCCCAGCCGAGACTACCCGAGATCACAGCTCAGTTGCACTGTTCCGGACCTCAAAAAGGCTGTTGCACATGGCGGGACTCACTCAGGACCCTGCAGAGCCGGCATAGGGGGCCAGGACGACCTCGACCCTCTGAAGCTCCTTGACGTCGGCGTAGCCAGTTGTGGCAAGAGTGCGACGCAGGGCACCCATGATGTTGAGGGTGCCGTCAGCGCGGTCGGAGGGCCCGTTGAGGATCTCGGCCATGGTGCCGACGGTGCCCACATGGCTGCGGAAACCCCGCGGCAGGCGTTCGTGGCGGGCCTCAGCACCCCAGTGGTATCCGCCACCTGGGGCCTCTTCAGCACGGGCGAGCGCGGCACCGAGCATGACGGCGTCGGCACCACAGGCGATGGCCTTGACGACGTCTCCGGAGTTGCCCACCGAGCCGTCGGCGATGACGTGGACGTAGCGGCCCCCGGACTCGTCGAGGTAGTCGCGCCGAGCGCCGGCGACATCGGCAACGGCGGTGGCCATGGGCATGTGCAGGCCCAGGACCTGACGTACCGAGGAGGAGGCACCGCCCCCCTGGCCCACGAGAACACCGGCCGCGCCGGTGCGCATGAGGTGAAGGGCGGCGGTATAAGTAGTCACCCCGCCAACGACGACGGGCACGTCAAGCTCGTAGATGAAGCGCTTGAGGTTGAGGGGCTCGACGGCTCCGGAGACGTGCTCGGCCGATACGAAGGAGCCGCGGATGACCATGAGGTCCACGCCCGCCTCGACCACCGTGCGCCAGTGGCGCTGCGTCTGGGCGGGGCTGAGACGTCCGGCGACGACGACGCCGGAGGCGCGGATCTGCGTGAGTCGCTCGGTGATGAGCGCGGGCCTGACCGGAGCACGGTAGACCTCCTGCAGGACGCTGGTTGCCCGGGACGGGTCGGCCCGGCGGATGCGCTCGAGAGCATCGGAGGGGTCCTCGTAACGGGTCCACAGCCCCTCCAGGTCCAGTACGCCGATCCCACCCAGGCGCCCCACCATGATGGCGGTCTCGGGACTCATGACCGAGTCCATGGGCGAGGCCATGACCGGCAGGTCCACGTGGTAGGCGTCGATCTGCCAGCCCACGCGAACCTCGGAGGTGTCGCGGGTACGGCGGGCCGGCACCAGGGCGATGTCGTCGAAGGAGTAGGCGCGCAGAGCCCGCTTGGAGCGTCCGATCTCGACCTCTGTGCTCATGGTTCGATCCTAGTGGTCCTCAACCGATATCTACCGGAACGAGCAGCACCGCAGCCGAGATGCATGACAGGGGCCGGATTGCCGGCGTGTACTGGACGAGGGGAGCAAGCGGCATCCATGGGTGTCGCACCCCGGTGGCATGCTGGAGCCATGAGCACCCAGCAGTCCTCCTCCCCCATATCCGACGCAACCTCCCCCGCTTCCTCCTACTGGCCCTTCGGTGCTCTGCTCGGTTTCGACACCGAGACCACCGGCGTGGATCCCAGCCAGGACCGCCTCGTCACGGCAGCGCTCGTCTGGCGCGGAGCGCGTCAGGCCGGTGGAAGGCGGCAGCAGACCGTGAGCACCTGGCTCGCTGACCCCGGCGTGGAGATCCCCGAGGTCGCCTCGGAGGTCCACGGCGTGACCACCGAGCGGGCCCGGGCCGAGGGGAGCCCGGTGGCCGAAGTGCTGGAGGAGGTGAGCGCCCACCTGGTGGCGGCGATGATGGCCGGCACCCCAGTGGTCGTCTTCAACGCCTCCTACGACCTGACTCTCATGGAAGCCGAACTCACCCGCCACGGCCTGCCCACGATCCGCGAGCGCCTGGGCCGTGAGCCGGGCCCCATCGCCGATCCCCTGGTCCTGGACCGAGCCGTGGACCGCTTCCGTAGGGGAAAGCGTCGCCTGGGCGACCTGTGCGAGGTCTACGACGTGCGGGTCGCTGATGCCCTGCACACCGCGGAGGTGGACGTGATCGCCACCCTCGACGTGCTCGAAGCCCTGACCGCGGCCCACCCGAACGTGGCGGCTCTCGGGCCGGACGAGCTCGTGGCCTTTCAGGCCCGAGCCCACCGCACCTGGGCCGAGTCCTTCAACAAATGGCTGGCGCGCAGGAGCCCTTCGCGACCCCCGGCCCAGACCACCTGGCCCCTGCCGGACTCTCCCGCCCGGTGAGCACAGCGGACCGGCAGGAACAATCGGGGGACGAAGGAGGAGTGGGCCATGGGGGCACCGACTCAAGCGCCGTCGCGCCCGGTGTAGTTGGGGGCCTCAACGGTCATCTTGACGTCGTGAGGGTGGGACTCCTTGAGGCCGGCGCTCGTGATACGCACGAACTGCCCATGTTCCTTGAGCTCGGGGATCGTGCGGGCACCCACGTAGAACATGGACTGATGCAGTCCGCCCATCAGCTGGTAGACAACGTCACCCAGCGCTCCGGAGTACGGGACCTGCCCCTCAATTCCCTCGGGGACGATCTTGGAGTCGGAGGAGACGTCGGCCTGGAAGTAGCGGTCCTTGGAGTAGGAGGCACGTCCGCGCGAACTCATGGCGCCCAGTGATCCCATGCCGCGATAGCGCTTCCACTGCTTGCCGTTGACGAAGACGAGGTCACCGGGCGACTCGGTGCACCCAGCCAGGAGGGAACCGAGCATGACCGTCTCCGCCCCGGCCACAAGGGCCTTGGCAATATCGCCGGAGTACTGCAGGCCGCCGTCGGCGATGAGCGGGACCCCGGCGGGTTTGCAGGCGCGGGCGGCCTCATAGATGGCCGTCACCTGGGGAACGCCCACGCCGGCTACGACACGGGTGGTGCAGATGGAGCCGGGCCCCACTCCGACCTTGACGGCGTCGGCCCCGGCGTCAATGAGCGCCTGAGCACCCTCCCGTGTCGCGACGTTGCCACCGATGACCTCGATGCCGCTGAAGGCGGAGTCGGACTTGAGGCGCGAGATCATTTCCAGCGCCAGCTTGGCACCGCCGTTGGCGGTGTCCACGATGAGAACATCCACGCCGGCCTCGGCCAGGGCTCCGGCACGGTCCCAGGTGTCCCCCCAGTAGCCGACGGCGGCACCCACCACGAGTCGTCCCTCGGTGTCCTTGGTGGCGTTGGGGTACTGCTCGGTCTTGACGAAGTCCTTGACGGTAATGAGGCCGGTGAGGCGCCCCTCGGCGTCAACGAGGGGGAGCTTCTCGATGCGGTGCTCAGCCAGGAGCGCCTTGGCGTCCTCCCGAGAGATACCGGTGGTGCCGGTGATGAGTCGATCGCGCGGCGTCATGCACTCGCGCACGGTCAGGCTCGCCCAACGCTCCGGCGGGACGAAGCGCAGATCGCGGTTGGTGATGATTCCCTGGAGGTTGCCGTCCTCATCGACGACTGGCAGACCAGAGACCTTGTAATGGCCGCAGAGCTCGTCGAGCTGTGCGATGGTGGCCTCCGGCCCAACCGTCACCGGATCTGTGACCATGCCGGACTCCGAACGCTTGACACGCCGGACCTGCTGGGCCTGCTCCTCGATGGACAGGTTGCGGTGGAGGATCCCGATCCCACCCTGACGGGCCATGGCAATGGCCATGTCCGACTCGGTGACCGTGTCCATGGCAGCCGAGAGAAGGGGCGTGGCCAGGCCGATCCTCGGAGTCAGCCTGGAGGTCGTATCAACCTCGGAGGGGATGACGTCGGTCAGCCTGGGCAGCAGGAGCACGTCGTCGTAAGTCAGTCCAGTAGGGGCAAAGACGTCAGGGCTGGTGATCGAGTCGCTCACGGGGACATCGTAGGACGATCTGAGCGCCCCGTACATTTCAGTCGACATCGATCCTCCCCTTGCGCCCATCAAGGGCAAGCATCCCGTGGAGGGCCCGCGGCTCCCTCGAGCCGCCCCGCCTGACATGGCCACATGACTTTCACTCTAAAAATAAAGTGACGACGAACGCGGAACGTTTCAGAAAAAAGACGTTTCACATACATTCATCATTCACAAAACGTTTCTGCCATTCGAGCGCCACAATATGACGCACGTTTTCAGATAACCAGAACACAGACTTCCAGGAAATCTGGAGATATTTTCGTTGTGAGATAGAATGATTCTTCTTGATTAAAGTTCCGTGCGATCTTATCGTTACGTATAGCGCATCAAGTTCGATGCGCCTGACCGCCACATCCAAAGGAGGGGAGGGAGGCAATGCACGACTCATCGCGTCTGCCCGGCCCGATCTCCACCCTCTGGGAGTGGCAGTACCGAGGGGCCTGCCTCGGCATGGATTCCTCGGTTTTCTTCCACCCCGAAGGAGAGAGAGGCGGTTCCCGTCGACGACGGGACGAACGAGCAAAGGCCATTTGTCAGGACTGCCCCGTCCTGGAGGAGTGCCGGGAGCACGCCCTCAGCACTCGCGAGCCCTATGGCGTCTGGGGAGGCATGAGTGAGGAGGAGCGGCGCACTTACTACGAACAGCAGGCACGCCGTTTCGCCAACGAGCCGGCCTAACACTTCGCCCTGTTTCAGGGAATCGACAGCACGGATGTTCCCAACTCAACGTCCGGACAATTGTTCGGACACGACACAGACATGCAGTTGACATACTGCGTCATACCTATTGAAGGGGAGGCACCATAAGGCGCCTCCCCTTCAACACGTCGCGGCACCCTTCAGCGCACACGACCTCAACGAGTCACTTGGTGACGACCGCCAGGACATCACGGGCCGACAGGATGAGATAGTCCTCACCGGCGTAGCTGACCTCGGTGCCCCCGTACTTGGAGTAGATGACAACGTCACCCTCCGCGACGTCAACCGGGACGCGCTTGCCGGAGTCGTCAACGCGACCGGGGCCCACGGCCACGACCTTGCCCTCCTGGGGCTTCTCCTTGGCGGTGTCGGGGATGACCAGGCCGGATGCGGTGGTCTGCTCGGCCTCAACGGTCTGGACGACGATGCGGTCCTCGAGCGGCTTGATGGAGATCGACATCGGAGACCTCCTCCTTCTCTTCAACGTGCAGTAGAACGGCTTATTCGCCCTCCTGAGGCGCGCCCGACCGCCGTCGCGGGGGTCGGTCCGGCACGAAGCAGGAGTGCGAGTCGCAGAAGGCTCCCGCCTGCGTCCCAGGACCAGTGCGAGCACCCCGCTGCGCCTGACGGAGAATCTACGACGGCGTTAGCACTCAGTCAACGCGAGTGCCAAAACGTGGCACCGGTTTCGCCATGGGCGTCAGCCTCTCAGGAGCGACGGTTCTCACGGGTCCACACAACGGCCTGCCCAACGCTCGTCTCAAGACGCCCCAGGGTCGGGTCACGCCTGGAGGTGACGTCGACGACGGCCTTGATCGCAGCCAGGCGCTCTCGCATCCAGCTGACCGCCCAACTGATGCGGTCGCCGCGGGCACGCGAGTCACCGACGCCGTCGACGTCGACGCCGACCGAGCGGCAGATGGCGACCGCACGCGGCTCATGGAAGTCCTGGGTCACGAGCAGGGCCCGCTCGACCCCGAAGATCCTACGAGCCCGCACACAAGTGTCGTAGGTGTCGAATCCCGCGTAGTCCAGAGCGATCGCCTGGCTGGGCACCCCTTGGGAGGTGAGGTAGTTGCGCATGACGGTGGGCTCGTCGTAGCCGACGCGCCGGTTGTCCCCGGAGACCAGGATCGCCTCAACTCGGCCGCTGGTGTAGAGGTCGGCGGCGACGTCGAGCCGGTGAGCCAGCCAGGGCGAAGGCTGCCCGTCGGCGTGTACGGCGGCCCCCAACACGATCGCCACCGGGGCCCGAACCCGGCCTCCCTCATCGCCGTCGTCACCGAAGGCGATGATGTGGCCGGCGCTGACGCTCCAGGCCCAGATACTGGCTCCTGCCGTCACAACGGCAAGGACGCCGACGGTGGCGAGCGCTGCCCGCACCAGCCGTCGCCGAAGAGTCCGGCGGCCGCAGGGAGAGCAGGGAGCGGGCGCCTGATCACCCCCGGCCTCATCCCTGCGGCCCGTAGCGTCGTCAGGCACTTCAACAACGTCGGACGTGGATTCCTCGTCAGTCATCAGCTCCCCGCTCATCACCGGCCACCTCCGCAGACACGCGGAGCACCGGCACACCACGATACTCGCCGACCGCCAGGCAACCTGCTGGGCTCCACCCAGCGGACATCACGCGCATCGGCAGGTCCGCCGTGAAATGATCTGCGGTGATGGCTGAGAACCACGTCGCGCTCCTCCTGACGCCCGAGGGCTGGGAGCTTCTGTCCTCCTTGCCCCC
>NZ_CAUROW010000039.1:0-20774 GCF_963526355.1 uncultured Actinomyces sp. | reverse complement strand
GTGCTGGGGTCGGCGGCCTGGGTGGCGTCGGTGGTTGGCTTGGTGCTGGGGTCGGTGGCCTGGGTGGCGTCGGTGGTTGGCTTGGTGCTGGGGTCGGTGGCCTGGGTGGCGTCGGTGGTTGGCTTGGTGCTGGGGTCGGCGGCCTGGGTGGCGTCGGTGGTTGGCTTGGTGTCGGGGTCGGCGGCCTGGGGCGCGTCAGTGGTTGGCGCGGTGGTGGCTTCGGCGGTCTCGGAGACGGTGGCTTCGCTTCCCTGGTGGGCGGAGTCATCACTCTGGGCTAGGGCTGCGGGACCTGCCAGCCCCATGAGCGTCATTGCCGCGAGTGTGCCAATCATGTACTGGCCTGTGCGCTTCATCATATCCTCCTTGAGGAAAAGATCCTCATCTTTGTGAATGCTTCCGTCTCAACCGGCCGGTCAACAGTCTTGCCTGACCTTTTCTCCGGAGGGCGGATGCAGAAAATATACGAGGATGCGACAGCGTTATCATGCCCGAAATACCTAGATTGTGCGTCAGTTTGGTTAAGTATCTGATGTCTGCTGAGATGGTTATCTTTCTGATTTGTTGTGGGGGCATATGAAATATCGCCCGGTTGATTATGTTGTCCAGATATCACGGAGAGCCAAGGGGTGGACCGATAGAACCGGACCGCTGCAGGGGATGATGACGAAGGACTGTGTGGGGCCTCGGTCTCAGAACCCCGACTGTTGCGAAGTCTTGATGCAGAACCGTTGCTCAACCGCTGGGGCGTAGTAGCCCGTGGGGCCCCAAGCAGACGGTTCTGCGTGGGACCCCACGGGCATGGACCTCAGTCAGTTGTCGGTGAGGCAAGCCGGCTGAGGCTCATTCAGTTGTGTTGTCTGCGGTCAGGTCACCGCTTGGCGGCATGGTAACCGGCGGCTTCGGCTTGCGCGTCGGTGGAGAAGCATGCCTCGGGCTTGGTAACGTCGTAGGACTGGTTCCACGGGTGGTGGTAGATCATGCTGCTCGCATTGCCCTTGATCCGGGCCCAGTCGGGACAGCTGTAGCCCCCGTTGTTGACGGTGATCCATCGACCGTTGCCGTCGAACTTGTAGGTCCATCCGCGGATCGTTCTGGTGGTGCTGACCAGCATCGCGCCGCTTCCATCAACGTAGAAGGTGTCCTCGATCCAGGTGTCAGCGGCCATCGCACCGCCGCTGTTGAAGTAGTACCAGGTGCCGTCGATCTGCTGCCAGCCGGTGGCCATGGCCCCGCCGGCGCCGAGGTAGTACCAGGTGCCGCCGATCTGCTGCCAGCCGGTGACCATGGCGCCGCCGGCGCCGAGGTAGTACCAGGTGCCGTCGATCTGCTGCCACCCGCTCGCCATGACTCCGTTGCCGTGGAAGAAGTACCAGGCGCCGTCGATCTGCTGCCAGCCGGTGACCATGGCGCCGGTTCCGTCGACGTAGTACCAGCGGCCATCCGGCGAGATCCACTTCCCGGCAGCCATTGCGCCGGAGCCCTCGAGGTAGAACCACTGTCCGCCGTCGGAGACCCAGGTGCTTGAGCGCATGGCGCCAGTGGTGTCGAAGTTGTACCAAGAACCGTCAACCCGTACCCAGCCGGTAGCCATCGCCCCGTTGCCGCTCAGGTAGTACCAGTGGCCGTTCGGCGAGATCCAGCCGGCGCTCATGACGCCGTCGTCGTTGAAGTGGAACCAGGCGCCGCTGATTTGCTTCCAGCCGGTAGCCAGGTCGCCGTCGGCGTTGGCGTAGTACCAGTGGTCACTCACTTGCTTCCAGGTGCTCGCGCTCATGGAACCGTCGTCGTTGAAGTGGTACCAGCTCGCCCCGACCTTCACCAGACCGATGGACTTGGCGCCGACTTCGTTGGCATAGAACCATTTGTCGCCCAGGCGCAGCCACGTGCTGGTGGCGATGATGCCGGAGCTCTGGACGTAGAAACTGAGTCCGTCCTGGTCGATCCACCGGTTGGCCTGCATGACGCCGTCGCTGTCGAAGTAGTACTCGGCGTTGTCGACGTTCTGCCTGCCCGTGAGAGCAGCGCCGTGGGCGTCGGTGTAGTACCGCTTGCCATCCAGCTGCAGCCACGTGCTGGTCTGCAGGGTGCCGTCGGCGCCGACGTAGTACCTGCGTCCTCCGTCGGGAACCCAGGTGTTGGTCTTCTTGACGCCGTTCTCGTAGTAGTACAGCTTGCCGTTCTCCTCCCGCCATTCCTTCTTGGGCTCAGCAGGCGGAACAGATGGCTTGTCTGAGGGAGTGGCATCTTCAGAAGGCGCGGCGCTCGGTGCCTCACTCGGTGAAACAGCGGGTGCGGGAGACTCGGAGGGCTGTGCGGAGGGCGCTTCGCTTGCCGCCACGGGTGCCGGGGGAGTGGCGGGAACGGTTGGTGAAGCCTCGGCCGGGGCGACCGGCGGAGTTGCTGGTTGCTCGGCGACGACGTCGCCTGCTGGGGGTGTGGTTGGCTCTTCAGCGAGAGCGGTGGGACTGGCAAGTCCCATGAGCGTCATCGCTGCAAGCGTGCCGACTATGGATCGACAGGAGTGCTTCATAACTTCCTCCTTGAGGGCACGGTCCTCAATCGTGTGAACGGTGCATCCACCACTGTTTACCTGTGCACAGTCCTCGCCAAGTGCATACGTCGAGGTGGGTGCCGAGTAATTTTACTGTGCTACTACTTTGGTGGAAGAGGTTGAAGTTCCTAAAAATGTTTCATTTCGGTCAACATATACTCGTCAGGTGAATTATTCTGGCTCGCGGAATGCCTATCCTCTGCGGGGTGCAAGAGCGGGCTGACGCGTTTGTGGGTAACCCGATACTTGGAGGCTTATTCACAGGGCGAGGCAAGCGGTCCCTGGCCCGGGCAAACGCAAGTGTTCGTCGTGGCTGTGAATAATCCTCTTGATCTATCGAAATGTTTCAAGTTCTATACGTAAATAACAATATGCAAACAACTCCGGGATGTGTGTCGAAATATATAGGGGAAAAAGTGACTGAGATCTAGGATGTCGGAATCGATGAGGTTGTTGCTCCGAGACAGTCAGTGAGGACTTATGTCATTCGAAGATGCATTGCTCAACATAGCGAATCGTGTACAAGACTATGCTGGTTCGCTTGAGACGGAAGAAGCTACCAAAAATGCCATCATCATGCCCTTCATTCAAAGCGTTCTAGGTTATGATGTCTTCAATCCGGATGAGGTGGTACCTGAATTTATTGCCGATGTTGGTAGTCGTAAAGCAGAAAAAATCGACTATGCAATCAAGCGTGAAGAATCTATACAGATTCTAGTCGAAGCCAAAAAGATTGGTGAACCCCTATCTCTTGAGCACGCCAGTCAGCTTGTTCGTTACTTTTCAGTTTCCAATGCGCGAATCGGCGTTCTGACTAATGGAAGATATTGGCAGTTCTATACTGATTTGGATAAGCCAAACATTATGGACTCTAGGCCATTCCTCCGCTTGGATCTCATGAATGTCGATACCTACATTCTTCCAGAGCTGAAAAAACTCACCAAGGCGACTTTCGATCTTGATTCGGTGTTGACGGCGGCCGAAGAACTCAAGTATGTGTCTTCTACGAGAACCGAGATCGCCCAAGCTTTCAGTGATCCTGACGCTGATTTTGTTCAACTGTTTGCGCGTCGCGTGTACGATGGTGCACTGACCGCGAAGATGCGAGATTTCTTCCAAGGGGTTGTGGAGAAGGCGTGTAGGCAGTTCCTTGCGGAGCAAGTTAATGAACGCCTGAAAAATGCTCTCGCCGAATCTACTTCTGTGTCAACGGGAAGTGAAAATGAGGTGTCTCGAGTAGATGTTGATGTCGAGGATAAAAAAGATGGTATTGTAACTACCGAGGAGGAGAGGCAGGCGTACATGATTGTCCGCGCAATTGTGGCTGCGGAGATTCCATTGGAACGTATCGTCGATCGCGACACCAAGAGTTATTTTGGTGTTCTAGTTGACAACTCGAACCGCAAGCCTGTGTGTCGTTTTCATTTTAATGGGAAGAGTAAGAAGTACCTTGGTCTGCTTGATGAACACAAGGCAGAGACGCGTCACGAAATTGAGCGACTGGAAGACATTTACCAGTATGCTGAACAGCTTCGCGAGGCCGCATGTCGTTATCGGTGAGGTTAGCTGAGTAAGTGGAGGGCGAATACTTACTGGTAGCGACGCTAGCTGCATCGGCTGCCGTCGGTGCCTGGGTCTGGATGGTCCAGGCACCGATTGCAGTCTCCAGTCGGTGCCGGCCGGGCATGACGGCAACAGGCTCTCGTTGACCATCCTTCATTGTTCCGACGACAGTGAACCAGGTGGGCCTGCCGACGCGATGGAGCAAGTCGGCTCCCTCGGGCTCCACTGCCAGATGGTCCATGACGACGTCGAGTGCTGCTCTCCAAGTCTGCATCTCGATCCCTGTCTCGGCGTGCGCGCGTAGGAGGTCCGCGACGAGCAGCATGACATCGTCTCGGTCGGCGTCGTTCGTGGGGTGCCAGTGCTTGCCGATGATGACGGCGAGGCGATCGGCATGTTCAAGAGCGGCCGTCTCCGCTTCGGTTGCGATGTCGCGTGGATAGATCACGGTGGGCTCCTTCGAGTGGTAGAAGTCCATTCTCTGGAACCATGCGTAGCTTGCCGGAAGCTTTGAGTCTATCGGGGCGTTTGAGTCTCTGCCCTGAGGAAGTCGTCGAAGTGCTCGGCAAGACGATCGCCATCAGGATGCATCTGCTTGGAGACCGGCACGTGTGTGAGGGAGTGGCCTTCGAATCTCAGCAATCCGGTTTGCAGACGTGCGGTCTCGATGCTCTTCGCTCTTGTTGCCACGTGGATGCGGCGGTCGGCGTCGATTCCGAGGAGGTGGCGGTCGTAGGCGGTGTGGTGGAGCCTGCACAGTGCCAAGCCGTTGCTGACCTCAGGGACGCCGGCTTCCTTGGAGTCGGCGATAATGTGTGAGGCTTCCAGGAGCTGTGCGTGTGGAAGATCGCAGACTGCGCAGGAGATCTGGTAGGCGCTGAGTACGTGTTCCCGGAAGTCGTGCTGATGGATACGCTCCTTTGTCCACCTGGAAACGTACTTCTTCTCGATCTTCCCAGAGTCCTTGTGATCTGAGGAGGATGGTGTCGTCTCGTCGATGGCGATGATGAACTCTGTGTTTCTATTGTCAATGTCGACGATGTAGGCGGGGAATCGGGCGTAATAGAATAGCGTTGAAGGGGTTGATTTTATTCCTACGAGCCAGGCGAGTGGATAGCGGCGCTGTGCAGCCACTTTCATAGCGTCATTCGCCCACTTCTTCGTCTCTGAGAACTTATAACGAAGTAGTCCGCTGTCGTCAATTCGATCGGCGTATGGTGCTTCTTTTCCTGGTGTTGGGGCTGCGGTTTTGAACGTCAGAGCTGCGGCAAAGGGTTGCGGCTTCCAAATTCCCTGGGACTGATGGGTGAGGTGGAAGCGATGGCCATGCCAGGAGAATCCCTCCATCAACTCCTTATGAGTCAAGAGTTCATGGCCACTCATCTGCTGCGCCTCGAACCACTGCATGGCGGCGAAGTGTGCGTCGCGCTCCTCCGCAGGAGTAAATACTTCCCTGTCCATGGTGGCTTCCCTCATGAAGTGAGCGGGTGAGATATGGGGTGTGCCTGCTTGCAGTGGCAAGGCGCTTAGGCGGAAGTGTAGCGAGTTGGAACGGTGCTGAGTGATCTGGGTTTACTCGGCAAGGGACAGGGGCGGGAGCGTCCTCACTCGCTCCCACCCCCGGCCCACCCCCCGGCTTTGATGGGCGGCGGCAGGCTCGTACTCGTGGCTTACCGATCCTCACGCATCCGCCCGCACCAGCCGGACGATGCCGGCCATCTGAGCGGCCGTCGTCCAGGCCAGAATGATGAGCCCGGCAGAGGCGACGTCCGCCCGCGATGCGTCCTCCGCCAGCCAGATCTGCCCCGCCTGGCCCGGGAGCCAGCGGGCGGCGTCGCCCAGGAACACGGCCAGCTGCGGTACCAGAATCACCAGCACCACGGCCGCCGTGGAGGCTCCGATGACGCTGCGCAGTGCCGCACCGAGCCCGGCCGCCAGCAGCAGCACCGCCGTCAACCAGACCACGGTCCTTCCGCCGGCCCACAGCGCCGTCGCCGACATCGTCGGGCACGCCGCCAGGCTCACCCCGACCAGGACGCTCGCCGCCACCAGCCCCGTAACGGTCAGCACCATGAGTCGTGCCGCCGTCAGCCGCTCACGCGCCGGCGTCACCAGCAGACTCGTCATGCCCTGCGCCGTGGAGTGCTCCGCGCCCGCCGCGGCCACACCGGCCGCCACGAAGCCGATCTGCACCGCCAGCGTCCACATCGGAGCGATCTCCTCGAATCCGAATCCCCGCTCATCCTCCACGTTCTGCAGGACCGACATCACTGTGGCGACCGCGGCCGTGCCCGCCACCGCCGCTGACCACCACATCGCCGGCAGCGTCACCACCTTCAGCAGTTCCGCGTGCAGCGCACGCCCCCAGGCTGTCGTCACCCCTGCGGTAACCCTTACCCTGCTGGTCGAACCGGCTCCGCTCATGCGTCCCGCCTCATCCACACCCAGCAGCACACCGCCGCGCACCCGCCCGCCCACGCCGCGCAGACGGTGGCCGCCATCGGGATCGACAGCAGCTCGACCAGCCGGTCGTAGTTGAGTGTCGTCGGGTTCGCAATGAGCCGCACCGCCGCGGTATCCGGCAAGAATCGGGCAGCATCGATGGACTTGATGAGCAGCACCCCCGGCGAGATCATCGTCGACATCGCGACGAGGACCGTCATTGACACCAGCGCGCTGCGCGTCGCCATCGCCAATGCCATCGACGCCATCGCCGAGAACACCCACCACGTCAGGATCCCCGTCAGCATCCACCACGGCACCGGATCGAAGGGCACACTCGACCCCAGCAGGTGCCGGCACAGCGCGAAAGTCTCTGCCCACGCCAGCGCCAGCAGCACCGTCGCAGCCCCCAGCACGACGGTCAGTTTCGCGGCCACCGATGCCCCGCGCCGCGGCTGCACCAGCATCGTCGTCGCCACCTGTCGAGGAGCGCTGGAGGCCCCGCTCGTGCGCGGATCACTCGCGTACTCGCTGACCACAACACTCACCGCCAGCACCACGATCCCCGTCGTCCCCACGTACAGCCCGATGACGCCGACGTTGCCCAGCTGCGCAGGCGCACCCGGGTCGCCGGCCGCCAGCCGCGCCGCCAGGTCATGATCCGTGTAGTACTCGATCAGGAGCGGCAGGACGATCGCCAACGCCGCCCCCAGCCAGGCTCCCGGCAGGCCTACCGTCTTGCGCGCCTCCGCCTTGAGGGAGCGCACCAGCGTCGTCGCCGCGCTCATGAACGGGCCCCTTCCCCGTGTCCGGCCCGGCCTGCCCGACCGCCGGCCCCGCCCCCGCTAGGAGACGTTAGGGAGAAGAAGGCCTCCTCCAGGCTCTTGTACCCCGCCGCGACCTCCTCCAGCGCCCCGGCGGCCCGCACCCGCCCACCGGCGATGACAACGACGTCGTCGGCCACCTCGCCCAGCTCGGCCAGAACATGACTGGACAGCAGGACCGTGCCCCCGGCACCGGCCCTCTGCCGAAGCAGCGTGCGAATCCACCGAATCCCCTCCGGGTCCAGGCCATTGACCGGCTCGTCGAGGACCAGCACCTCCGGATCGCCCAGCAGCGCCGTCGCCAGCCCCAGGCGCTGTCCCATTCCCAGGGAGAAGGTGCGCACCCGCCGCCCGGCCGCCTCACCGAGGCCGACGAGATCCAACACTTCCGTCACCCGACGCCGACTGATGCCCGCGCCCGAGGCCACCCAACCCAAGTGACCACGAGCCGTGCGCGAGGGATGCGCGCCCGAGCCGTCGAGCACCGCCCCCACCGTGCGCAGTGGCTCGCGCAGCTCGCGGTAGGTGCGCCCGCCGATGAGCGCCCGCCCTCCGTCGGCCCGGTCCAGTCCCAGCAGACACTGCAGGGTTGATGACTTCCCGGCGCCGTTGGGGCCCACGAAACCGGTGACGCGGCCCGGACGGGCCTCCAGGTTCACGCCGTGAAGCACCTCCCGCGTCCCGTGCCGCTTGACGAGGTTCTCAATACTGATCATGGGCCAACTCCAGCGCGCCGAGCGGCAGCGCGCATCGGCCGCCAAGGCGAGGCCTCCCCGCCTCCTCAGACCCAGGTCCGTCAGACCCTGGTTCGATGAACCGCCCGTACCGCCTTCCTAGACTGTCCGGGTGCCAGCCCCCGACGTCCCACCGCGCCACTCGCCACTCGGGCGCGCCATCACCGGGCTGACCGTGGTTGTCGTCGGCCTGGGCACCATGGTCGGTTTCTCCCCGACTCCTTCTCGACACGCCCAGATGACGGTACTGCTCATCATGGCCGGACTCGTCGTCGCCTCCCTGTGGCTGCGGCGGCGCGACCAGCGTGCCTACGAGCGGCGCCTGGCGCAGGAGACCGCCGCGCGCGCCGTCGCCGAGGACCGCCTCGTCATCGCCCGAGAGCTGCACGACGCCGTCTCCGGCAACCTCGGTGCCATCACCGTGCGCTGCGCCGTGGCCCAGCGCCTCGAGACCACCCCCGACGGACTGCGGACCGCACTCGACGACGTCGAGACCGCCTCTCACGAGGCCACCGACGCGTTGCGGCGCATGCTCGCCGTCCTGCGCGACGAGAGCAGGCCCCCGACGCCCGGAGCGGTCATTGCGGCCTCGGCGACCGCTGCGCCCTCAGCGGAGGGCGTACCGACGCCGAAGACCGGCATTCCCGACAACCTCACCGAGAGTCTTCATGAATCGATCGACCGGGCCGGACGAACCGGTGTCGCCGTCGAGCTCGATGCCGTTGTCGGGACAAGTGCAGGAGCGGCCGCCATCCCGGACTCGGCGGCATCCGATCTCCTCCCCGCCCCGGTGGCGCAGGCCGCGGTCCGGGTCGTGACCGAGGCCTTGGCCAATACCGCCCGCCACGCCGGCCCCACGCGCGCCCGCGTGACCCTCCGTCGGGAGCCGGGACTGCTGCGCATCGCCGTCGTCGACGACGGGCCGGCGACCGGCTGGGAGCCTCACCCCGGGGCCGGGCAAGGTCTGCGCGGACTCCACGAGCGCCTGACAGCATTCGGCGGGACCCTGACTGCCGGCCCCCGCGCCGACGCGCCCGGCTTCGCCATCGAGGCGACGCTGCCCGTTGAACCCCACAGGAGTCCCCATGACTGAGGGTGTTCCAGAGCCGGAAAGCGCCTCCATCCGGGTCCTCATCGCCGAGGACCAGGCCCTCCTGCGCACCACGCTGGCCGCCCTGCTCGAGGCAGAGCCCGGAATGTGCGTCGTCGGCCTGGCCGAGGACGGCGCTCGCGCGGTCGCCCTGGCCGCCGAGCTGCGTCCCGACGTCGTTCTCATGGACATCCAGATGCCCGGACTGACCGGCATTGAGGCCACTACCCGGATCTGCGCCGACCCCGCGCTCGCGGCCACGCGCGTCCTCATCCTGACCATGTTCGAGATCGACGACTACGTCCTGGGTGCCCTGCGCGCCGGCGCCTGCGGATTCCTGCTCAAGGACACCGACCCGCAGTCCCTCGTCGACGCCGTGCGCACTGTCTACGAGGGCCGGTCGCTGCTCAGCCCCCAGGCGCTGTCCCGCCTCGTGGCCCGTCTGCCGAGCACTGCGACAGCCGGAGCCCCCAGCAGCACCCGGGTCGGCGCTGTTGAGACCCTCACGCCCCGCCAGAGTGAGGTGCTGCTGCTCATTGCGCGGGGCCTGTCCAACACTGAGATCGAGTCCGAGCTCGGTATCACCCGGGCCACCTGCCGCAGCCACATCACCGCGCTCCTGGCCCGCCTGGGCGCCCGCGATCGCGCCCAGCTCGTCATCGCCGCCTACGAGTCCGGCCTCATCAGCGCTCGCTGAGGTCCGCTGGGGCGAACTCGAGGAGGAAGGCGGCGCCGCGCCGACCTCGACGGTGCCGGTCTCACCCCCGCTCTTTGAAGACCAGCCGGCGCTGCGCCACATAGCTGGCCACGTAGATGGCCCCGTCGCCGAGGATCTTGGCGATCCCCAGCGGGATCCCGATCGCGGTGAGCGCCTTGAGTGCGACGTAGCTGGCCGCCATCAGGCTCACAGCCAGGATCGCGTAGCGCACCGCTGTACGCACCACGGTGCCGCGCCGGGCCTTGAAAACGCGGCGGTTCATGAAGAAGTTCGCAGTCCCGGAGACCAGCCGCGCCCCCACGACGGCCGCCAGCAGGTTTCCGGTCATAGCGAAGATGACCATGACACCCAGCCAGTCGATCCCGAAGCTCGCCAGCGATGTCCCCATGAACCGCAGCAGTGGGGCGTAGATCCGCGCCGAGTCCTGCAACGGCCGGAAGTGCGAGGAGGTGTTGCCCGGCTCGTAGACCGTGGTGATCTCTACCTGTTCCACCACCAGCCCCAGCTCGTGGGCACGCAGCAGGGTGGAGAGCTCGTACTCGTAGCGGTCGCCGGGCACGCTCTGCAACCAGTTCAGGTGCCCGGCGGGATAGCCGCGCAGGCCCGTCTGGGTGTCGCCCAGTTTCCAGCCGGTCGTGCTGCGGAACAGCAGGGCGGTCACGTCATTGCCGATCCGGCTGCGCAGCGGCACTGGCCCGGTGAACCGCCGCACCCCCAGGGTCATGTGCCCGGTCTCGCGTACCCGCGCGGCCACGGCCTCGATGTCCGACGGCGTGTGCTGCCCGTCGGCGTCGGCGCACACCACGTCCGCATCGGGCCAGGTGACAGCCGCATGGGCCAGGCCCGTGCGCAGCGCCCACCCCTTGCCCCGGTTGATCGGGTAGCTGACCACCTGGGCGCCGCGGGCGCGGGCGGCGGCGAAGAAGGGTTCGTACTGCGGACCCGAGCCGTCGTCGACGACGAGCACCGCGCAGTCCCGGCGCACACCGCGCAGGCGGGCCACGAGCCCGGCCAGACGCTCATCGGGCTTGTAGGCCGGGACGAGGACCACCAGCGTGACCGTCGCCAGGGGACGAGGCGCGGTGGTGGCCCTCGGCGCCGTCCGGTTGACGGCGGTTCGGCGTGCTGGGGCGACGATCCGGGGCAGGACGCGCGGCGAGGTCGTCACGGCCGTGAGGCTGCCGGCAGCCCGTGCCGGCGAGTCTCCCATCCGACGGGGCGCCTCGCCCACGATGACCCGCGCGGTGGCCTGCTCGCTGCCGCCGGAACGGCTCAGCCGTGTTGTCGGGTACGCCGTCGGATAGGACTGCGGGTACTGCTGGTAGACGGAACGGCGTGTGACCTTTTGCGCGGTCGTCGCCGGGGTCCTCGGGGACTGGGAGGTGCCGGTGAGGTTGTCGGTGCTGCTCATCTCAGGATCCGTTCGCGATGTAGAGGATGTCGGAGGTGTCGCGCTCGCCCCCGTTGGAGGGTTGGTTGATGATCGTGCCGTTGAAGTACATGGCCGATGAGCCGCCGCCGTCGATGTTGTAGGCGCAGGCGCACCCCAGGTCGGCCATGATCTGGGCGAGCTCGGTCATGGTCACGCCGCGCGAGTAGCCCTCGCTGCGGCCGTCGACGACGACGAGCTTCACGTGGTTCGTCCCCACCCACCCCACGGCGGTGCGCGGCTGCCTGCCCTGGATGGAGTGGTTGCCGACGTTCGTGTCGACCTCGACCTGGTCGATGCCGGAGAGCACCTGACCGTTGTTGACCAGGGCCGGCCCGAAGGACAGCGTGTTCCACACGCCCGCGTCCAGGAGCGTCTGGGCGTTGGTGGTGGTCTCGTCGTAGACCTCCACGCGTCCGTCGGTGTAAAAAGCCATGCCGTCGCGCTTGGGGCTGTCGCGATAGATGACGCCGTTGCGGATGAGGATCCCGTCGCTGCGGAAGCCGTAGTAGTCGCCGTTGATGGCCAGGACGGCGTTGTGCTCGGAGGCGATCGTGGTGGGCTTGGCGGTGATGTTAGTGCCGTAGGAGTTGTTGGCGAAGGCGCTGCGCAGGTCAGTGGCGTTGGTGAGCTTGACGTCGGCCACGTAGTAGGTGACGGTGTCGCTGCCCGATCCGGTGGCGACCTGTTGGATCTCGATGCTCGTGTTGGACGAGGAGTAGGAGTTCTCGCCGACTGTCACGTTGGTGGCCGGGGTCGCCGAGGAGTTGGCGGCGGCGTTCTGCGCCTTGGCCTCCAGGGCGGCGACATCGTCGACCTCGACGTGGTCGATGACGAAGCGGTTGAGTGCCCAGGCGCTGGTGCCGGTGGCGGCCAGGCCCAGGACGGCGGCACCGCCCAGGAGGAAGCGGCGGCGCGGATGCTTGCGGGACTTCGAGGAGCGGCCGCGCCGACCGGACTGGTGGTTCTGGCCGGTCTGGGGAGGCTCGGTCGGACTGAGGGGGTTGGAGCTGTGCATGGCTCAACCGTGTCGAGGCCGTGTGTGCCAGGCGTAGGTTGGCCTTGTGGGTCTCCTGTGAAACCGCGGACGCATTTTGGTCCGTGACCGTGGGCGTCGCAGGTGCAGTCCGCTGGGCCTCAGGTGCGTCCACGAGTCCCTGGGCGCCTCCGAATCCGACAGGCCGTTCGCAACAGGCACTGGACGAGCGGGAAAACCGAGCGCGATGTCATACGCAACCCGCGCAAGCACCTCCCGTCGGCCGTGACGCCCCGGCCACCACGGTCTCCGCCAGCGCCCGAGCGTTCCCTGCTGTCATCGGTGCTGCCGGGGTCTACTCCACGAGGATGGGGGACGCACTGGCCAGGAGTTGACCGCACTGCACGAACCTCCGCCTCACGTGGAGTGCACCTGCACCTCCTCCAGTGGGCCCCAAGGCTCGTGGGGTGCGGACAGGCTTCGCGACGAGTGGTGAATCCACCCCGCACTGAGCCCGCACCACCCGCCGGCGCAGCTCTGTCGCTGTGCCAACCATCCATATGATCTGCGAACTGTTTGTTCAGACTTACCAAAATAAGGATGCTTCTCTTGTTAAATTAATTGAGGTTGACCTAATGTCCTCGGTGGTTCGTTTCCGCCCTCGCCTCACCGAAGGACTCCTATGCGCCGTCGTACCCTGCTCATGGCCCTCCCACTCACCGCCGTCCTCGCCAGCTGTGGAGTCACCTCCCGAGCCGGTAAGGGCTCCAGCGGCAGCACTTCCGCGAGCGCGTCAGGCGGCGGCTTTGAGGTCACCGACATCGTCGGCCGCAAGGTCACCTTCGACGCCCAGCCCAAGAACATCGTCCTGAGCGAGTCCCGCCACGTCTACTCCCTCGCCTTCCTCAACAAGGACAACCCCATCGACAAGGTGGTCGCCTGGGGCGAGGACCTCCAGAAGGCCGCCCCCGACTTCTACGAGAGGATCGTGGCGGTCTCCCCCAAGGCCGCCGAGCTGCCGACCATCGGCTCCATCGCCAAGGACGGCCTGCCTATCGAGACCCTGGTGCAGTACCAGCCCGACGTCTTCGTCATGACCCTGGACGTCTACAACTCCGCGAAGGAGAAGGGCTATCTCGACAAGCTCGACGGCCAGCAGATCAAGTACGTCGTCACCGACTTCCGACGCGACCCGGTCAAGAACACCGTCCCCTCGGTCACCCTTATGGGTGACCTCTTCGACAAGCGCAAGGAGGCCGAGGCCTTCGTCTCCTTCTACAAGAAGCAGGTCGACCCCATCGTTGAGAAGGTGAAGTCCCTGACCGCCAAGCCCACCACGTTCCTGTGGCGCGGCCCGGGTATCAACGATCCCGGCTCCACCTACTCCACTGCCAACCTGGGGGCCATCGTCACGGCGACCGGCGGCACCAATATCGCCGACAGCCTCCTGTCCGGCGAGGAGGGCGTCCTCACCCCCGAGCAGGTCATCGCCTCAAACCCCCAGAACATCATCGCCACCGGTGGCGAGTGGCAGCAGCAGAAGATCAAGGACACCGCCCAGACCAGCTACGTCCACCTCGGCTACAAGGCTGATGAGGCCTCCGCCAAGGCCAGCCTGGAGCAGCTGAAGAACCAGCCCGGCTACGACCAGATCCAGGCCTTCGTCGACGGGCGCGTCTATGGCGTCTACCACCAGTTCTACGACGCCCCCTACAACTTCATCGCCTACCTGACCTTCGCCAAGTGGCAGAACCCCGAGGCCTTCTCCGACATCGACCCCGACGCCGTCTGGAAGTCCTTCCATGATGACTACATGCCCTGGAAGGCGGAGGGCGTCTTCTTCACCTCCATCTGATGGGACTACCCAACGCCAAGGCCACTTCCGACGACGGTGCCGCCCGCCATTGCAGCGGTTCCCGGGAGCTGGATGACGCCGCGTCGACGACGGAGACCGGTGGGAGGGCCGGTGTACCCGCGGACACGGTGGCGTCGGCCTACGCCTCCTACCGTCGTCGGACCCTGCGGCGCATCGCGATGCTGACGGGGTTGACCGCCCTGCTCCTGGCCGTCTTCCTCGCCGCCCTCATGGTGGGGCCACTGGGATTCAGTCCGGCTCAGGTGCTCGGCTCCATCTTCTACGCCGACTACGACCCCTGGGTCGCCAACATCGTCATCAACCTGCGCCTGCCCCCGGCGCTCCTGGCGGTCCTGGTGGGCGGAGCACTGTCCCTGGCCGGCGTCCAGATGCAGACGATCCTCGACAACCCCTTGGCCGAGCCCTTCACCCTGGGGATCTCGGCGGCCTCCGCCCTCGGTGCGGCACTGGCGATCGTCACGGGCCTCGTGCTGCCCGTGGCCACCGGGGCCACCCTGCCGATCGTGGCGATGACAGCGGGACTGGCGGCCTCCCTGACCATCGCGATGGTCTCCAGGCTGCCCTCGGTGACCAAGGAGATGACGATCCTGTTGGGCATCGCCCTGGTCTTCAGCTGCCAGGCGCTCCTGGCGCTCGTGCAGTACCGGGCCTCCACTGAGAGCCTCCAGCAGATCGTCTTCTGGTCGATGGGCTCACTCATGCGCGCCACCTGGCCGGCCGTGGCCACCGTATCGGTGGCCCTGCTCGTGGCCACGCCCGTGTTCTGGGTCAACGGCTGGCGCCTGACCGCCATCACCCTGGGGGAGGCGCGCGCCGCGGCCATGGGCATCAACGTGGCACGCCTGCGCGCCTGGACCCTGGTCGGGGTGGCACTGCTGGCCGCCCTGTCCGTGGCCTTCGTGGGGATCATCGGCTTCGTGGGGCTCGTGGGACCGCACATGGCCCGCGGCCTGGTGGGGGAGGATCAGCGCTTCCTCGTTCCCGCCTCCATCCTGGCCGGCTCCACCCTGCTGACCGCCGCTCATGCCGCCAGTCAGGTCATCGTGCCGGGGGTGGCCGTGCCCGTCGGCATCCTGACCGCCCTCGTGGGTGTTCCGGTGTTCCTCACCATCATCTTCGGGCGCCGGCGCTCGGCGGTCAGGAGTGGATCATGAGTCTGATACTGGACGATCTCACCTTCTCCTACGGTCGGCGAGCTGTCCTCAAAGGGGTTGATGCCACCTGGGAGACGGGACAGATGGTGGGGCTGCTCGGCCCCAACGGCGCCGGCAAGTCCACCCTGGTCACCTGTGTGGCCCAGCTGCGCCGCTACCTGGGGGAGGTGACCTTCGAGGGGCGTCGGGGGCGGGACCTGCGCGGCATGATCGGCTACATGCCGCAGGGCCTGCCCGGCGACGCCGCCCTGACCGCCCTGGAGTCGGTGCTCACCGCCTCGCGGCGCGGGATGACCTGGCACACGAGCCGCGCCGACATCGACCTGGCCTGGGGCGCCCTGGACGAGCTCGGCGTGGCCGAGTTGGCCGACCGGCCACTGGGCCAGCTCTCCGGCGGGCAGCGCCAGCTCGTGGCCCTGGCCCAGACGCTCGTGCGCGAGCCCGGACTCATCCTGCTCGATGAGCCCACCTCCGCCCTAGACCTGCGCCGCCAGGTCTCGGTGCTCTCCCACGTGCGGCGGATCTGTCATCGGGATACCGGCCGCCTCGCCGTCGTCGCCCTGCACGATCTCAACCTGGCGGCCCGCTTCTGCGACCGCCTCGCCGTCCTGGCCGACGGGGTGGTTCTCGCCGAGGGGCCGCCTACCGAGGTCCTCCAGCCCGGCACCCTCGCCGAGGTCTACGGGCTGCGGGTGCGGATCGTGCCCGACGGCGACCACGTCATGGTCGCCCCTGAGACCGACCAGGACGCCCGAGCCGACCGGCACCTGTGACGCGGCCTGCTGATCGCCGACTCCCCGGCCGGTCCGTCACTGCATCTTGAGTCGGGCGAAGATCCAGGTGCTGATCAGGAGGAGGAGTCCCACTCCCAGGGCGCCGGCAAGGATGACGATGCCACCCAGGAGGAGCTGGATGGCGCCGACCCCGAGGGCAACCCACGTGATCAGGAGCAGCAGTGCCCAGGCGGTGGAAAATCGCTGACGCCGGATGAAGGAACGCGCCATCAGCCGGCCGCGGCCGGCGAATGCGAGGCGAAGCGCCTGCACCCGCCGCCCGACCGCTCGGAAGGTGAGGCCTGCACAGATGGATAACGGCAGAAGGAGAAGCCAGTTGGGCAGGTCCGCCAGCCGTACCAGAACCGCGGACATGAGCATGAACAGGGCGCACGCGAGCATACCGTAGTGAAGGGTGAAGACAGCCTCGTGAAAGAAGTCGTCGACGGCTGCCCGTGCCTCGCTGGGATCCGAGGCCTGCGTGGTGTAGGAGGCAATCGCCCTGGCCGCACCGACATGGTCTCCACGTTTACTGCGCACCCACGCAAGCCGGAAGAGTGCGTGGCTGTACGTGGGATCCAGGGCGAGGGCCTCCTGCAGCGACGCTTCCGCCGCTGCAGGGTCCTTATCCATCTGAGCCGTCGCCAGTGCCATATGGTTGCGGGCCTGTCCCGGTGCCAGTCTCACTGCCTCGCGGGCGTAGAACAACGCCTCCTCATCGCGATCCAGACTGGCCAGCGCCGTGGACATGAGGAAGTGCAGAAAGTCGTCCTCCGGGGCCAGTTCCAGGGCTGTTCGCAGCGGGCGCTCCGCCTCCAGCTCCTTGTCCTGGTAGAGCAGGGCATGGCCCAAAAACCGGTGCGCGTTGGGATTATCCGGTAGTGACGCGATCGCTCTGCGAGCCGCGGCCTCGGTATCCTTCATCCGGCCTGCCTTGGTGTGGGCGTATGCCAGAGCGATATAGGTGTTGCCGGCGTTGTCCGGGTGCCTGGCGAGCAGACCGGAGAGGATCTGCATGGCCCGCTCGTCCTGACCGACCTCGGCGAACCACTCGGCCCGCTGAATCTCCCGATCGTATGCGTCGTCCTCAGTCATAACAGACGGTGCCGTTTCATCCACTCGCGCAGATCGGTGTACTCCCCGGAGGCGTCGGCGTACTCGACGACGGCGCGCGCGGTCTCGAACCAGGGGCCAGTCGAAGGGCGGATCTCCTTCAGGGCCGCGTACATGTCCTGCATGGTCATGAGTCGGGGTCGGCCAATGCGCACCGAGTCCATGAGCGCCTTCTCCGCGGCGCTGTCGCACAGGTGCGACAGGTCGGCTCCGGTCATCCCATCGGTTGCCCGTGCCAGGGCCTGCAGATCGATACCCTCCACGGGGCGCTCACGCAGGTGAGTGTGCAGGATGGCGGCGCGCGCCGGCTCGTCCGGCGGCAGGACGAGCAGGGTTCGGTCGAGTCGCCCCGGCCGGCGCAGGGCCGGATCGATGTCCCAGGGGGCGTTGGTGGCGGCCAGGAGGTAGACGCCCTCGTTGTTGTTGCCGACGCCGTCGAGCTCCTCGAGGAGCTGGTTGATGGTATTGCGCATACCCGAGTGACGTGACAGCGAGCGTTTGATACCGAGGGCGTCGATCTCATCGAGGAAGAGGACACAGGGGTTGTTGTCTCGTGCCTGCTGGAAGATGTTGTGAAGATTGGCCTCAGACTTGCCGATGAAGGGGTCGAGCACGTCGGAGATCGCGACGGAGAGGAATCCTGCCCCCATCTCACCGGCGATGGCTCGGGCGATGAAGGTCTTGCCTGTTCCCGGCGGACCATACAGAAGCAGCCCACCGCGCAGGCTCTTGCCGTAGAGCCGGCGCAGCTCAGGGTTGCGCATAGGCGCCAGGAAAGAGGCCTCTAGCCGGTTCTTGACCTCGGTCATGCCGCCGACGTCCGCCAGGGAGATGCCTACCCGCTCCACCTCCCAGTCCGCCGGGTCACCGATGCCGTCGGCTCTGACCGGGACGGGAACGGGATGGGTCGGGGTGGACTCGGAGGACACGAACGGTGCGGCCGGCCCATCGCCGAGGTCCTTCTCGGCCTGACCCCAGTCGAAGTCGTCTGCGCCTCCCGACGTCGTCGAGTTGCTGGGTGCCGGAGTCTCCGACGGCTCGGGTGCCGACAGGTCGGGGGCTGTCGAGGAGCCTGTGGCCTCTTGTTGGGCTTCAACCGGACCCGGGGCACTGACCGCAGGGTTTGTCGCCGCTCCTGACGCTGGCCCCGCTGCCTGCCCGGCGGGGACCTGCGCGGCTCGAGGGGAGAGCGCCCTGGTCATGAGGGACCGGGCGGAGTCGTCGGTGGGAGCGTGCTGGAGGGCGATGGCGCAGTGCGTGACCGCCTCGGCGCTGCGGCCGGCCTCGATGAGGAGCTCGGCCAGGTGGGTGCGCAGCCGGACGTCGTCGGGCGCGGCCTCCACGGCGCGTGTCAGAGAATCGATGAGCAGGTCTGTCACCCGCTTAGTCTAGGGGCAGGAGGTGACACGAATACCGGCGCAGACGTGTGGTACTCGTCCGTTCCGCCCGCCGGCGCTGTGCACGGCGTCATGTGGTCGCGCACTGACGCACGGGCCGGAAACCTCCCTATTCTCGGGTGATGACATCATTGCCGGGCGCTCCCGCCGACGGCGGGCTGAGAGCCTCCTTCCCCGCCCCGCTCCTCATCGCCCTGGCCGCGCTCGCTGCCGTCGCGCCCCTGGCCATCGACGCCTACCTGCCGGCTTTCGCTCAGATGGCCGACGACCTGGGAGTATCCGCCTCCAGCGTCCAGCTGACGATGACGACGTTCCTCGTGGGCATCGCGTTGGGGCAGCTGACCATCGGGGTCCTGTCTGACCGTGTCGGCCGGCGTCCCCCTCTGCTGTGGGGCAGCGTGCTGGCCCTGGTGGCGAGCGTTGGTGCCGCCCTGGCCCCGAGCCTGCCCATCCTCCTAGGGGCCCGCTTCCTCCAAGGGCTCGGAGGTGCGGCCGGCATGGTCCTGGGCCGGGCGGTCATCTCCGACCGTTCCCGCGGGATCACCGCCGCCCGTGCTCTCAGCGTCGTCATGGCGATTCAGGGGATCGCCCCGGTGGTGGCGCCGATTCTCGGGGGCGTGCTCGTCGAGCCCGTCGGGTGGCGCGGCATCCTGGGGGTCGTGGCAGCCTTCACCGGGGTGCTCGTCATCATGGTGGCCCTCTGGGTACCCGAGTCCCTGCCTACAGAGCGGCGCCACGACGGCGGCCTGCGGATCCTGCTCGACGGCACCCGTGAGCTGGCCCGCGACCATGTCCTCGTGCGCCTCCTGCTCATCAACGCCCTGTCCTTCGGACTGCTCATGGCCTACCTGTCCGCTGCGCCCTTCGTGCTGCGCAATGTGCTGGGACTGGGGGCGGTGGCCTACACGGCGGTCTTCGGCCTGTGTGGGGCGACGGTGACCGTGACGATCGGTGTGGCGGCCTCCCTGGTGCGCCGCTTCTCTCAGGTTCGCCAGGTGAGGGGCGGGCTCATCTCGGTGCTGGTGGTCGACGTCGTCTTCGCCGCGGTCTGTCTCATGTGGCTGCGTGAGCCGGTGGCGGGAGCCTCGCGGATGCCGCTGCTGGTGGCGGTTGCGGCGCTCTTCGTGGCGCACGTGGCCTGTCTGGGATTGTCGATGGGTAACGCGCCGGCGCTTGCGCTGGACCGTACCGGCCGGTGGGCGGGGACCGGCTCTGCGCTGCTGGGCTTCCTCCAGTTCGTCGTCGGCGGGCTCGTCAGTCCGCTGGTGGGGCTGACCGGTGAGGCCAGCGGAGTGGCCTTCGGTGTCGTCATCGTGGGCGTCAGCGTCATCGCCAACATCCTGGCTCTTCGGCCTTCGCGAGAGGGGCGAGAAGCAGCGCCTGGCCGCTGAGGAGGCCGAGCGCCGGCAGTGCCGTCTGGGCCAGTGATGGCTCCGGCCGGCTGAGGGCGGTCGACTCCAGTCGTGACACTTTCGGCGGATTCGTCGGTTGCGGGCGCGAGAGTCTTGTCATCGTTGCCAGAAGCGGCGAGGTCAGCTGCTCTGATGGTGCCAGGCGCGTATTGCACGAGTTCGGGGTGCTACTGGCTGGGAGCCGGGTGTATTCCACGAAGGTCCGGATCTCGTGCCGTGTGCACAGGCCTTGGCGAGTACACCCCCAACCTCCTGCAGTAAAGGGCCTGAAGGGACCCCGGCTTGCGATGCTGCGGCCGTGTCGCAGGTCACTCACTCCTTCTGGAATGGAATCCGGTCGGCTAGGGTTGAGCCAATCAGACTCAAGGTTGGGTGTTGTTGAGTTGACAGAGTTCGACTCAACCACAATCCTGAGTGCATACGACTCAACCTGAAGGAGCCGGAACCCCGGCCCTCACTGCAGACATCAACCAAGCAACCACAAGGAGCACACCACATGGCACGCGCTGTCGGTATCGACCTGGGTACCACCAACTCCGCCATCGCCGTCCTCGAGGGTGGCGAGCCCACCATCATCCCGAACGCCGAGGGTGGCCGCACCACCCCCTCCGTCGTGGCCTTCTCCAAGTCCGGCGAGATCCTCGTCGGTGAGATCGCCAAGCGTCAGGCGGTCACCAACGTCGACCGCACCATCTCCTCGGTCAAGCGCCACATGGGCA
>NZ_CAUROW010000038.1:0-21033 GCF_963526355.1 uncultured Actinomyces sp. | reverse complement strand
CGTTGCGGGACTTGGGGCGCTGGAAGCTGGGGACGCCGTTGGAGATCGCCTCCACACCGGTCAGGGCCGCACAGCCCGAGGAGAAGGCCCGCAGGACCAGGAATCCGCCGGCCAGGCCGGTCAGGCCCTGCTCCCAGCCGGCATGGGTGACGACCTCGAAGCCGGCGGACTCGGCCCGCCCGAGCGTCCCGGTCAGCTCCTGGACGAGGCCGACAACGGCCATGACGCCGATCACACCCATGTACAGGTAGGTGGGGATGGCGAAGGCGCGACCCGACTCCCTCGAGCCGCGCATGTTGAGCACAGCCAGGACAGTGGCGACGGCGACAGATATCTCCACCTTGTAAGGGGCCAGGTAGGGGATGGCGGCCGCGAGATAGGCGGTGCCCGAGGACACCGAGACCGCCACCGTCAGGACGTAGTCGCTCAGCAGGGCCGAGGCCACCAGGAGGCCGGCGTGGGAACCGAGGTTGGCCGAGACCACCTCGTAGTCGCCGCCGCCCGACGGGTAGGCGTAGACGGTCTGACGGTAGGAGGCCACCACGACCACGAGAACGCCGACGACGGCCAGGGCGACCCACGGCGACAGGGAGGTGGCGGCGACTCCGGCCACGGCCAAGGTGATGAGCACCTCATCGGGGGCGTAGCCCACGGAGGACAGGGCGTCGGAGGCGAATACCGGAAGGGCGATCCTCTTGGGCAGGAGCGTCTCGCCCAGAGCTCCACTGGGGACGGGACGACCGACGAGAAGCCGCTTGATGCGGTCTGCGAAGTCACGCACGTCTCCAGATGTTACGTCCGAGGCCCCATACCGGAGTACCGTCCTCCTCGTGCACTTCGTCATCATGGGCTGTGGCCGCGTCGGAGCGTCCATGGCCGTCCAGCTCGACCGCATGGGGCACTCGGTGTCCGTCATCGACCGCTCCTCGGACTCATTCCGCCGCCTGCCCTCGGACTTCAACGGCCGTAAGGTCAAGGGGGTCGGCTTCGACCGCGACGCCCTGGAGCAGGCCGGCATCGACGAGGCCTACGCCTTCGTCGCGGTCTCCGACGGGGACAACTCGAACATCGTCGCGGCGCGCGTGGCCCGGGAGAGCTTCGGCGTGGACAACGTCGTGGCCCGTATCTACGACTCACGCCGGGCCGACGTCTATGAGCGTCTGGGCATCCCCACGGTCGCCACCGTGCGCCAGACGGCCGACCAGATGATGCGCCGAATCCTTCCCGGCTCCAGCGCCCGCGAACTCGAGGACCCCTCGGGAGCGGTCGCCCTCATCCAGCCCAGCGCCTCCCCGCAGTGGGTGGGAACCACGATCGGGGCGCTCGAGGAGCGCCTGCGGGTGCGCGTCGCCTGGATCTCGCGCGACGCCACCGCCCTGCTGCCCGAGGCCGCCACCGTCATCCAGGAGCACGACCGCCTGCACCTGGCGGTGAGCACCGACCGCATCGGCCAGGTGCGCCGGGCCCTGTCACACGCCCCGACCCAGGAGGCCTGAGCCATGCAGATCGTGATCGCCGGAGCCGGATCCGTGGGCCGTTCCATCGCCCGCGAGCTCATCAGCCACGGCCATGAGGTCACACTCGTCGACCGCTCCGCAGAGGCCATGCGAATCGCCTCGGTCCCGGAGGCCGACTGGCAGCTGGCCGACGCCTGCGACATCGACGCCCTGGAGCGCGCCGGAGCCGAGACCTGCGACGTCATCGTCGCCGCCACCGGGGACGACAAGGCCAACCTGGTCATCTCCCTGCTGGCCAAGACCGAGTACGGGGTGCCCCGCACCGTGGCCCGCGTCAACAACCCCAAGAGCGAGTGGCTCTTCGATGAGACCTGGGGGGTGGACGTGGCAGTGTCGACCCCGCGCTTCATGACGGCCCTGGTGGAGGAGGCCGTCAGCGTGGGCAGCCTGGTGAGCATCTTCCACTTCCACCAGTCGGGCGCCTCGATGCACGAGCTGACCCTGCCGGAGGACTCACCGGTGATCGGCGAGCTCGTCTCCGATATCGAGCTGCCGCCCCACACGGTGCTGGCGGCGATCCTGCGCGACTACCGCCCCATCACACCGGACCGCGACGAGCGCTTCGAACGCGGGGACGAGCTCATCTTCCTCACGGCGCGCGAGGGCGAGTCCAGCCTGGAGGAGCTGCCCCTCATCTTCACGTAGATCCGGGCAGCCCGAGCTACCGGGCGGTACGCCCCTCGGCCTGAGCGATCCGGCCGGGGGCGACCAGCAACCAGATGAACCACAGGGTCAGGGCGTACAGAGGCACGCCCAGGATGAGGCGAGCGGCTCCCAGGTAGGACACTGCCTGCTCGCCGGCCAGGTAGAGGGGCACCTCGACGACGAGCCTCAGGGCGAACATCAGCGTCAGGACCCAGGTGCCCGCGTGGTAGCGGAACTTCACGCCGCGCAGGGCAGGGTCGGTGCGCCAGGACGAGGGGCGCACGGCAGGATCGTCATCGGTGCTCTTCGGCTCCCCGTCACCGTCCGGGTCCTCACTGCGGTCCGACCTCCGTCCCGACTCGTCGGTGACCCGGTGCCACAGAGTCATGAGTGCCCCCACGATCGGCCAGCCGACGAGCAGGGAGACCAGGCAGGCGACCAGCCAGGCCGCGTTGATCATGAGACCGGTGGCATAGAAGTTGGAGGCCTCACCGCTGCGCCAGGCCCACAGGGCCGAGACGAGGACCAGCACGATCCCGCCCAGGACCTGGGCCGGCGACTGACGCTGGACCAGGCGGGCCACGAGGCCCACGGCGCTGACGCTCAAGGAGGCGAGCAGGGCCGGCACCAGGGCCGTGGGCCGCACCGCCATGACCACAACGAAGACGAGAGTGGGCACCACGGACTCGACAATGCCGCGCCATCCTCCCACGGCGGCCATGACGTCGAAGCGCTCGGAGTCGATCGCCCCCAGGCCTGTACGGACGGAATCAGTGGAACGACTGCTCATCGTGGATCCTTCCCGGTGGGTTGCTGCCGGCTGCTACTGCCCCGGCCCAAGCAGCTGATAGGCGGGGTTGTGGATCTGCAGGCGCTGGGCGCCGTCGGCGGCCCGTCCCTCAGCCACCAGGTGGGCGCCCGGGGCGATGCCGGCGATGCGTCGTCGCCCCCACCACACCAGGTCGATGCTGCCGGTGCCGTCGTAAAGCTGCCCGACGAGAACTGGCTTGTCCTGGCTGGGGCGGTATGTGACCGCCCTCAGGACACCGGAGACGCGGGTCCGCTGACGCGATGCCAGAGTCCCGATCGGATCAGTGCCCCGCAGGCTGGCGGAGCGCTCCTCGTCCTGGGCCTCGAGGTGCTCACGGCTGGTGCGAAGCAACTTGGACAGCCGCGTGAGGGGGGCGGGCAGCGTCGGCATCTAGCGCACTTCGGCGATGGTCGGGCCAGGAGCCAGCGGGTCGATGCCGGGTAGGTCCTCGGCCTCAGGACCGGCCACGGCTCCGGGGGCGTGCAGTGGCAGGATCTCACGAGGCGGACGGGCCTGGCCGTCGCGGACAACGACGATGCCGCGCAGCACCTCCCGCAGCGCCTGAGCCGACTGCTCCGACGAGGCGGCGTGCCCTTGAAGGACGCCTCGCAAGAACCAGCGGGGCCCGTCGATTCCCAGGAAGCGGATCGTGCCGGTCGTCGTCGTGCCGTCGGGACCGCGCATGGGCAGGTGGGCGACCAGCTCAGTGCCGTACTCCCCGTGGCTCTCCTCGTAGCGGGCGCCGTTCCCGGCGAGCTCCTTGGCGATGTCACTGCGCAGCTCGTCCCAGATGCCGGCGGTTCGCGGGGCGGCGAAGGCCCTCAGCTCAAGCGCCGATCCTCCCAGCGCGAGGACGACGGCCGTGATGGTGCCGTCGGGTGCCTGCTCCATTCGCAGCTGCATACCGTCGACAGCCGGGACCTGCAACGCACCCAGGTCGATGCGGGGCACGTCCTCCTGAGCCTCGGGCAGCTCATGCAGATCCCAGGGACCGGAGGCGCCGTGCCCGGCGTCACGCTCGAGAGCGGGCTCGTGGGTTTTGGTGGATGCGTCATCTCTGCGGCGCGAGAACAGTCCCATGGGATTCTCCTGAGTGGGTTACGGCGCCGTCAGCCGGCGCAGTCGGCGCACACCGGCAGGCCGGTCGCCTCGTCGACGAAGGCCAGCTGGCTGCGGTGGTGGACGAGGAAGCACTCCGAGCAGGTGAACTCGTCCTCGAGCTGAGGCACGACGTGAACGCTCAGCTCCTCGCGGGACAGGTCTGCTCCGGGCAGCTCAAACCCCTCGGCCGCCTCATTCTCATCCTCCTCGATCGCGGCCGAGGACTGGTCCTTCTGCCTGGAGGTCAGCTCCTCGATGGAATCGGCCTCGGGCTCGTCATCATTCTTGCGCGGGGCGTCGTAGTCGGTCGCCATGGCCTCGTCACTCTTTCCTGTCGACGGCTCTCGGGTGGCCTCCGGAGACGGCGGCCGAGCCGCGTACCGGCGCTGGCGTGGTGACGATGACCGACGCATCCGTCCCGAAAAGGCACGCGCACAATAGCACCGACAGACGGCCCGTCAAGCCAAATCGCCCGACAAGAGGACACAGTTCGCTTGCAGTGTGCTCAATTGTGCTCGACCCGACTGTCTTCTCACGCGCTTCACACGTGGCACACCGCTGAGCCTCCCACGGCTCGACGCATGCAGATGGCAGGCTGTGAGACACAGTGGAGCGTATCGTGCTGACATTTGGGATGAAGGAGGCACCACCCATGGTCGAACTCGAGCTGCTGGGTGCCAACGGTGACACGATTGTCATGACGGACGAGGACGGCGAGCGCTACAGCATTGTCGTCGACGATGCTCTGCGCGCCGCGGTGCGACGTGACCGCGGCGCGATCGTCCCCCCTGCGGGGACCACGACTGAGGGACCGGCGCCCCTGCGCCCCCGCCAGCTCCAGGCCTACATGCGCGCCGGCGCCACCGCTGCTGAGGTCGCGATCAGTACCGGCATGGACGTGGAGCACGTGCGCCGTTTCGAGGGACCGGTGCTCGCAGAGCGCCAGTGGGCCGTCTCGCAGGCCCAAACCTGCCGTATCGGCTGGGAGAAGGACTCCCCACTGCTCGGTGAGCTGGTGGTGGACCGGCTGGCCACTCGCGGTGTCGACCCCTCCAGCCTGGAGTGGGACGCGCTGCGCGAGGGCCGCGACCCTTGGCTCATCATGGTGACCTTTGTGCAGTCCGCCGAGGAGAAGCAGGCCCGCTGGTCGCTGGACCTGACGGCCCGGGCGGTCCACGCTCTGGATGATGAGGCGCGCTGGCTCACGGAGGCGGGAGCCGGCGTCAAGCGCCCGGCGGTCTTCGATCAGGACTCGGAGGCTCCTGGCGCCTCGGCCACTGCGCCGTCGGCCCAATCCGGGCACTCCGCCGCCGCGGGCCCGTCCGGCACCGGCACGACACCGGCCGCCTCCGCTCCGGCCACGCCCTCTGGGGAGCCGACCGGCCTGGCCGTCGAGGTGCCCGCTGGGATGCTGCCCGTGCGGGAGTACGCCCGCCCCACCGGCGGTGCCATGTCCCCGGATGACACCGATGCACTGCTGGCCGACCTGGCCTCCAGCCGGGGTCGACGCGTCGAGGTCGAGGTCCCGCGTGATGACGAGATGGCTGGTCTTCCCGGGCAGGGACAGAGCGACGAGGACGCCTTCACCGACCCGCACGGCATCGACTACACCAGCAGTCCTGACAGTCCCGAGGTCCCCTCTCCCCCGACTCGGAGGATCGAGGCGCGCCGCACCGAGACCCGAACGGAAGCCGGCAGCGAGGCGGTCGAGGAGCCCTTGGAGCAGGCCGCGGGGCTGAGCGCGCAGGTCTACTCCATGTCGGAGCGCCGGCGTCGCCACGCCAACAACCACCCGGCCGGGACCAGGCTGGTGACGGCCTCCAGTGCTGCATCGGCCGCGCCGTCCGCCCCGAGCCCCGCCTCCGGGCGCGTACCGGTGGGCCGGCAGGCACCGGTGGGCACGGACAGCCCCACCGAGCCGGTACCGGAGATCCTCATGCCCTCTCGCTCCGAAGTCATGGCCAAGGCCTCTCCCGATCCGTCGGACGCCTCGACTGCGGGCACCCAGGAGACGCTTCCCGACATGCCTAGGACGGCTCCTCCGGCCAAGAAGAGGTCGCGTCGCCGCTCGCGCCGCTCCGTACCCTCCTGGGACGAGATCGTCTTCGGCGCCAAGCCCGAGTAATTGAGCACCCAGGCCTTCGCCCGTCGGCCCCGCCGAGCCTTTCAGACCTCGGTGATGAGCAACGGCACTTCGGTCTCGGCCGGCGTGAAGGAGCCGTGGACGCCGGGCATGGCGATCGCGGACTCGGAGTGAACCCTGGGGTCCACGAGCACCCAGGTTCCGTCCATCGCCACGACGACGTCGCCGACGACTCCGCGCGCCCGAGGACTGAGAGCACCCAAGTGCTCGGCGGCCTGCTCGCGAGTGCCGACCCAGGCCGCCCGCTCCGCCAGGACATGGCGGTAGCGGTGCGCCACCTCGTCGGCCAGGTCCGCGTCACCGTCGGCGACGTGCAGGTGCGTCAGGCGGGGCTCGCCGGCCACGGCGACGACGTCGCGCACAAGCTCACGGTGGGCGGTCAGGTCGATGCGGTGGTCGGCGTCGGTGTCGACCATCCCGTGGTCGGCGCTCAGGACGATCCGGGTGCCTGCGGGGACGCGGCGGACCAGATCGGCCATGGCGGCGTCGAGGCGCTCGAGCTGGGCCAACCACTGAGCACTGAGCCAACCGTGCTTGTGACCGGTTTTGTCCAGCTCGCCGACGTAGAGGTAGACCAGGGGAACACCTCGACGCAGTGCGCCGGCGGCCAGAGCGGGCCGGTCCTCCATACGGTCGGCCGCCAGGTGCGAGGCGCCTCGCAGGGCCGCCTCGGTCAGGCCGGAGCCGGCGAAGCGGGCCGGTCCGATGCTCACCGCGCTCCCAGTGGGGACGCGCTCGAAGATCGTGGGCACGTCCTGCCAGGCCCGAGGGTTGGGGGCATCATCACCCTTCCAGGTGATGAGACTGAGGAGCTGGGCGGGGCCGGGCACGGTGGCGGCGGGAAGGACGGGCCCCAGGCCGGTACGAAGCACCGAGTAGCCGACCATTCCGGTGGTGCCGGGCAGGGCGGAGGTTCCCAGCATGGTCAGGGCGGAGGCCGTCGTCGAGGGACGACAGGTGAGGATCCCGGGGTCTTCGCCGCTCTTGGCGCCACCGTCGCCCGACGCCCGCCATCGGCGCAGGGTGGGGGTGTGACCACGCCGTTGACGAAGCATCTCCAGTCCCAGCCCGTCCACAAGGACGACGACGGTTCCAGGGGCCCGACCACGAGCGCCGTCGGAGCCGCAGGCCGGCTCGATCCCCCAGCTGCGGGCGACGCAACGGGCCCGGGAGTCGGTGACGAGCGAGGCACGCAGAGGGGCGTCGACCACGTCGTCATCAACGTCGCTGCCGATGTCGCTGAGGGCAAGTCCGGCGCTGACCGCTCCGACCGCCAGGACGTAGCGGAGCGCCGGATCCGGCACGGGGACCCGGGGCTCCGTCGCACGATCCGTGGCGGAGGGATCGGGGCTGCTCGTCACGGGCCCGGTCACGAGGCGGCGTGGGCCGTCATCCGTGAGAGCCGACCGGCGAAGGCCTCGGCCCGTGCCAGAGCGGCCGCGCCCTCGACACCGGCGGCGACGCGGATGACGATGTCGTCGGGCACGGAGACACCGGTCATGCCATGGTCGGCCTGGCAGTCGGGGTCGCCGCAGGTGGCCGGCTCCATGTCGATGCGCCGCACCGACCCCCAGGAGACCGCGATGGTCATCTCAGTCAGGGTACCGCCGTCCTGGGCGGGATCGGACACGCCCCGGGTCAGGGCCATGGAGCGGATACGGCTGAGCGGGACGGCCTCACTGGTGGCCAGGGCGCCAGGGCTGCCGTCCTGTCGGGGTGCGTCGTCGACGTGCACGATGATGAGGCGGGTGGCGGTCAGGGACAGGACGGTCAGGTGCCGGTGGACGGCCTCAGCGAAAGTGGTCTCGGCCTGGACCATGCCGGAGACGATCTCCTCCTCGCCCGCGGCCAGACGGAGCGTGTCGAGCACCAGCTCGGGGTAGTAGCCGGCGAGCTCCACCTGCTGCGCCAGCTCGGCGGCCGCGTCCTGCGGTGCCTCGGAAGGGGCAGGGCCGGTGACCGAGTTCTGGCGCGAGTGGGTCGTCATGGGCGCCATTGTGCCACCGCCGTCGGATACCGGAAGGCTCCTTCCGCTGCCGCCCACCCGTCACCCGCCTGCAGCCCGGCCATTACGGGCGGGCGCGTCTGACCTGTCACGCCCGGGTGTCGTGGTTTCCTTTCAGCCCGATTCCGCAGACAATGCGCCCATGCCGAAGTCCGCCTCCCCCCAGGCTCCTCCCCCCACCGACGGGGAGATCGTCGATCTTGACCTGTCCACGGAGATGCGCACCAGCTTCCTGGAGTACGCCTACTCCGTCATCTACGCGCGCGCCCTGCCGGACGCCCGCGACGGACTCAAGCCGGTTCAGCGCCGCATCCTGTTCCAGATGGACCGCATGGGGCTGCGCCCCGACCGCCCGCACGTGAAATCCTCCAGGGTCGTGGGCGACGTCATGGGCCGGCTCCACCCCCACGGCGACACCGCGATCTACGAGGCGCTGGTGCGCCTGGCCCAGCCCTTCACGATGCGTCTGCCGCTCATTGACGGGCACGGCAACTTCGGCTCCCTGGACGATGGCCCGGCGGCCCCCCGCTACACCGAGGCGCGCCTGGCCGCCCCGGCGCTGGCACTGACGGCTGACCTGGATGAGGACACTGTCGACTTCAACCCCAACTACGACTACACGCTCACCGAGCCCGAGGTCCTGCCCGCGGCCTTCCCGAATCTGCTGGTCAACGGCGCGGCCGGTATCGCGGTGGGCATGGCCACGAACATGCCGCCGCACAATCTCGTGGAGGTGGTGGCGGCCGCCCGGCACCTCCTGACCCACCCGGAGGCGAATCTGGAGGACCTCATGGCCTTCGTGCCGGGTCCCGACCTACCCGCAGGGGGCATGATCGTGGGCCTGGACGGGATCCGGGAGGCCTACCGCACCGGGCGGGGCAAGTTCCTCACGCGCGCCACCGCCCACGTGGAGGCGGTCTCGCCGCGCCGCAAGGGCATCGTGGTCACCGAGCTGCCCTACATGGTGGGACCGGAGAAGATCATCGCCCGGATCAAGGAGGCGGTCGGCGCCAAGAAGCTCCAGGGCATCACCGACGTCGCCGACCTCACCGACCGCAGGCACGGCACCCGCCTGGTCATCAGCGTCAAGAACGGCTACAACCCCGAGGCCGTCCTGGCCCAGCTCTACAAGCACACACCGCTGGAGGACTCCTTCGGCATCAACAACGTCTCCCTCGTGGACGGCCAGCCCCACACCCTGGGGCTGCGCGAGCTGCTGGAGGTGTTCGTGCGCCACCGTCTCACGGTGGTCACCCGGCGCACCCGGTTCCGCCTGGGCAAGCGCCGCGAGCGCGCCCACCTGGTGGACGGACTGCTCATCGCCATCCTCGACATCGACGAGGTCATCGCCGTCATCCGCTCCTCCGACGACGCCGCCACGGCGCGCACGCGGCTCATGCAGGTCTTCGACCTCACTGAGCCGCAGGCCGGCTACATCCTCGAGCTCCAGCTGCGCCGGCTCACGAAGTTCTCGGTGATCGAGCTGGAGAAGGAGCGCGATGAGCTGGCCCGGGAGATCGAGGCCCTGGAGGCGATCCTGGCCGATGACGTCCTGCTGCGACGCGTGGTCTCCCGCGAGCTGGCAGCCGTGGCCGAGCAGTTCGGCACCCCGCGGCGCACGGTACTGATGGAGGCATCCGGTGAGCGCGTGACATCCTCGGCAGGTGGCCCGGTGGCTTCGGACGACGCCTCAGGGACCGCCGGCTCCGGCGCGACGGCGAAGCGGGCCGGTGCGTCCGCTCAGCCGATGACGCTCATGCCGAGCTCATCCCCGGTTCCGCTCACCGTCCCTGACGACCCGTGCCGGGTGATGCTGTCCGCCACTGGTCTGGTGGCGCGCACCCCCGGCGCGGAGCCGGTCGCCCGCACCGGTGGGCGCCGGCCCCATGACGCCCTGGCCTCCCAGGTGGCGACCACGGCACGGGGGCGGATCGGCGCGGTCACCGACACCGGGCGACTGGTGCTGCTCGACGTCGTCTCCACCTCAGAGGTGCCCCGCACCGATGGCGCTCCGGGGCTGGCCGGTGCGACTCCGGTTCGCCAGCTGGTGGACATCGAGCCGGAGGAGAAGGTGGTGGGGCTGGTCCCGGTGGGCTCGACCGAGCACGCACCGATCGTCCTGGCCACGGCCGAGGGCGTCATCAAACGGGTCAAGCCCGGCGATGAGCCGAGGAACGCCGAGAGCTGGGAGGTCATCTCCCTGTCCGACGACGACCGGGTGGTCTTCGCCGGCACGGCAGCCGACACGGACTTCCTGGCCATGGTGACCTCTGACGCCCAGCTGCTGCGGTTCCCGGCCGCCAAGGTGCGCCCGCAGGGCCGGGGAGCCGGTGGTATGGCGGGGATCTCGCTGCGCGAGGGCGCCCGGGTCATCGCCGGTGCGGCGGTTCCCGAGGATCTTCTGGCCGAGGCCGTGGTGGTGACGGTGGCAGGGTCCGAGGGCTCGCTGCCGGGCACCGGCGGCGGCAGTGTCAAGGTGACCCCGTTGGACCGCTACCCGGCCAAGGGACGGGCCACGGGCGGGGTTCGCTCCCACCGCTTCCTGCGCGGTGAGGATGAGCTCGTGGCCGCCTGGGTGGGCGTGGCCCCGCCGCGGGCGCTGCGCGAGGGGGGAAAGCCGGTTCCGCTGCCCGAGGCCGATGAGCGGCGCGACGGCTCCGGCTCGCCGCTGCCGGCCCCTATCATCGGCATCGGCTGAGCAGGTCGCCGCAGCGGCGGGTCGTACCGGGGCGCAATGTCTCCGATACCGCCTGTGGTCAGCCCGGTTGTGCCTAAAGTGGCCCATGGCTGATCAACCGTCCACAGACCTGATCATCAGGGACGCTCGTATCGTCCCCTTCCGTTCCCGCACCGAGCTGGGCGGGCTCCGCCGTGGCGACCGGGGCCCGGGCTCATTGGACGTGCCGCCCCGCCCGGGTGAGCCCGTCGACGTGCGTGTGACGGGTGGTCGCGTCGTCGAGGTGGGGCGGGGGCTGAGTGCTCCTGGGGTACCGGTCTTTCAGGCCGATGGCTCCTTCCTCATCCCCGGTCTGTGGGACGCCCACGCCCACCTGGACATGGAGGCGGCGCGCTCGGCTCGCATCGACACGCTGGCCTCCCGCAGCGCCGAGGAGGCCCTGGAGCTAGTGGCCCAGGAACTGCGGGACCTGCCGGCGGGTTCGCGGCCCACCACGATCCAGGGCTTCGGGCACCGCCTGTCCAACTGGCCCCGTCTCCCCACCGTGGCCGAGCTCGACGCCGTCACCGGTGAGATCCCCACGCTGCTCATCTCCGGGGACGTGCACTCCGGGTGGCTGAACTCGGCGGCGCTGCGCATCTTCGGTCTGCCGCAGGCCAGCGCCCAGGAGCCGGGGACACCGATGAAGGAGGACCCGTGGTTCGCCCTGCTGGACCGCCTCGATGAGGTCCCGGGCACGCGCGAGCTGCGCGAGTCCGGCTACCGGCAGGTCCTGGCCGACATGCTGGCCCGGGGCATCACCGGCGTGGTCGACATGAGCTGGTCGGAGGACCCCGACGACTGGCCGCGGCGCCTGCAGGCCATGGCGGCCCAGGGCGCCCTTCCTGCGGTGCTGCCCCGCATCCGGGTCGCGGTCTACCGCGACAAGCTGGAGCGCTGGATCGCCCGGGGCCTGCGCACCGGGGTCGAGCTGCCGGGCTCGCCACGCCTGGCCGACGGCTCCCCGGTACTGCTTCAGGGACCGCTCAAGGTGATCGCCGACGGGTCGATGGGCTCGGGCAGCGCACACATGTGCGAGCCCTACCCGGCCGAGCTGGGCCTGGAGCACTCCTGCGGCGTGGTCAATATCTATCGGGCCGAGCTCACCGACCTCATGGCCCGGGGCGCCCGGCAGGGTTACGAGATGGCCATCCACGCCATCGGGGACGCGGCCGTCGACGACGTCGCCGCCGCCTTCGCGCTCTCCGGAGCCGTCGGGCGTCTGGAGCACGCCCAGCTGCTGCCCGCCGACGCCCTCGACGAGCCCGACGGGGCGCTCAGGCGCCTCGTGGGGTGCGGCGTCGAGCTGTCTGTTCAACCGGCCCACCTCATTGATGACTGGGCAGCCGTGAGCCGGGTGTGGCCAGGTCTGGAGGGGCGCACCTACGCATTCGCGGACATGGTGGCCGGCGGGGCTCTGCTGGAGCTGGGATCGGATGCGCCGGTGGCGCCCTTGGACCCGTGGCTGGCGATGGCGGCGGCGGTGGGGCGCAAGACGCCGGACGGCTCGGTGTGGTCACCGGATCAGCGACTGACGGCCGAGGAGGCCCTGGCGGCCAGTGTCAACGGAGCCGGCCCGGTGGCGGAGGGCTCTCAGGCTGATCTGGTGCTCCTGGCCGAGGACCCCCTGCGCCTCGGGGCCGAGGAGCTGGCGCGGGTGCGTCCCCTGGCCACCATGGTGGCCGGAGCCGTGGCCCAGCAGCGCACCTGAGCGGTCTTCGAGCCGTCACAGGCACTCGCCGGGTGCCTGCTCAGACGTCGAGGGCGTAGAGGATGGTGCCGCGGGTGGGCTCGTAGCCCAGGGACTCGTACAGGTCGACGGCGCCGCCGGGATTGTCGGTGTCGACGCCGGCGGCGGCGTACTCCATGCCGTCGGCCGCGTAGGCGCGCATGGCGGCCACCAGCAGCGCGGGCCCGATCCGACGGTGGCGGTAATCGCTCAAGACCCCCAGCACGTCCGTGTAGCCCTCGCGCCAGCCCAGGGCCTCCCAGTCCTGCTCGTAGCGGCCCGAGCGCAGGTACCCGGCCACACGGGCCCGGTCCCCGGAGCGGTCCATGGCCACGAAGCTCCACTGGGGAGCGAAGTAGGCACTGCCCGCGGCCCAGTCCTCGGGGGTGACGTTCTCCGCCTCCCAGGTCTCAGCCATGGCCCGGTTGTAGGCACGGCGGACGTCATCGTCGATCTCGGGGGTCCACGGGTCGATGGTGATGAAGCCGTCCAGGTCCACCTCGGGGATATCGTCACCGAGGAAGCGGCGCACCTCCCGGTACCAGCGCATCGGCTCAAAACCCATGTCCTTGAGGTGCCCCTGCATGCGCTCATCGTCCTCCAGGACGGTGGTGACCACGTGCGCAGGAATCTGGGCGACGCTCCTGCCAGGGACGGAACCGGCCCGCTCGGCGCCCACGAGGTGGCGGGCCCGCTCGGCCTGCCAGTGCAGGAGGGCTCGACCGATGCCGCGCTTGCGTACGGCCGGGTCCACGGTACCGGTCATGGAGGCGTAGATCTCGCCGGCCGGACGCAGCCGCACCAGGCCGAAGGCGCGCATGACACCGTCGGCGTCGCGACCGGCGACCCCGGAGTAAGTGGGGTCGAGGAAGTACTCGGCCGTCTCCTGCTCGCTGGTGCGGTAAGGCGGGTTGTCGACATCCTCTGCCCGAGCGATGAGCGCGGCCAGCTCATGGTTGTCCTCCGGGCCCAGAGGCCGCCAGGACAGCTCCCGCGACAGGGACGAACGGGGCCCCGGGCGCAAGATGGGCCACGGTGAGGATCCCGCCCGGCGGATACCGTAACCGGGTGCCATAGCGCACCTCCCTCATGAGGACGAAGAATGACGATCAGTCAGCGAACAACGCGCCCCGACCTCTGGCGGGCCGCGACACGAGGGTTACTGACCCTACCTGAAGGAGCGGCCGAGACCTGACGCGATGGTCAGGCGTCGATGCGCTCGCGATCAACGTCACGGGCGCCCTCGACGATGAAGTCGCGGCGGGGCTCGACCGAGGAGCCCATGAGGAGCTCGAAGACGGACTCGGCCTCCATGACCTGGGCCTCGTCCCCCAGTGTGATGCGCCGCAAGGTGCGGTGCTGGGGCTCCATGGTGGTCTCGGCGAGCTGATGGGCGTCCATCTCCCCCAGGCCCTTGTAACGCTGGGGCTCCTTGAAGCTGCGGCCCGCGCGCTCCAGACGGCGCAGGGTGGTGACGAGCTCGTCGTCGGAGTAGGTGTAAATGATCTCCTTCTTGCGCCGCCCCGAGCCGGAGACCTCGATGCGGTGCAGGGGCGGGACGGCGGCGAAGACCCGGCCCGCCTCGATCATGGGGCGCATGTAGCGGAAGAAGAGGGTCAGCAGGAGGGTGCGGATGTGGGCGCCGTCGACGTCGGCATCGGTCATGAGGATGACCTTGCCGTAGCGGGCGGCCTCCAGGTCGAAGGTGCGTCCGCTGCCGGCGCCGACCACCTGGATGATGGCCGAGCACTCGACATTGCGCAGCATGTCGGCCTGGGAGGCCTTCTGCACGTTGAGGATCTTTCCGCGGATCGGCAGGAGCGCCTGGAACTCGGAATCTCGGGCGTTCTTGGCGGTGCCCAGGGCGGAGTCGCCCTCGACGATGAACAGCTCGGAGGCGGCGACGTCGTCACTGCGGCAGTCGGCGAGCTTGGCCGGCAGGGAGGAGGTCTCCAGGGCTGTCTTGCGGCGGGTGATCTCCTTGTGCAGCCGGGCCGAGACGCGGGCGCGCATCTCGCCGACGATCTTCTCCTCCAAGGCGCGCGCCTGAGTCTTGAGGTCCCGCTTGGAGGAGGTCAGCAGGGCGGTGAGCTCGCGCTCGACCACCTTGGAGACGATCTGGCGCACGGGGCCGGTGCCGAGCACCTCCTTGGTCTGTCCCTCGAACTGGGGCTCGGGCACGCGCACGGTGATGACGGCCGTCAGGCCCGCCATGATGTCGTCCTTCTCGACCCGGCCGTCCTTGGAGGTGATCTTCAGGGCACGGGAGTCGGCCTCGATGCGCTTGCGCAGCACTTTGGTGAGGGCCTGCTCGAATCCGGTCAGGTGGGTGCCGCCCATGGGGGTGGCGATGATGTTGACGAAGGAGCGCTCGGTGGTCTCGTAGCCGATCCCCCAGCGCAGGGCGACGTCGACGGTGCAGGTGCGCTCGACCTCCACGGGCCGCAGGTGCCCGCTGGCGCGGTCGAGCTGCTGGACGGTCTCGGTGTAGGTGCCCTGTCCGGTGAGGCGGAAGGTGTCGGTGACCGAGCCGTCGGAGGCCAGGAAGTCGACGAAGTCGGCTGTGCCGCCCAGGGCCTGGAAGACCTCGACGCCCTCGTCGACGCCGGTGTCGAACAGGTCACCGCGGTTCTCGGTGGCGTTCTTGGCGGCCGCCCGCAGGGTGACCTCGTGGACGGCGTCGTCGGTCTCGCCGGCGTCGGCGGCGGGCGTGCTGGAGGCCGCGATGGCCTCGGCCTCGGGGCGCCTGTCCTCCAGGCGCAGGGTGAGTCCGGGCACGAGGAAGCTGGTCTGGCGCAGCCGGGCACGCAGGGCCGCGGCGTCGTACTCGGTGGGTTTGGGGAAGATCTGGGGGTCGGCCCAGTATCGCACGCGGGTGCCGGTCACGCCGCGGCGCACCTTGCCGATGACGCGCAGCTCGGAGGCCTTGGTGAACTCGGTGAAGGGAGAGGAGGGGCTGCGTCCGGCGGAGTCGTCGAAGATGCCGGGCTCGCCGCGGTGGAAGCTCATGGCATAGGTCTTGCCGCCGCGGTCGACCTCGACGTCCATGCGCTCGGCCAGGGCGTTGACGACGGAGGCGCCCACGCCGTGCAGACCGCCGGCGGCGCCGTAGGAGCCGCCGCCGAACTTCCCGCCGGCGTGAAGCTTGGTGTAGACGAGCTCGACGCCGGTCAAGCCGGAGGAGGGCTCGATGTCCACGGGCACTCCGCGCCCGTTGTCGCGCACCTCGATGGAGCCGTCGTCGTGGACGGTCACCGAGATGTCATCGCCGTGCCCCTCAAGGGCCTCGTCGACGGCGTTGTCGACGATCTCCCACACGCAGTGCATGAGACCGCGCTGGTCGGTGGAGCCGATGTACATTCCCGGGCGCTTGCGCACGGCCTCGAGCCCCTCCAGGACGGAGAGGTGGCGGGCGGAGTAGTCGCCCCGGCTGGTCTTGTTCTCGGATGAGGGCACGCTGGGAATCTAGCCGATCAGCGCCGCCCGCGCCTCGCGCCCCGCCACGGGGGCAGTGTGTGGCGTCCTACGTCAAGCGACCGACGGACCGCCCGAGACCGCAGGGGCGTTCACTTGAGCGGGAGGGCGGGAGCCACCCGGGCGCTGGCGATCCCGCGGTTCGTCTTGCCCAGCCGGAGGCGCACCCGCTTCTTGAGCACGGTGCCCGAAACGGCCCGTCCGTCGACCAGCCCCTCGGCCGGGAAGAGGGTGAAGGTCCACCGCTCGGCGTAGTCGGAGTCGGGAACGAGACCGGGCGGGCACTGCAGCAGGCGGGCGCCCCAGACCTGGCGGGTCATGAGGGTGCGGGTGTCAACGCCGTCGACCTCGAAGCGCTCCGCCGAGGCGGCGGTGACGTCCTCGTAGCTTCCCGCCGAGATCCCGTACTGACCGACGACGCCGGCCAGCACCATCCAACCGTCCCGGCACAGTGTGAACCCGGCGAGGTCGGCGAGGTCGGAGCCCTCCCCCAGAGCCGGGTCGACGAGGTCCTCGACCAGATCGGGCAGCTGGCCGCAGCGGATATCAGGCTCCACGGCACCACGGGTGTCGAATCGGTCCGCTGCGGGAATTGCCAGCAGCCCGTAGTCGACGTCGTCGGCGAAGCGGAAGGAGGCGAAGTGCTCACGCAAGCGAGCCACCACCCGCTCGGCCCGAGTCCATCGGCCACCGGAGCCCTCTCCGACCCCCTCATCCATGCACTCGGCCACCACCTGGGCCGGTGGTCGCAGGCCCACGGCGTCGAGCATCCTGCGGAGGGCTGTGTTGGTCGCCCAGCCCGAGCGTTCCAGGCGCGAGATCTCATGATCCCGGAACTCCTGCACCGACATCTACGGCTGCTCCTCTCCACCTCTGCCCGTATATTGTCCATCACAACACCTCCAGCATTCGTCCGATCGATCGATTCTGGGGTGAGGTGCGCCATGACCATGGTGCGCCGTGAGCGAAAGCGCGTGCGCCTCAGGCGGAAACGGTGCTTTCGGACGGTTGGAGCGCCTCAGACGTGGTGCAATGCGGTCCATGAGCACACCCGGAACCTCGACCGCCGCTCAGGCGGTGACCACCCTGGATGAGCAGACCACTTCTGCCGCCGACTCCTCCGAGCGCCCGCTGACCACGGCCGACCGCTGCGACGTCTGCGACGCGCGGGCCTACGTCCGAGTCGTCATGCTGACCGGAGAGCTCTTCTTCTGCGCTCACCACGCCCGCCGGCACGGAGAGAAGCTCAAGGAGGTCGCCCTGCTCTTCCAGGACGAGACCGCGAGCCTGACTGCCGGCAACTGACGTGGAGATTGTCACTGAAATTCACCCTACCGTTCGATGAATATCACTGCCGGTTCCCACCGGAACCCGTTTATCCTCGTTCTTGAGGCCCTGCCCCTGTTCCCGCCCCGAGTCTCCCGGCACAGAGCCTTACGCTGATCCAGCAGCACACCCGTTGCCATTCAGGCTCGACGAAGCCGTGTGACTCTTGAAGGAACCGTCTGTGAAACGCCCCATCCGCGTCCTGGCCCTCTCCGCCCTGCTCGTCTCCTGCGGCGCACTGGCACTGACCGGCTGCTCAGGATCCTCCGGATCCAGTGCCTCAGCCTCGACGCACACCACCCCGGCCGACGCGAAGGCGACCGGCCCCGTCGTCATCATCGACCTGCGATCGGCTGAGGAGTACAAGAAGGGGCACCTGGAGGGCGCCGTCAACTACGACTTCTCCTCGGGTGACTTCTCCACCCAGATCTCAGGGCTGGACCGCAACTCCCAGTATCAGATCTACGGCACCGGCGACCAGCCCAAGATGGCCGACGCCGTCATGCGCAACGCCGGCTTCCCCAGCGTCACCGCCCTGGGGACCATCGACGCGGCCGAGAACACCACCGGCGCCAAGATCGTTACAGACTGACACCGAACTCCCCAGCGCCCGACTCGAATGGGTCTTGCGGGCTTTGTCCGCTCGCTCACAGAAGCGGCAGCCCTTCCAGGAGGTGGGTGAGGGCGACGACCTGCCGGGGCACGTACTCAGCGATCGTCAGTCCGACGACGTCGGTCGTCTGACCCAGGTCCTTGACCACGCGGTTGGTCTGGGCAACGCTCAGACCACCACGGTCGTAGCCCAGCCCCAGACGGACCTCATCGGCATCTACGGTGTCGACGTCCAGGTGGACGGCCACGCGGCTGCACCCAGTTGCCTCCAGCCATCTCAGCAGGGGCGTCGTCGAGTCACGCAGATCGGCCGGACTGAAGGCGTGCAGCCCCCACCTGGCGATGTTCGGGTAGTCGTCCTCGGTCCAGGAGTGCAGGCCCGCCAGGGCCACTCGGGTCGGAGAGACGAAGGCCGCCAGCTCCTCCATCACCTCGGCGTCACCGTTACCGATGATGCGGGAGACCGCCATGGCGTGGTAGCCGGGATACTGGGAGTGCGAGGTGCCGATGTCAGGGTGGGAGTCGATCCAGACGACGGCCAGATCGTCTCCGTAACGGGCGGCGAGCTCGGTGAAGGGGACGACGGAGACGGCGCAGTCCCTGCCCAGGGTGAGGACCCTGGGGGCGTCGTGCCGGGCGATCGCCTCGCGGGCATCACGGATCCCGGCCAGGATCTGGGCGCGTGACTCCATGCCGTTGGTGACGAGCACCTCCTCGCCGGTGGGCTCATCGCTGACGGGGACGATCTCCGTGGGACCGGCGTGCTCGGGCAGGAGCGCCGTCAGCACCCGGGTACCCAGCGCGTAGACGCGCCGCGCCTCCCCGTAGGGCAGCTCGGGCAGCAGGCTCCGCACCGAGGACTCCCCCGCCCCCTGCCACTGGGGCCAGACGAGGCGGAGGGTGTCGGACTGGGCGAGGGCGGTGCGTGCGTGAACCATTTCAGTGCTCCCGAGCGAAGACGTCTCCCAGCCCCCAGTCTACGAGCCCGACCTGTATACGGTGACACCACCTGGCTCGGTGCCGGAGACGATTCAGTCCCCGGCGGTCGCATCCAGCATGGTCTTGACAGCCTCGGTGAAGTAGGGTCCGCGGTTCGCACCGCCCAAGGGCCGCCACAGCGAGGTCACCGACCGCACGTAGCCGAGTTCAGTGGCCTCGTCATAGCGATAGAGCCAGGGTCCTCCCGAAGCCCCCATACCGAAGTCGCACCCCTCGACTCTCACCTTGTCCTCCGACCGCTCCGTGGTCCTGACACAGGAGTAGACGCTGCCACGGCCGTCCGGGGTCGTCTTGTTGGTGGGATATCCGAAGATCGTGGCACGGAAGACGTGACTGCCTCCCCACGCCAGCCCATAGCCACCCACGACGTCGACAACAGGTTTGTTCGCATCTCCGCCGTTGTTGAGCGTCACGTAGGCGACGTCGCTGCTGTAGTCAGTCTGATCGGCTCGCCAACTGTTAAAGGTGCGTATCGACCGGACCGTCCATACTCCCACCGGGTCCGGGTCGGCCTGGGCACGGTCGTAGTCGGGGACGAAGACCGCATCCTTCGCCCATCCTTCCTCGGAGCTGTAGACGCAGTGGGCCGCAGTGATGATCACGCTCTTGGACGGAGTATTGAGGACCGAGGCACTGCAGTAGGCGTTGCCGGCCTCGTAGCCGTTGAAGAACAGCTTCCCCATGGTCCTGGCAGGCGGGGCTGCGCCCCCGTCGGCAGCCGGGGCGACGGGCTCGGTCATTCCGGCCGGATCGGTCGAGCTGGAACTGCTGCCATCGACGTCGGCGACCACCGGCTGCTCCTGAGCGGGCTCATCGGCGACGTCGGCGTCCAGGGGCCTGGCCGCCGCCATGCGCTCGCGCGTCCAGTAGCTCAGGACATCCTGGTCGGCCTCATGAGTCACCTCGACGGCCGGCTGCTCCTCAGGGATCGGCTCAGCGCTCCTGCCGAAGCTGGTGGGTGCGGTCACCGCCGTCGAGGAGGCGCTAGGTACCACTCCGCCATCTTGCGCGGACTCGGTCGCACCAGCCGACGTGGTGAGCAGGGACGACAGAGTCAGTCCCACCATCATCAGCACAAGGACCGCACCGACACTTATTCTTCTGCGACGAAGAGCACCGTTCTTCATTGATCCGCTCCCGATACGACGGAGTTATTACGGTTTTATCAGCAGCGGTAACCTATCATTACTTCTGCTCACCTCGCTCATCCACTCCTTGGGAAGCAGACGACGACGTCGACCCCGGAACCATGACGGTTCAGGGCCGACGTCATTGACATGAGCGGGCCGGTGGCGCTCCTTGCCCGTCCAGTGAGTCCGCTCAGTCCAGGTAGTCGCGCAGGACCTGACTGCGCGAGGGGTGGCGCAGCTTGGACATGGTCTTGGACTCGATCTGGCGGATGCGCTCTCGGGTGACCCCGTAGACCTTACCGATCTCATCGAGGGTCTTGGGTTGACCATCGGTCAGACCGAAGCGCATGGAGACCACACCGGCCTCGCGCTCCGAGAGGGTGTCCAGCACGGCGTGGAGCTGCTCCTGGAGGAGGGTGAAACTCACCGCGTCAGCCGGGACCACGGCCTCGGAGTCCTCAATGAGGTCACCGAACTCGGAGTCACCGTCCTCACCCAGCGGCGTGTGCAGGGAGATCGGCTCGCGCCCGTACTTCTGGACCTCCACCACCTTCTCCGGAGTCATGTCCAGCTCAACGGCCAGCTCCTCCGGGGTGGGCTCACGCCCCAGGTCCTGGAGCATCTGGCGCTGCACGCGGGCGAGCTTGTTGATGACCTCAACCATGTGCACCGGGATACGGATGGTACGGGCCTGGTCCGCCATCGCACGGGTAATGGCCTGGCGGATCCACCAAGTGGCGTAGGTGGAGAACTTGAAGCCCTTGGTGTAATCGAACTTCTCCACGGCGCGGATGAGGCCCAGGTTGCCCTCCTGGATGAGGTCCA
>NZ_CAUROW010000037.1:0-21158 GCF_963526355.1 uncultured Actinomyces sp. | reverse complement strand
GGGAAGGAAATAAGGCTGAGACCTCCACGATCATCCCCATCGTGGAGGCCTTCCAGGCCGCCCACGGCATCGCCGATCTCGTGGTGGTCGCCGGGCGCCGGTATGCTCTCGGCCACCAACCTGGCGGCCCTGGATGAGGCGAGGCTGCGGTTCATCGTCGGGGCCCGCACTACCCGGGCCCCAGGCGACCTTGAGGCCTACTTCCACTGGGTCGGGGACGCCTTCACCGATGGGCAGCTGATCGACACCATCACCCCCAGGAGGGGCTCCAGGAGCCAGCGCGACATCAGCAGTCGTCGTGAGCCGGTGTGGGACCCGCACACCCATCCGGGCTCGTGGAGAGCGGTGTGGGCCTACTCCAAGAAGCGAGCGGCCCGGGACAACCAGACCCTCACAGCTCAGGCCAATCGCGCCCGGGCTGTCATCGCCGGCCAGAAGCATCCTAAGGGCACGCGTTTTGTCACCGTCCATCAAGGCGATCAGGTCCTTGATGAGGCGTCCATCGCCAGAGCCCGTTCCCTGGTGGGTCTCAAGGGCTACGTCACCAACATCCCGTCCCGCCTGATGGGCGCCGGTGAGGTCGTCTCTTCGTATCACGAGCTGTGGCACGTCGAGGCCTCTTTCCGGATGAGCAAGCACGACCTGAGGGCCCGACCGGTCTTCCACCACACCCGAGACGCGATCGAGGCTCACCCGACCGTAGTGATGGCCTCCCTGGCCGTAGCCCGCTACATCCAGGACGCCACCTGACTCATGACACCTTGGTGGGTTGTGTGGGGTGCGTGGTGTTTCTCGGACTGGGGGAGTTTTTCTTCCCTTGAGTCGATAGGATGGATACCATGCCAGCAGCGAGATACTCCGAGGAGCTCGGCGCAGGTGGTGCGTGAAGTCATCGAGAAGGAACGCACCATCTCCTCGGTCGCCTCGTCGTATGACCTTGTCCCCCAGACGGTAGGTAACTGGGTCGCCAGGTACAGGAAGGAGCACGCCACCGACCAGGACCGCAAGAAGGCCTCCGAGTCGACTGAGATAGCGAAGCTGAGAGCGGAGGTCCGTGAGCTGCGTCAGGAGAATGAGTTCCTGAAAAAAGCAGCCGCCTGGCTTGCCAAGGAACGACCGTGACCGAGCGCTACGAGCTGATCAACCGCGAAGAAGGCCATTATCCCATCTCCTCGATGTGCCGGTGGTCCAGGGTATCAAAATCAGGGTACTACTCCTGGCGCGACCGGCCCCAGTCGCAGACCATGGTCAGGAGAAAAGAACTGGCTGTGATGGTGAGGGATGTATTTGAGGACTCCGATGGTACCTACGGGTACCGACGAATCCAGGTGGTCCTGGAGCGGCGCGGTGTGCGGGCCGACGGGGCCACGATCCGCGCCATCATGCGTGACCTGGGGCTGAAGGCTGCGCAGCCACGGGCGAAAGTCCGAACCACCGTGCCGGCCCAGGACCTGGGTGAACGGCCGGACCTGCTCGGGCGGGACTTCACCGCAGATGAGCCCGGCAGGAAGCTGTGTGGGGATATTCCCCCGCAAGCGGGAGGTGCCCCCTCCTATGTCAGGACGTGGGCTGGGTTTATCTATCTTGCGACCGTTCTGGACTGCTGCACCAAGAAGGTCGTGGGTTACGCGATGGCCGACCGCATGCGTACCTCCCTGGTGTGCCAGGCCATTGACATGGCGGTACGCAGGTGCCCGGTTGAGAGGGGTGTGACAGTCTTTCATTCGGACCGAGGTAGTCAGTGAGGCTTATTCACAGGGCAAGACAAAGAGCCCCTGACCTGGGCAAACGTGGTTGATTGACGTGTCTGTGAATACCCCTCAGTACACGTCTCAGAGGTTCTTGGATCACCTCAAGGGTTATGAGATTCGTCCCTCGGTGGGACGTACGGGGGTGTGCTGGGACAATGCGTGGGCGGAGTCATTCAACGCCACGCTCAAGAATGAGAGGGTCCACCGAATGGTGTACCCCACGAAGGATAAAGCGGTCAGTGATATTGCCTCGGGGATCGAGCTGAGATACAATCATGTCCGCCTTCACTCAGCCCTGGGATACCGCACCCCGAACGAGGTCGAACGCGAGCTCCCGGACTTAACTAAGGCAGCCTGAAACACAAACAAGCACTGCCCGAAAAACACCCAGCAGTCCAGTGGGTGGGTTGGTGCAAGTTTTCGTTGGTATTACGGAGTCGGTGGTCTGGTAGTGGGGCACTAAGAGCCCGTATGGTGTGATGGTGTGAGCCCGTTTGTGCGTAAGGTCAGGACCGCGTCGGGGGCTACGGCGGTGCAGATTGCGGTCAAGGAGGGCGGTGTGCGCCGGATCGTGGAGCACCTGGGCTCAGCCCACGATGAGACCGAGGTGGCGGCCCTGCTGGAGGTCGGGCGGCAGAAGATCGCCGCCCGGCAGGGTCAGGGGCTGCTGGACCTGGAGTCCCTGGAACCAGCGCCTGGACGCACCGGCCTGGTGGACCCCACGGTGGAGACCAAGCGCTCGGGCCTTTTGTGGGACGTCCTGCACGAGGTCTACACCCGCCTGGGACTGGGGGACGCCACCGGGGGTGATCGGGCGTTTGAGCAGATGGTTCTGGCGCGCTTGATCGAGCCGTCTTCCAAGGCCCAGGTTCCCCGTGTCCTGGGTGATCTGGGGCTGGAGCCGGTCAGCGTGCGGACCTTGTTCCGCTCCCTGGGGCGCTGCGGGCAGCGGGGCTACCGTGAGGCGATCTCCCAGGCCCTGTTCGAGCACGTCACCGCCAGTGGGGGTCTGGCCCTGTGCCTGTACGACGTCACCACGCTCTACTTTGAGGCCGAGCGTGAGGATGATCTGAGGCGGGTGGGTTATTCCAAGGACAGGCGGGTCGACCCCCAGATCATCGTGGGCCTGCTGGTTGACCGTCATGGTTTCCCTCTCCAGGTCGGCTGCTGGGAGGGGAACAAGGCTGAGACCACCACGATCATCCCCATCGTGGAGGCCTTCCAAGCCGCCCACGGCATCGAGGAGCTCGTCATCGTCGCCGACGCCGGCATGCTCTCGGCCACCAACCTGACGGCCCTGGACGACGCCCGGATGCGGTTCATCGTCGGCGCCCGCCAGGTCCGCGCCCCAGGCGACCTTGAGGCCCACTTCCACTGGGAAGGCGACGCCTTCACTGACGGCCAGGTCATCGACACCATCACCCCCAGAAAGGGGCTCAAGGAGCGAGCGGCATAAGAGTCTCAAGGTCGAGCCGGTATGGGACCCGGTCACCCATCCGGGCTCGTGGAGGGCGGTATGGGCCTACTCCAAGAAGCGCGCGGCCCGGGACAACCAGACCCTAACCGCTCAGGAGAACAGGGCCAGGGCCGTCATTGCCGGCGAGAAGCGTCCTAAGGGCACCCGTTTCGTCGCCGTCCAAGCTGGTGAGGCCACCCTGGATGAGGCCTCCATCGCCAGAGCCAGGTCCCTGGTGGGCCTCAAGGGCCACGTCACCAACATCCCCGCGCATCTGATGGATGCCGGTGAGGTCGTCTCCTCCTACCACGAGCTGTGGCACGCCCGGGCAGTCCTTCCGGATGAGCAAGCACGACCTGAGAGCCCGCCCCGTCTTCCACCACACCCGTGACGCCATTGAGGCTTACCTGACCGTGGTCATGACCGCGCTGGCCGTAGCCCGCTACCTCCAGGAGGCCACCGGTATTCAGCATCGCCAGGATCGTGCGCGAGCTACGCCGCCTGCAGGAGGTCACCATCAACCTCAACGGCCACCGAATCACTGCTCAGCCCCAGCTCACCCAGACCGCAGCCGGAATCCTCACATCCCTCAAGCCCTCAGGACACTAAGGCGTCAGGAGTCAGGGCTACATCCAGGACGCCACCGGGATCAGCATCGCCAGGATCGTGCGCGAGCTACGCAGCCTGCAGGAAGTTACCATCAACCTCAACGGCCACCACCTCGCAGCCGCACCACGTCTGACCGACACCGCCAACGACATCCTCACCGCCCTGAGCACCCCACCCCCGGCACACTAAGCGTCATGAGTCAGGCGGCGCCCTGAAAATGGCTATCTGGCAACGAAAACGAACAGGGGAGGACCTGACGGGCCTGGTGCACCACTTGCAACCGCGGCGTGCAGTACCGGTCCATCCGCTACGGGCAGGCCCTATCAGACTGCGACGCCGTCGCATCAGTAGGGTCCCTTTCGGCTTCGCCCTGGCCGAGGCACTCAACTCGCTGTACAAGGCAGAGCTGATCCGCAACCAGGGACCTTGGGAGGACATCGACGCCGCCCGTGGTCGCCACCGCCGAGTGGGTCCACTGGTACGGGCACCATCCGGCCTCAGTCCGCCATCGGCATGCGTACCCCCGCCGAGTACGAGGCCGCCTGGACCCCAGACACCAACCACGACCACCACCGCCAGGAATAACCACAACCAGCCACCACAAAACCCGGGGCTTGACACTTCCGCCCGTCCCGATCCAGGGCCGTGGCCCAGTGCTCGCTCTTACCGACCCCCTGCTTCACGGACCACCTCACGTAGGACCTGGGTCGAGCTCGTCTGAGTACTTCGCTGCTGGCATGGTCTCCATCCTATCGACTCAGGGGAAGAAAAACTCCCCCAGTCCGAGAAACACCACGCACTCCAGACTTTGCCGCCCCCCTGAGGTCCGACACACCCCATCTCGGCCCTATCAACACATCCCCGCCATCCCAGCACTCAGGCCACCAGCGCCTCCCTCCGGTGAGAAAACCTCAATGCACATCTTTAATGACTTCCAGATTAGTACAAATATCATTTCAACATGACATCAGGTACATAATGCAGCCATCGGCCGCCACTCTTTCTGAAGGTGTCCTCCTTCGTAATAATCTCCTCAGCATGGTTCCACGCTAGTAGAAGGTAGACATCAGGCAGTTTGTCGTCGGGACCGGGGAATGCGGCTACCGGGATATGCGAGCCAGGCGTTAACAGTCCTTGTTTTTCGGGAGTCGTGTCGTAAATGACTGGAAGAAGGTTGGGGCCAATTCCGCAGTAATTCAGGAGTGTCGCACTTTTCGCTGTGGCAGCGTATCCGGCTATGCTCTTGCCGCTTGAAGTCAAGCTGTAGAGCATATCAACAAGCCGATCGCGACGGTCGCGCACGCGATCAGCAAAGGCAGCAAACACATCGAACGTCCCGAGGCCAAGCGCCAACTCATGTCGAATATGCATATCCACCGCATCTTTCCTTGCGCGCCGGCCTTTGCGCGCAAGGGTATATCGTACCTCACCGCCATGTACACCAAAACGGTCTATATCGATAAGTTCGAAACCCCAATTATGTGCCATAAGGTCTACAGTGGTAGCCGAGAAAAAATAGAAATGCTCATCGTAAATCTGGTCAAAAGCTGTACGAGATATAATATCACCAATATAGGGGTCTTCAAAAATGAAAACACCGCTATTCGATAGCACGGTATCGATACCACGGAAAACGTCATCTAGGTATGGTATATGACACAAGGTGTTAGCGGCGAAAACGAGGTCCGCCGGCCCATGTTCGGCGCGAATTGTCACGGCGGTGCGTTGTTCGAAGAAGTCGTGCAGCATTAAGACTCCGCGCTCAGCCGCACGCTCTCCAGGGATCCCGGCTGGGTCGACGCCGAGATGACGTATGCCCGCCTTGGCAAAAGTGGAAAGCATCGTTCCGTCGTTGGCGCCGATCTCAATCACGAACGGGTCAACGTCAGAACAGTATTGTTCACATAGGCGATGCGCTGTTCGAGTGAAGTGCTCCGTCATGTGCGTCGACGATGATGTGAAGAAAGGATAATGTGCCGTAAACATCTCGTCGCGCGGCACTTCGTCGACCAGTTGCACCATTCCGCAATTATCGCATCGACAGACTTTGAGTGTAAATGAATACTCCGAGTCGGTCGTGTCAGGCGCACGGAAGGTGTTGGACAATGGCTGACGTCCAAGATCAAGGAATTGCTGTGCGTTTCCACCGCAGATGCGGCACCTACAACAAGCAGTCACGACACTACCCCGTTCGACTCGTCATACGGTGGTTGACCACCAAGAACTTCAGAAAAAAACTTCTGTTGTCTTATCATTTCCTTTTGAAATGTCCTCTCGTAGCGGCGTGCGTGTTCCGTTGTCATCACAGCGATGGGGAGTCCCACCGTCCATCCTTCATTGGAGGGAATTACAAGCGGGGGGATCCATCGATGGCCAGCTTCCTTGAGATGTGTACGTATAACTACGTCAGGTACCCCGTCAGAGTAGGCCCAGCCTTCAGGATACACCAGTTCATGGATATCAGTGAGACGTCGATAGCAGGCAGCGAGATCGGCAAGGCAGGCGTCCATAGCTTCAGCGTAGCGACGCTGGTCAGTTAGACGACGCACGGCACTCCGGGCAGCGCGGGGGTCGTCAAACACAGCAAGGCGGTGTACATGGCACTGCCGAAGCGTATGCTGGCGTGAATCGGGACGTTCGACGATAAACGCCGTAGAGGTAAGAGTTGTGGCCACTCGAACGCCAGCGTCTGCCATCCGCAACCAAAGATCCCAGTCTTCCAGGCCGATCTCGCTTTCGCGCCATCCACCGGAATATTGGAGCACATCTCGCCGGTGCGCGACACAAGAATTCTCAAAGAGAGGGTTTAATACCTGAACTACAGGATGCCAGAGGAGCGAGACCGGATGGGCACGCGAAAGTAAGGCGCCGTTAAGGCTGATTTTTGTTGCTCGCACTGCCGCAAAGTCGGCTCCCTGCAGTAGGAGCATGCGCAACGTAGACAGGTGATGCGGGCTCCATTTGTCGTCGTGGTCAATGTAGGCAACCCAGCGACTCTCGGTCGTGGCCAGAACTTCATTAGTCGGTCCAGCTTGAAAACCATAGTGTTCACTACGGTGCACGTGCACCCTACGGTCAAATCTTGCGTACTCGCTGGCAACAGCATCGGTATCGTCGGTCGATCCGTCGGACGCAATTATTAGTTCAAAATCTTCAAACTCCTGGGCGAGCACGGAATCGATAGTCGACCGCAGTGCGGAACTACGATTCCAAGTCGGACATATGACGGTAAATGAAGGCAAAACATCTCCCATACTAGCCTCGAGTTTTCATGTGTTGGGGCGGTGAAAGTGGGGGGAGGAGGCTTATTCACAGGGCGAGGCAAACAGCCTCTGACCTGGGCAAAAACAAACGATCGTCGTGACTGTGAATAACCCTCAAGATGCTCCTTTTCCTAAAATAATGCGTATTGTCCAGCTCTGTGTATGACCAGGAGACGAGCAGCTTCGTGGCGAAGATTACCGGATTGTACCCGGTTGTGGGTACGGAGTCCGGGGATGTTCTGCAGGGGGTCGGTTGGTTGTCTGTTCTCTAACGGGTCTGGTGTGTTGGTGCGGCATGCCCCGCACGGTGACGATGAAGACGTTTAAATCCGCCCCGTCACCAGCGAGCTCACACCGCCATGCCATCCTCCACCACAACCGCCCTGTCGCGCCAGCCCTTGATGAACAACTCCCTACAGCTTCGCAATATCACTTGCCAATCTCAGGCATTCGAACTACGCATTTTCCTAGTCTACTGCTGTCGAAAAAACTTCGATTAAGATATTTGACCACGTCATTGTATGCATAGACTTCATCAATTAAAGGTCCGACTCTGGTAGCCTCAAAGAGGTGCACTGCACGTCTGAGATCATCCCGGTCGCCCAAACAGTTCCCGATGATCTGCAAATTTTTAATTATGCAGATCTGGAGCGCCTCTAGTACTTCCTTACCATACTTCTCCGCCGACATTTTGGTATACATTTCTGGATGTTGATTCACGAAACCACATGTAACGTATGTGCCGTCAGTCTTGAGAATTTGAGTTGCCTTTAGAATGTTCATGTCGCAGTATGGGTCGATTACATGTGTGAACGCTGAGTCAAAAAGATCACCCAACGAATTTTCTTGAGTAACACGTACGACAGTAGCGGGACTTATATTTTCGATCTCTTCTCGTGACCATTCTGAGGTTGTGAAACAGGTTGGAATAAACCCATGTTGGATAAGTAGCCTGATCACAAATAACGAGGTTGTCGATCGAGCGCTCAGTACGGCAACATTTCCGCCAGAGAAAAGAACGCCAGACCTTCGAATCAGTGCCATTGCTGTCTGTGAACCCAATGAAAAACTAGCAGCCTGCTCATCTGACATGCTATCTGGAACTCTAATGACTTTCGCTTGATGTAATCGAAGCCATCCCTGAGAAACAAAGTTTGTCGGTACGCCTGGAGATGTTCCCGGCGCGGGCGGTACTGGGAATGCGCAGTCACACATAATACGGTCGCCAGGGGAAAACTCGCTCACAGAACTTCCCACGCATTCTACTATCGCGCAAAACTCCGACCCGAAAGGCGCAAAGGACTTGCCCTGTTCGAGATTCATCAACAATATACCTTTGTCTCGATAATTGCAGGACATAGTCGCGACACGTGCGAGCAAGTATTCGGCATCACGTTCTGATTCGGGAGTAAAAGAAGGTTTAACATTTCTGGTTATACCAATATATGCCTCGACGCTTCCGAAGGAAAGACTTCCAAGTTTCAAGAAGGAAGTATTTTCGATCTTATTATCTGCTAGACCCTCTGAGGTAATCGCGGCGAATCCGAACATTTTGATCTCCTTGTCAAACTATAAGCCTCGGCGCTCCAGAACCAGTTACGCCGGCTTCATTATAACATAAAAGCAAATAATATATTGAATTTTCGCTCGCAGTAGTATGGCGGTCTTTGACGAGTTTTCCTTGGTTTGGTGTGATTGGTAGGTGGTCGAAATCGTAGTCGAAAATGCGGTTGATGATGTATAGCGGTTTTTAGAACGAGGTCATTTTGTGAGTCGTTAGGGGAACTCCTTTGACTGGATGAAGGAGGGGTATTCACAGACACGTCAATCAACCACGTTTGCCCAGGTCAGGGGCTCTTTGTCTTGCCCTGTGAATAAGCCTCAAGGTCTCGAATGTTTATCGGGTTTGGGTAAATGTGGCTCTCTGGTGGTTACTGATACTGTCCTTGGTTTTTTTCAGACGTGCTCGATGGGGATCTCGTCGGAGCTGTGAAGGTGGATCCTCTTGAGATTCTTAACGGTCCTGAGGCTGTTTCTGAGTTTTGCCGAACGGTGTCAGGAGGCTTTGAGGCTTATTCATGGGGTGTATGTGAATATGAGTCCGAGGACTGCGGTGATGGTTTCCGGGAAGGTTTCCAGTGGTCTTCTGTAGCCGGTGTGCAGGACTCTCCAGGTCTTGATGTTCGCGATGACTCTCTCGATCGTGTAGCGGACCTGGTTGACTGTCCTGTTACAGGCCTTGTCGTCGGGATGGAGAGGCAGGTTCGCAGGTTTTCTCTTCGGGGTGATCATGCCCAGCCCGATGTAGCCCTTGTCTTCGATATGCTGCGGCGGTGAGGCCCCTTCCGGCAGGTCGACGGCCAGCACGTCGAGCAGGCCGGAGCGGCGCAGGGCCTCGACATCGTGCGTGCACCCGTCCTGGGGGTCGGACACCCACGCCAGGGTCCCTGACTGGGTGCAGGCGACCTGGACGTTGAGCCCGGTGGTCCTGTGCCTGCCGGAGTACAGCTCGGGATGGTCCTTCCAGGACCAGCACTCCAGGAGGGTGCCGTCCACGATCAGCTGCACGCTGGGGTCCAGGTCCTCCACCGTGGGAACGTTGCTGTTCAGGGCGGCGGCGATCAGGGGCGTGTAAGCGCCGATGACTCGTGAGGCGGTGGGCTGCCAGATGCCGTAGAACTCGGCGAGCAGCTCCTGGCACGGGTTGCGTCTTAGGTAGGTCAGGGTCAGGCGCACGCACAGGAACAGGCCCAGCACCCTGGCTCCGAGTACCGGCAGGTCGGGATTCTGAGCGTAAATGGTCTCGCACAGGTCCAGGACCTCACGGCGGGGAATTCTCGTGCTACTATTCGTCATGGTGGTCTGTCTCCTGATTGATTGGCTTCAACACCAAGGATTCTCTCAGGAGCAGGCCGCCGCCTCGCTCAGCGACACGCAATTACCGATAAAACCCCTATGAATAAACCTCAGAGATAGTTCACTGAGATCTGACGACTGCGGTTTTGTTGTAAGTATGCTATAACTTCAGTTGATACCATTACTTCAGCCCACGATTCAACTATCGAAATGCGCATCTATAGCCCCTCCCCACAGCATGCGCTGCACATCGAATACGTTATAGTGGTAAGGTGTGTCCTCTTCAGCCTCTGCAAGGCTGAAACATCTTGTTTCACCATTCTTGATATCGCTAAACGAACTTGGTCCAGGCTTCCTATCGCGTGGTCCGAAATAGAACAGCGTCCCGCTCGGATTGGTAGATCCTACACAGAGCAAGTTGTTATAATCGTCATAACTCACCTTCGCCTTGCCATATGTCCCGTAGTCGGTGGGACCGAACGAGTTCGCTGACACGGGCGACGCGAACGCTAGCCCCCCAATAATAGAAACTGAGCCGATGGCCGCAATCTTGACAAGGCTTCGCTTCATGAATCGCACGGGGGTCTCCTACCTTGGTTGGGTGCTTCAAGTCGGACATGACGTCATGCTTGCCGTTGCACGACAATGATACCTCGAAAATATTACGAACGGTAGGGGGCGACGAGACTCATCAGGAATACCCGTGAAGGAGACTCGGTGCCTCACGTAGTGTCAAGCTCTGGGTTTTGTGGAGGCTGGTTTATCTGGCGTCGGCGGTTGCTGGCCGGGGTTGGCTGATGGTCTGCTGGCCGACGTTGTCGGTTGGGGTAGGCATCAGGGGTCGGCAAAGTCGGTGGGTGAGGGTGGCTGAGCGTTGACAGGGGTGGCGTGTCGCTGGGACGGGGGCGCGGACCCCGTAGAGACGATGAGTAGGGCTTCCTCTCGTCGGCCGGCTGCAGCAGCGATGAGGATGTCACCAAGGCGGTCGAGGGCGCCCTGGACACCCTGGCCGGCAAGACAGCGCAGGACGGCGTCTACAGCTACAAGTCGATCATGACCGACATCGGCTCGCACGCTCCTAATGCGACGGTCGTCGCTGTCGGCTACCCGCACCTGTTCCCCGAGCAGGGCGGTTCCGGCAGGCTCCTCCAGAGCCGTTGCCAGAGCGTCACCAAGGTGGACCAGCACTGGATCAGTGCCAAGACCGACGAGCTCAACGCGACGCTCAAGGCCGCCGCCCTGCGCCACAGCCGGCGCCGTCATCAGCACCCTGGGGCGTCGCCAACCGGGCAACCCAACCGGCCCAGCTGCCCGACGCCGAGGCTCAGGCCGCCAACGCCCGTCGCGTGGCCGCGGTCAACGTCTCCCGCGACGGAGAGCGGATCAGCCTGGACGCCTAGCTGTACTGATCGGGGAGGTTGGTTAGGCGGGTGATGGGTGGGTGGCCTTGGGTGGCGGTGTGGGGTCGGTGGTGATTGTAGAGGTGCAGCCATGCGGGTAGGGCCTGGCGGCGTTGGGTCTCGGAGGTGTAGTGGCGGGCGTAGGCCCAGCCGTCGGCCAGGGTGCGGTGGAAGCGCTCGATCTTGCCGTTGGTCTGGGGGCGGTAGGGGCGGGTGTGCTTGGCCTTGATGCCCAGCTGCTGACAGGCGGCTTGCCAGGCCTGGGAGCGGTAGGCAGAACCGTTGTCGGACAGGACTCGCTCTACCCTGACTCCTCGTGCGCTGAACCATGACACCGCGCGCTGGAGCACGCCGACAGCGGTATCGCCTTCTCATCGTCGTGGATCTCGCTGTAGACCACGCGGGAGTAGTCATCAATCACCGAGTGCACGCAGGCGTAGCCCATCACCGGTCTGCGGCTGGCCGGGCTACGGGCCTTGCCGGGGGTGGAGGCGCGGTTGCGCGCGCCCTGGCGCGCACCGACGTAGCGCCATCCACCACCGTCAGGGATGTTGCCGATCTTCTTGACGCCGACATGGACGATATAACCGGGGTAGGGGCGCTCGTAGCGGCGCACGACCTGACCGGTGGCCCGGTCGGTGGACGACAGGCGGTTCAGGTACGCGGCTCGCAGGATGCGGTGAACGGTCGAGGCCGCGACCCCGGTGCGGGCCGCGAGCTGGATGGGCGCCTCACCCGAGGCGCATGCGCAGCGAGACGACCCGCTTGACCACCGCCTTGGGTATGGCGGTGGGGGCACGAGCGCGGACGGCTGGAGCGGTCGGTTATGGGCTGTGGCCGGCCCTGTACCTGTCGGCCCACTGCTTGACGGTGGGCCATGAGCACTGGAACCGGGCAGCAACCTCGCTGACGGGCCAGCCCTCCTCGACCACCGGGCGGGCGACCCTCACGCGAGCACGCGGGGTCAAGGCTGCGTTAGCGTGAGACATGAGGAGAGAACCTTTCGAGTCTGGCTGATGGAAGCTGCAACACCTCCACTCAACCAGCCCAAGGCGCTCTCCTCACCTCAAAGACTCAGATCACACCCCCTCAACCAACCCTCCCGACCAGTACACCTAAGGTACGACCGCGCGGGAGCCGCGGCCCCGGCCGGGCACGGTCAGGGCCAGGTAGATCGCGACGGCGAGCATCGCCACGGCTCCTACCCCGAGGCTGACGGTGAGACCCGCGTCCATGGCGGCGCGGACCAGCGACGCCAGGTGGGCGCGCGCTCCGGCCGGCATACCGACCGCCCAGCCCTCCAACGCCCGCAACCCCTTGCCGGAGGCCACCAGGGAGATGAGGCGCTCCCGATCCGCCCCGCGTCCCAGGACGCCGATCTCCAGCGACGTGGTCATCACCCGCCGGATAACGCGCTCGTAGCTCACGCCCACGACCGCGACCCCCATGACGATGCCGAGCTGGCGGGCGGCGGCGGAGAATCCCGAGGTCATCCCGGCGGTGCCCTCATCGGCCGAGGAGACCGCCAGCTGGTTGACGATCGTCCCGGTGGCCCCGGTGGCAGCCCCCGCCAGGATCAGACCGGGAATGAGGACCAGCCAGGTGCTTGACCCGCGCAGGAGCATGAGCAGGCAGGAGCCGACGACACCTCCCAGCACGATCCCCAGCAGGCTCGCCCTGGCCCCGTGGCGTCGGACAGCTCCCCCGCAGGTGGCGGCCACGATGAGGGCGGCGGCGCTGAAGGGCAGGAAGCACAGTCCGGTCTGGGCCGGGGTGAGTCGGTAGATGTTCTGCGCGTACAGGGACAGGAAGGCCATCGGCCCGATGAGGGCCGCTTGGATGATGAAGCCGACTATGACACTGCCGGCGTAGATGGGTTCAGTGAGGATCGAGACGTCGACCATGGGGTCGGCCGATCGTCTCTCGGCGACGCAAAAGGCGCCGAACAGCACCGCCGCGCCGGCCAGCAGGGAGACGACCGCAGGCGAGGTCCACCCCCACGTGTTGCCCTGGAGGAGCGCCAGCGTGAGCGCCCCCGTCATGGCGACACACAGTGCCGTACCCGGCCAGTCGACCTTCCTGGCTGCTGCGTCTGCCGCAGCGGAGCCCTGGTCGGCACCGGTCTTGGGGACCCGGCGCGACCCGAGCCAGACCGCCAGGCCCACCGGGACGTTGATCCAGAAGATCGCACGCCAGCCCGCCAGCAGGACGAGTCCTCCGCCGATGAGCGGCCCCAGAGCGATGGCCGCACCGGAGACCGCCCCGTAGACCCCGATCGCCCGGGCTCGGGCGGGACCGGCGGGGTAGCGGTCGGAGATCATGGGGATGCCGACCCCCAGGAAGATCGCGCCGCCCACCCCCTGGATGAAGCGGCTCCAGTCCAGGACACCCACCGACGGCGCCAGCGCGCAGGCCAGGGAGCCGGCTGTGAACAGGGCGACACCCCAGCGGAAGAGGCGCAGTCGCCCGACCGATCCGCTCAGTGTCGCCGCCGACATGAGGAGGGTGCCCAGCGGCAGGGTGTAGGCGTTGACGACCCACTGGAGCTCGCTCAGCGACGCGCCCAGTGAGGCTCCCATGTCGGGAAGCGCGACGGAGACGACCGTGACGTCCAGGACGTTCATGAAGTTGGCGGTGCAGATCAGCAGCAAGATGAGTGCCTGCCTCACATGGCGCACCTTTCGCGAGGGTTCTCGGGTGGCGGCAAGCGCCTCACACCTAAACGACCGCTACAAAGGTTAGCACCGGTCAGGGCTGAGATACTCCAGCACCTCGGCGTGGGCCGCGGGGCTGCCCACGAGCAGCGACCCGGCGCGACGCACGTCGAAGGGCGACCCGTCCATCCGGGTGAGAACCACACCGGTCTCGGCGCACAGCAGCGCAGCGGCCGCAACGTCCCAGGGCTGGAGCAGCGGCTGGGCGTAGACCACCGCACCACCCGCGGCCACCTCCGCCATCTCCAGGGCGGCAGCCCCGTAGCAGCGCATGCCACGCGAGCCCTCGATGGCCCGACCGATCCCCACGTGCTGAGTGAGCTGGTAGTGGGCGATGACCATTCCCTCGCTCAGAGGGAGGTCATCCACCGGCTCCAGAGCCCTCGACAGGACACCGGCGGAGCCCGCAGCGTCCGCACTCACCGGTTCCACCCGCGCGCCCCTGCCACGGATCGCCGTGTAGAGTCGGCCGGCCACAGGGTCGGCGAGAACCGCGAGGACGGGCACGCCGTCGTCGACCAGGGCCAGCGAGATGGCCCAGTCGCGATGGGTGGACACGTAGTTGAGAGTCCCGTCGATGGGATCGAGCACCCAGGCCCGGCCCCGGTAGGCCTCGAAGTCCTCGACGCGGTGGGCCTCCTCGCCGTGGAGGGGGATGCCGGTGGTCTCCAGGTGGTGGGCGATGCGCTCCTCGACGCCGCGGTCGACCTGGGTGACCAGGTCGTTGCGGTGAGCCTTGGCCTCGATGCGCAGCTCCTCGCCCGGGTCCAGGGCGAAGGCCGCCGCCTGGCGGACGGCGCCCACCGCCTGGGCGAGCAGGTCCTCCAGGCAGGCCGACGACGTCGGAGCCGCCTTCCGCCCATCACCGAAGACGCTCACGGTTGGAGCTCCTGCTGCCTGACGAGCCGACGACTGTGGACGAGCCAGGCCACCCCCAGCGCCACCAGCCACAGGGGCGAGGCGAAGACCGCGATGCGGGTGTCGTGGGCCTGGGTGAGGGTCCAGATGACGAAGACGAAGAAGGCCAGGCACAGCCAGGCCGCCGCGCGCTCACCGGGCAGGCGGAAGGCGCTGGCCTCGTGCAGCTCGGGCCGCAGGGTGACGAAGCGCAGGTAGGAGGCCACGATGACGCACCACACGAGGATGAACAGGACGCTGGCCACCGTCGTCACTGTCGTGAAGGCCTCGATGATGGACTTGGACGTGTAGAGCAACGGGATCGAGGTCAACAGGAAGGTGCAGGTGACAATGAGGGAGGCACCCGGCACCGAGCGTGCCGTCAGCCTGCGGAAGATGTGGGGCGCGTTGTCCGCCAAGGACAGGCCGAACAGCATCCGGGAGGTGGAGTACACCCCGGAGTTGGCCGACGACGCCGCGGCAGTGAGCACCACGAAGTTGACGACGCCCGCGGCCACACTCAGCCCCGCCAGGGCGAACATGGCCACGAAGGGGCTCTTCTCGGCATTGATCTCCCGCCATGGGGTGACGGCCATGATGGCCGCGAGCGCGCCCAGGTAGAACAGAACGATGCGCACCGGGATGGCGTTGATGGCCCGGGGCAGGGTGACTTCCGGATCCTTGGCCTCGGCTGCGGCGGTACCCACGAGCTCGGTTCCCACAAACGCGAAGATGGCGATCTGGAAGGCCCCGAAGAACCCGCTCGCACCGTTGGGGAACAGGCCTCCGCTCCAGATATTGGAGATCTGGGCGTGAGCCCCGTTGGGTGCCGTGAAGCCGCGCAGCACCATGAGGACGCCGACGACGACGAGTGCCATGATGGCCACGATCTTGATGATGGAGAACCAGAACTCAATCTCCCCGAAGGCCTTGACGGTGGCGAGGTTGAGGCTGAACAGCAGCGCCACGGTCACCATCGGCGTGACCCACAGTGGCAGACTCGGCCACCAGTAGCCCACGTATCCGGTGATGACGATGACCTCGGCCACGGCCGTCACCAACCAGCACACGTAGTAGGTCCAACCCACGAAGAAGCCGGCCCACGGACCGATGAGATCGTGGGCGACATCGGCGAAGGACTTGTAGGACAGGTTGGACAGGAGCACCTCGCCCAGGGCCCGCATGACCAGGAAGAGGACCGCGCCGATAATCGCGTAGACGAGGAACACGCCCGGACCGGCCAAGGAGATCGTCTTTCCCGATCCCATGAACAGCCCGGTTCCGATCGCCCCGCCGATGGCGATGAGCTGGACGTGACGGTTGGTGAGGTGACGCTGGAGCTGGGGCTCGGCGTCATGGTCCGCCAGTTCTTCGAGGTCAGGGCGCTGATGTGGCGCTGAGGACTCGGCCACCGGGGTGGGTTCGGCGGGCTGCGGGGTCTGGGGCATCTCGTCTCCTGATCGTGGGTGACGCCACGAGCCTAGCGGTACCAGGTTCATCCCTGATTCACACGGGTAGGCTCTGCGACGTGAACCTCGCCGTGAACCTCAGGGACCAGATCCGCCACTCGATTCCGGCCGCGATCGTCGTCGTCATCGGCGCCTGGGTGATGATCTACTACTCGCTCGTCCAGTGGCAGACGATGAAACCGGTTCCCAGCTGGGACCTGGCGATCTTCTCCGAGCTGGCCAAGGACTACGCCCACTTCCAGGCCCCGATCGTTCCGGTCAAGGGCGACGGGTTCAACCTCCTGGGCGACCACTTCCACCCGATCCTCGTTCTGCTGGGGCCGATCTGGCGGCTCTTCCCCACCCCCTTGAGCCTGCTCATCACTCAGGACCTGCTGCTGGCGGTCTCGGCCTGGCCGCTGACACGTCTGGCCAGTCGGCTGACGAACCAGTGGGTGGGCGGAGCGTTGGGGCTCGTCTACGTCCTGTCCTGGGGGATGCAGGGAGCCGTGGCGGCGCAGTTCCATGAGATCGCCTTCGCGATGCCGATGCTGGCCTTCGCCTCGGTGGCCTTCGTCGAGCGGCGCTGGGTGGCGGTGGTGGCATGGTCGGCGCCACTGATCCTGGTCAAGGAGGACATGGGCCTGACGGTCCTCATGATCGGCGTGGCCGTCATCCTCACCTCGCTGGTCCCGGCCTGGTACCACAGCTGCACCCTCGGGGACCCCGGTGCTGACAGCGCCGACGAGGCCCGCAACCGGAAACGGGGGCTGCGACTGGGCGTGGGCATGATCGTCGGTGGGATTGCGGCCTTCCTCTTCTCCGTTCTGGTGTTCCTGCCGGCTTTCCACCCCGACGGGGTGTGGGGCTACGGGCTCGGCTCAGGCAACAAGCCCGCCGCCCCCGACGCCCTGACCCAGAAGGTCAAGGTGGTCGTCATGCTGATCCTCACCAGCGGCGTCGTCGGGCTGACCTCGCCGTGGTTGCTCGTGGTCCTGCCCACGCTGGCCTGGCGGTTCCTGGGATCGGTGGACTTCTACTGGGTGTGGGACAACTGGCACTACAACGTCACCCTCATGCCCATCGCGATGGGGGCGCTGCTCGACGTCGTCGCCAGGCGCCGCGCGCGCGGCGCCTATGTGGACGGCCGCCCCGTCAAAGAGGTGGGGAATGATGGTCTGGCCCTCGACGAGCCCCCGACCGATACCGCCGGAGAGGCGTCAGGGGACAGTCAGGACGGCAAGAGCGGCAAGGACGGTCGAGGTTGGCCGCGCAGGCGTCCGATCGCCTATCCCACCTGGCTCACGGTGCCGTTGCGGAGCCGCTACGTAACCGCGGCGAGCATCGTGACGGTGGTGGCAACCGGTATCCTGACCGGCCCGCACCTGCCTCTGTGGAAGGCCACCGACCAGAACTTCAACACGCCCAACGCCCAGACCAAGAAGGATGATCCTGAGGCGAAGCGGGTGGCCACCGCCCGCGAGGTCATCACCTCCATCCCCGAGGGCGCCACCGTGGTCACCGACCTGTCGATGCTGGCCTACCTGGTTCCCCGGGCCGAGGTCTCCTGGATGGGAACAAGCGGTCCCGACAAGGAGTACATCGTCATGAACCGCAACGGCGGAGGCAACCAGTGGAGCACCACAGACGCCGCCGCCTGGGGCGAGCAGCACTCCAAGCAAGGAGCGACCTATACCGTCATCTACAGCAAGAACGGCTACCAGATCGCCAAACGCAATGGCTGAGGCCTCCTGCGAGACAGACCCTGAGATCGGGATCGGGCGCGATCCGGGGTCGGCGCCCACGGCACCAGCCGCTGATCAGGCATCCAATCCCTCTGGCTCAGTAGCCGGGCGGGCGCTCCCGGTGGCCGGCTCACTGACCCTGGTCGCCATGGGCGGCTGTACCGGCACCCTGGTGCGCGCCACCCTTGAGCAGACCTGGCCCGCCGCTCCCGGCCACCTGCCGACGACAACGCTGGCCATTAACGTCGTCGGCGCCCTCGCCCTGGGACTCCTGCTGGGGTCGCTCGGCGAGCGGCGCCCCCGCCTGCGGCTGATCCTGGGCACGGGGGTGCTGGGCGGCCTGACGACGCACTCGACCTTCATCCTGGAGAGCCACCGGCTCCTGGCCTCCGACGGGTCTACCGGCCGTCCGGCCCTCGGCGCTGCCTACCTCCTGGGATCAATGGTCTCCGGGCTCGCGGCGGCAGCCGTCGGGCTGTGGCTGGCCGGCAGGCTGCGTCGCCGGGAGGCGTCATGAGTGGGACCGGAGCCACCGAGCTTCTGGACCGGCTGACCGACTGGCTCCCCCTGGCGCTGGCCGGCGGAGCGGGGGCAGCCTGCCGTTGGCTCGTGGACACGTACGTGAACCGTGCGAGCACCGCCGTGTCAGCATTCATCGTGGAGCGACGCGGCTCCGACGGCCCACAGGCGCCGCGGATGCCCTGGGGCACCATTGTCGTCAATGTGACGGCCTGCCTCCTCATGGGGCTGCTCGTGGGCCGAGCTGGCGGTACGCCGAAACCCGGAGCATGGGAGGCCGCGGCGCTGTCCGTCCTGGGAACCGGCTTCCTGGGCGGCTACTCGACCTTCTCCACGGCCTGTGTCGAGGGGGCACGACTGCTGCTGGCGGGCCGGTGGGGCCCGGCCCTTACCCATGCCGCCCTCATGACGGCGGCGACACTGGGCGCCGTCGGCCTGGGGCTGACCGCCGGCACCGCTCTGCGCTAGGACTGCGCCGGACCGGGTATCCCGACTCAATTTCGACCGATTCTTCATAGACGACACGTATACGTGTCGTCTATGAAGAATCGGTCGAAGTGCGTGCGACGACATCGGTCCAACGCCGATGACCTTCGGTGACATTCGTGAGCGCGCCGTAAGCGGCCCGTGAGCGCCTCGTGAGGTTGGGGCCGCCGCTGAGACGCCTCTGAGACGGCTGTGACGAACCGTGCCCCCACAGGCTTCATCAGAGATGTTGCAGGAAGGCGGTCCTCTGAGAGACTCCCTGCCATGAGTGTTCAGCCGTCTTCTCCACCGTCGACGCCGGGTCAGTCGAGGAGCAACCGCACCGTCGTGGTCATCCTCGTGGTCATCGCTGTCATCCTGGCCGTCATCGCCGCGCTGCTGCTGCACGATGTCTCCTCCCGGCACCACCGAGGCACTGCCGCCACCAGCCAGGCGGCCACCTCCGCCTCGGCCGCAGCCACAACGGTCCCCGAACCCACACCGGCACCACCGGTCCCCGATGCGCAGACCCTGGCACTCATCCACTCCGAGACCCATCGCGACCCCGCCGATGGCCAGGCCAAGGGCAAGGCCGACGCCCCGGTCGTCATGGTCATCTACTCCGACTTCGCGTGCCCCTACTGCACCCAGCTCGCCCAGAAGGTCGAGCCCGAGCTCGCCGACCTGGTGGACCAGGGCACTCTGCGCATCGAGTGGCGCGACCTGGCCCAGATCAGCCCCACCTCACCCCTGGCCGCCCAGGCCGGCCGTGCCGCCGCCAAACAGGGCAGGTTCTGGGAGTTCCACGACGCCGTCTACGCCGCCGCCGACCCCCAGGGCCACCCGGAGTACACGGAGGACTCTCTGGTCACTTTCGCCCAGAAGGCCGGGGTGGCGAACATCGAGCAGTTCCGCACCGACATGACCTCCGCCGAGACCGTTGCCACCGTCACCGAGGCCACGAATCACGCCCACTCGATCGGCATCACGGGCACCCCGTTCATGATCGTGGGTGAGACCTACATCGGCGGCTACAAGGACGCGAGCTACTTGAAGGCCGTCATCAACAGCCAGGCGGCCAAGGCCAAGACGTCCGGTACCTCCAAGGCCTCCGCGACCCCGACACTCTGACAGTTTCGTCCCCCTCGTCCCCTCGACTCGCCACCACGGCAGCCCGGAGGACGTTATTCTTCATCCATTCAACTCGCCCTCGACTCATCGGGCGCTGGTTGAGCAGCGACGCGCATGGCAACGTAAGCAAGAGTCGTTATTACCGGATAACCAGGGAGCGAGAGCATGGCACTGAGCATTGGCGTGGACGTCGGCGGGACGAAGATCGCGGCCGGCGTCGTCGACGACGATGGGAAGGTTCTTCGGACAATCCGGCGCGACTCGCCCGCCTTCAGCCGCCAGGCGATCATCGACACGATCACGGCGGTGGTGCGGGGCCTGCGCGAGGACTTCCCGGAGGCGGCCACCGTGGGCATCGGGGCGGCAGGATTCGTCTCCTCCGACCGCAACACGATGGCGCACGGCACCAATCTGGACTGGACGGGAATGCGGATCGGCGACGTCATCTCCGAAGGGGTGGGTCTGCCGGTCGTCGTCGAGAACGACGCCAACGCCTTCGGGTGGGCCGAGGCCCGCTTCGGGGCGGCCCGAGGCAAGCGCAACGCCCTCATCGTGGCCATCGGCACCGGAGTGGGCGGAGCCATCATCGTCGACGGGCACCTGCTGCGCGGTGCGGCCGGCTTCGGCGGGGAGATCGGGCACATCACCGTCGTGCCCGGCGGGCGCCCCTGCGGCTGCGGCCTGCGCGGCTGCCTGGAGCGGTACAGCGCCGGCACGGCCCTGGGCGTCAACGGCTGGGAGCTGGCGCAGTTCCGCCCGGCCTACGCAGCCCGCATCATTGAGCTCTCCGGCGGCGACCCGGAGCACATCTCCGGCAAGGCCGTCACCGCGGCCGCCCGCGAGGGGGATCCGGCCGCCCTGGAGTGCTACGAGCAGCTCACCCACTGGCTGGGGGTGGGACTGG
>NZ_CAUROW010000036.1:0-21588 GCF_963526355.1 uncultured Actinomyces sp. | reverse complement strand
ACGTCGCGCTCCTCCTGACGCCCGAGGGCTGGGAGCTTCTGTCCTCCTTGCCCCCTTACACCCCGACCGAGGCCCTCGCCCTGGGACGCTCCCTGCGCGAGGAGGGTCACTCCCCCGCGCTCGTGGCGGCCGCCCTGACTCAGCAGCGCCTGCGTTCCCGGGCAGCCGCCAAGTTCGGTCCCTTCGCCCAGCAGATGCTCTTCACCGCAGACGGCCTGGAACAGGCCACCCGGCTGGTGGTATCGGCCCATCATGCCGCCCGGTACACGGCCGCGGGCGTGACGAAGGTCGCGGACCTGGGCTGCGGGATCGGCGGCGACGCCGTCGCATTGGCCGGGCTCGACCTGCCGGTGCTCGCCATCGACCGCGATGAGGCTACGGCCGCCCTGGCCACCATCAATCTCATGCCCTTCCCGCACGCGAGCGTCGAGTGCGCCGACGCCCTGGAGATCGACCTGATCGAGCGGGGTGTGGACGCCGTTTTCGCCGACCCGGCCCGCCGGGCCCAGGGGCGGCGCATCACGGACCCCGAGCAGTGGTCTCCGGCCCTGTCGCACGTGCTCGCGCTGCGCGAGTCCGTTCCCGCTCTCGGTGTCAAGGTCGCCCCCGGCATCGACCATGCGGCCCTGCCCTCCGATTCCCGCACCCAGTGGGTGAGTGTGGACGGCGACGTCGTGGAGGCAGCCATCTGGTGCGGACCACTGGCCCCCGAGGGCCCCGGGCGCTCAGCCCTGGTCCTGCGCTCCGGGCCGCACGGCACCACCGCCCACACGCTGACCGACCCCAGCACGACTGACCCCTCGCAGCCACCGGTCCAGGTCGATCCGATCGGCTCGCCCGATGACCTGAGCAGCATCATCCATGTGCCCGACGGCGCCGCCATCCGGGCCGGACTTGTCGCCCACCTCTGCGAGGCGTTGCGCGCGAGGCCAGTGGGACCACGGATCGGCTATCTGACGTCGGAGACTCTCCCCGACGCGGCAACCGTCCCCTTCGTGCGCTCCTTCCGGCTCACCGAGGTCCTGCCGCTGCGGCTCAAGACCCTGCGGGCCCGGGCCCGCGAGCTGGGGATCGGAGCCCTGGAGATCCTCAAGCGCGGAGTCGACGTCTCCCCCGACGCACTGCGCGCCTCGCTGAGGCTCAGCGGCCAGGAGTCGGAGACATGGATCCTGACCCGCGTGGGTGAGAAGGCCAAGGGCGTCGTCCTCGTCGTCGAGCCCCTCATCCCGCCCTCACCGACTCACCGCCCCGACAGCACCCCCTCCCAAGACTGACCAGAACCACCGGCCGATTCCCATCAGGGACCTCCCGAGGAGACGATCAGGACATGCAGGACACGACTGACACAACGCCCCCGAGTACCACGTCCGCCATCGGAGGTTCCCAGCTGCCACCTGCCCACCGGCCCCAGCACCTCCCCTTCGCCACCTCGGCCCGCTCCACGCTGGGAGTTGAGTGGGAGCTGGCACTCATTGACCGCGACAGCCTCGACCTGCGCCAGTGCGCCGAGGAGATCCTCCAGACGGTGGGCCCGGATCCGCACGTGCACGGTGAGATGATGCTCAACACCATTGAGCTGGTCTCCGGGGCGCGGCGCACGGTCGCCGAGTGCATGGAGGACATCGCTCTCGCCTTCGATCGGGTCCTCCCGGTCACCGACCCGCTGCGCGTGGACCTCGCCTCAGCCGGAACCCACCCCTTCGCCGACCCCCTGGTGCAGAAGGTGACCAACGCCGAGCGCTACGCCCGTCTGGTGGAGCGCACTCGCCTGTGGGGTCACCAGATGCTGATCTTCGGCACCCACGTGCACGTCGGAGTCGAGGACCGGGCCAAGGTCCTGCCGATCCTCAAGGCCCTGCTCACGCGCACCGCTCACTTGCAGTGCCTGAGCGCTTCCTCACCCTTCTGGGCCGGGGCCGACACTGGCTACGCGGACAACCGGGCCATGATGTTCCAGCAGCTGCCCACCGCCGGCGCTCCGGAGCAGTTCAGCACCTGGGAGCAGTTGGAGAGCTACACCGGGGACCTGGTCCACACCGGTGTCATCGAGGACTTCACCGAGATCCGCTGGGACGTGCGTCCCTCACCACGCTTGGGGACCATCGAGGTGAGGGCCTGCGACGCCGCCACGAACCTGACCGAGCTGGCCGGGATCGCGGCACTGACCCAGTGCCTCGTGGAGTCCTTCTCCCGAGCCCTGGACCGGGGTGCGGATCTCGATGTGATGCCGGACTGGTATGTCGCCGAGAACAAGTGGCGCTCGGCCCGTTACGGCATGGACGCGATCCTTCTGATCAACTCCGCCGGGGAGGAGGAGCTGGTGGGTGACACCGTTGAGCGGATGCTCACTGAGCTCGCGCCCATCGCCGAGGACCTCGGCTGCGCCGCCGAGCTGGACTCCGTGCGCTCCACCCTGGAGACGGGCGCCTCCTACCAGCGCCAGATCGCCGCCGTCGGGGCCTACGGCGGGCAGAGGGAGGCGGCCGTCAGGCTGCTGCTGGCCGAGGCCCGCGCCGGCAGGCCCCTGCGTCCCACCGAGGTGCTCTCGCTGGCGGCCAGGTCCTGAACGACGTCGGAGGAACGGACGGCCCTCCGGCTACAGGTCCCGTGCAGGAGCGTCGCCCGTCGCTCTAGACGAGCGTCCAGCCGTGGGCGCGGGCGCGCTGCTCCCAGAAGCTCCGGTAGGGACCCTCCGCCTCCACAAGGTCCTCGTGCCGTCCGTGCTGGGCGACGTGACCGGCGTCGTCAAGAACGATCACCTGGTCGGCTGCAGCGATCGTCTCGAGCTTGTGGGCGATGACGATGAGTGTTGAGGTGCGCCTGAGCTCCTCCATGGCGGCCACGATATTGGCCTCGTTCTCCGCGTCCAGGGCGCTGGTGGCCTCGTCGAGCAGAACGATCGGTGCGCGTTTGAGCAGTGCCCGGGCGATGGAGACGCGCTGGCGCTCACCCCCGGACAGGGCACGCCCTCCCTCTCCCACACGGGTGTCCCAGCCGTGGGGCAGCCGTTCGACGATCTCAGTGACACCGGCGAGATCGGCGGCCCAGCGAACCTGCCCGTCGTCGGCCGCCAGGTTGCCGATGCGGATATTGGCGGCCAGGGTGTCATCGAAGAGATAGACGTCCTGGAACACCATGGAGAGCTGCTCCATGAGCTGGGCGGTCGGCATGTTGCGCACGTCAGTGCCGCCCACCCGCACCGTTCCCGAGTCGACGTCCCAGAAGCGGGCCAGGAGCCGCGCGATGGTTGTCTTACCACTGCCGGAGGGTCCCACGATCGCGCACATGCTGCGCGCAGGAACCTCCAGCGACACCCCGTCCAGCACGGGCTCGTCGACCCGGTAGCCGAAGACGACGTCGTCGAGTCCGACGGAGCCAGGGGCGGGCAGATCGGTGCGCCTCTCGGGCTCGGCCATGAGCTCGGCGTCCATGACGGTATCAAGGTGGTTCATCATCTGACGACGCTCCTCCATGCCCATGACGTTGGCACCGATCTCATCAATCATGGTGGTGAAGCGCAGGCACATGCCGATAATGGCCACGGTCACGAGCGGTTCCATGGTGCCGCCGACGGCGCGCGAGGCCGTCATGGTGATCATGGCGACGATGATGACCTGACTGAGAGCACCGTTGACGATGTTGCCCGTGGTCTCCCACCACAGGGCACGCCCAGAGGCACGAGCACCATCGTCGAAGGCCGCGGTGAGGCGGCTGTAGCCGGTGGCGGCCCGGCAGGAGCGCAAGGCGCCCTGGCAGCGGGCGATCTCGACCACCCGGGTGGCGAGCTCGCGCTCGGCGGGCTCGGAGATCGACTTGCCGTGGTCCAGCAGACGGCGCGCGGCGCGGACAAACCCGGCGAGCAGCGGCGCGGCGACCGTCAGCAGGAGGCCCAGTCGCCAGTCCCATGCCCACGAACCCGCCCAGACGACGACGCAGGCCGCGGTCGTGGAGGTGAGCCGGTACATGAAGTGTGCGGCAGACTCCCCCAGAGACACCATCTCCTGACTGACGGCCCGAGACAGGGTGCCGGCGGAGTCGGAGGTGAACCAGCGCAACGGGAGGCGAGCGATCTGGTCACCGACCGCGTGGTGGACGTCGTGCATGAAGCCGAGTGCCCCGGACATGCCTTTGCGCTGTCCCTGGAACTCCAGTGCAGCCGCCCCAATGCCGAGAGCCACCAGTACGAGGAGCCAGCTCCCGAAGGACAGGCCCCAGCGAGGCGCACCGGACCCCAGAGCCACCGTTGCGGGCAGGAGTACCAGAAGCGCGAGCCCGACCATGATCCCATTGGCCGCCGCCAGGATGAGGCAGCTGCGCGTCTGCCGCCAGGAGGACTCGACCATGAGCCGGCGGAAGCGGGCCAGTAGCGAGCGCGTTCCGAGAGGTGATCCCGTACCAGCCGTCCGGGGCGGGGTGATGTCATCCACCTCGTCCTCAGCACGAACCGAGTCGGCGCTGAGAGCCGACGAGCTCGTGGATCCCTTGACGGTGTTCTCGATGGCCGCGGGGGTCTCGACGTCATCGAGCTCACCAGCCTGCCGCAGGAGGGCGCGGTAATGGGGCTCATCCAGCAGATCGTTGTGGCTGCCGCAGGCCACGATGCGGCCACGGTCCATCACAGCGATACGGTGGGCGCCGCGCACTGCGGCCGGACGGTGGGCTATGACCAGGACGGTTCGCGCTTTGACCAGGGCGCTCAGAGCCTCCTGAATCTCCGCCTCGGACTCGGGGTCGGCCATGGCCGTGGCCTCGTCGAGCAGGATGACGGGGGTGTTCAGCAGGATGGCACGGGCGATGGCGATGCGCTGCTCCTGACCGCCGGACAGGCCCGTGTCCCGTCCCAGAACCGTGTCGTAGCCGTCCGGCAGGGCCATGATCTCCTCATCGATGTGGGCGACCCGGGCGGCGGCGCGCACCTGCTCCAGATCGGCGTCGGGGCGCCCGAGCGCGATGTTCTCCCTCACGGTGGTGCCGAGGAGCTGAGCGTCCTGAAGGACAAAGGAGACGGTGGAGTACAGGGTGTCCTCATCCATGTCGCGCAGGTCCACCCCACCGATGCGCACGGCTCCCGCGTCGGGGTCGGCGAAGCGGGCGATGAGGGTGGCCAGCGTCGATTTGCCCGAGCCGGAGGGACCCAGCAGAGCCGTGACGGTTCCCGGCTCCAGCGTCAGGGAGGCGTCGTCGACGGCGAGGGTGTCCCCGTAGGAGAAGGAGACGTGCTCGATCTCGACTCGCGCCGACCGGGGCCGCTCCGGGGAGTCCGATACGGGCAGCACGGGGGTGTCGAGGATTTCGCACAGACGCAGCGCCGCCGCTCCGGCCAACTGGTAGGACCAGGAGATCGACGCGACGGTGGTGAGAGCACCGGGAAGGACCAGGGCGATGAGGGTGGTGGTCAGGACCTGGGGCAGGGTGACCATCCCGGCATGCATGAGCATCGCCCCTCCACCGAGGTTGACCAGGAGCAGCACCGGGATCGACACCCAGGTGAAGGACAGGCAGGCGATGGTCACCAGGGGCATCGCCCAGGCCCGGTAGAAGGAGGAGAACTCGTCGGCCGCGGCGAGATAGGCCGAGTGAGCACGGCCGACACGGCCGAAGGCCTTGACCACACCGATACCGGAGACGAACTCCACCATGCTGGAGGAGACCGCAGCCAGCTTGCGATCCATCTCGACGGTCTTCTCATTCATGCCCCGCAGGGACAGGGAGTAGGTCAGCACGTAGAGGATGAGCGCGGACAGCGCCAGCAGAGCCAGGCGCCAGTCGATCCAGAAGGCGCAGATGAGCAGCGCCAAGGGAGTGACGATGGCGTTGAGACGCTCAACAGGACCGTGGGCGATGACCGTATGCACGGTGGTCGTGTCATCCTGGACGGCCTTGCGGATGCGTCCGGAGGTGGAGTCGGTGAACCAGGCCAGTGGAGCGTGGGAGATGCGCTCGACGATGTCGCGGCGCAGCCGGTCCCTCAAGGAGAGGTCGGCCAAGTGGGTGATGAGCAGCGCTGCGAAGTAGAGGAACAGCCGCGCGGAGTATGCGCTCACAAGCACCATGACGGCACTGTGCACACGCTGCGAGTCAGGGCTCGCACCCGCCCGGTAGGCGTCCAGGAGAATGTCACCGAGCTGGACCAGCGCGATGTAGGGAGCAGCCGCGAGGATTGCGGAGAGTAGGACGAGGACCTGACCGATCCGCAGACGGGCACGCACGGGAGCGCCGAGGCGGGCGATGGCCTCCTGCCCTTGGCGGGAGCGCTCGGCATTGCTTCCCGTCCCGGTCTGCGTGGTCGCTTCCGGGCCGCCGGAGTCGGCGAGACGGGCTTCAGCATCGCGCTCGACCGAAGGGTCCGGCTCAGTGAGCGGCGGCTGGGACGTTGCGGGCTGTGATGTCGACGGCTGGGCCGACGGCGTTGTCTGCTTGCTCATCAGGAGCCTCTATCCAATGCCGAGTCTAATACTGAAAAGCTTTCAGTTCTGGATGAGGTGCACCTTACTCCCCCTGCTGAACCACGGGCAACCATTCCGCGAACGCATTACGGTTGGGCCATGACACGACTGGGCAAGCGCACAGGTCCACGGCCCGGGTTCACGCGCAATGACGTGGTTGAGGCTGCGCTCGAACTGGGTGTTGCCGACTTCACCCTGACGGCGGTGGCGAAGCGCCTGGGCGTGGCGGTCTCCGGGCTGTACCGGACGATCTCCTCGCGCGAGGACCTTCTGGCCGCATGCCTGGAGCAGATCGCCGCGCAGGTCGACGTCCCCCGTTCCGATGCCAACTGGCCTGAGGCGGTACGAGCTCATGTCGAGTCCATCTGGGGGATGCTTGAGGACTACCCCGGCCTGGCCGGTGTCATCATGAAGGTGCCGTGGGCGCACCAGCTGTTCACAGCTCCTGTGGCGCAGGCGTGCCAGAACCTGGTCGACGGCGGACTGAGCCCAGAGGATGCCGGCGTCGTCCTCGATTTCGTGGGCGACACCGTCATCTCCACGCACGCACAGATCGAGATCATGCGTTCCCCGGTCAATCAGACCGGATTCCCGGACCCGGTCGAGGCTCCAGCGGAGCCGGGCCCGAACGGCCGAGGGCCGGGACCTGAGAACTCCACGGGTCTGGAGGAGGCGAGCCGTGCCGCGGCCACCCGCACACAGAGGCTGCCCGCGGCACTGTTCCCGAATGAGAGCTGGCTGGACAGGGGAGGGTTGGACCGCAAGATCGAGATCATCATCCGCGGCGTTGCCGCCGGCCTCACCACCAGCAGCACAGGCAACGAGGAGAGGCCGCCGGGGCGTCAACGGGCGACAGCCGGCGACTGAGTGGACGACGTGGACGACTCAGTGGACGACGCTGAGGTCCAGCGGCATCCCCGAGTCCGGGGCGAAATCCATGGGACTGGGCGCCACCCCGGCGCTTACGGCCGCCGACCCCAGGGCCGCGATCTGGGCACCGTTGTCAGTGCAGAAGCGCAGCGGCGGCAGGCGCAGGGCGATGCCGGCGACCTTGCAGCGCTCGGCGGCCAGGGCGCGCAGGCGGGAGTTGGCGCAGTAACCGCCTCCGATGATGAGCGTGTCGCAGCCGACGTCCAAGCAGGCCTGGACCGCCTTGGCCGTCAGGGAGTCGTTGACGGCCTCGGAGAAGGCGGCGCAGACATCGGCGCCGGGCACCTGCCGGCCGGCGTCCTCCAGGGACTCGATGTAACGGGCCACGGCCGTCTTGAGCCCGGAGAAGGAGAAGTCGTAGCGGTGGCGCTCCTTGTCCTTGGCGGCGGCCAGACCACGGGGGAATCGGATGGCAGTGCGGTCGCCCTCCTGGGAGAGGCGGTCCACGTGCGGTCCACCGGGGTAGGGCAGCCCCAGGAGCCTGCCGACCTTGTCGAAGGCCTCCCCCGCCGCGTCGTCGAGAGTGCCACCGAGCTCGACGACGTCGGTGGCGATGTCGCGGATGCTCAGGAGGTTGGAGTGGCCGCCGGAGACGATGAGTCCGACGAACCGGTCCGGCAGGGGGCCGTCAACCAGCTCATCGACCGCCAGGTGGCCGATGACGTGGTTGACTCCGTAGATCGGCCGGTTCAGGCTCGCGGCCAGGGCCTTGGCGGCGGAGATGCCGACGGTCAGAGAACCGATGAGTCCCGGGCCGGCGCACACGGCGACGGCGTCCACCTGACTCAGGTCGACGTCGGCCCTCTCCAGCGCGGCGTCGAGGGTCGGCAGGAAGGACTCCAGGTGGGCGCGCGAGGCGATCTCGGGGATGATGCCCCCGAAGCGCACGTACTGGTCCATGGAGGTGGCGGTGACGTCGGCGAGGAGCTCGCGGCCGCGCACGAGGGCCACACCGGTCTCGTCGCAGGTGGACTCGATGCCGAGGATGAGAGGGTCGCTCACAAGCCCTCAGCCTATCCCCTACCGATAGGAGTCGGGCTCAGGCGGCGATCTCGCCCGCTTCCAGCGAGTACCGACGATATCGGCTATCGTCCCATCTCACGTGAGGATCGGCTGATCACCGCTCACCCACATGGAGAGGAGCGCCATGACCGAGTCGGCGAGCCCGGACCTGGTGGTGGGCGACGACGGCCTGGCCCGGCCGGTCTGGGCCGCCACCGACCCGTTGCTGCGCGAGTATTACGACACCGAGTGGGGCATGCCGGTGCGAGACGAGCGGGGAGTCTTCGAGCGGCTGAGCCTGGAGGCCTTCCAGTCGGGACTGTCATGGGCGACGATCCTGCGCAAGCGGCCGGCCTTTCGTGACGCCTTCTCCGGATTCGACCCCGACGCGGTGGCCGAGTTCGGGGACGAGGACGTGGACCGACTGCTGGACGACGCCCGGATCGTGCGCAACCGGGCCAAGATCCTGGCCACCATCACCAACGCCCATGCGACGCTGCGCCTTCGGGAGGCGAGCGACATCGACGGCGGCCTGGCAGGCCTGGTGTGGTCCTACCGGCCGAACGAGACTCCGAGACCCTACCGGCTCGCGGACATCCCCACGCAGTCACCGCGGTCGGCGGCCCTGTCACGCGAGCTCAAGCGCCACGGTTTCCGGTTCGTCGGTCCGACGACGATGCATGCCCTCATGGAGGCGATCGGGATCATCGACACCCACCTGATCGGTTCCCACCGCCGCGGCACCTCCGGGGTCTGGAGCTAGGGATCCCCGGCGCTCCGACACCAGTGCGCGAGCCCGACTTCGCCTGGTTCACGATGGGGATCAGTACCCCTACCTCGTACCCGCATGCACACCTACGCTCCTGCTATGAACAGGCTCAGGCAGTACGCCCTTCCCCGTCAGCACGGCCGCTCGAGGCGCGACCTCCACATGTGGCGCCGGCGGCTGGCAGCCAAGCACCTCTTGACAGCCGCAGCCGTGGCCCTGGCGGTTCTCCCACTGTCAGCGTGCTCCGACGGCGGAGGAAAGATCATCCGCTCCTGGCTCCTGAAGCAGGACGGTGTCGAAAAGGTCAAGACCTCCTGCGAGACATATGAGGAGACCGGGTGCTATGCCATCGCTACGACGACGCTCTCCGATGACACGGAGCCGGACCAGGCCTGCACTTTTCTCAACCGGGTAGCCACTGAGCTTCCCCGCCATGACGAACTCAAGGAGAGCAGGGCATATATTGAGCTCACCTGGAAGTACCACGGCACTGTCCTTGTTTTCGACGAGCAGTCCATCAGTCTTCACGAAGAGAGCAACCCTCACCTCGCAAACAACCAGAAACGGGCCCTGGACGCTTCCTGCAACACCATGGAAACGGCAGCAGAACATTCGGGCGGCACTGCAAAAAAAATAACCCAGGAATACGACTCCCTGAATATCGAGCGCGGCACTCAGCCCTCAATCCCCTCCGATATCTCCACTCACCCCATCCCGACCAAGGATGGAAAATACCTCAGCGCGAAGGAGAACTTCACGATCGGCAACTGGTTCATCCAATCCAGTACGAGCAGGGAGAAGACAACGGAGTCACTGCCGACCTCGTTGATCTCAGACATCGTCAACCTCCCCATTCCCGAGGCGAAGGAACCCTGGATCTCCATCAGTGCTAACAGTGCCAGCTCCGAGGAGAAAGAGGGGTTCCGGGCGCTCGTCGGAGGCCTTGGCCCCTACAACCCTGACGGTCCCAGCCAGGACACCACGGACTCCCTCTTGTCCACGATCAAGAAGTACCCCAATGTCTCCCACGTCAGTCTTTGCACTGAGTTCCCCAAAAACGAGGCGAAGAACTGCACGGACTACAGCCTGAAGAATGGAGAGTTCGTCGAGGCCTCCAGATAGACATGACGGTAGAGGCACGTACATGCGGATGACACCGAAACCTGTCAACGCGGTGGCCGTCGTGGAACTCGCTGTCAGCGACGCAGGTTCACGCCCCCTTCGATAGGCTAACATCGTTGCCCTCGTAGGTTCCGTCCCAGGAGGCGTCATGTCTGTTCAGCTGTGGTCGTCGGCGGACCACGCCGCCGAGGGGCAGGTGTCCCTGAGCAGTGCCGAGGCGCTTCTGTGCGATATGGACGGCACGCTGGTGGACTCCTCGGCGGTCGTGGAGTCGATGTGGGACTCCTTCGCCCGTGATTACGGCATGAGTGAGCGCTTCGATGAGATCATGGCCTACTCCCCCGGCCGTACCGGCATCGACACGATCCGTCGGTTCCTGCCGGAGCTGACAGCCGAGGAGCAGGATGCCATCCACAAGCGCTTCGCTCGTGAGGAGATCGTGCTCACCGCTGGACGGATGGCGGAGATTCCCGGCGCCGCAGCCTTCATAACAGCCTTGATCGATGCTGGCGTCCCGCTGGCCCTGGTGACCTCGGCTCCGATCGAGCTCATGCGGGCGCGTATGGAGGAGGCCTGCGTCCCTATTCCATTCCCCCGGTGGTCGTCTCCGCCGACGACGTCGAGCACGGCAAGCCCGACCCCGATGCCTACCTCAAGGCCGCCGAGCTCCTGGGGGTGCCGATCACCTCCTGCCTGGTGCTGGAGGATGCCGCCTCCGGCTACACCGCCGCCCGTCGCGCCGGTGCCCAGATCCTCCTCGTGGGCGACGGCGTCCCCGAGGCTGATCCGAGCACGCCGCGGATCGCGAACTTCACCGGGGTCACCTTCACCATCCACTAGCCCCTCACGCCGAGCCGGGCATTTCTCGTGTAGCCCGACAGAAATTCTGTCGGGGCCGCGAGAAGTGCCCGGCTCGGCGTTGAGTGAGGTAGGAGGTCAGTGGGCGTGCTGGCCCTTCCACAGGGCGTGGCCGAGGTCCCGGTTGAGGCGCGAGATGACCTCGAGCGGTACCGACTTGGGGCACACGGCCGCGCACTCGCCGATGTTCGTGCAGCCGCCGAAGCCCTCGGCGTCGTGCTGGTTGAGCATGCTCACCACGCGGGCGAGACGCTCGGGCTGACCCTGCGGCAGCAGACCCAGGTGGGAGATCTTCGCTCCCGTGAACAGCATGGCCGAGGCGTTGGGGCAGGCGGCCACGCAAGCACCGCAGCCGATGCAGGCGGCGGCCTCGAAGGCGGCGTCGGCCTTCTCCTTCTGCACGGGCACCGAGTGGGCCTCCGGGGCGCCCCCAGTGTTGACCGAGATGTAGCCGCCGGCCTGGACGATGCGGTCCAGGGCGGAACGGTCCACGATGAGGTCGCGCAGCACCGGGAAGCCGGTGGAGCGCCACGGCTCGATCGTGATGGTGGAGCCGTCCTTGAAGGAGGGGTCCTCCGCCAGGTGGCGCATGTGCAGCTGGCAGGTGGTCGAGCGGATGGGCCCGTGGGCCTGCCCGTTGATGACCACACCGCACTGACCGCAGATGCCCTCGCGGCAGTCGGAGTCGAAGGCCACCGGCTCCTTGCCCTCGGCGAAGAGCTGCTCGTTGAGCAGGTCGAGGACCTCGAGGAAGCTCATGTGCTCCTCGATCCCGCTCATGGCGTACTCCTCGAAGTGGCCCTTCGAGTCCTGGTTCTTCTGGCGCCAGATCTTGAGCTTGATGTTCACTTGTAACTCCGCTGCTTGAGCTCGATGTCCTTGTAGACGAGGTCCTCCTTGTGGAGGATCGGCGGCTGGTTCTCCCCGCCCCACTCCCAGGCGGCGACGTAGAGGAACTCGTCGTCATGCCGCATGGCCTCACCCTCGGGGGTCTGGGACTCCGCCCGGAAGTGACCACCGCAGGACTCACGCCGGTGCAGGGCGTCGATGCACATGAGCTCGGCCAGCTCGAAGAAGTCCAGCAGTCGGCCGGCCTTCTCCAGGGCCTGGTTGAGCTCGTCGGCCTGGCCCGTGATGCGGGCGTCGCGCCAGAACTCCTCCTTGAGGGCCCGGATCTGCTTGATGGCGTCGCGCAGACCGGCGTCGCGCCGCTCCATGCCGCAGTACTCCCACATGATGCGCCCCAGGGCCATGTGGAAGTCGTCCACGCTGCGGGTGCCGCGCAGGGCCATGAGGCGGGCGACGCGCTCCTCGACGGAGCGCTTGGCCTCGGCGATCTCCGGGGCGTTCGGGTCGACCTTGCCCAGGCGCAGCATGTCCGCCAGGTAGTCGTTCATGGTGTCGGGCAGGACGAAGTAGCCGTCGGCCAGGCCCTGCATGAGGGCGGAGGCGCCCAGGCGGTTGGCGCCGTGGTCGGAGAAGTTCGCCTCCCCGGCGATGTAGAGGCCCGGGACGTTGGACTCCAGGTCGTAGTCCACCCACAGGCCGCCCATCGTGTAGTGCACGGCCGGGTAGATGCGCATGGGGACCTCGTAGGGGTCGTCCCCGGTGATGCGCTGGTACATCTCGAACAGGTTGCCGTAGCGGGCGGAGACCGCGTCCCTGCCCAGTCGGCCGATGGCCTCGGAGAAGTCCAGGTAGACCCCGCGGCGCATCATCCGCTCGTTGCCGTTGGGGTCCCGCTCCTTGATGGCCGGTCCCACGCCGCGCCCCTCGTCGCACATGTTCTTGGCCTGGCGGGAGGCGATGTCACGCGGCACGAGGTTGCCGAAGGCCGGGTAGATGCGCTCGAGGTAGTAGTCGCGCGCCTCCTCGGGGATGTCACGCGGGTCCTTGTCGCAGTCCTCGGCCTTCTTGGGCACCCAGATGCGCCCGTCGTTGCGCAGCGACTCACTCATGAGGGTGAGCTTGGACTGGAAGTCCCCGGACTGCGGGATGCAGGTGGGGTGGATCTGTGTGTAGCAGGGGTTGGCGAAGTAGGCGCCCTTGCGGTGCGCGCGCCAGATGGCGGTGGCGTTGCATCCCATCGCGTTGGTGGACAGGAAGAACACGTTGCCGTATCCACCGCTGGCCAGGACGACGGCGTCGGCCAGGTGGGTCTCGATCTTCCCGGAGACCATGTCGCGGGTGACGATGCCGCGGGCACGGCCGTCGACGATGATGAGCTCGACCATCTCGTGGCGACGGAATTCCTTGACCGTCCCGGCGTGTACCTGGCGCTCGAGGGCCTGGTAGGCGCCGATGAGGAGCTGCTGGCCGGTCTGGCCGCGGGCGTAGAAGGTACGGGAGACCTGCACACCACCGAAGGAGCGGTTGTCCAGCAGGCCGCCGTACTCACGGGCGAAGGGGACGCCCTGGGCCACGCACTGGTCGATGATGTTGGCGCTGACCTCCGCCAGGCGGTAGACGTTGTCCTCGCGGGCGCGGTAGTCGCCTCCCTTGACCGTGTCATAGAAGAGCCGGTAGATCGAGTCGCCGTCGTTGCGGTAGTTCTTCGCGGCGTTGATACCACCCTGGGCGGCGATGGAGTGCGCCCGCCGGGCGGAGTCCTGGTAGAAGAAGACCTTGACGTTGTAGCCCTGCTCGCCCAGGGAGGCGGCAGCGGCGCCGCCTGCCAGGCCGGAGCCGACGACGATGATGTCCAGCTTGCGGCGGTTGGCGGGATTGACCAGCTTGGCCTCGAACTTGCGCTGCTCCCAGCGCCTGTCGATCGGGACGGAGTGGGGGGCCTTGGTGTCGGCGATCTTCTCGCCCTCGTAGTACAGGCCGTCGATGAGTTCAGTCATAGTCGTTCACTCTCAGTGGGAAAGGATGCCGGCCTTGGCAGCCTCGATCGCGTACTGGGCGCCGGTCATGGGCTCGGGCACCACGTGGAAGAGGATCGCCGTCGGAACGATCATGAAGGCGACGAACAGGCCGAAGGCCACCACGAACGCGATCAGCCGGATGAAGGGGATGGTGCTTCCTCGCACCGCCCCCAGCGTCTGCAGGGCCGACCACACGCCGTGCCAGACATGCAGGCACAGGGCCGCCAGCGCGATTGCGTAGATGAGCCACACCCACCACAGCTGGAAGCCGTAGTACATGTTGAGGTAGGCGCGTCCATGCACGTACTGGCCCCCCGGCGTCAGTGACAGGGTGGTGAACTGCAAGATGTGCCAGATGATGAACAGCAGCAGGATGACGCCGCCCCAGCGCATGGTGCGCATGGCGTAACGGGAGGCGAAGTAGTCCGCGCCGGGCTTCTTGACCGCGTACTTGTCGTTGCCGCGAGCCCGCTTGTTGCGTACCCACAGGTGGAAGGCGCTGCCGGCGTGCGCCAGGAGGCAGGCCATGAGCGTCACACGCAGGATCCACAGGACACCGCTGTAGGGAAGGATCGGCTGGAGGAGTGTGCGCAGGAAGTGCGCGTAGTGATCGTAGGCAATCTCACCCTCGAAGTAGTGAAGGTTGCCGTAGGCGTGGAAGAGAACGAAGAACAGGAACACCAGCCCCGAGATCGCCATCATGCGCTTCATGAAGACGGTCGTGGAGAAGGCGGTCCGCCTCTTCTGGGAAGGAGCAGATGTTTTGGCCACGGCAAAAGGCTAACCGGGCCAGGACTCTCAATGACCCCATCTAGGCCACCACCAGCGCAGATGCACGACGAATCCGCAGAATCTCGAGGATTCCGCAAGACCTTGACCTCGCATTCAGCGCCGCTGAATATGCTGACGGTGTCATCTGCGGCCGCCTTTTCGTCATGGCGGTGTCAGACAAATCTGTGCGGTATCAGACAGGCGTGCCCCTCCGGGGTGAGGGGCGTGCTGACGGCCGATTCCCGCCGCACCCGTCCGGCCTTCCGGACTGTCGCAATCCTCCCGGTCGGGGACGGTCGTCCCGGCCCGCCGGGGCCGCCTGCTGCGACTCAGCCCGAGCTCGCTTCGCTGATCTCGCTCATCCCCACCGGACCCGGCCGGGGACGCAGCATCAGACGCATGACCACGGCATCCTCGGGCGGCGCCCGGTAGTAGCGACGGCGCCGGGCGATGGCGACGAATCCGTGCCTGACATAGAGCCGTTGGGCGGCCTCGTTGGACTGACGCACCTCCAGCAGGACCTCAGGACACCCCGCCCATCGGGCGGTGCCCACGAGCTCGGTGAGCATCAGGGACGCCAGGCCTCTCCTGCGCGCCGCTGGAACCGTGGCGATGGTCAGCAGGTCGGCGCCGGCCAGTCCCCGAGCGTGGTAGAGGCCGGCGTACCCCAGGAGCGTCGCCCGCTGCCCCCCTGTGTCGGCTCCGTGTGCCTCATCGGACTCGACGACAACGTAGCGGCGGTCAGCCCATGGCCCTCGGGACACCTCCAGCTCAGCGGCCAGCAGGCCCCGGCTCCAGGCCTCGGCCCCGAACAGCTCGCCTTCGAGGCGGGCGATGCCTTCCAGGTCCTCCTCATTCATCTCCCGAAGCCTGGACGCCCGTTCTGCTTGCGGCACTGCGGTCACCCGGGATCCGAAGTCAGCACGCGCTTGCGCGCGGTGGGCATCTGCACGTCGGCGTGACGCAGGTAGAGCGGCTCCGTGCTCAGAGCCTCACCGCGGTCCAGACGGCACAGGGCGATACGCACCTGGGTCAGAACGTCACCGGAGACCGGGGCGAGCACCTCGCGGGAGGCGGCCGGCTGCACTGACTCGACCAGCTCGGGATGGAGGGCGGCGCCAGAGCCGGCCACGACGTCAACAGTCCCGATCTCGCCGACCGGCCCAGTGATCTGTTCGGCGACCTGAGCCGGAGGGCAGACGCTGATCGCTGTCAAACGGGTGACATCATCGGGCCCAGCGGCCCGGAAGAGCGCGGTGTAGACCTCCCGCCTGCGGGCGTCGGTGGCCACCAGGACGACGGGGTCCCGCTCGCCGCTGCGAGTACCCAGCTCGTCGAGGGCCAGGCGAGCGACGGCGTCAAGGCTGGAGACGCCGTGAACGGGCACGCCACGAGCACGTCCGACAACCCTGGCCGTGACCAGCCCGGCCCGCAGCCCGGTGAAGGGAGCGGGCCCGGTGGCCGCGATGACGGCGTCAAGCCGGTGGTCGACCATGTCAGGAGTGGACAGCGCCTCGGAGAGCATCTGGCCCAGGGACTCGGCATGGCGCCGGGTATCGGTCTGCTCGGCCCGGCTCAGCACTCGCAGGGAGCACCCGCCGAGAGTCGCGTCATGTCCGCCGGCAGTCTCAACGACTGCGACCTGTGTCCCCAGGGAGGAGTCGATGGAGAGGATTCGCACCGGGCCAGCCTATGCCCTCGGATCCCGGGGGTAGTCGACGTGATTCTCAGGAATGGTGTCACCCAGCGTGTCGCCACCCGTCGTCCCGGCAGTGCCATCGTCCCCGTCACCGAGGAGCGACAGGTCGATGGCGGCTCGCGGGATGCCGCGACGCACCGCAGCCCCCTCGGTCTCGGTCTGGTCCCGACTGAACCGGTCGGCGCGCTCGGCCATGTCGGCACGGTTACGGGCCTGGCGCAGCGGCGCAGTCACCTTGCGCTCGTGTCGCACTGTGATGACGACGGTGATCACCCCGACGACGACGACCGCCAGGACCGGTCCCCAGATCGCCCAGCCGCCGGCGGTGGAGCGCCCCTCGCCCTGCGCGGTTGAGGTCTGGGGCTTGGACCCGGCGCGCTCGCGCAGGATCTCCCCGTAGTCACCCAGTTCGATGGGCCCGGCCAGGCGCCGCGTAGCGGCCTCGCCCAGCGCCGTCACCGTGGTGTCCCGCAGCGAGTACCAGGCGTTGGCATTGCGGTCATGGATGAGGCGGGCCTCACCCATCTGGTCCATATCAGTGGCCAGGTCGTCGTCGAACACGGGGGTGCAGGTGGTGCGGCCCCTGTCCTCGACCACTTCGAGAAGGCCGATGGGCTTGCCGACGGCGGCAACGGTCGCGGCCCAGTCACCGGTGTCGACGGGCGGCGCGGAGGGTTGGGAGCCGTCGAGGAAACCGGGCGCCCAGGTGTAGACGCTCCTCGGGTCCCCCACCGTGATCTCACCCTGCTCGCCGGTGCTCTGACGCACCTGAGCCACACAGTCGCTCTCCATAAGGGCCTTGGCCGCGCTGCGCGAGTCCGCATCCGTCACGCTACCGGCAGATGCGGCCGGTGTCGGATCGGTCGAGGTGGCCTGGGCGCCTGAGGTCGAGGCGGTGGATCCTCCTGCGCCCGACGACGGTGAGTCGGTGGCGCCCCAGGCCTGCCCTGCGAACAGAAGAGGGCCGGCCAGGAGGATCGTGGCGAGAGTGCGTAAGACCGGGGCTCTGAGGCGTCCGCGATGCTCAGCGGATCGGACGGAGATGGCGTTGCAGACGGGAGCGGTGGGAGAAGGCGTGTTCACAGCGGCGCTCCAGGTTGGTGGGAGAGATCGGCGACAAGTGGCCCCAGATCGATGTCGGCCCATCTCGGACCGAAGGCGCGCACAGTGATCCATCGGTTACCGTCGTCGACCTCACCCAGGTCGACAACGGTCTCGGTCGTCAACGGGCCGGAAGACGGCTCGGATTCGGCCGAGGTGTCGTCGGGACGCGAGACACCGGCACGGACGGCGCCGTGAGGGCGGGCGATCTCGACCTCCAGGCGATCCGGATTCAGGGCCTCGACCTTGCCCTCGCCCCACTCGACCAGGGTGACCGAGTCTTCCAGGGAGGAGTCCAGGTCGAGAGCGTCGACCTCCTCCAGGGAGGTGATCCGGTAGGCGTCGACGTGGATGAGGTCGGGGCCGTCGGCGAGAGAGCGGTGCACGCGAGCGATGATGAAGGTGGGTGAGGAGACGCGGCCGCGCACCCCCAGGGCCGCGCCGACCCCCTGAGCCAGGGTGGTCTTGCCGGCTCCCAGCCCACCGGAGAGCATGACGAGGTCACCGGCGCGCAGTAGACGGGCCAGGCGGGTGCCGAGGGCCCGGGTCGCTTCGGCGTCGCCGGTGGCGACGGTGATCCCGGGGACGACCTCGGATGGATGCGGTGCGCTGCTCATGTGTCCTCCTCATCCGTGCGTGGACCTGATAGCCCGGCCCTCGGTGGACCGCCCGGGCGGTGTCCGACACCTGCTGCCTACGACCGAGAATAGTCGCCGATCGACTGCCCTCCGACGTAGCAGCGCGGGACGCGGGCCCCGAGCCGGGTCACGATCTCGTAGTTGATGGTGCCGCAGGCCTGCGCCCACTCGTCCGCCGTGGGGACGGCCTCCTTCCCCACAGCGTCGGGGGCGCCCCAGAGCACAACGGTGTCTCCGACCGCGGCCGGTGGCGCAATGGCCGCACCGGCCTTGTCTCGGGCCGGACCGAGGTCGATGACGACCTGGTCCATGCACACCCGGCCCACGATGGAGGTCATGATGCCGCCGACTCCGACGGGCCCGGCTGAACCTGCGGCGCGCGGGATGCCGTCGGAGTAGCCCAGGGGGACGAGCCCCACCCAGCGGTCGCAGGGGGCGTTCCAGGTTCCCCCGTAGGAGACGGCCTGCCCGGCGTCGATGCGTTTGACCTGCACCAGGGCGGACTCCAGGCGCATGGCGGGCCGCAGCCCGAGCTCGGCACTGGTGGCGACTGACGGGTCGGGGCTCAGTCCGTACAGGCCGATTCCCACTCGCACCAGGTCCATGCGGGCCTCGGGGTGCCACAGGAGCCCGCCGGTAGCGGCCAGGTGGTGGATGGGCGGGGTGAGGCCTGCCTCATGCACGATTCTCTCGGCCCGCCAGTAGCGTGCGAGGTGATCCTCGGTGGAGCCGCTGGTGGGCTCATCGGCACGGGACAGGTGAGACCACAGACCGACGACGTCGACCGTCCCCTCATCCACGGCCCGTCTCAGCGCGGCGGCCATGGCGGGCAGGTCCTCCTCCATGACGCCGCCGCGCGACATGCCGGTGTCGACCTTGAGGTGGAGGCGCACCGTCGTCCCTTGTGCCCGGGCCGCGGCCTCCACGGCCTCGAGCTGGGACGGGGTGGAGACCGACAGGTCCAGATCAGCCGCCAGGGCTGCACGCAGGGGTGAGTCCTCGGCGGCCGCCCGGGCGGGATCCATGACGGGCAGGAGCCAGGTGAGGAGCCGGGGCGCCTGACCGGTGGGTTCCCCGGTGGGGCGGGTCACACCGGCCTCGTCGAGAAGGGCGCGCAGGGTCAAGGCCTCGGCGAGCTGGGCCACCCCCAGCCAGGAGGCCCCCGCGGACAGGGCCGTCAGGGCGATGGGCCCCAGGCCGTGACCGTAGGCGTCGGCCTTGACCACGGCCATCCACGGCACGCCCGCTGTCCGCGCCAGGCGGCGGCCGTTGTGGGCGACGGCCTCCAGGTCGATGACGGCGCAGGCGGTGTCCGCGCCGGACAGCGGGCTCCAGGGGGTTGCGGCTTCCGGAGCGGTGGATGAGGTCCACGCCATCGTCATTGTCGGTGCTGTCGGTGCTGCTGAGTCCGCGGTGGTGGTCACAGCGAGATTGTCGCACCGGGTACCCGACGGGGAGCCTGTTCCCTCGCACACTCCGCAGTCACGTTGGCACCGATCAGTCGCCACGCGTCTCAGTGGTGCGGGACAGCATGAAGCCAGTCGAGCTCGAGACGGGCGGGCCCCAGGGCCGAGGCGATGTCGAGGGCGGCGATCGGGTGCCCACCGGTGCCGGCGACTCCGGTTCCTTGGGGCATCGCGGCGGCATAGGCGCCTGCGAGCGCGTGCAGCCTGACTCCGGCGGCCACCGAGTCAAGCACGGAGTCGAGCAGGGGGGCCGACACCGGGCCGGATCCTGGGAGCATCGTCGTGGCCGTGTCCGTCTCCACGCCTGCAGTCGCGTCTGCGGTCCCCCGTTCCCAACGGACAGCGGTTCCGGCCAGGACCGCGCCGAGGACGCCGGCGAGCACGTCCCCACTTCCTGCGGTCGCCATCCATCCTGGACCGGAGTCCACGCTGACCAGGGGATGGTGCGGCGCGGCGATGAGTGTCGTCGCCCCTTTGAGCAGGACGGTGGCGCCGCTCAGGCGACAGATATCGCGGGCTGCATGCGCCGGGTGCGCCTCGACGCGTTCCCGGTTCCACCGGAGGGCCGGCTCCTCTGGCGTCTCCGGGCCCGCCAGCGCCGTCAGGAGGGCGGCGGCCTCGCCGGCGTGCGGGGTCAGAACATGACAGGGCGTGCAGCGCAGACCCTCGGCGAGGAGCTCGGTCAGGATGCTCAGTGCTCCGGCGTCGACGACGGTGGGGAGCCCGGCGGGAACCATGCCGGCGGCGCTGTCGCTTGCTTCCTCGCCGGTCCTGGCGCCAGCAGCGTCCCGGCTGCCCCCACTGCCGTGCACGGGAACCAGGGTGGGGCGCAGCACCTCCCGCAGCTCATCGGCCCGAACGGTGTCGGCGGGGTCGACGCCCGGCCCCAGGACGAGTGCCTGGCTGCGTCCGGCCGTGGGGACGACCTCGGGACGGGCCGCCAGGACGAGGTCCTCCACGCGTCTGGGCGCGGCCAGGCGCACCATGCCGGCTCCGGCGCGCATCGCACCGCTGGCGGCCAGGACGGCTGCGCCGGGGTAGGACTCGCTGCCGGCCCACAGGCCGACGACGCCACGGGTGTACTTGTGGTCGTCGGCACTGGGCTCGGGGACGGATCTCGTCAGGTAGTCGCCCAGGGCTCCGTCGACGGGTCGGCGGGCTGTGGGGCGGCCCGTGGGGACCGGCAGACCGAGAGGGACCACCTCGATAGCGCCGCACAGGTGCCGGGCCGGCGGCAGGCACAGGCACCCCTTGAGGCAGGTGAAGGTGATGGTGCAGTCGGCAGCGAGGACGGGACCGTCGACGGCGCCGTCGTCGACACCGGTTCCGCTGGGCAGATCGACGGCGATGACACGTAGCGGACGCCGCCCCGGGGCGCCGGCCGCGATCAGTGGGGCGATCAGGGCAGCGGCGTCGGGGCGCAGCGGCCCGGTTGCCCCGATACCGGTGAGCCCGTCGAGGACGAGTCCACCGCGGACGATGAAGGCCTCGACAGCGGCGATGGATGCCTCGGCACCGTCCTGACCGAGTTCACCGTCGCTGCGGTAACCGGCGCCATAGACGGTGACGCCGTGGCTGCGGGCCTCCTCCAGGGCGACGGGGTGGGGGTGCTCCGTGGCCAGGACAGCGGTGACCGCGCAGCCGTTGTGGGCGAGTAGTCCTCCAGCCAGGAGGGCGTCGGCCCCGTTGTGCCCGCCACCGACCAGGAGAAGCACCGGCGCTCCCGAGATCCATCCCGGACTGACGTACGTCCCCGCCCCATCAGCAGATGTCCCCACCGGCACTGCCGGTGAACCCGGTGAGACGGGTGGGGCCGCCGGCCACGCGGGGCTCGTCGGGGCGAAAACCGTGTGGGCGGTTCGGGCGGGGGCGACCGCAGCCCCGGACCCGACGGGGCCCCGGCGCAACTCGCGCAGAGC
>NZ_CAUROW010000035.1:0-21931 GCF_963526355.1 uncultured Actinomyces sp. | reverse complement strand
GATGGAGCGCACCTTGTTGGGGGACTCCACGATGACGAGCTTGGTGGACACGTAAGGCCTTCCTCACGGGCGGTGCGCGGATGACCGCGCCTGACGGGTCTGCGGATGGTTCGCGACGCCGGCGGGGCCGGGCGATCTCCGCGCGATCATGATGATCCGGGAGACCGGGACTCCTGACGGGGTGCGCGTGGCAGGGGAGGCGGTTCTCACCGGCTCCCGGCCGACTGTAACGCACCGCTCGCCCTTTCCCACCCGGACCGGACGCGGAAGACGACTTTCGTCTCACCCTCTCTGACCGTCCCACAAGGAGTGGTTGCCAAGACCCGCACTAGGGCCTGTTGCGAAAGCCTGTCGGACCCCAGAGCGCTCAAGGGCTCGCGAACGTACCGTAAGCCTCGCGGACTGTAGTCGCGACGTCCGTCGTCGAGGGGTGAGGCGAGTCCTCGACGAACCAAGTGCTGGGCCACGGGGTCCCGGTCCTTCACGACCGGTACCTGGTCGTCGAGGGCGGCGGCGATCAGGGGCGTGTAGGCGGCGATGACTCTTGAGGCGGTGGACTGCCAGACGCCGTAGAGCTCGGCGAGCAGCTCCTGGCACGGGTTGCGCCTCAGCCGGGATCAGGGTCAGGCGCACGCACAGGAACAGGCCCAGCACCCTGGACCCGAACACTGGCAAGGAGTAATGTGGTAAATCGAGGCTTATTCACAGGGCGAGGCAAGCGGTCGTCGTGGCTGCGAATAACCCTCATCGTCTCGCACAGGTCCACAACCTCGCTGCGGGGGATTCTCGTGCTACTATTCATGGTGGCGGCTCGTTTTCTGGTTGAATTGGTTTGATCACCAAAGATTCTCTCAGGAACGAGTCTCCACCTTGCTCAGCGACACGCAATTACCGATAAAACACCCTAAACACACGTATGAATAGGTCTCACCCCATGAATAAGCATGACATCATGCCACCGAGGGACGCTGATCCAAACCGGCCGAGCTGGATGCGTCTGTGCGCGTGGAGTGCATTTTTCGCCACCCTGCCGTCAAGCGTCTGGCGTGTGCTCATGATTGTTGGATTCATGCCTGGAACAGCCGATTTCCGCACCTTCCAGCTTGCTGGCGAACCCACACTCGGATACGTCTACGTCTTTGGGTTGAGCATAGTGCAGGTGACGTGCGGCTATCTGGCCGTAGGACTTATACGGCCGTGGGGTGAGCACCTCGGGCAGTGGCGCATACCCGCCAGGCTGCCAGTGCTCCTCGGCGCTGTTGGCTCACTGGCTTTGATTTGGATCTTCAATGTACAGATGGTCGCACATGTCGCGCTTGGGCACCGACCTGACGCTGGCCTGATCCACAACTGGGCACTGGCTGTCATGCTGTGGTGTTACCTGCCTATTCTACTCTGGGGGCCGCTGACGCTGGCAACGGTATGGGGCTACTGGCGGTGTCGGGCACATGAAAATAGCGAGGCTTATCCACGGGGCGAGACGAGCAGCCCCTGACCTGGGCAAACGTGGCTGATTGACGTGTCTGTGAATAGCCCTCATAGTCCTTCTTGCGGCATGGGGGTGGCGTCCCAGCCGGCAAGGTGAGCGCTGGTGGCGCTGATTGGGATTACAGATGAGGACGTTCGACGCCGTCGGCGACATTTTCTCGTGGTCGGGGACATCTCGCGCGTACGGGGACAGGGTTCCTGTTCCCGTACGCGCGACATGCCACCGTTCGGCAGAGGATGCACCCGACCGCGCAAAATGCCCTCAGCCGCATGGTGAGCTGCGGTCCCGCCAGAGGGGGAAGGGTCCGCTCGGCAGGGTCGATGGCGTTGCGGCGCAGGCTGACGCGGCGGTGCGTCCGGAACTCTTCATCGCGGTGCGGTGGACTGGGCAGAATCTGGCCCTGGGGGCGGGAGTCTCACCGGCTGCGCGATGAGTCCATGGTCGTCAGCAACCCGGTCGGATGGCCGACCCGAACCGGAATCACCTCGACTTTCAGACGGTATTCCAACGAGAAAAAGAGCCGTATTCACACCGATAACTCGCAATTATCGATAAAACACCCTAAACACCCCTATGAATAAGCCTCAGAGAGGTCAGTAGAACAAGCGTCTTGCGCATATTGATGGAGCACCGCAGGGACGCTACTACGACCGGTTCATCCAACGAGAGGACGACCCAGGTCGGCCTGGAGGTCAAGAGCGGCCAGTCCCCATATCATGGCACCCAGCGAACCGCTGACAGCATGCTGCCACCAAACAACCTTGCCCGAATCAGGCTGAACGACGGACGCACCATCGAAATCACAGAGGTTCAAATGAAGAGAGTTGAGAAACGACAAAGAGACGCTTTGCCTACGAAACAAATGGCAAAAATGGGCTAGTTGAAACTTTCTTTCTTCCGTAAACTCCACAGGAGTTCACCAGTCGAGTAGACCGACGCGTATCCAGCCCAAAGTTCATGGATGACGTGAAGCACTTTTCCATATTAGTCTGAGCACTACCTGAGGGAGCAATACATGTTGACGATGTTCCTCGTTCGTCCCCGGCGCGGGCGACATATATCCAGTGCGGCGGATCAACCGGGGCGATGACCATTGAGATCCACATTACTCACGAGGACGGCTCCTACGAGCAGTATGCGGTGGCACGCGAGCCCGTGACCGACCCTACGGCGTGGACCACGGTGCCCTGGGAAAACAGAGGACCCGAGCCCTTCACCATCAAGGCTCCTTCCGCATGGCCGGCTCTTCGCGTTTGAGCGCAATCGGGCCGAGACCACCACGATCATCCCCGTCATGGAGGCCTTCCAGGCCGCTCACGGCATCGAGGAGCTCGTCATCGTCGCTGGGGCCGGCATGCTCTCGACTACCAACCTGACAGCGCTGGACGAGGCGAGGCTGCGGTTCATCGTCGGCGCCTACACCACCCGCGCCCCGGCGACCTGAAGGCCCACTTCCACTGGGCAGGGGAGACCTTCACCGACGGCCGGCTCATCAACACCACCATCCCCAGGAAAACTCAAGGAGCGAGCGGGATGTGCGCAAGCGTCATGAGTCGGGGCAGAGAGACGAACGCGTGCTGCACGCCCCTTCACGGGCGGTACAGCACGGCGAACGCTCGGTCCGCTGGCCTCAGATGAGCTCGGCCAGGGCGCTGCGCACAGCAGCCAGACGATGGGTCGCAACGCTCTCGTCGTAGGGCAGGTGCAGGCCGCGGCACTCGGCCGCCAACTCGGCCAGGGAACGGACCTCCGGGAAACCCCGTGAGACGAGCTGGGCGACCTCATCGACGGTCGGGGACCCCGACGAGCCGGCCCCGCCACCGCGCAGGTCCACCCACTGGCCCAGGCGCCGAGCGGCGCGGTCCAGGCTGGAGGTGACCGTGCGCAGAGCATCGTTGAGCTGAGAGACCTGGGTGCTCACAGCCCGCAGCACGGGCTCCAGCCCACGGATCCCGGACTCGAGGCCCTCACACAGGTCCATGAGGGAGTGCATGGCGTCCACCTCACTGCCATCGAGGATGGACTGGGCGAAGCGTCCCACCATGAGAGTGAGCAGACGCATGAGGGCAACGGAGAAGCGCAGCTCGGTGACCGACTGGTGCAGGACCTGCAGGCGCGAGGGCAGACCGGTCAGCTCAGCGCCTGCGGCGCCGGTGAGCTCGGAGATACGCTCGGCAAGAGCCTGCGCCTTGGTCTGGGTGCCGTTGCCCGTGTCGTGGGAGACCAGCTGGCCGATGCGCCCCACCCGCATCTCGACCGCCCGGGCCGAGTCATGGGCGGCCTCCATGGTGGTGATGAGACGCAGATACTCATCAAGCTCGAAGACCAGGGCGTTGGTGTCCTTCTCCATGGCGGCCACCGTGTTAAGGATGCGCGCCACCGCCCCCAGGCTCTCGGGAGCGACCGCGGGAACGCGTACTCCGGCGGCGACCAGTAAGGCCACCTCGCGAGGCAGAGTTGCCAGCGTCATGTCGTGCAGGGAGGAGAATCCCAGCGCCTGGAACTCACCGGTAAGCTCCCGGCCGCCGAACTCACCGAGCTGGTGGCGAGACGCCCCCCGGGCCTGAAGGTCGCGTTCCTTAGCGCGCACCCGGCGATAGGCCTCCTCGACCTTGCCCCGGGTCACACCGTCCATCGGCTTAATCCGCACCGACAGATACCCCTGACGCAAAGGCACGATCGTGGCGAACACCCGGTAATCCAGGCCGTCTACCGCGCGGTTGGTGATATAACCGCAGACAGGGCGCTGGGACTGCAAATCGTCCCATATCAAGCGGAAGAAACCGGCCGGCATATCCAGGTGCCGAATGATGTTGTGGGGGGACCCGATGAGTCGTTCGCGCGAGTAGCGAGACAGCGTATCGAATGTCCTATTGGTGTTCTGCAGAACACCTTTCAGATCCGTGGTGGAAAAGAAGATGTCCTGCGGCTCAAACAAACGCTCGTACCCGACTTGCGATTCCATGGGTGCTCTCCTTCATGGTAGATGGTTCGCGGGAGCACCTCGTCGAGGATCATTTCCTTAGCTCCTCGCACAGTGCCAGAAAAACCTTAGTGACACGCGCGGGCCCGCGGAAGAGTGTTTATGACATTGTCACCAGTAAGTTGGGACTTATCTTGTAGATTTTTGCTAACTACGCTCCCAGTTGGCTCAGGGTCTGACGAACCGTCGCCACCCGCTCACGGATGACCGACTCATCCAGGGTGACGACGACGCCGCGAGCCTTGGCAGCCAACTCGGCCAGGGAAGCCGTTTCCGGGAAGCCCTGCTCACCCACGGCGACGGCCTCCTGCAGGACGGCCTCGGCGTCGACGTCGTCGACCAACGCCTGGGCGCCCTCGTCCTGAAGCGCCCGGATCCAGCGTTGGAAGGGTCGCTTGACGCGGTCGAGGTTGCTGACCACACCGCGCAGGTCACCCTCCAGGCGCTCGGCCAGGTCCGCGGCCTCCTGGCAGGAGGGCACCAGGGACTCCAGGTCGGAGAGCATCGCCTCGGCGAGATCGCCGATGGCATCGGCGGATCCCTCCTCCCCGTCCAGGACGGCTGCGGCGAAGATACCGGCCATCAGCGTGTGCAGACGCATCATCGAGCTGCGGAAGCGCACCTCCGAGGCCGCCTCGTAGAGCGCCACCAGGGAGGAGTTGAGCTGACGGAGCACCTCGACGGCCTGGGCGCTGCGCTCCTTGACGCGCTCGGAGACGGTGGGGACGGAGGACTCGCCGTCGGGGCTGGTCACCTCCCCCATGAGGAGGCCCACGCGGTTGGCCCGGTTGATGACCGAGCGCACCCCGCCGGCCCAGGAGCCCAACCCATTGATGAGCTCCTGATACTCCCCCAGCTGGTAGATGAGCTCATCGGTGTCCCGTTCAATCGCGGCGACGGCCTGGAGGACGGCGAACATGGGACTGTCGGACTCGGCGCGCGGCGGCACCCGAACCCCCTCGACCACCAGCAGGGCCAGCTCGCGCGGGAGCGCAGCCCGGGCGAAGTTGTGCAGGTCATGGTATTGAAGCTCGGCCAGCTCCTTGATCAGCAGCGCTGCCCCGTGCTCGGCAACCTCCCGACCCCCGTGCCCCTCCTCGGCGTAGGCGCGCTCCGCGGCCCGTACCCGGGAGTAGATCTCCTTGACGGGAGTGAACATGGCGTGGTTGGTCGGGCGCACGCGCACGGACAGATAACCGTCCGCCAATGGAACCATCGTCGCGAAGACCCAGTAGTCCAGGCCGTCCTTGGCCCGGTTGAGCACGTAGATGCACGACGAGCGTCCCTGCTGCAGCTCATCCCACACGAGCTTGAAAGCGCCGGCGGGCATGTCGTCGTGCCGAATGATGTTGTGTGGAGAGCCGACGAGTTCTTCGGTAGTGTAACGGGACAACGAATCGAACACACGGTTCGTCCTGCGAATGACGCCTTTGGTGTCCGTCGTCGAGAAGAACAGGTCCTCGGCACCGAAGCGGCGCTCGTTGCCATCGACGTATTCCATGACTCTCCTGCTGTGGTAGGGGGAATCGGTCACCGCCGGATGACCGGCCGCGACACGCTAGATAGGGAGGCGACTGAGATACCACTGAGCCGCCCTTTGTGCGACTACGCTACGAAGTAACGTCTTGAGTGCACACGGATGTGGGGAACAACAACCGGGACGCACGACCGCATAAGCATGTCACAGCACTCCCCTCTCTGGGTAGCCGTTGAGTCTCAGATGAGTAACACAGTCGAGACACAGGTTGCACTGTGGTAGAGCACAGCGCCTTCCTGTTGAATAGGCGATGTGACTAGCTCCCCCACCGAGAACCTCACCCGCGCCGACGGTTCCCCCTTGCGCGTCCTGGTGGTCGACGACGAGCAGATGCTCGCCGACCTGCTCGCCTCCGCCCTGCGTTACGAGGGCTGGGAGGTCACAACCGCCGGGACCGGGATCGCCGCGGTCCGATCCGCCCAGGAGATCGACCCCGACGTCATCGTCCTGGACATCATGCTGCCCGACTTCGACGGCCTGGAGGTCATGCGCCGCGTGCGCGGCCACAGCCCGAACGTCCCGGTCCTGTTCCTGACGGCCAAGGACGCTGTCGAGGACCGGGTCGCGGGCCTGACCGCCGGCGGCGACGACTACGTCACCAAGCCCTTCTCCCTGGAGGAGGTCGTGGCCCGCCTGCGCGCCCTGCTGCGCCGCTCGGGGGCCAGCGAGGAGAGGCCCGCCTCCCTGCTGGAGGTCGGCGACCTGCGCATGGACGAGGACTCCCACGAGGTCTGGCGCGGCGAGGACGAGATCCAGCTGACCGCCACCGAGTTCGAGCTGCTGCGCTATCTCATGCGCAACCCCCGCCGGGTTCTGTCCAAGCCGCAGATCCTGGACCGGGTGTGGAACTACGACTTCGGTGGGCAGGCCAACATCGTCGAGCTCTACATCTCCTACCTGCGCCGCAAGATCGACAAGGGCCGCGAGCCCATGATCCACACGATGCGTGGTGTCGGCTATGTCCTCAAGCCGGTCGCCGGCGCCGACGACCGCGGCTGACGGCACAGCGATGTCGACGCAGCCGCCCACGCCCTCAGCAGCGGTCGGCGCACCCGCCGATAGGCCGCCCGGTCGGCGGACCAGCCACGGTTCCCGGTGGCCCACCCCGCCCCTGAATCGTCCCCGCAGCCTGCGCACCCGCCTGGTGGCCGGAGTGCTCGGGCTGGTCCTGGTCATGGCGGCGGTCATGAGTGCCTTCTCCACTGTCAGCCTGCGCCACACCCTCAGGGCGCGAACGGACGGCCAGCTGAGAGCGGCCGCCCAGCGAGCCGCCGACAAGCGCCACGACCTGACGCAGGAGGCCAAGAACGCTCAGGCCCAGGAGACCCAGGGCGGGCAGGAGAACCAGGACGGCCACAACGGCGGGGCCGGCCCCGACACGCAAGGGGTTCCTCCCGGCCTCGATGCCGCCGGGCAGTCCACCGGCACCCTGACGCTCATCGCCCCGGCGTCGTCGGGCTCCAGTGGCGAGGCGGCCGCCTACATCGACAAGGACGGCCACTACGCGGCCATCTCCCGGGAGGACTGCCAGCTCCTGCTGTCCGAGACCACCCGGGACCACCCCGTCACCGTCCATCTGCACCACCTGGGCGACTACCGGGTGATGGCCTCGCGCGACGCCGCCTCGGGCGACACCGTCATCACCGGGCTCTCCCTGGAAGCGGACAAGGCGCTCATCCGTACCCAGCTGCTCATCGAGCTGGCCGTCGCAGCGGTGGGCGCCCTGGTAGTTGCCCTGGTCGGGCGGGCCATGGTGCGTTCCTCGCTCGCACCTCTGGAGCGGGTGGCCCGCACCGCGCACCGCGTGGCCTCCCAGCCGCTGGAGCGCGGCGAGGTGAGCATCGAGGACCGCGTGGTCGAGGCGGACCTGGACTCCTCGGCCGAGGTGGGGCAGGTCGGCGGTGCCCTCAACACGCTGCTCGGGCATGTGGAGTCCGCCCTGGCCGTCCGGCAGCGCTCCGAGACACAGGTGCGTCAGTTCGTGGCCGATGCCTCCCACGAGCTGCGCACACCACTGGCCTCGATCCGCGGATACACCGAACTCATCCGCCGCGAGGGGGCCGACGCCGACCTGCCGGAGGAGGCCACCTACGCCCTGGAGCGCGTGCACTCCGAGTCGGTGCGGATGACAGCGCTCGTGGAGGACCTGCTGCTGCTGGCGCGATTGGACGCCGGACGTGAGCTGCGCCGTGAGGAGGTGGACCTGGTCGGGCTCTTGGTGGACACAGTGGCCGATGCCCGCGCCGCCGGGCCGGACCACGACTGGCGGCTGGACCTGGACGTCCTCGAGCCCCCGGCTGACGCCACGCAGGAGGAGGCCGAGGAGTTCCTCCCCGAACCACCGCTGGTCATCGGTGACGAGGCACGTCTGCGCCAGGTCATCGTCAACCTCCTGGCCAACGCCCGGGTCCACACGCCCGCAGGAAGCCACGTGACCACGACGCTGGCGCACGAGGGCGACGCCCTGATCGTGCGCATCCACGACGACGGCCCGGGCATCGCGTCCGATGTGCGCGACCGGCTCTTCGAGCGCTTCGCCCGCGGGGACTCCTCGCGCGAGCGGCGCACCGGTTCGACGGGCCTGGGCATGTCGATCGCCCTGGCGATCGTCCAGTCCCACGGAGGCGGCATCGAGGTCGACTCCTCCACCGCCCCCGAGGACCACGGGACTACCTTCACCGTCAGGCTCCCGGCCGCCGTCGTCGAGGAGTAGGTCTAGTGATGTAAATCTCAGCCGGGAGCGGCCGTCAGTCGCGGCTGCGGGGCCCGCGCCTGTACCGGAGGCGGCCCTGATCGGTGAGGGACGCGAGCGCGGACAGCGCCAGGCAGGCGACACCGACGACGGCCACCGACCCGGAGGCGTAGGCGCCGAAGAGCTGCCAGCGCGTGTCGGGGCCGCCCAGGTTCCTCCACACCCATGTCCCCAGGCCAAGCGCTCCCAGCGTGCACACGATTCCCACTAGGGCCATGAGGACGTTGCCGACGCGCCGGTTCCACGGGCGGGGAACGCCGGCCACCGGCGTCGGCCCCGCGTCAAGCGGCTCGGACGTCTCATCGGAGTCCTCTTCGCAGGTGTCCGGGGGCGAGGCCCCTGGGGGGCTCCAGGCTCCGGCGGCCACGACGACCGCCCCCCAGGTGACAGGCACCAGGATCCCCGCCAGGACATCGGAGGGACGGTGCCACTGGCACACGAGGGTGGAGTACCCCATGGCGATGGCGAACAGGGCACCGGCCCAGGCCGACAGCGCCCTCCAGCGCTGCCCGGACAGCAGGATGAGCGCGACGGCGGCGGAGGCCGCCATGGTCGTATGGCCGGAGGGCAGGGTGTTGGCGTTGTCCCAGCGTTGGGAGATGTCGAAGTCGGGGCGCCACAGGATCTGGTACTTGAGAATCTGGGTGGACAGGTTCGCCCCCACCACGGCAACGACGGCCCACACCGCCCGGCGGTGACTGCGTCGCAGCAGCCCCACCACCAGGATCGTCACCACGAGGATGACGGCCGCCGGCATCGAGACCATGGACAGCAGGGCGCGAGCATGATCGTTCACATAGTGTGAACCGATCTCCGAGCCCTCCAGGGCCATGGCCTCAAGAACCTGGCCGGTGCGAGTGAGGACGAAGAGGAGCCACAGGCCGATCGTCGCCCCCAGGCAGGACAGAGCCAGCAGGACTCCGGACAGGCACGGGCGCCCCGGGGTGCGGGATGTCGGCAGCTGGAAGGAGACCACCGGCAGATCCTAGGTTCTCGGGTGCACCGACTAATAGGAACATGGCCGCGATTCCTGTGCGGGACTGCTCACGGCTCCCGGGGGTGGGGACCAACGGGAGGATCGTCCGACGGCTCACCGGCAACGTCGGCGGTGCAGGCGGCGGGGGAAGCGGCTACGTCCCTGAGATGGCGACCGGGCCAGTGATCCACGCCGCCGACATCGTCGACCTTATCCGCGGTGTCCTGGGTGTCCTGAGCGTCTCGCGGGAAGCCGGTATCGGTCGAGTCGTCAGTGCCCTTGGCGCGCTCTGCGCCGGAGGCGAGGCGGGCGCGGCGGCGCAGCCACCACAGGCGCCCCAGGATTCCGAAGACCACCGCCAGGATGATGACGACGGCGACGACGATGACCTTCATCCAGGTCTGCATGGGAGTGGGTAGCGCCTCGGCCTCCTCGGCCGCGGCGGCCGTGGGGTCCATGGGGACGCGCTCACCGGTCACCAGGAGGCGGTGGGAGTTGACGCCGTAGGGCGTGCAGGTGACGAGTGTGACCAGGTCGCGACCGGGCACCTTGCGCAGGGAGTCGGTCTCCTCGGGCTTGACGACCGTGATGTCGGTGACCTCGTACTTGAGGGTCTGTCCCAGGGAGGAGATGTAGAAGGCGTCGCCCTTCTTCACCTGAGTGAGGTTGTCGAACATCGTCGCGGTGGGCAGGCCGGTGTGGCCGGTCAGGACGGCGTGGGTGGAGGGGCCGCCGATCGGCAGACTGGTTCCGAACAGGTGCCCAACGCCATCGGCCAGGGTCCGTGTCTCGGTGCCGTGGTAGATCGGCAGGCTCACATGGATGGAGGGGACGACGATGCGAGCCATGACGGTGTCGATGTCGAGCTCGTGGAGGTAGGCCTGGTACTGGGGGGTGTCGGGGCGCTGTGACTCGAGCCAGGGGTCAAGGATCGGCGCACCCTCCAGGCTGTTGTTGTAGGCCTCGGCGGAGGCGCGCTTCGCGGTGATGGTGTCGGGATCCGCGGCATTGACGGCTGCGGTGTACATGCTGGCGAGGCGCTGCTGCTCATCGTTATTGTGCTGGGTCGCCATGACCGGGTAGAGGAGGACGGCGACGCCGACCAGGACCAGGACCAGCGGCAGCCAGTTCAGGAAGCGCTCGCGCAACGCCCTGCGGCGGGAGGCCCGACGCGCCCCCTTGAGGGACCCGGGGACCTCAGGGGCCTGGGCGGCCCTGGGATCCTCGGTTCTCGTGGCGGGTGCGTCAGGCTCGCGCGGATCGTCGCCCTGGGAGCCTGCGGGCTCGTCATCGGTCGGAGAGGTCAGTGGGGGCCGGGAGAGTCGGCGGTGACGTGTTGGCGGTAGCGCTGTCACGGAGGAACCGTGCCTTTCCTTCGATGGCTGGATGTCGGCGGGGTCTCGCCCATGAGTCGGGCGGGGAGCCGCTGGGGCGGCCGCGGCCAGCGGGAGGACGGGAGGCCTGGCGCGGCGCTGCCCGCGTGGGGGAGACGAGATGCCCCGTCTCCCCCACGCAGGCGGTGATCTCAGTGCTTGGCGGCGTTGCGACGCTTGTTGACGTAGGCGACCACAGCACCACCGGCCACCAGGAAGGCACCGGCGACGGTGAGGAAGATGACGCCGTTCGCACCGGTGAGGGGCAGGCGGAAGCCTGCGTTCTTCGGCACGTCGGTGACGGTCACCTCGGTCGGGGTCTTCGCCTCGGCGTCAGCGGCCAGGACCCGGAAGGGGATCGGTTCGGCCTGGAGGCTGTAGCCCTCGGGCGCCTTGGTCTCGACGAGGCAGTAGTAGTCGTTATTGGTCAGCTGGGTCTTCTGAGCACCGTCGACGTAGTCGTTGGCGCGCAGCGAGCTGATCTCCACCACGCCCTGACCGGTGGTGGTGAAGGTGTCCTGACCGCCGATGGTCAGCGGGTTCGTGCCGGCCTTGTTGGGGTCGGCGTCCTTGAGGATGCCGCCGCCCGCGGCCTTGAGGCACTCGTAGACCTGGAACTGGGCGCCGTTGTACTTGGTCTTGTCCGCGAGGTCATCCGTACCGGTCTTGGTGACCTTCACCTTGCCGTACTTGGACAGGATGGGCTTGGTGGGCACACCGGGGACATTATTCGTGGGGTGCTCCGGGTCCCACACCATATTGGGGTTGTCGTTGGGGATGAGGCTGGCGACGTTGGAGAGAGCCCCCTCAAGGTTGACGTCCGACTCGAAGGCAGCGGTGAGGGTCACCTGAACCTTCGTCTCACCGGTGCCGGCGGTGCGGGCCTTCGCCACCTTGTCCAGCCCCGCCGGGGTCATCGTCACCGTCAGGTAGTGGTGGTCATCACCGGGAGTGGCGCTGGCCGCCACCGTCAGGGTGTAGTCGGTGTCCTTCTCCAGCTGGGTCTCGGGATTGATGATCTTAACGACCGGCTTGAGCGACCCCAGATCGGATTTGATGCGGGAGTCGAGCGGGTCGATCACCTGGTAGCGCTTGAGAGTGGCGCCATTGGCGGTGTCAACCTTCGGGATGGAGGTGGTGATGGAGTAGGTGATGTTCTGCCCGGAGCCGGCGGCCTTTTGGTCCTCGACCTTCTTGTCCACACCGTCGACCGTGTTCTTGGGGTAGACGTGGACGTCGTAGTTCCACTTGGTGGTGTCCTGCGGGTTGGTCATCGGCAGGGTGACGACGAAGTCCTCAGCCGGGATGACCTGGGCAGGGGTCCTCGTCTCGCTGACGAGGTAGGCGCCGACCTCGGTCTTATCAGCGCCGAAGAAGGCCAGGCCGTCACCGCCAGTGGTGACCGTGTGGGCGGGGCCCCCTGTGAGGGCCCGGGCCTTGGAGACGTCGCCCTTGGTCTCGGCCAGCGTCTTCCACCCGGCGTTGGTGGTGAGGTCGACGTTCAGCTTGGTGATGGTGAACTCGACGTCGGAGACCGGCTTGCACTCGGCTGTGGGATCCTCGTTGCCGGTCCCCTCCGTGACGCCGTTGGTATCGGTCTGCTCGCACTTGTGGATGGTCAGTGACGTGTTGCTGCCGTAGCCAATGGTGGGGGCATCCGGGTCGAAGAGTTGTGCCGCACCGGCCGGTACGGCGAGCGCGCCGGCGGAGAGGGCCATCGCAGCGGCGATGCTGAGGCGGCGGCGCATGGTGAGGGAGTGCATTGCTCTTATCTCCTATAGGTATGGGATGGGTGAGGGATATATGGGGTGACCCGTGCGCGACGCAGTGGAGTCGGTTTTCTCCTCGTGCTCAGGCGGCGTGCCTGGGTGAGGAAGTCTTTCTGGAGCGCAGCGCCGGCAGGGCCGCGCCGATGAGGGCCGTGATGGCGACGGCGGCATTGATCCCGATGCCGCTTCCACCGGACAGTGGCAGGCTGCCGATCTGGACGTCACGGACGGTGATCGTGTCGTCGGCCTTACTGGCCCCACTGCGCGAGACGGTCAGGGACGAGCCATTGGGAGCGGGATTGAGGAGCTCGATGCCGGACTGCGTCACCTTGAAGCGAACGGGCCTGGCCATGAGCTGGTGCCCGGCCGGGGCCTTGGTCTCCACCAGCCAGTACTCGCGGTTGATGGCCAGTGCCGTCGTGGTGAAGGTTCCGGTCCCCTTGCCGCCGGTGAAGGTGACGCCGCCGTCCAGGGGCATGGCGTCCCAGGCGGAGGGGTTCTTCGGATAGATGGCGAAGGTCGCGTCGTCCAGCGGTCCTTGGCTGCCGGTCTTGACGATGGACAGGACGCGCTTATCGGCATCGGGTGAGGCATTGGTGCAGGCCACGTCGTGGTCCAAGCGGGTGTCGGAGTCCTTGCCCGCCTCGGGGACGACCCTGTTGTAGAGGCCATGGCCGGGAACGAGCCGGCCGTTCTCCACGGAGCAGGACAGAAGGTTCTCGCTGTAGCCGGCCGCCGACGGGTCGATCTTGACGCTGAAGGTCACTGTGTAGCGGATCCGCATTCCCGAGGAGAGGTTCTCGTTGTCGGACAGCCGGTAGGAACCGTCGGCCTGCGGGGTGACCAAGCGGGTCGGCCCCGTCTCCCGCTGAACCTTGACAGCGGTGGGCGTCAGCCCGGGGGCGAAGGACGGGGCGTCGTTGATGGGGCCGGTGGCCGCGGTCAGTGAGCCCTCATTGACGACGCTCACGGTGTAGACGACGTCGAAGGTGGAGCCGTTGCCGGCTTGGACGGCGACCTCCTTGGAGAACTTCAGCGTGCCGGAGGTCGACAGGCAGGCCTGGTTGTTCTCCTCGCCGTCGGTGTCACCCTCCATGGCGAGGGTGCTGATCAGCCCGGAAGGACTGCCGTCGGCGCGCAGGTGGCCGCACTGGAAGTCGGACTCGGAGAAGCCCGGTGCGTTCTCGCGAACTGTGAAGGTCACCTGGACGGTGAAGGTGCGTCTGCCTCCCTCACCTCCGGCTCGAGGGGCAGCGGCAAGGGTCTCGCCGGCGCCGGCCCGGGCGAGGGTGATCGGGCCGTCGAGGGTCCCGGTGCCGGCGTTCACCCCGGGGATGGTGACGCCCTGGGCGTCGGTGCCCTTCTCCAGCACCCGCACCTTGCTCAGGTAGGCGCCCATGGGCATCTGCGGGGTGTCAGTGAGGTCGGCGGCCACCGGGCCAGCGGCCAGTGAGGTGTTGGAGACCGTCACCGAGTAGCTGGCAGTGAAGGTGCCGTCGGCGTTGCGGACCACGTCGAGCGGGGTCTTGGAGGCCTTGAACCGGGGGTCGGGGGGCAGGCTGCCGCAGGCGGCCGCCTCCTTGGTCTGCTCGTCTCCCTTCGTGGTCACCGAGGCCTTGTTGTAGACGGCCTTGCCCTGGTCCGCCGCAGAGGGCCGGCAGGTCCCCTGGATGCCGGGCAGTCCGACGTCGGGGCCGGAGACGTTGAGCACGACCGTGTAGGTGTGCTTCTGACCCGCAGGCAGCGTGACTCCGGTCTTGGCGTAGGGAACGCCCGCCTCGGACGTCTCGGTGCCGGTGATGGCGTCTCCGGAGACGCTGACCTTGTGGACCGTGACGCCGTCGGGAAGCTGCCAGGCGTCGTTGAGGTCATAGGTGAGCGCAGCCTCGGCCGAGGGGTTGGTGACCGTGATCGTGTAGATCTGGTCGAAGGTGGTCCTGCCATCAACCTTCTCAGCGCTCTTGTCGACCTTGGTGAAGGTCTTGGCGATACCGGCGTGGGGGACGACGGAGTCGACGACCTTGACCCGGACACCACCCTGTGCGGAGTCGGGCACCGTGAAGGTGACGCCCCCGGCGTTGCCCTGTGTCGGGGCGATGCCGGTCGAGGCGACCTCGGTCTCTGTGCTGTCCTTGATGGTCACCACCTGGAAGGCGGCCGAGTCCTTCCAGCTGACCGAGCCACCGGCGGTCGAGTCGGGTTGCTTGAGTCCCTTGGCATCATGGGCGTCCTCGGTGATGGTGCAGGTGGCCCCCACGCTCTGGACGGGCAGGTCCACGGCATTGCCCGTGGCGTCCACCGAGATCCTTCCGGTGGAGGTGCCCTGACCGTCAGGTCCCGGTGTGCAGGTGTAGGACAGCCAGTAGGAGCCGGCCGTCGCGGCATCGGAGGCGCCGTCGACGATCTTGGCCGCGCTGACCGGGGTCTGAACGGGCTTGTTGTGGTGGTGGACGGTGCAGGTGACGTTGCCGCCCTCGGGCAGCACGAGCTGCCCATCACCGTTGACCGGGACATCAGAGCCGTCACCGTCGGTGCACGTCCAGGGGCCGTTCTGCGCGTAGCCCGCCGGCCCGGAGCCCACACTCAGCGCGTATGTACCGCCGGCGGTGCTGATCCCAGTGACCTGCTCGGCGCCGCCGGCTCCGGTGATGGTCTTCTGCCCGAAGAGTCCGGAGGCCGCGGGCGTGGCCGACAGGGTCCACTCGTTGGGATCGGCAGTGCCGGAGTCGACGACGTTGACAAGGGTCAGGCGCCCGGGCGCGATGACATACTCGTTGTGCCAGACGCACTTGATGGCCGTTTCATCCCGGTGCTCGGCGAACTGGGGCTCGGCCAGACGGAGGGTCTGTTGCTGAAGGTCGACCGAGTCGGACTGATCCAGGAGAGTGACCCCGTCGCGGCGCAGCAGCGGAGTCCCCTGGGTGCCGACGGTGCAGGTGACCCCCCGCAGGAACCATCCAGTTCTGAGGACCTCTCCGGCCATTCTGTCGACGGCGCCCTGCGGTGAGGCCTCAGCCTCCTGAACAGTGGCGGCGTCGTTGGGGGCCAACAGGGCGTAGGTGGAGGGGTCGACCGCCTCGTCGTCCCAGGTGGGGGTCAGGGCGTTGGGGGTTCCCCAGCTCCCTGCCCCGTAGGTTCCCGATGGGGATGCATTGACATAGTTGAATGAGGGAATCGTCAACGATCCTCGGTTCGATGGATCCGCGGTGACATCGTTGGCGAAGGTGACCGGACGCTCCTGCTCCAGGGAACCGTAGAGGCACCCGTAGGAGTTGGCCCGCTCGCGAGTGACAAAGCGTTCCTCGAGTCCTGCGGACTCCGCCCTGGACAACTGGGACTGACAGTTGTCGGAGCTCCCGTTGTTGACGAAGCCCCAGAGCTTCAGCTTGTACCTGATACCGGTGTTCGGGTCGGTCCAGGCGGTGTCCGAGCGGTCGGACTTGATGTCGAGGATGTCATCCGCGCAGCTGTGCCCGTTCTTGTCCGTGTAGCTCTGGTTCATGTATCCGTCGAACCGCACTAGACGGCTATTCTGGTACATATAGACGTAGTCGCCACCATAAGACCCAACATTCCCCTCGGGGTCATAGGCGTAAGAAGTTTGTACCCCCTTCACCTCCTTGCCATATTCTCCAATGATCAGCTTGCCGTCGGAATCGATTTTTCCGGTACAGCTGTTGGCCGTATCTTTTTCCACCCAGGGGAAGTTCGCCTCGATCGTTCCGGCCGTCCGGACATGAAAGCTCCCGTAGTAGAACGCCTCCGGCCTGACCGGATTAGTGACCTCGCTGATATCGGAGTAGACGGGACGATTGACATGTCTCATCGTCCCGACAAGAAACACCTGGCCGACTTTGACGGACGTGGCGCTGGAGGGCTGGAAGCCCAGGGAGGACTGGCTACCCGAGGAAGGCCCGCCCTCGTAGTCCGGGCACCCGCCGCGTCCCTTCCGCCCGTAGCCGACAGCGGCATAGACTCCGCTGCCCCCTTTGACGACGTCGGTGGAGTAGTCGCCGCCGGCGGGCGAGTAGCGGATGCAGGAGCGACTGGAGCCCCACTCCCACGGGAGTGCCGAGCGCTCGGAGGCACCGTCCCTATCGGTAATAGGGTCGACTCCCTCGGTATTGCGCACGTGGGAGATCTGCACTGAGGTGCCCCCCAGTGGAACGTCCAGGTCGACGGTGGCGGCGCCCGCGGGAGGGGTCGCCCACGGGAGCGACACCATGGTCACCAGGACGATGGCCAGAGAACCGACCACCGCAAAGGATCTGCGCAGAAGTCCTTGGCGCCCACACCGCGGACGAATTGATGACAGGGACATGCCGATGGATTCCGATCACGAGGAACAGGGGCGCGGGGAGCGCACGACAAACTTGACTGCCGAGAAATGTAGAACTCTCACAGCCGTCCCGACACCCGAGAAGCCCCTCAGGAAACAACAATCGCGCATCATTGCGCGACACAACCACTTTCCTCCGAAATGCCGCCGATCAACCCGCGTCACAGTTGCGCATCATTGATGGTGGGGAGGTCACGATAATTAAGAAGAGGCGGCGAACATAAACCGTCGGTCTCAAAAAAGAGTTTACCTACCGCACACTCACCGGAGGCCGATGTCTTTTTGATCTTCTTTCGGCGTGAAATTCTCAGCCGATAGTGAGGAAGCCCACGGCAATAAGGTGTCGGGTCGCCTCAACCATCTCCGCCCGCAGTCCGATGGCGTCCTCCCCGGTCAGTGCGACGACCGCGGAGGCGATCTGGCCCACGCTCAGCTCGCCGTCAGCGACCCCGGCCAGGGCGGCCACCGCAGTCGAGGCCCGGATCGTGCGCCCCAACCCGCCTCCCTGGCGCAGCAGGATGACTGTGGGCTCGGCGGCGCCCGGGATGAGGTGGCGCTCCTCGGTGACGTCGGGGGCCAGCACCGGACGGAGGTCGGCGACGGCGTCGTCGTCAAGACCGGCGAGCCGCTCCCGGGCCTCCAGCACCTCGGCGACATGACGCCCCAGGCCCCCCTGACCGGAGGTGGCCACCTCCTCCAGGAGACGCCAGGGCTCACGGAGGCACTGCGGGCGGTGGACGATGAGGTAGCCGAAGCCGACGCCCTGGACGCCGCGCGCCTCGAAGTCGCCGATCCACGCCTCCAGGGCGGCGTCGAAGCCGGCGGCATCACGCTCGGGGGCCAGGCCACCGTCGCGCAACCACATAGTGGCGTACTCGACCGGGTCCTGGACCTCGCGCTCAATGACCCAGCCATCGAGCCCTTCGGGGATCCAGGTGGCGACGGCGTTGCGCCAGGAGGAGCCCACGGCACCAGAGTCGGTAGTGGAGTCAGTAGCGAAATCATTGGCGGAGTCGGGGATATCGCCGGTTCCGAGGGAGGTATGGCGGTGCTCCCAGTTGCCGAGCATGACGGCGCTGCCCCCGGGTTCGAGGTGCTCGCCAAGCCCGGCGACGAGGGTGGGCAGGACGGGGCCTCCGGCGTCGCGATACTCCATGAGTGGCAGGCCGGCCTCGCGCACGGCGGGCGGGGTCAGGACGAAGGGCGGATTGGAGACGATGAGGTCGAAGCGACGACCGGCCACGGGCTCCAGGAGGGAGCCTCGCAGAAGCTCCAACCGACCGGCTCCGCCCCTGGAGCCGGCATCGGAGCCGTCGGAGACACTCACGCCGGCCAGGGCGGCGTTGAAGGCGGTGAAGGCCAGGGCGCGCTCGGAGACGTCGGTGGCGACGACGTGGTCGGCGTGGCGCAGCAGGTAGAGGGTCTGGATGCCGCAGCCGCAGCCCAGGTCCAGGGCGGTGGCCACCGGTGTGCGCGGGGTGAGGCCGGCCAGGGTGAGGCCCGCACCGCCGATGCCCAGGACATGGTCGGGGGCCAGGGCCCGGCCGGTGACGAGCTCACCCAGGTCGGAGGCCACCCACCAGCGGATCTCACCGGCGTCGTCGACGGCCTCGTGGGGGCGCAGGTCGACGCGTGCGCGGACGCATCCGGTCTCATCGGGCTCACTGACCAGGCCGATCCGGCCGGCGCCGGAGGCACCGGTGCGGGTCAGGGCGACGTCGAGGGCCGTGGCGGGAACCGGCTCACCGAGCATGAACAGCGCGGTCAGGACGGCCACGGGCGAAGGTGCCGACCCGGAGGTCAGGGCGGCGCGCACGGAGCGCAGGGCGGGCAGGCGGATCTCCCGGCGCAGGGCGGCGTCGGCCGCCTCACCCAGGAGCGTGGCCACCGCCTTCACGCCCCAGCCGGCCTCGAGCAGGTCCGCCCGCAGGCTCGCCGCCTGCTCGGGCGTCACAACCGGGGGCGGGAAGGACGAGGACGGCTCGGACGCGGACCGGGTGCTCGCGGGGCTCATGGAACCGACCGTAGCGCGGAGCACCGACCGCACCGGGCGCCCCGCCGCAGGAGGGCTCGGCGGAGCGCCCACCGACTCACAGGAGCCGGGAGGCGAGCTCGGCGTACTGTCGGGTCTTGACCTCGACGTCGTCGATGTAGCTGATGAGCATGACCTCCTCGGTGCCGTGGTTCTCGGCGAAGGAGGACAGGGCCTGGGCGACCTCGTCGTAGGTGCCCACGATGATGGCGGTGTCGCGCTCGAGGTAGCGCTCGACCTCGGCGCGGTAGGCGGCGTCGAGGGTGGCCGGGTCGCGGAAGCGCATGGGGCGTCCGGTGCGCAGGCTGAAGCGGGCGTCGGCGGCCACCAGGGCCTGCTCACGGGCCTCCTCACGAGTGGCGGCCGCGCTGACGCACAGGGCGGAGAGCGTCTGGCCCCCGTGGATGGAGTCGTGGCCGGAGCTGCCGCCGTGGTGGTGCGCGCCGTCACTCCGGGCCCTCGGGTTGTCGGGGAGGTGGGCGCGGTAGTGGTTCATGATCTCAACCTGCTGGCGACCGGTGAAGAACTGGGCGTAGGCGTAGTTGAGGTCGTGGGCGCCGGCCCAGGCGGCCGACTGGCCAGAGGAGCCCAGGAGCCAGACCTCCGGCATCTCAGTCGGGCCGGGGTGCACCTCGATGGAGGCGTAATGGTGAGAGGCCGGCAGGTCGTCGCGCAGGAGGGCGACCGTCTCCTCAATGAGGGAGTTAATGGCGTCGGGGTCGATGACGCGGCCCTGGTTGAGGGCGCCCGCCGCGCGCATATCCCCGCCGGGAGCACGGCCCAGCCCCATGTCGACGCGGCCCGGATGAAGAGAGGCCAAGGTGGCGAAGCGCTCGGCCATCTGCAACGACCCGTAGTGCATGGCCATGACGCCGCCCGAGCCCACGCGGATGCCGCTGGTGGCGTCCAGGACGTGCATCATGAGCAGGTCGGGCGCCGACGACAGGAAGGAACCGGTGCTGTGGTGCTCGGCCAGCCAGAGGCGGTGGTAGCCGGACTCCTCCAGGCCGCGCCCCAGGATGACGAGGTCCTCCAGGGTCTGGCGAACATCGCCCCCTTCGAACAGGGGAACCTGCTCAAGAGCGCTGAGGCGGCTGAGGCGAGTGCTCATGACTTCTCCTGACCTGGTGTTCGGCGGTGGTGGGAGCAACACCGGAGGCCGGCGGCTCATTCCCCCTGGGGGCGCGACCGCCCCACGCGGCCGCCGGTACGGCCGAGCCCCAGTGGGCTCACACAGCCGGGACCGGCCGACGTCACCACGATATCACGAAATAAGATATACCTGCCTAAACATAGGAATAGTTTTAGTTGCGCTTATGGACCTCGCATCTTACGGTTGGACTGACGGAGCCGTCCGGCACCGGCCCTGCACAGGCCGGCGCAGGCCCGCACCCACTCGCACCGCGATTCGTATGATTCAGGAGGCACCCATGGCCGTTCTCACCATCGGAGACCAGTTCCCCGCCTACGAGCTCACCGCCGTCGTCCCCGGCAACCTCAAGGAGGTTGAGGCCAGCAAGCCGGAGGACTACTTCACCACCGTCTCCTCGCAGGTTCCCGCCGGCACCTGGCGCGTCGTCTTCTTCTGGCCCAAGGACTTCACCTTCGTGTGCCCCACCGAGATCGCCGCCTTCGGCGACCTCTACCAGGACTTCAAGGACCGCGACTGCGAGGTCGTGGGCGTCTCGGTGGACAACGAGTACACCCACTACGCCTGGCGCCGCAGCCACGACAAGCTCCAGGACCTGCCCTTCCCCATGGCCAGCGACCTGAACCGCGAGCTCACCGAGGCCCTGGGCATCAAGCGCGCCACCGGTGAGGCCGACCGCGCCACCTTCATCATCGACCCCCACAACGTCATCCAGTCCGTCTCCGTGACAGCCGACTCCGTGGGCCGCAACACCGAGGAGGTCCTGCGCCAGCTCGACGCCCTCCAGTCCGACGAGCTGTGCGCCTGCAACTGGCAGGCCGGCGCCGCCACCATCGACGCCCTGGGCCAGATGAGCTGACGGGCGCAGGCGACCCCGCCCCCTCACCCACCACCCGCACGACGACGAAACGAGATCACATGAGCATCGACAACCTGCGCTCCGCCCTGCCCGAGTGGGCCAAGGACCTCTCCCTGAACCTGTCCACCCTGTCCCGCTCCTCCACGTTGACCGAGCAGCAGCAGTGGGGCGTCTTCGTGGCCGCGGCCGCCGCGACCCGCAACGAGTCCGTCCTGGTCCAGGTCATGGAGGACGCGCGCGCCCACCTGTCCGAGGAGGCCGTCAACGCCGCCCTGGGTGCCGCCTCCATCATGGCGATGAACAACGTCGCCTACCGCACGCGCCACTTCCTGGGATCGGCCTACGAGAACGAGCGCATGGGCCTGCGCATGAACATCATCGGAACCTCCGGCGGTGTGGAGAAGATCGACTTCGAGCTGTGGAGCCTGGCGGTGTCCACCATCAACGGCTGTGAGAAGTGCGTGACTGCCCACGAGGCCACGGTGCGCGGCGAGGGCCTGAGCACCGAGCAGGTCTGGGAGGCCGTGCGCATCGCCGCCACCCTGACCGGCGTGGCTCAGGCGATCGGCGTCGTCGAGACCCTCGACTGATCCCGGACTGACGATCCCGACCGACACGACGGCGGCCGCCGGCAGACCCGCGGGGGACGGCGGCCCGCCCGCTTAGGGCGTG
>NZ_CAUROW010000034.1:0-22384 GCF_963526355.1 uncultured Actinomyces sp. | reverse complement strand
GGGCCGGCCGCCTCCACATCCTGGAGGTCCAGCGCCTCATCCGCACCATGCCCAAGGCCGTCATCGCCGCTGTGTCGGGCTGGGCGGCAGGTGGCGGGCACAGTCTCAACGTCGTCGCGGACCTCTCCCTGGCCTCGATCGAACACGCACGTTTCAAGCAGACCGACGCCGACGTCGGTAGCTTCGACGCCGGCTACGGCTCCGCGCTCCTGGCCCGCCAGGTCGGGGACAAGCGCGCCCGCGAGATCTTCTTCCTGGCCCGCGCCTACGACGCCGTCACCGCCGAGCGATGGGGAGTCGTCAACGAGGCCGTGCCCCACGCCGTGCTCGAGGAGCGGGCCCTGGAGTACGCGGCCACGGTGGCGGGCAAGTCCCCGCAGGCGATCCGCATGCTCAAACTCGCCTTCAACCTGGCCGATGACGGCCTGGCCGGACAACAGGTCTTCGCCGGTGAGGCCACGCGCCTGGCCTATATGACCGATGAGGCGATCGAGGGGCGCGATGCCTTCCTCCAGCGCCGCTCCCCTGACTGGTCGCCCTTCCCCTACTACTTCTGAGCCGCTCGTCAGACGGGCAGGATCCAACGGGGCTGTCCGGACGCGTAAGCACTATGAGACTGACCACAGGACGACCGGTCGCGAGACAGGAGTACGGGTAGAACACACTGCGAGACACCCGAGATGCACCCTCCGAGCAGTTCGATGACCACCAGACAGGAGATGATTGTCACAACAATTCACCCTGCCGGTCCGTTTGTTGTTGCTAGTCTCGAAAGAGATTCGGAGCCATCGGCAACCGGGATTGCCGAACAACCGCATAGCCGCTTATGACGATCGTCACTCACGGTGGGCGCCGCCGAGCTCCCGCACGAACTCCATGGACGACGGCGACTCCGGATCCGCAAGTGCAGGCCGGACCCACTGACCCGCGCTGCCACTGCACTGATACTGCAACAGCAACCGCATAAGGAGAACTCATGCGATTCACCGCTACACGTGCCAAGACCCTTGCCGCCTCACTCCTCATCGTCACCGCCGGGCTCAGCCTGGCCGCCTGCTCCGGCTCCAAGTCGAGCGACTCGACGACCACCGCCCCGGCCACCGAGCAGACCGCGGGCAAGACCAGCGAGGGAGGCGCTGCCACCCCCAGCACCGACAGCAAGACGTCCGGAGGCACCAGCAAGACGGGCGGTGCGGTCGACAACTCCTCGAAACCCGACGGTGTCGGGGGCAGCGACAACCAGCCTGGTGACTCCGAGGGTCAGCAGGGCGACTCCGATGGCCGTCAGGGCCACGAGGACAAGGGTGCCGACAACCACCCGGGCTCCGACAACAGCGCGGACAGCCAGCGGGGCGGCTCCGACGGAGCCTCCTCCGACGCCGGGGGCAACTGATCCCGCCACTGTCAGATAGCCACCCGGTAGACGTCAACGGGGCCCCGTCCGCAGCAGCGGGCGGGGCCCCGCGGCTCTTCCTGGCGCCGTCGTCGGCAGCAGGATGCCGACAACGCCCCTGACCTTTGTCCTCATTGCGGTCAAGGACAGCCGCGTGTCAGGCTTCCCGGAGCCGGGACAGTGAACGTCATGACCTCATACATCCGGGACGCCGTTCTGTCTGGAAGCCGTCCGCGGTCCCGGTCACCGCACCGCTTGTCCCCCCCAACAACTGGAGACACTCATGTTGTCCACCCTGCTGGAGAAGACCAATCCCACCCGACGACGCATCGGGACCGCGATCGTCGTCGGCATCATCGGCGGGTTCTTCTCCGCCATCGTCAAGTTCGGCTGGGAGGTACCCTTCCCGCCCCGTACCCCTGAGCGCAACGCCACGAACCCGCCCCAAAAGCTCCTGGAACAGTTGGGGATGAGCCCAGATCAGTCCCACACCGGCATCACCTTCAACGGCAACGAGGGCCTGCCGATCTACTCCTTCATCATCCACTTCGGCTTTGCGCTCGTCTTCGCCGTCTTCTACTGTGTCATGGCCGAGTACTACAAGTCGATCACACTGTGGCAGGGCGCTGCCTTCGGTCTGTTCGTGTGGGTTGGCGCGCACCTGGTGCTCATGCCACTGACGGGGACGGTCCCCTCACCCTTCCCGTGGGTTACCGGCGGGCAGACCTGGGCGGAGCACTTCTCCGAGGCGCTGGGGCACGTCGTCTGGCTGTGGTCCATCGAGCTGGTGCGCCGCGACCTGCGCAACCGCATCACTCACCAGCCCGACCCGTGGGTTCCGCTCGAGACCGAACCGGCCCGCTGAGCAGTTCTGACCTCATCGTTGTGGACGGCACCGTTGCGGCGGTGCCGCCCACTTCTTTAGGTGGCCTTATGAGACGGTTCCCGGGCGGGTATCACCTCGCCGGAGGTACCCCTTGCGCTCCGCCCACTCGATGACCTGGAGCCAGCGACGGTCCACACGCTCGACTGCACCACCTCCGGATAGTGAAAAGAACTGAAGCCCAGGAATCCCGGTCCCTTTCGCCAGAGTACGACGAGGCCCCGTATGACGTGCGGAGCCCTCCGCACTCTCATCAGCAGGCTTCCAGCTCCTCCACTCCCGAGAGACATGAAGGGTGCAGGATTTGATTCTCACTCCGTGACTGCTTCTCGAGACCGACTCCAACACGAAGGATCCCCTCCAGAAGTCCTCCCAGGAGAAGTCGTGGCGCCTCCAGTAGCACACGAAGAACCGATAGGCGTGCACACCGTCCCGGTCCACCACGGTGAAGCTGAGGATTAACGACATCGCCAGCAGGACCATAAGAACGGAGAACAGAATCGCTAGGACCACCCAGAACACATGAGGCTCTTGCGTCGCATACGGGTCAGCGGCAACGTCAATTCGATGAGCGATGGTCGAGTACGCCACATACCCGAACACATAAACAAGGAATATCCACCCAAGCAGCATCACCGGAGAGCGCAGACTCGTCAGGCGCAGGCAGTCCCGGGCCATCCCCGGCGCCGATCGACACTGTGCCGCCCTTACGTTCTGAACCGCTCCAACCGCCCCGATCGCGGACGCAAATCGGTAGTCTTCACCGTCAGGTGCACCCTTACGGTGACACCCAACCTAACCAATCCGGGTCATTCCGGGAACAACAAACGCCTTCACCACCCCCAAGATGATGTCTCGAGGCCGTATATAATGAACAGTTCCCCATCACCCATCCTCACCGACGACCCTTCGCCCGCAGAGCGCCTGAGCAACGCCGTCGAGGGCATGCGCCATCTACCTCCTGTCGGCGCCGTCACCTTCCGCGGCAGCACCACCCCCGGCTCGGCGAAACCGAGCGTCTGCACCACCGGAGGAATCACCGCCACCAGCCGCGACCTCACCGTAGCCACCATCGGGTTGACCAGTCCGGGCGTCGCAGCGTTCATCGTCCACACCGGACGAGACCTCACTCCCCTCTCCTCGACCCCTCAGGCCCAGGAGATAGCGCTCCTGCCCGGTACAGTCCTCCTCACCGGCCGCTTCGTCGATATTGCCGGGTACACCGTCGAAGTCGTTGAGCAGCTTCTCCCCACTGGCAACAACCAGTGGACCTCGACCATTACCGAACAAGGCCTTGCCGCACTCGTCAACGCCATCGCCGCCGCCATCACCAACAGCCGCGGGCGGCCATGCCCGGTCGACCCCACGTACTGCGAACGCTTCACCATCCCGATCCTCTGACGAGAACAGAGCCCACAGTGCGACCAGATTGTTTTGAACGTCTCACTACGGCACTCACCAATTCGGGCGTCGTCGTCTGTATACCTCTCACCCTCACGCAGGAGATCAACAGTTTCCTGATAGAAGATGGAGGAAACCTGCTCAACCACCTCGCCCGTCCGTACACACCCTGACCATGACGAGCACGCGATCACCATGATACGAACGATCCGAGTCGCGGAGTCCCGTCAGGTGCACGGTAGGAAGCTAGTACTTCATCGTAGGACAGACGGATCAGGTGGGAGTACTCGATGAGAGTTCGACACTGCGGGAAAACAGTTCTCATTGTCATAGGGATCTGATCTTCCTCCAGGCTCAAGCCTCCCAGCAGTGCGGTCCATTGAACAAGTTTCCACTCAGGACCCAGAGTTTCGATGGTGTTGGGCAGAACGATCGGGGGCAGCTCCAGTGCCGCTCGCGCGTCTATTGCAATCCGGCTGGCAGCCCATTTGTACACGAGTTGATCATGCGGACTCCACATGGTTGGCACACGTTCACAGCCTCGCTCACTGTATCCATAGAACCACTCATCATCCGCGTTCCACAGATGGTGTGAATAGAGTCCAGAATTCCACGTCATGGAATGCCCACCGGAGATCTCTTTCAGCAAAGCGCCGGCTTCCGAAGCATAGGCGACAAGTTCCTCCATGATGGGCATCAGGCATCTCCTTCCAGAATACGAAGGTCAATGCATTCCTCGGCCGTCAAGAGAATGTCACCGATCTGGAAGAGAACCTGACGAGCACCTCCTGGTTGATCGAACCAGGGGGCGATAATGCCGGTCACCAATGTTACCCCAGGAGGCAGATCCAACAGCCGATACCGATAGTAGGGCTCCTTCACCGCGCCAGGCGGAAGGGAACGCTGCTCGAAGGAATAAGGTTTCGGGCCGGGTACCGCGCAGAAGTAGCTTCCACGCGGGTCACCCAGTCGATCGAGACGATCACCGTACTGCGCGACGTACTTCAGAACGGCCGGGTTGCGACGTCGGGGTCCCGTGTCGACGACCTCGCGCAGTAACCCGCCATCCTCGGACAGAAAGGAATCGACCACTTGATTGAGCCCCAGGTTCATCAGGTGCGACAGCACATCCAGAGCGTGAGGTCGTTTCCTCCGCAGGATCATCTCGGTTCCAGCTCCCGTGGGCCCTGTCAGGATCCTGTGAGCCCCCACCTGTTGCTGGCTCCAGCCGGGTGCCGTCTTCGCTTCCCAGTGTCCGGCCATGATCCGTGGCCAGCCTCTACCGTGCCGCACGCCATTCAGCCATCCGAAGGCGATCCATCGCAGCACCAGGCCCAGTGAGGGGCTGACGAGTTCCGCAGTACGTTGCTCACCGCGTTCGGTGTAGCCGAAGCACCAGCAACCGTCCTCGATCCAGAGATGGGACACCGATCCAATCTCCGTGACGTGAAACCCGTCCTCGTCAGGAACCATCCGAAACTCGCAGGCAGCGTTCATACGCTGAAGAGCCTCACCCATATCCGCAACCGGGTCTCCCGTCTCCGCCACGTGCGCCAAGGCACCGGCCAGCGGAGCAAGATAGGAATCCAGGACCTGGTCGGGGCTCAGATCCATCAGGTGGGACAAGACCGTCACCTCAACGGCAGTCGGAAGAGCGGTGAGCATTCGCATATCAACCGGTTCCCCGTCGGGACGAACCAGCCTTGCCCATACCCGTATGTTCGCGATCCCAGAGGTCGAACTCTCCGGAACCGGTTCAACCGTCCACCCCTGCGCGATTGCCGGCGCCGCTCGCAACGGAAGCAACCACGGCCACCCTTGTTGACGGCGGTACTGGTTGGCGACGCGGCAGATCAACCACCGTAGCGCCACCTCACGATCTGTAGTGGTCAGTGCCGGGACAGGATTCTGATCCACCCGATCCAGATGGCCGACATGCCATAGCCCTTTGCTCTCCCAGAACATGACCGTACGAGCGTTTCGTTCGCAACCGATGAGCAGACCATCCTTACGGTTGCGCACCGGAACGCCCACATCACTCAGGCAACGAATCAGTCGCTCCACGCAGTCAGGCACGTTCACGCAGCTCCTCCAAGAGGCCATGTTCCAGCAACTCCTCGACGCTGAGCAGATCCTTCCCGGCGTCACGAAACAGCACCTGACGTCCTCCACCACGGGCCCCATGGGCAGAGACCACCCGCCCGGTCTCGATCCGCCAAGCGGATGGCAGTTCCCTACCGGTCAATCGGTAACGCCGGTAGGACAGCCCGGCCGCGTTCGGGTCGAGAGCACGCTCCGCAAAGACAACTGGACACGGACCGTCAACCCCGAAGAGGTATGCTCCGTGCGGTCGTCCGACACGGTCCATCCTGGCCCCATATTTTTCCAAATATTCCCTAATTCGCCAAAACGTCTCAACACTGGTGGGATCCATACCGTCCCTCACCACACCATCACCCTCGTAGGGCCATATCCTGTCACCATTGACATCACGACAGTCGGCGGCCCACTGGTTGTATGAGCGAGGCCGGCCTTCCGCTCCGACACCAAAGTGCCATCGCGGATCGTCGATCAGATCATAGCTGTCCTTCACGGTTCTCCATGGTTCGTCTTTCTGGGACAAAATGATCGTACTACGGCAGCACCAGTACATGCCGTCATATTCATATACCAGGAAATGAGCAGTTAAAATTACGCAGACAGACCATGAGTACATAGGGTCCTTAACACGGTAGCAGCACCTCCCTTGGCCCACCCCGAGTCAGGTCATCAAGAATACGGTCCAGGCCGACGTCTTACATTTGCGGGACATTGAGGTTTTCTCACCAGAAGCCTTTATGGAGGGTGGGGGTGACCAGGGCTGCGGCGGTGATGGTGGTGATGGCTGTGGGTGACGTGTCGTAGGGCCTTGAGGTGTTTGATCAGGGCGTTGGCTCTCTCGGCCGGGGCTCGCATGGAGGTGATCAGCTCGTTGCGCCGTCTGGTGTCGGGGTCCGGGTCGGGGTTGTTGTCCGGGACCTTGATGCCGATGCCGGCCCCTGTGTAGCCCTTGTCCGCCAGCGTGGGCAGCTCCAGTGAGGCCGCCCGGTACAGCGCCGGCAGGGCGTGGGTGCGGGCGGCGGTGACGAAAATGGGTCGAGCCGGGCTCCACGGGCGCGGTCCACACCGGGAAACCAGTGTGATCGGTCAGGACCTGCACGTTGCCGCCGAAGGCCTTGTGCTTACCGGAATACCACAGGTGGTTGCCGGCCTGGGTGCGGACTACGACCCGGTCGGTGCGCACCAGAGTGCCGTCCAGGCACACAAAAAGTTCGCCTCTGCGCCGGAGCCTGTCCAGGACGTCAGTGATGTCGTTGGGAGCCCGCTGAGCGATGACCTCCAGGGCCTCGTGCAGGTACCGGTAGGCAGTGGCCTGCGAGACCCTGCTATCGCGGGCCAGGGCCCGCACATCGGTGCCGTCCTTGAGCCACCGCAGCACCAGAACGGCCTGGACCCAGGTGGTGGCGGCCCGTTGGCGGGGTCGGGTGTCGTGGGTGCGTCGGTGTGCGGTCAGCCAGCCGCTGACGGTACGCACAGTAGCGATGGGGACGTCGAGAGTGGCACGATAGGACACCCGCGCGGGGCCTTTCTTGCGAGCAGGTTTTCTTGGTCGAAAACAACTCTGACGCACGGCTCCGCGTGCACCCCGATCCGACACACCCCGCCCCAGCCCTATCCACCCTTCTCAGCCATCCCAGCGCTCAGGCCACCAGTACCACCACCCCCGGTGAGAAAACCTCATTGATTAAGCACCGCTCAACGTCCCTACGGGGCCCGCGCCCCCGTCTCAGCGACACACCACCCCCGTCAAACCAGCTCAGACCCCCTCACCCACCGACTTTGCCGCCCCTATGCCCCCAGGTACAACAGCGATCGTAGGAGTTGACTGGGACGTTCCCAGAGTTTCTCGCAACGATTCAGGAGGGCACTGGTTTAATACTTACGTAGATGATAGCGGAAACCTTCACTGGGCCGATGAACAGTTCGGGATGACCGCCGACTGGCCTCCTAGATATGATGATAATATCTGGAATCTAGGAGGCTTATTCACAGGGCGAGGCAAGCGGTCCCTGACCTGAGCAAACGCAAGCGGTCGTCGTGGCTGTGAATAACCCTTTAGATGCGATGATTCGAAATTCAAAAGACTCCGAACGGAGAGGATTGGATCTTGGAAAACAAGACAAATAAAGAAGTATTTGATTTCTTTGCCGACTGGCATTCAAGAAACATAAATGCCTCAGCCCAACTCCATCCGAACGACTGGCAAGTCATTCCATATGAAGACGCGTACATTGTGAAGCCAAGTGGGAATAAGAGAACGAGTTATATGCATCTCGTCAGAGATGGCGATTGTATTGGATTCTCCTTGGCTCTCCTCTCCTTGGAGAAAGCATATCAGAAACTTCTCGAACGCAAGAACTCGCAGGAATAGGGATTCGAAGGACACCACCCCGTCGCTATACCTGAGTTGCACAGTTTTAGTGCTCTGTTGGGATGCTGAGGGCGGTGAGGATGTCTTTGGCCTTGGGGGTTTCAAGGGTGGCGGCGGCTGTGAGGTGGTGGCTGTTGAGGTCGATGGTGACGTCCTGGAGGGGTTTGAGGGCGCGGATGACGCGTTTGACGCTGATCCCGGTGGCGTCCTGGATGTAGCGGGGTTACAGCCAGGGCGGCCATCACCACCACCAGCGTGAGCCCAGGTGGGCTCACGCTGGTGGTGGAAGACCGGGCGGGCTCGCAGGTCGTGCTTGCTCATCCGCATAGGACGGACCGGGCGTGCCACAACTCGTGATACGAGGAGATGACCTCGGCGGCGTCCATGAGACACGATGGGACGAAAGGCGACGTAGCCCTTGACGCCCACCAGGGACCTGCCCCTTTGCCAGAGAGGCCTCATCCAGGCTCGTGTCACCAACGTGGACGGTGACAAAACGCGTGCCCTGAGGACGCTTCTCGCCGACAGTGACGGCCCGGCCCCGGTTGGCCTGAGCGGTCAGGGCCTGGCTGCCCCGGACCGCGCGCTTCTTGGAGTAGGCCCACACCGCTCTCTACGAGCTCGGATGGATGTCCGGTCCCACGCCGGTTCACGACGTCCGGTGACGTCCCGCTCGGTATTCGAGCCTCTCCTGGGGGTGATGGTGTCGATCAGCTGGACATCGGCGAAGGCGTCCCGACCCAGTGGAAGTGGACCTCGAGGTCGCCTGGAGCGCGGACCTGTCGGGCCCCGACGATGAACCTCAGCCTCACCTCATCCAGCACTGTCAGGTTAGCGGCCGAGAGCATGCCGGCGCCCGGCGACGATCACGAGCTCCTCGATGCCATGAGCGGCCTGCAAGGCCTCCACCACGGGGATGATCGTGGTGGTCTCAGTCCGGTTGCCCTCGAAAGCGCCCGATTCTCAGGGGAAAGAACCATGACAGTCAACCAGCAGGCCCACGATGATCTGGGGAGCAATCCTCCTCTCCTTACCAGTAACCCAACCACCGCAGCTCGTCCTCCCTCTCGCCCTCGAAGTAGAGCGTGGTCACGCCTGCAGGCACAGTGCCAGGCCCCTGGTGGTAGTGACGTGATCGAAAAGGACCCGCGAGAGGCTCTCGCGGTAGCCCCGCTCCCGGGCCCGGACCAGGCAGGCTTGGAGGGTGTTGTGTTGGGCTGTTCCCGGCCAGCCGATCTCGGACAACAGGGCTCCGGGAGTACCGGCCTTGGATGTCGGCTCGATCAGGCGGGCGGCGACCATCTGCTCAAAAGGCCCGATCACCCCCGGCCGCCATGCCCAGGCAGGTGCAGGCCGTCTTGATGGCGTCGATCACAAGCCCAGGAAGCAACAGAAATTCTCGGGGTCGATCGAGATATAGCCGGATATGTTCAAGAAAATTCGGGAGACCATTGGTTCAACGCCCGCAGAGACTCACAGAGAAGAGGACGCCAAGATCCGCTGGACAGATGAGCAGAGTGACCTAGTCGCAGACTGATGTTCACGGTATGATGGGAAAATCTGGCGTGCCAATACGATAACTCGCAACTCACTGAAGTCAAAATGGAGAAGATTGATCCTTGGAACCGAGCAAAGAGATCAAAGAGAAAGTATTCAAGACCTTCAGAACTTGGGAGGCAAGAACTTATCCCAACACCAGCGAAACCTCCCTGAGCGACTGGAACATCGGCCAGTACAAAGAAGTTTTCATCATTTCTCCCAGCGGGGGACGAAGGGGAAACTACCTGTATTTCGTGAAGGATGACAGGTGTGTTGGCTTCTCCCCCGCCTTTGCGGATATCGAATCGATATATCAGAAATTCTTGCGAGCCGACGAGCTCGAGAAGACCTGAGGAGCTGAGGCCGCCCCAGTTCACCCCTGAGATACTGCGATCTCATGAATAATGAAAAGAAGTTTTATGCCCTGGATCCTCTGATCACACTGAACTCCTATTTCACCCCGACGGAGGCGCCCTGAACCACCTCCTCGAACACGGAGACCCCGTCACAACCACAGAAGCGAAGACATCTCCAGCCCTCACCAAGACCCGGCGCTACACTGGGCCGCATTTAAAATGCTAAACACCTTCCGTAGAAGGAGGAAGTCGTCGACGCTCTTCTTCAGAAGTCGTCCAGCCATGGCCGCAGGCTGGATCGCGAAAGGAATACACAACGAGGACGTCGTCACCTTGATCACCTCAAAAGGAACCATTTTAGAAATGGTAATGTACACAGAATACGATTGGGAACCGAGCACATAATCTTATCTAGCATCTTACAGTCTAGAACAAGTTCATTGACGACTTCCTACTGAAGGATGGCACTCCTTCCAGAATCACCTCACCCCATCATCCTCCTCCTAGAACTCAAGATCCACAAACCTCAGATACGGAGCTTCAAACTTGGACAGCAAGACCGACGAGGAAGTGTTTACCTTCTTCGCAAACTGGTACTCACGAAACATAGACTCCTCAAAACGACTCCACCTGGATGATTGGACAATCATTCCATACCAAGATGCGTACATCGTGAGACCACGCGGCACCGGGAAAACGAGTTACATGCATATTATCAGGGATAATCATTGTATCGGTTTCCACCTAGGCTTCACCTCCTTGGAATCGGCATATCAGAAACTCATCGAACGCGAAAATCCGAAGGAAAGACAAACACAGGATCCCGCTCCATCACAGCAGTCCCCCAATTGAATAGGATTCGAGTTTAACCTTTGAGCACCGACACCAGAAGATAAGCACTTGATTTTTTCATGAAGCGGCAAGAACGAATTGGCGGCAGCGTAGCGGCGAATTCTTCATTCGAGGACCGAGACGTGGTTCCACAATGAACAAGCATCTCTGAGCGACTGGACACTGCGGATACAAGGAGGCCTTGAGGGTTATTCACAGCCACGACGAACGCTTGCGTTTGCCCGGGTCAGGGACCGCTTGCCTCGCCCTGTGAATAAGCCTCCTTCACTGTGTCCTCAACCGGGAGCGAAGAGGAATCATAAGTATTTTGCGAAAGATACAGGTGATGCCACCTCCTCGTAGGGCCGGCAGGCCGTCATCGCGAGCAGCGCAGTTCTCCGCGGCGACACCTCCGCCCGCCGGCAACTCTGGTCAGGCGGATGCTGGGCGGGTATCGCCTTGATGGAGGTACCCCTTGTATTCTGCCCACTCGATGACCTGGTACCAGCGATCGTCCACACGTTCCATCACGTCACCCCGGAAGAACAGGAAGACCTGAAGGCCAGGAATCGGTGTTCCTCCACCCTTCACCAGTGCACGACGAGGTCGTATATAGCGCATGAACTCCTCCACACTCTCACCCTCGGGCGTCCAGCTCCTCCACTCCTGCGACACACAAAGGCTGCCGACATTCACCGTCGTCCCCTTGGCCCGTGCCCTCGTCTTCAGCACGTAGGAGCCCCAACGGAAATCCTCCCATGAGAAATCATAACGCCTCCAACCGAAGATGAGGAACCGATAGGCATGAACACCGTCCTGGTCCACCACTGTGAAGCTGAAAAGTAGTAAACCTCCCAGGAGGACCAAGACGACCATGAAGAGAATCGCCGGAACCGGCGACTTCGCATTCGATTCCTGTGCCGCATACGCCTCGGTAGCGCTGCCTGACTGGCCGAAGAAGATCATGTACAGCACGTATGCGAACGTGCAGATGACGAATATCCAGAGAAGCAGCATCACCGGAGAGCGCAGCGTCGTTAGGACCAGACGTTCCCGGACCAACCACCCGCGAGGGACACGGGCCCGAGGCGCCTCACCCTGCGCGCCATCAACAGACATCGCCGTTCCTTCCTCGCCCCCAGCCACGGACGACCCGCCGTTACGCTTCAGATCAGAAGATGATAGTGCGGCTCCTCGCTTCAACACACGGGTTTTACGCACGATCATGACGAGCCATCAACAGACCGCAGAGCCCCTCACAGGGTGATGACGACCGTGGCCGCGGCAAAGACGAGGCCGTAAGCCAGTTCCAGGAGCCCGGCGTCGCGCAGGGAGCTGATGAGATCACGGCCCCTGGCCCCGGCCCGCACCGGAACGACGGCCCGTCGCACCAACGGCAGGAGGAGGAGCGGCACGGCCAGCGCGATGACCAGGGTGAGCAGCGGGCCGATCCGGCCCCCGCCGTCGGCGGGGCTGGCCGACCCGACCTCACGCGCCCAAACGAGGGAGGCGGCCCCCAGTACAAGGGGCAGGTGGAGCATGGCTGAGAAGACTCGCCGCGCGCTCGGCTCCCCCAGGCGGACGGCCAGAGTCATCTTGCCGTGCTCGGGGTCGGTACCAATGTCACGCAGGTTGTTAACCATGAGCAGGGAGCAGGCGAGCAGACCGATGCCGCAGGCCGAGGGCCACAGCCACCCCGGCACCGCGCCCGCCTGGACGTAGGTGGTGCCCGCGGTGGCGACCAGCCCGAAGAAGACGAAGACGAACACCTCCCCCAGTCCGGCGTAACCGTAGGGGTGGGAGCCGCCGGTGTAGAACCAGGCTGCCGCGATCGCCGCGGCGCCGACGGCCAGCAGCCACCACTGACCGCTCAGGGCCACCAGTGCCAGGCCCAGGAGTGCCCCCAGGCCGAAGCATCCGAAGGCTGCGAATTTGACGGTACGGGGGGAGACCTGCCCGGAGGCGGTCAGGCGGGGCGGCCCGGTGCGCTCGTCGTCAGTGCCGCGAACGCCGTCGGAGTAGTCGTTGGCCAGGTTGCAGCCGATTTGCAGTGCCAGGGCGACCCCCGCGGCCAAGAGGCTGCGCACCGCCGAGAAGTCCCCCATGGCTGCGGCGGCCCCGGCGCCCAGGATGACGGGGGCGACGGCGGCCGGCAGGGTGCGCAGACGCACCACCTCCGCCCAGTTGCTGGCCCGCGGCCCGCCGTCCTGTGCGCTCTCACCACTCACGATTTTCTCCGATCCTCTAGGGTGGGCGGCAGTGACCCTACCAGCGCCGTGGCCGGTGTCGGCACCGCCGCCGGAGCAGGAGCCGGCGTGCCTCATCATCAGGTAGGCCTCGCGGGGCGGGGATCAGGGCTCTGGCGTAGGGGACTCTAAGTCGCCTCGGCCGAGGCCGTGGCAAGGAGCCGGGTGACGGCGCGCCGGTCGACCTTGCCGCTGGGACGCAGCGGCAGCGCTTCCAGGACGACGACCCGCTTGGGGGCGTGGACGCCGTCCAGCCGGCTTCGGACCGCCTCGCGCAGAGCGGCACCGTCGGGGCTGCTCAGATCGTCGGAGCCTCCCGAGCCCTCCTGCCCGGCAGCGGCTTCACACACAACAGCGGCGACGACGATGCTGCCCCACTGCTCATCAGGCAGGCCAACGACGCAGGCCTCGGCCACCGTGTCCAGGCCGGTGAGAGCCTCCTCAACGTGGCGGGGCTCCACCTTGACCCCGCCGGTGATGATGACGTCGTCCAGGCGCCCCAGGAGCTCCAGACGCCCATCGGGGCGCAGCCGGCCGCGGTCGGAGGTGACCAGGACGCGCCCGGCCTCGGTGTCCCGAAAATCCTCACCGGATCGGCTGGTGCCGTCAGAGGCGGGGCCGGCGGAAGCTGAGTCGGTGACGTCGGGATCCTGCAGGTATCCCTCAGCCAGCACCGGACCGGAGATGAGGACGCGGCCGGTTCCCTCGGCGTCGGGGTCCTGGATGGCGAGCTCGACGCCGTCCAGAGGGCGGCCGTCGTAGACGCAGCCCCCACCGGTCTCGCTCATGCCGTAGGTGGTGACCACGGTGATGCCGAGTTCCTGGGCCCGGGCCAGCAGCGCGGGATCGGCGGCGGCGCCTCCCAGGAGGACGGCGTCGGCCTCGGTCAGGGCCCGGCTCGCCGCGCGATCGCACACGGCACGCACCAGCTGGGTGGGGACCAGGGAGGTGTAGAGGCGGGCGGCCGGGCCGGCAGAGTCTCGGGCGGAGCGCAGGGCGTCCGCGAGCGCCGTCGGGCTGAATCCGCCGCTCATGTCGGCCACGACCGGCGTCGTTCCGGACAGGAGGGAACGCACGAGGATCTGCAGGCCGGCGACGTGGTGGGCGGGCAGGGCCAGGAGCCAGGTGCCCGGGCCGCCCAGGCGCTCGTGAGTGGCGAGGGCGGAGGCCGTCAGGGCGGCGACGCGGACAGCGATGAGCCGGCCGGTACCGGTGGTGGAGCCGGAGGTGCGCAGAATGAGGTCGGTGTGCGGAGGCACTCGGGCGACGCGGCGGGCCAGGTCGGCCCGGACCTGGCCCGCATCCTCACCGGGGCCGATGGGCACGAGTAGGGGGAGGGGGCTCTCTGCCCGCTCGTCCGCCCCGTCCCCAGCACCCGCGGCCGCCCGGCCGTCGTGGGTGGGCAGCAGGCCGCGCTGAACCATGCGCTCGGTCAGGGCGGTGCACAGGGCGGCGACGTCGTCGGGGGCGGTTCCACCGGCCAGAAGGCGGAAGGTGGGCGGAGTGGGCACAGGATGATCGTGCCACGCCTTGAGACGTGCGGGCATGAGCAGGTAGGTGGACGAGTGTGAGCGGATACGGGGCCGGCTGGGTCGTCCGGCTCGGTTAGGGTTGCGCCATGCGTATCGTCCTCATCGTCCTGGTGTTCGCCCTGACGCTGTATGCCCTGCTGGACTGCGCGCGCACGCCGGAGGAGAGCATGCCGGCGCGGATGCCGAAGTTCCTGTGGATCACCCTCGTCGTCCTGTTCCCCACCATCGGCCCGATCGCCTGGATCATCGTCTCGCGGGTCAAGGCGGCTGAGGAGCGCGGCGGTTACGTGGAGCCCACCGTGTGGTCCTCCAAGGAGGGCACGACCTTCCGCCGCCCGCAGCGCGCCCGGCCCATGGCACCCGACGACGACCCGGACTTCCTGCGCGACCTGGAACAGGACATCCGCCGTCGCAAGCACCACCCGAAGGGGTCCGCTGACGACGGTATCGAGAAGGACCCCGAGCAGTCCGACGCCGGAGAGGCGGGCGACATCGACCGCTCCGGCACCGACCAGCGCTGAGACCGAGGCTGAGACTGAGGGGCCCGGACGAGGGACGACTCAGGGCAATGCCGTCTGCGCCCGGGGCCAGGGCCCGGTGTCGACGTCGTAACCGTGGGCGGAGGCGTGGATGAGCCAGTCGCCCGGGATCCAGGTGCGTGCCACGATCTGAGGGTGCTCGGGCATGTGGCGCACCGACCACAGGATGAGGACGAGCTCGGCCCACTGGGCCCGGATCTTCAGACGTACCGAGCCGGAGGCGTTGGCGGCGGCGATGACGACCTCCCCGGTGGCGGTGAGCCGGACCTCCTGGATGTCGTCGTAGGAGATGGGCATGACGCCCTCCCCCGTGCCCAGGTAGATGCCGTGTGTGGAGACGGTCAGGCGGGCGCGGGCCAGGTGTCGCCACTTCTCGACGGCGTCAGCCTCGGCGGCACGACGGCGCCGGTGGTTGAGGTAGGCCTGTCCTCCGAAGAAGGCGGCCGTCAGGGCCAGGCCGACCGGCCCTCCGGCCAGGAAGAAGCCACGGGAGGGGTTGTAGGTGGCGTCCCCTCTGCGCCATATGAGCAGCTCGGCGTCGCAGGTGGCCAGCATGACCTCACCGGATCCCAGGGCCGGGCGCACGGGGTCGATGGTGGGTGAGACCGGGTTGGGGCGCCTGCCCTGGCGGGTGGCGGTCAGGACGGCGGCGGTGTGCCACCACACGAAGTCCTGCCCGGTCCAGGGGCGCCGTGGGGCGGGGCGCGGGTGGCCGGGGCGGATGACCTCGCCGGAGGCACCGGAGCGCACCACCTCGCCGCCGACCGGGCGCGAGGGCGGCTGCTGGGTCACTGCGTCGCCTCGGCGCTGTCGGCTTCGGCGACGTGGTCGGAGTGGGCAGGGCGACCGGTGGCGGCCTGGGCGGCGGAGGTGCCGGGCACCATGTCACGGGCCTGGCGCAGCAGGTCACCGGCCGGCTCCCAGTAGGCCAGTCCGACTAGGGTGCGGCCCTCGAAGGTCAGGGAGGTCAGGGAGGCCAGGGCGCACTGGCGCCGGCGCGGGTCGTGGGCCAGGGAGCGCCCCTCCAGGAAGAGGCGCAGCGCCCAGACGGGCAGCTGGTGGGACACGAGGAGCGCCTCGTGTCCCGCGGCGACGTCCAGCGCGGAGACGACGGCACCACGCATGCGCTCGACGATCTCGCGATAGGGCTCGCCCCAGGAGGGGCGCAGCGGGTTGACGTAGCTGCGCCAGTGGGCGGGGTAGGCAAGGATCCAGCGATTGCGGTTGACGGCCACGCCCTCGAAGCTGTTGCCGGCCTCGATGAGCCGGGCGTCCGTCGTCGGCGCCAGGCCGAAGGCGGCGGCGGTGGGGGCACCGGTCTCACGGGCCCGCTCCAGGGGCGAGGTGATGACCCGAGTGATGTCGTGCCCGGAGGCCGACAGGACGTCGGCGACCTGCTGGGCCATCTGGTGCCCCAGGGTCGACAGGTGGTAACCGGGCAGACGGCCGTAGAGGATGCCCTCGGGGTTGTGCACCTCGCCGTGCCGCATGAGGTGGATCGTCGTACGCGCCATGCGGTGATTGTCGCACGCCCGCCGGCAACACTCGGCCACCGGGTCCCGTAGGGTGTCCCCCATGACGACTCGCAGCGCATGGGGCCTCGGTCTGGCAACCGTGACCGACGACGGTAACACCCTTGACGTGTGGTACCCCCGCCCGGTCCTCGGCGACGAACCCGAGGACGGGCACGCCGACCTATTGGGGACCCTGAGCGCCATGGAGCGTCGCGACGAGGCCCGCGGCGTGCACACCACCGTGGTGCGCACCTGGGCCGATCTCGACGACGCCCCCCAGACAGTGGCCGGTGCCTACCTGCGCCTGCACGCCCTGTCCCACCGCCTGGCCAAGCCCAACACCATCAACCTGGATGGGATCTTCTCCCGCCTGCCCAACGTGGTGTGGACCTCCGCCGGTCCCTGCCGCGCCGAGGACTTCGAGACCACCCGCACCCGCCTGCGCGCCGCTCTGGGGCGCCCGGTGCAGGTGCACTCGGTGGACAAGCTCCCCCGCATGACCGACTACGTCCTGCCCTCGGGTGTGCGTATCGGCAATGCCACGAGCGTGCGCCTGGGCGCCTACCTCTCCGAGGGCACCACGGTCATGCACGCCGGCTTCGTCAACTACAACGCAGGGACGCTGGGTCGCTCCATGGTCGAGGGCCGTATCTCCCAGGGTGTCGTCATCGGTGACGGCTCCGACGTCGGCGGCGGCGCCTCGACCATGGGCATGCTCTCGGGCAGCGGCCGCCAGCGGGTCGCCCTGGGCGAGCGCTGCCTGCTGGGTGCCAACTCCGGGCTGGGAATCCCTCTGGGCGACGACTGCGTCGTCGAGGCGGGCCTGTACCTGACGGCCGGCACGAAGGTCTCCCTCATGCCGCAGGGCGGCGTGGTGCCCGGCAGCCATGGCCTGTTCAAGGAGCCGCGCGTGGTCTCGGCCCGCGAGCTGGCCGGCGCCTCCAACGTCCTGTTCCGCCGTAACTCCCAGTCCGGCGCAGTCGAGGCGCTGGCCCGCGGCGGCAAGGCCATCGAGCTGAACTCAGCGCCGCACGCCGGTCAGTGAACAGCTGGTCCACCCCCGCCCTGGCCCTTTACGCCAGGGTGTCGGCGATCCGTTGCATCTCAGGACGAGTCGTAAGCGAGTCCCCCGAGGCGCAGTATCACTGCCGCCGTCAGGGTTGAGATCGACGACGGCATCGATCTCGCTGTTCGCCGTGCATGACCTCGGCTTGCCAACGCCGTGTCCACGGGACGGCCGGTCTGGAGCGCCCCCATCGCTTCCCACGAGTGCGGGCACCCCGTCCTCGGACCAGAACGCCGACACACAACGTTCACACTCTATGCCAGTATCAAGGTTTTCATTATCATAGTTATGGGTTGTTCTGCACAGAGTGGGGGGGAGGCCAGATGGCTGCGACGTCCACGGCCGTCCGTGCTCCCAAGGCTGCTCAGCCCGTTGGTGACGCGCTGCCGCCCCGGCACAGGCACCGTACCCCCGCATGGGCCTCGCAGCGCGTCCTCAAGGCGACGATGGCGATCACCGGCACGGTCATGGCACTGTTCGTCGTGGTCCATATGGTCGGCAACCTCAAGGTTCTCGCAGGCCCTGAGGCCTTCAACGGATACGCCGCCTGGCTGCGGCAGGTCGCCTACCCGCTCTTGCCGCACGAGGGCCTCCTGTGGGCGATGCGCCTGGCCCTGGGGGTCTGCATCGCGCTGCACGTAGCCGCGGGAATCACGCTGTGGCGACGTGCGAGGGGCGCTCGCGGAGCCTTCCGGCGCCGGGCCCTGCCCGCCCGCACCATCGGTGCCCGCTCCATGCTGGTGACCGGCGTCCTCATCGGAGTCTTCGTCCTCATCCACATCCTCGACCTGACCATCGGCCGTCTCATCGCCCCTGAGGGCTTCCAGGCGCCGACGACGTCGAACGGCGAGCTGCAGGTCAGCGCCTACCACAACCTCGTGGCGAGCCTGTCGCGCCCCGGCATGGCGGTCTTCTACAGCCTGGTCATGCTGGCACTCTCCCTCCATCTGGCGCAGGGCCTGTGGAACGTGGTCATCGACCTGGGTGGCACCGGCCCCAGGCTGCGAAAGGTGTGCCGTGCCGTCGCCCTGGCCGTGGCCCTGACCATCGCCGTCGTCAACGGTCTGCTGCCGGTACTCATCTGCACGGGGGTGATCGGATGAGCACGAGCGCGCCTCGGGCCGTCGGTGGCCTGTACGACGTCGGCGAGGACCTCGATGCACACCTTCCGGACTGTCCGCCTGAGCAGGCCTGGGAGCGCCGGCGCGACGAGTACCGCCTGGTCAACCCCGCCAACCGCCGCAAGCTGACCGTCATCGTGGTGGGCACCGGACTGGCCGGCGCCGGCGCGGCCGCGACCCTGGGGCGCCTGGGCTACCGGGTGGAGTGCTTCAGCCTGCACGACGCCCCGCGCCGCGCCCACTCGGTGGCCGCGCAGGGCGGGATCAACGCCGCCCGGGCCCGCAAGGTCGACGGCGACTCCCTGGCGCGCTTCGTCAAGGACACCGTCAAGGGCGGGGACTACCGGGGGCGGGAGGCCGACGTCGTGCGCCTGGGCCTGGAGTCCGGCCGGATCATCGACCACATGGAGGCGATCGGGGCTCCCTTCGCCCGCGAGTACGGCGGCCAGCTCGCCACCCGCTCCTTCGGCGGGGTGCAGGTCTCTCGTACCTACTACACGCGCGGGCAGACCGGTCAGCAGCTGGAGATCGCCTGTGCTCAGGCCCTCCAGGAGCAGGTCGCCGCCGGGAGAGTCCACTTGCACACCCGCACCGAGATGCTCGACCTCATCGTGGCCGACTCCCGTGCTCAGGGCATCGTCACCCGGGACCTGCTCTCCGGTGAGGTACGCGCCCATACCGCCCACGCCGTCGTGCTGGCCACCGGCGGCTACGGCAGCGTCTACCACTACTCGACCCTGGCCATGGCCTCCAACGCCACCGCGACCTGGCGCGCCCACCGACGCGGAGCGGCCTTCGCCGGTGCCTGTATGGTGCAGTTCCACCCCACGGCGCTGCCGGTGAGCTCCCGCTGGCAGTCCAAGACGACGCTCATGAGCGAGTCGCTGCGCAACGACGGGCGCATCTGGGTGCCCGTGCGCCCCGGGGATGAGCGGCCCCCGAACGACATCCCCGAGGACGAGCGCGACTACTACCTGGAGCGCAAGTACCCGGCCTTCGGCAACCTCACCCCGCGCGACGTCGCCTCACGCAATGCCCGCGAGCAGATCGAGTCCGGCCGCGGCGTCGGGCCGCTGCGCAACTCGGTCTACCTCGACTTCCGCGACGCGCTGGAGCGGCTGGGCAAGGAGACCATCGCCTCGCGCTACGGCAACCTGTTCGAGATGTACCTCGACGCCACTGGCGAGGACCCTTACGAGGTGCCCATGCGCATCGCCCCGGGAGCCCACTTCACAATGGGAGGGCTGTGGGTGGACTTCGACCAGATGTCCACGATCCCGGGACTGTTCGTGGGCGGGGAGGCCTCGAACAACTACCACGGCGCCAACCGCCTGGGGGCGAACTCGCTGCTGAGCGCCAGTGTGGACGGCTGGTTCGTGCTTCCGCTGGCCGTGCCGAACTACCTGGCCGGGCTGGTGGGCAGCAAGCCCTTGAGCCCCGACGCGCCGGAGGCGCTTCAGGCCGTGGCCGACACCCGCGAGCGCATTGAGGCGCTCATGGCGGTGGGCGGGACACACCGTCCGGTGTGGTTCCACCGCCGTCTGGGTGAGATCCTCTACGCCGGCTGCGGGGTCAGTCGCTCCGAGGCGGGGCTGCTGCGAGCCCTGGAGGAGGTGCGCGCGCTGCGCGAGGAGTTCTGGGCCGACGTCACCGTGGTCGGGGGCCAGGCGCGGCTCAACCAGGAGCTTGAGAAGGCGCTGCGAGTCGCCGACTTCCTGGAGCTGGCGGAGGTCATGATCCTCGACGCCCTGGACCGGCGCGAGTCCGCCGGCGCCCACTTCCGTGAGGAGTACGCGACCCAGGGCGGCGAGGCCCAGCGCAATGACGAGACCTGGTGCTCCGTCTCGGCCTGGCAGACGGGGCCAGACGGCGGGCACACGCGCCGCACGGAGCCACTGAGCTTCTCGCTGGTGCCCATGCAGGTGAGGGACTACCGATGAGGATCGAGCTGGAGATCTGGCGGCAGGACGGGCCGCGGGCGCGAGGCTTCTTCGAGAGCCACGTGGTGGAGGACGCCGAGCCGCAGATGAGTCTGCTCGAGCTGCTCGACCGCCTCAATGACCAGATCATCGAGGCCGGAGGTGAGCCCGTGGTCTTCGAGTCGGACTGCCGGGAGGGGGTGTGCGGGGCCTGCGGCTTCCTCGTCAACGGGGTGCCGCACGGGCCGCTGGACACGACCCCGGCCTGCCGTCAGCACCTGCGGGCCTTCCCCGGAGTGACGCGCTTCCGGCTGGAGCCGTGGAGGTCGGCGGCCTTCCCGGTCATCCGGGACCTGGCGGTGGACCGGACGGCGCTCGACGAGCTGATCCGGGCGGGCGGGACCGTGGACGTGGCCGCGGGGACCGCCCCGGACGCCGACGACGTCGCCCAGGGGCATCTGCAGGCCGAGCGGGCACTGGACTTCGCCGCCTGCATCGGCTGCGGGGCCTGCGTGGCGGCCTGCCCGAACGGGGCGGCGGCGCTCTTCGCGGGGGCGAAGCTGGCGCACCTGTCACTCATGCCGGCCGGGCGCATCGAGCGGGGGCGCCGGGCCCGGGCGATGACACGGGAGCTCGATGAGCTCTTCGGACCGTGTTCGGAGTACGGCGAGTGCCTGCCGGCGTGTCCGGCGGGGATCCCGATCGAGGCGATCGCGCTGCTCAACCGGGAGGTCCTGCGCGCAGGTCTGCGCGGGGCGACCCACGACGATTGACGCCGGTCTCATCACCGGGGGCCGATGACCGACCCCCGGACTTCGCGGGAGGGGGGCGGGGATCAGGACTCGGGCTTGTGGGCGACGAGGGCGATGCCGACCATGTCCTTCTCGTAGCGCTTGAAGGTGGCGGCCATCTCCTGGACGCGCCGGCGCAGCGCCCGGTCAGCGGCGACGTTGCGGGCGATCCGCAGGAAGCCGCCCAGGCCCTCGTCGCGGATGTTGCGTCCGACCTTGAGCAGGGCCATGGGGGCGGTGTCGACCCAGTCGACGACGAGTCCGGCATCCTCCATGAGCTCCTTCCAGGCGGCCGCGGTCATGGGGCGGGCGTTGACGTGGATGGAGCGGGCCAGGTCGCGGCGCAGCTCGGTGTAGTACTCCTCGTCGATATCGTCGGGGGTGACGCCGAGCTCGTGGATGGCGTAGCGCCCGCCGGGGCGCAGGACGCGGGCGGCCTCGGCGACGATGGCCGCCTTGCCCTTGTCGCCCTGCATGGTGAGCATGGCCTCGCCGACGACGACATCGGCACTGGCATCGTCCAGACCGGTGTCGGCGGCCTCGCCCTGGCGGACAGTGCCAAGGTCCCCGACGACGGCGGCCACGCGCCGGGCGGCGTCGGGGTCGCGGTCGATGGCCGTGTAGGAGGCGGGGTGGTCCTTGATGATCTCGGCGGCGGTGCGTCCCAGGCCCGGGGCGAGCTCGACGACGTCGGCGCCGGCCAGGCCGGCGTGGCCGAGCATGGCGGCGGACAGGGCGGCGCCGCCGGGGCGCAGGACGCGCTTGCCGGCACGGGCCAGGAC
>NZ_CAUROW010000033.1:0-23323 GCF_963526355.1 uncultured Actinomyces sp. | reverse complement strand
TGGAGTGGAACCCGCTCAAGCAGTGGCTCGACGTCGCGGTGGGCCTCTACACGGGTACCGGGGTTGAAGCGGGGGAATGGCTCAGGCTGCTCCTGGCGCTGCCACTGATCGCCTGCTGCGTCGTGGCGGGGGCGCGGATGTGGAGGCGGCGCTCATGACAACGGGAACGACTGAACTCGCCGCCGGAGCCCGGCGCGCCGGCTTCTGGAGCACTCCGGGGCCTGCTCGTCTCACGCTGGGGCTCGTCCTGGTGATCCTGATCCTCAAGCTGCCGACGGCCACCATTGCGCTCCTGCTTCCCGAGGGGTACGGAACGCTGGTTCCCGCCAGCGGAGGCGGCAAAGAAGTGTGGATCTCGTTGAGCTGGACCGCCTTCACCCTGGTCGTGCTGGGTGTCCGTCACTGGATCGGGGCGGTGTCGGCGATCTGGCTCCTCGCGCTGTCGGCCGTCTCCGGAGGGCGGTTGCTGGTCGCCGGCTATATGGCCTGGGGGCTCTGGCAGATGGTGAGCTCCCTGGTGGGGCTGATGGCCCTCGCGCTGGCGCTGCGGGCGAGGGGCTTCAGCAGGAAACGTCGCAGCACTGACGGTGCTGACAGCCGGTGACCGGCGCCCTTGCACCCTGTGCGCAGTGGCCCGGCAGCAATACTGCCGGGCCGCTGAGGGCCCGGAGATGTGGGGGACAAGACGTCCCGAACGAGGTTGTCTGATGTCTAGGGAGATGACAGAATCCGACTCATGAGCAACGAAGCCATGCAGGTCCGCGCACTGCGGGGCCGTGTCGTCACCCCCGACCGCATCATCGGCGATGGGGCGGTCGTCCTGTCGGGAACTCACATCGCGTGGGTCGGGCCCGCTGACCAGGCCGCCAGGGCCGGCTTCGGAGACGTCGTCGAGCAGGCGCAGGCCGCACCCGAGGGCGGCTACCTCCTGCCGGGACTGGTGGACGTCCACTGCCATGGCGGTGGCGGCGAGTCCTTCCCCAACGCCGAGACCGCCGAGCAGGCGATGGTCTCCGTGCTCGAGCACCGCCGCTTCGGCACCACCTCGCTGGTGGCCTCCTGTGTGACGGCCGCTCCCGACGTCCTGCGCGCACGTACCCGGGTGCTGGCTGGGCTGTGTGAGGCCGGCGAGCTCGCCGGCATCCACTTCGAGGGACCCTTCGTCTCGGTCGAGCGCTGCGGCGCCCAGGACCCCACCTACATCATCGACCCCGACGCCGCCCTGACCCGCGAGCTCATCGAGCTCGGCGACGGGCACGTCGTCACCATGACGATCGCCCCGGAGAAGCCCGGCATCACCGGCGATGACGGCGTCAACGCGGCCCTCATCGAGGGCGGGGCGCTGCCCTCCTTCGGGCACACCGACTCCGAGGCGGCCCCGGTGCGCGCCGCTCTGGCCGACGCCGCCGCCCGCATCGCCGAGCGCCTCGAGGCCGGCAAGGCGGTTCGTGCCCCGCGTTCGACCGCCACCCACCTGTTCAACGGCATGCGTCCCATGCACCACCGCAAGCCCGGGCCCGTGCCCGAGTTCCTGGCGGCCGCCCAGCGCGGCGAGTGCGTCCTGGAGATGATCGGCGACGGTGTGCACTTGAACCCCGCCATCGTCCTGGACATGTTCGAGACCCTGGGGCGCGACAACGTCGTCCTGGTCACCGACGCCATGGCCGCGGCCGGCATGGCCGACGGCGACTACGTGCTCGGCTCCCAGCCGGTGACCGTGGCCGACGGCGTCGCCCGCCTCACCGAGGGCGGCGCTATCGCCGGGGGGACCGCCCACCTCATCGATGTCGTGCGCACCACCTGGCATGGGGGAGTCGACCTGGTCGACGCCGTCTACGCCGCCAGCGTCCAAGGCGCACAGATCCTCGGTGACCCATCCGTGGGGGCGTTGCGGGCGGGCCTGTGGGCCGACGTCGTCGTCACCGACGCGGAGCTGAGGCCCGTCACTGTGCTGCGCCGCGGCGAGGCGGTGGAACCCGCCGCCTGAGGCGCGCGGCCTAGAACCACCGCCCGATCCTCCCACGCCACCGGCCCTTACGGGTCCCAGCAGTCTCTTGTCATGTGGGAGCCGTTCGCCCCGACCTGAACCGCCAGGTCGGGGCGAACGTGTGGTGCGGGGCAGGTGGGCTGTGGGCCTAGCCGGGCAGTCCTAGGAGGCGGCGGGTGTAGACGGCTTGGCCGGAGTGCTGGGCGGCGTCGTCAATGACCGAGGCCAGGCGCACAGCCCGGGTGACGGGCGGGTCCCAGGAACTGTCGACGATGTCGTCGAGCGTCTCCGGCGTGAGGGAGCGCAGGTAGGTGGTGGCGAGCGCGTAGGCGTCGTCAAGGTAGGAGAAGAGGAGGCTGATGTCGCCGACGACGACCTGGGCGGCCTGCTCGGGCGTGTGGTGCCAGTCCTGGGTGTCGTCGGGCAGGGGCAGGGCGAAGCGTTCGCGGTGGCCCTCGGTGATCCAGACGGGCTCGACGCCCGCCAGGGGCGCGACCTGGATGTCGAGCTCGCGGGCCGTGTGCCAGGCCAGCCAGGTCAGGGAGTCGATGCGGGGCGCCAGGTCCGGGGCGGGCTGGGTGTTGGCCTGCTCGAGCGTGACGCCGTCGAAGGCGCGGTCGAAGCGCTCGCGGGAGCGGGACAGGACGTCAATGAGCATCTCAAGAGTCGTCATGATGTCAGGCTACGCGTCGGATCCGGGCCCGCGGCCGGTGTTTCACGGGACTTATGTGCTGTCGCCCGGCTCCGGGTATGGGGATGGTGTGTTGTGTCGTGTTGTTTGTTCGTCTTGTGTGGGTTGAGGTTATGGGATGTAAGGTGAGGTGGATGGTTGGTTGAGGTTTGTTTGGTCTTTGGGGTTGTCTTCTTCTTGGTGTTCTCGGTGTCCTGTGTCTGTGATGCCCGTCCTTGGCAGGCGTGTTCGTGCCTGATGTCTCGCGTTGTGGGGGTAAGGGTGCGGATAGGTGGCCTAAGGTGCGAACGTGTGCGCTGGGGGCTGGGTGGGTTTAGTGGCCTTGGGCTTGTTCGGCGTCGTCGGTGAGGTAGGTGATGATGCGTACTAGGTCGTAGGGAGTGGAGGTCTCGTTGGTGGTGATGGTGCCGTCGATGGTGCGCCAGTCGGTGTCTCCTTGGGGGCGGTATCGGGTGGTCCAGGTGGTGGTGAGGGTAGTGGTGACGTCTTGGGCGGTGTGCTTGTAGTGGTGGGTGACGGTTTGGTTCGGGTAGGGGGCTCCGGGGTCGGTGGTGGTTGTGGTGGTGCCGTCGCCCCAGTTCCAGGTGTAGGAGATGGGGGTGAACTCGATCTCGACGGTGGTGCCCAGGATGGTGGTGGTCTGGTAGTGGGGGCTGGGGTCGGTGTAGACGATGAAGGCCTTGGAGATGACGACCTTCGCCCCTGGGGGCTGGCGGGTGATCCCCGAGCCGGAGGCGATGAGCGTGGCCGCCTGGCGGGTGGTGATCGTGACCGTCTGGGGACCACCACCGGCGGCGGGCTGCTCGGGCTGGGAAAGTCGACGCAGCTGCTTACGATGGCATGCGTACTTGGCCAACCCGTTGTCGTCTTTCTCTGTTGAGCAGCCCCGGTGAGGCTGCTCCTCCCACATCGACGGATCCGACGCCGTCACCTTCACACGAGGTGCAGACGCAGGGTCGCCGGAACCTGAATCAGGGATTTCGATTTCTTGCGACACCTCCCCAGTGATCCCGGACCTATCCCCAGAATTTGTTGCAGTAATAGCAGGATCCGGAGCCGAGGATATGGACTGAGGTTCTGCGGTCGTCGGAAATAGGAGGACTGCAGATAATGCTACTGCAAGTGAATTCGTCATTTGTTGACCACCTCTCCTTCGCCAATCATCCATTTTCCATTGACGTAGTGGACACCAAACTTAAGCTCCTGACCCTCAATTGCTTCAGTTACGTTGGGGCTGGCATTTTGATAGTATGAAATGATCTGCCCGTAGTTGATGTGGACATGGACGAGGTTGTAGTTATAGCCTTCAAGTTTCTCGTAATACGCGATGTCTGTGATTTCTTGTTCCCATTTGTTGGCCCAGCCGCCGCCCTTGTGGAGTTCGGCCGCTCGATCGATGACTGATTTGCAGAAGACGCACTGGTCTTCGCTGATGGTTTCAAGTTCGGTGGTGTTGCCGGTCATGAAGGCGTAGCGGTAGAGGTCGAGGAAGTAGCCGACGCTGGCCGCCGCTCCTTCCGCGGTCTCCTCGTTCATCTGTGGGGGCTTGTCGGGTGCGGGTTCGGCCAGGGCGGCGTCTCGTTGGGCCCGCAGCTCGGGGCTCAGAGCGGCCTCGCGGGAGGCGGTCGCCGACGCGTTGGCGTCGGCGATCCCCTGCTCGGCGCGAGCGACGGCCGCCGAGGCGCTGGCACTGGCACTCACGCTGGCCTCAGCACGCGCGCCCCTCATCGAGCAGGCCCCCACCCCCAGCAACAGCACGCACACCACCAGCCCCACTGCCACCCTCCGGGGCCCAGGACGAGAACCAGACCAACTCAGGCGCCCCGACCGCGCTGGCCTGCTCAGCTGTTGCGGTCCTCCCACCAGGGCCTCCCGTTCGGCAACATCGCTGGAGCTGTCGCGGTCTGGGCGGGCCCGAGGGTCATGTCTTGCGAGACGCCACCCCGGTAGGGTTTGTCGGCCACGGCTGGCTGCCGTCTGCCACGCACTCACAGGCGTTAGGGATCGTAGGGACGCACGCAACACGGAAGCCTCCTCGCCACCGAAACAACTCCATACACCGCCGGGCCGGGCAGCACTGCCCGTCCGGGCGGTGTATTGACATTACCTGCACCATCACCCCTCCCGCCAGACCCTGAACCACCCTGTGGAAAACCCGGAGCCGGACTCCCACGAACTCCTCATAGGGACGGCAGAACCCGTGCAGCCCCGGGTGGCTCTCGGCGCGTACGAGAGGATCGGCAACCCGCATGCTGCCCTGCTGCAGCCCGTCGCTCCCGGCTGGGGTGGGGAGAGTCGTTGTGGCTGTGCCAGCTGTGCTCATCCTTCGCCAACTGACCTGATACGAATCGAGCGTGACTCACCACCACCCTGACCCGACCCCGGCGACGATCAAGCCATCCAGTCCAGATGGACCCGCTCCACCCGACCTCGCAGAACTCCAACAACCATCACGCAGCCGAAAGAACACCCCACAAGCCCGCCCGTTCATCCCAGAGCACGCACAGCCCAAGACACCGAGGACCGTGCCAACACTGAACCGGAAGATCCCGAAGCCCATTCTCCCTAGCAGCACCAACGACCGGAACACTTCATCATCAGTACTGGCCGTAGCGAACCCCAACTCGTCGTAGACCTCGACCAAGGCGTTCCACAAGTGTTTGGCACTGCTGGAAGTGATCGGCAAAGCGATCTGAACAGGCCTCCCATCACCGAAATCGAACTCGTCTTGGATGGCGACCAACTGTTGACGGGCAACCGTCTTCAGCAACTCAACATCCACCTCTGTGTGAGCAGGCCTAATTATGTTCCTGTAAGGCACAGTCCACGCAACCGATTGAGAGCAGCGTGTAACTCGTAATGTCGAGGCCTTGCCAAATGACCTGGGTGCCCGTTGAACGGTGACAACCAGTCGAGCCCATCTGTGTCGATGCGGCCCTCAACTGCGAGTATCAGATCTCTGATGGACATCCGACCGTCGGCGAGTGCCGTGATCCTGTCGAGGGCTCGGGCGATGGCCTGATTCTGTGCTGGGTCGACGAGCTGGGACACAGCGCTGAGGTTGATCGTCTCACCCGCGAATAGGATTGTCGTACCTCTCGATTTTGCTGGCTTCTGGTTCACCTCTCGCACTAGAGAGCTTGGAGTCGGGACCCGGGAGGCCCAATCGTAGGAGAATACTGGAGAACTGGAATTCCTTCCAGTCCTTCCAGCCTCCCAGGACTCTGGGGCGATCTTGCGCGCCTCGTTCGTGACGTCGTGCGCTACGTAGTGGTCGAGCGAGATGATCCGATCAGCGACGCTGAAAAACGCTCCAGAACCCCCGGCCACGAGGATTGTCGAGACTCCAAGCTCGGTGAATATCGGCTGGACACGGTCAACGAACGGCGTAATGGGCTCCCTGTCCGCTGGGATCAGGGTGCGCATAGGCTCGTCTCGGATCATAAAGTTCGTTGCTGATGTGTCCTCGTCGATTAACAGTGTCGACGCACCAGCATCGATGGCCTCGACTAGGTTCGTAGCTTGAGAGGTCGAACCGCTGGCATTTGTGGTGCTGAAGGACCGAGTATCGATACCAGAGGGAAGGTTCGAGATAAATGGTGAAATATTGACGCCGGTGACGGCACGGCCGTCCTCGGCTCTGATGCTGACTGCATCGGCGCGGCTGATGACCCATTCCCGGCCGTCGCCGGCGACATGAGGATAGACGCCGCGTTCGATCGCGCGGAGAAGAGTCGACTTGCCGTGGTAGCCACCTCCAACGATGATAGTCACGCCTTCAGGGATGCCCATCCCTGCAATCCGTTTTCCACTGGGCAGTTGAAAGTTGACGCGCAGACTATCCGGGCTGCTGAAAGGTACTGCAGCTTTGTCGGACAGGGGGAGGTCCGAGTCTCCAGAACGACGAGGCAGGATTGCACCATCGCCAACAAAGGCGACTAGACCCCTGGGAGACAGCTGGGATCGCAGCCATTCTTGATCTCGGTGCAGGACCACGTGCTCTCGAAGGGCGCGCTGGTCGAGATTCGCGAACACGAGCGACGCCTCGGTAACCTTCGGCAAGAGAGAGGTCAGGAGCTTCGAGGCTTTAAGGCCACGGGCTCTGCGTCCCGATGCAGGCAGTCCAACATCGATGCGTGCTTCGATACGGTCTGAGGCGATGACGACGCTGGTGCGTTCGAGGATTTCCTGGCCTGGCTGGCCGATGCTGACTAACCCACTATTCCCAGTTCCGGAGGGGGGTGGTAGCACATGGTGGGCGATCTCGGAGAACCGGCGTGTGAGGAAGTCGGCGACCGCTCGTCGTCCGGTCACGTCATTGGTCAGATCAGCAGGAAGCTTTGCTGTGTTAGGGTCGAGGATAACTCGCATACGTGATGGTGGAGCGTAGGGATCGACCTGAACGTGGTCAATGGCTAGTTGGATGGCGCCGAGCTGGTAGGTGCCTATGAGCTGTTTGTACGAGGCATACCCCCGCCCGTCGATTTGGGTGAGGGTACGCTCGAGGGTCTTGCGATTAGGCATGACTGTCCTCGGGGATAGCGACGTTCTGGAGGCTGGGCAGCCTAATAAGGGCTACGCCGCCAAGTATTGAGAGCACGACAGCAGCGATTACCATCGCGGTGATGAATCCGGTCTTCTGGACTCCAAATCCGGTCATTAGTGGTCCGATAGTAAGACCTGCTGCGTATGCGAGGTTGTAGAGCGCGAATGAGCCGCCGAGTGTTGGAGGGGTCGATCGGAATCCTTGTTCGCTGATGAGCGTGGTGGCCGGGGCGAGCAACATTGCCGACGACAGGCCTAGAATGCCCATGCCGACAGCGACCTGCCAGATGCTGGTCGACCAGCCGAGAACAAGCAGTGCGGCAACGACGGCCACAATACCGATGCCGATAAGCAGTCGAGGCGATACTGAGGCGACGAATCTGCCCACGATTGGGTTCGCGATGATACTCACGAGCGCGGCGACGCCGAAGAGCACGCCGATCGTAGTGCTCGTCGCCTGTGCTCCCAGGTGGCCAGGAAGTACTGGTTGCACCGCAGCGAGGACCGCGGCCCCGATCGCGATCGCGGCAACGATGGAGGCAGATCCCGGTACCCGAAGCACGGTGAAGGGCCCAGCTGTGTCATCGGTTTGTCGGGGCGACCCTGGAATGAAGGCTACTAGCAGAATGAGATCAACGATGGCGACGACCGTTGCCACCAAGAATGGCGAGGCCGGCCCAAACGCGTCAACGAGGAAACCAGCCAACGGCGGACCGACAAGTACGCCTAGGGTCACGGTGGACATTGCGATACCCATCATCTGACCACGTTTATCAAAACCTGTTGTGGCTGCAATGAGTGACAAGGCCGCGACCCATGCGACGCCGCCAGCTATCCCCTGGACGAAGCGGGCGACTAAGAGGAGCCAATAGGGTCCGCCGGTGGCAAACAGTAGGGTTGCAATCGCTAGAACGATCAAGCCGGTCACGAGCAGACCCTTTGGACCGCGGCGATCGACGAGGCGTCCGGCGAAGAGCGTGGCAACCACCATGGCCACCGCATACGAAGCGAAGAGGATACCGGTTGCGGCTTCACCTTGTTCGACGACTGCGGGTAACAGTGGCAGCACCGGGATGGCGAGTCCCTGGAGAAGCATGTCGGTGAAGAGAATGGCTCCGGCCACGGCGGTGGCACGGGCTGGAGTCGCACTCGCTGCGCGAGAGGTAGGGGTGGTAGTCATTGAGAAGTGAGTCCTTAGATGTCGAGCAACCCCCTCACCAGTGCCGCGATAGCGGCGTCGAGTTCGTCGGGTTGCGGAATGTCTTGCGGTCGGTTCACTGCAGTCACGGTGAACCCTTGAAGAAGTACAAGCACGAGGCTGGCGATCTCTCCCGATGTGGGGAAGGCACTGTCTCTCTCGGGCTTGGATATGAGGCTTTCGATGCGGTCGTGCCATTCATCGAGGGCGCTGTTATGTTCGGAATACTCAAGGGCTTGTGGGGCAACGAGGACTGTCGTTGATGCCAGGGCGCGGAATCGCGCGTCGCCAGTGAGGAGTCGAGTGAACTCAGTCAGCAGCCCCTTCAGTGCATCGCGGGTCGATGTGTCTGCCGCGCCATTGTCTTGAGCAAACAAACGCTGTCCATAATCGCGCCAGCCCCATTCAAGCGCCTCGGTCAGTAGGGCCTGCTTGTCGCGGAAATGGTGGTTCAGTGCGCCGCGTGTGACGCCTGCGCGCTCTGCGACATACTCGAATGTTGCCCCCCGCCACCCCTTCTCTTCGAAGGACTTCAGTGCTGCTTTCAGCAGCGCGACGCGGGTTTTTGCCGCGTCTTCAGCGGTTCGTCTCATATATACAAGTTAGCACGTATCTTAGTTTGGGGTCAACAACTCCCAGCCGTTCACGAGGATGCTTCGGTCGCGGGTCGCTGTTGACTCATATGCCCTGCCTCGACGGCTGTGCTCGCGGCGAGTGCTTTCAACCGCCCTCGTGCAGCAGGGTGATCTAGCCCACGATGAAGCTGTGGACCTGGTGTGTCGGGGTACCGGTCTGATCAACGCGGTCGAGAAGCCTCTCGCTCTAGATCCGCCATCCGAGTTCGAGAGCTTCTTGCAGCAAGTTGGTTCTGCTCTTGAAGTGGCGGTGGACCCAGTCTCGAGTCACTCCCGTTGCGGAGCCGCTCTGCTTGTATCTCGCCTCTTGTAAGCCTTCTCGGGCAAATGACTCTAGTGCTGCGAGCAGGATGTGTGTGGGCTGCTCAGGCCTCTTCCTCGGTATGCCGCACCCCAGTTCTCCTTCCCTACGCGAGTGAGTGTCGCTACGTCTGGCTAGACCTGGGTGCGTGATGGTCCTACGTCCTGTAGTGAGATGACCGGCCGTCGTCGTGGTGGGCCAGTGGTGGGAAGACCGCGGGTTGGTGGCGGGCCCGTGCCGTGCTCAGGCGAAGACGACGGTGCGGTGCCCGTTGAGCAGTACCCGGTGCTCGGTGTGCCAGCGCACCGCCTGCGCCAGCACCCGGCGCTCGACGTCCTGCCCCTTGGCCTGCAGCATGGACACCGAGTCCTCGTGACCGGCCCGCGTCACGTCCTGCTCGATGATCGGCCCCTCATCGAGGTCCGCCGTCACGTAGTGCGCCGTCGCCCCGATGAGCTTGACCCCGCGCTCGTGCGCCTGGGCGTAGGGGCGCGCCCCCTTGAAGGACGGCAGGAACGAGTGATGGATGTTGATGACGCCCCCGTGCAGCCGCTCGCACAGGGCGGGGGAGAGGATCTGCATGTAGCGGGCCAGCACCACCAGCTCGACGTCGAGGGAGTCCACCAGACTCAGCAGCTCGGCCTCAGCGGCCTCCTTGGTCTCCTTGGTGACTGGGATGTGGTGGAAGGGCACCCCGTAGAACTCGGCGACATCCCGCAGCTTCTCGTGATTGCCCACCACGCCGACGACGTCGACCGGCAGCCCCTGGCTGCGCGCCCTGAAGAGCAGGTCGGTCAGGCAGTGCCCCTCCTTGGAGACCATGATGAGGGTGCGCATCGCCCGCCCCACCTCATCGAGGCTCCACTCCATCTCGTACTCGCCGGCCAGCTCGGCCAGGTCCTTCTCCAGCTCCACGCGCGGCACGGTGGTGAGCACCTGGACCCGCATGAAGAACAGGCCGGTGGAGGAGTCCCCGAACTGCTTGGACTCGGTAATGTTCCCGCCGCGGCGCGCCAACGTGCCGGTGACTGCGTGGACGATACCCGGACGGTCGGGGCAGGACAGGGACAGGACCAGGTGGGCTGCGGAGTCGGATTGCGCCGTGGAATGAGCCATGGCCTCAGCCTAGTCGGCGCTCGCGCCAGTTGACGACGGCGAGCACCAGCCAGGTGGTCACGATGAAGGGCCAGGTGTAGGTCGGCACCGGGATCGCCGTGAAAACCCGGTCCACGACGACGGTGAGCACCGATCCCACAACCGCCAGCACCCAGGCCCGCCTCCCGGGAGGCAGGAGGACGACGCCGATCGCGATCGCCGTCAGGCACGGAGAGTATCCGCCCAGACCGTGCGCCGCCTGACCGGCGGGAACGAGTGCCAGCGTTGCTGCCGTTCCGACGACACTGCCCAGCAGCGCTGCCGTACCGACTCTCCACCCGGCGATGAACAGCCCGGCCAGGATCAGTGCGCCGCCGACCCAGGAATCGACGAGCACCACCTGGGACTCTCCCGTCAGCACCGCCTCCGGGACCAACCACGCCGTCGACCCACTGACCGGCGCCGGATCCGGCACCATCGGCGCGTCGATCGCCCTGAGCAGGGCCGTCAGCAGGCCGGAGACGATGCAGAAAGGAGCCGTGAGCGCCGGGAGCCCGACCGGGGTGAGGACGCGCTCCAGAGCGCGGTGGACCGCGGGGCACGCCGCCGCCCCGACCACGGTGACCAGCGTCGCCGGCCAGAACACTCCCATAGCGGCCCAGGCCGCTGCTCCCACCAGCGCCCCGTTGTAGCCCTGGAGACCATCACGGACACGCAGATCCAGCAGCCGGGCCGCCACCGTCGACACCGTTGTCCCAAGGACCACCTCAAGGGCCATGCGCGGTGAGTAGACGGCGATGCCGGCCACGATGAGCAAGCCGGTGAATGCATGGGGCTGGAGGAAGATCTGTCCCACCCCGCGCCCGAGCGCGCTCACGCCGGATGAGACGATCGAGGGGACGGCCGCGGTGCCCGCTCCGGGAGCCGGGTGGTGGGACTGATGAACAGATGACTGAGGCATGAGGGACTCCGATCGATGGAGACTCGGGAGGTGCCCGCCGCCCAGGCGAGCGGGCCGTTGCTAGTACTTGCGCAGGTTGAGTCTCGGCGCGCCGAACCACCGGCGGCGCAGGAGCTCGCTGATGTCGAGCATGAGAGCGGTGAGACGGGTCGTGTCGTCACCCAGCGCCCGTGCGATGAGCCCCGGTCCTGGCACCTGCGTCACTGCGCCGCGCACGCCGTCGACCTCGAGCAGCTCGCCGATCTCGGTGACGAGGGCGGCATCGACCCGGGCGTCGAGTGCCGTGAAGGAGGCCAGGTGGCTGTGCCCCTCCAGGGTTCCCAGACCCGCCATCCCGGCCTCACCGGGGACCAGGCGCAGGTTGTCGATGACGGTGCTCCGGCCGCCGACGCGGATGTCAGTGCGCATCCGCACGCAGTCGTACCCGAAGGCCGAGCCGTCCGGGGCCCAGCCGGGGGTGAGGACCTCCAGGGACATGAAGGTCGCCGTCGGGTCCATCTCAACCAGGGTGGTCTGCCGGTAGGAGGACTCCCGGTAGGCGATGACCTGGTCGGGAACGAGCTCCAGCACGGCCCCCGGCCCCAGGCTCACCCGGGTGTCCTGGCGGACCGGGCAGGTCGGGGTGCGGTAGATCTTCGTGGCCGCCTGCGTCGTCAACACGACGGAGGCCCCCTGAAGGACCTTGACCTCGGTGAGGTAGGAGTCGCCGTCCAGGTACCCGCCTCCGGGATTGACCACGTAGTAGGCCACCTGTCCGGTCCCATCGAGGTACAGCGGGCGGAACACTCTTAAGGCCCCCCGGTGGTACTGGTCGACGGCGATGCTCCGGTCGCCGTCCCGGGCGATCCGCAGGTGCAGCTCGCCGGTGGTGCTCACGGCTCCAGGTCCGTCATGAGCACGTCGTGGTGAATCCACTCGATGACCTGCTCCAGGCCCTCATCGGTCTTGAGATTGGTGAAGCAGAAGGGCTTGTCGCCCCGGAACACCTTGGAATCGGCCTCCATGACCGCCAGGTCGGCGCCGACGTGAGGGGCCAGGTCCGTCTTGTTGATGACGAACAGGTCGGACTTGATCATCCCCTGACCGGCCTTGCGGGGAATCTTCTCGCCCTGGGCGACGTCGATGACGTAGATGGAGAAGTCGACCAGCTCGGGGGAGAAGGTGGCCGAGAGGTTGTCGCCTCCCGACTCCACGAACACCACCTCCAGGTCGGGGTGGCGCTCCACCAGCTCTGCGATCGCCGCCTCGTTCATGGAGGTGTCCTCACGGATGGCCGTGTGCGGGCAGCCCCCGGTCTCCAGCCCGACGATGCGGTCCACCGGCAGAACCCCCTGAGCGGCGAGGATCTTGGCGTCCTCGATCGTGTAGATGTCGTTGGTGACGGCGGCCATGGAGACCTCCCGACTCATGGCCCGGGTGATGCGCTCGATGAGCTGGGTCTTGCCCGCCCCCACCGGGCCGCCCACTCCGATACGGACCGGACCGGGGTGCTGTGGGCCGGCGGCCTGCTCTCCGGGTGCATCAGTGAGGGCCCGGCTGGTTGCTGATGTCATGAGGTTCTCCTCAGTGGTTCTTTAGTTCTTCAGGACATGAACATGCGGGCGCGCTGGCGCTCGTGCCGCATTTGGCTGATCTCGATCCCGGGCGCGGCGGCACCCAGATCCATCTCGTCGAGGCCCCCGATCCGCCTGACCGCGGCGCGGACATCGTCGCGCACCGAGGCGATGGCGCGCTGACCGGCGTCCTGCCCCAGGGGGATGGCTCGTACGGCGTTCTGCGTCAGTGAGATGACGCTGGAGTGGAGGTATGCCGCCGTGACCGCCGCCGGCGGCGCCGTGAGCACGTAGCCGGCGATCGCCAGCACGATGGCGGGGTGGGCGCAGCACACCTCCGCGTCGACGAGCACTGCGTAGCGGCTCAGCAGCCTGTCGCCGTCGGTGCCTTCCAGGGCCAGGCGGGCGATGGTGAGCAGCCGCCGTCCCATCGTGATCCCGGCCCGGCGCACCTGGATCGGCACCGCCTGAGCCACGAGGAGCTCGTCGAGGTGCGCGATCGCCTCCCAGTCGTCCGCCACCACCGCCTCGAAGGCCAGCCGCAGCCCCAGCCCCTCGGAGAAGGTCAGCTGGGTGGACACGAGCGCGCGCAGCCAGGACACGAAGGAGGCCTCGTCGTCGACGACGCCCTCGCAGATGTAGGTCTCCAGCCCGAAGGAGTGGGAGAAGGCACCCGTGGGCAGCGCGGAGTCGCACAGCTGGGCCAGCGGCAGCTGCCAGCACACGGGCTCGTCCCACTTCGGGGCGCAGGGGTCAGTGAGTGTGCTCGGCATGGCGGAAGGGGACGGGCATGGACCGCTCCATCCGCGCGTGACGCACCCCCAGGTGCTCCAGGTAGTGCTCGGCGGTGTGGTCGTACTGGATGACCATGACGCCGTCATGCCCCTCAAGCCCGGGGAAGGGCTCAGTGGGTCCGAAGAACTGGGCAGGCAGGTGCCGGTTGCCCAGGTTATGGGCGACGACCCCCATCTCGCGCACCGTGGCGGGCGCGATGACCAGGACGTCGGTGGGCTCCAGGCGCACGACGACGATTCCGCGCTCGTTGCGAAGCAGAATGTCTCCCTCGCGCAGGTCCGGCGCGCCCGGCGCGAGCCGGATGCCGAGCTCGGTGCCGTGGTCCGAGCGCACTCGTTGGATGCGTTTAGTGAGGTCGGTCAGGGGGAGGAGCACGCTCTCAATGTGCACGTCCTCAAGGTCCTCGGGAGGCAGGTCGTGGATATTGCCTGAGATGGACTCGATGATCATGAAGGCTCCAGGATGAGAGGTCAGAAGAGGAAGTAGCGCTGGGCCATGGCGAGGACCTCGGCGGGCTCGCAGGTGACCCTCTCGCCGTCGACGGTGACCTCGTAGGTCTCGGGATCGACGGCGAGTGCCGGAGTGGCGTCGTTGAAGGCCATGTCCGCCTTCGTCAGCCGCCTGACCCCGCGGGCCGGGCAGACCTTCTTACGCAGCCCCAGGCTCTGGGGCACTCCCGCACCGATGGCCGCCTGGGACATGAAGGTGATCGAGTTGGACGCCGGTGCCGCCCCGTGGCCGCCGAACATGGTGCGCATGAGCGTGGGCTCGGGGGTGGGGATCGAGGCGTTGGCGTCGCCCATGACCGCGGAGGCGATCTGGCCCCCCTTGAGGATCAAAGACGGCTTGACCCCGAAGAAGGCGGGATCCCACAGCACCAGGTCGGCCCACTTGCCCACCTCCACGCTGCCCACGACCTCGGCGATCCCGTTGGCTCGCGCCGGGTTGATCGTGTACTTCGACACGTAGCGCTTGATGCGCAGGTTGTCGCCGCCCTCCGGGTCCCCGACGAGTCTGCCGCGCGTCTTCTTCATCTGGTCGGCCAGCTGCCAGGTGCGGATGACGACCTCACCGACGCGTCCCATGGCCTGGGAGTCCGACGACGTCATCGAGAACACGCCCAGGTCGTGCAGCACGTCCTCGGCCGCGATCGTCTCCGGACGAATGCGCGAGTCGGCGAAGGCGACGTCCTCCGGGATGGCGGGGTTGAGATGGTGGCACACCATGAGCATGTCGAGATGCTCCTCAGCGGTGTTGCGCGTGAAGGGCAGCGTCGGGTTGGTCGAGGACGGCAGTATGTTGGGGTCCTGCGCCAGGGTGATGATGTCGGGGGCGTGGCCGCCGCCGGCGCCCTCGGTGTGGAAGGTGTGGATGACTCGTCCGCCGATCGCGCGGCGGGTGTCCTCGACGAATCCGCACTCGTTGAGCGTGTCGGTGTGGATGGCGACCTGCACGTCGAACTCGTCGGCGACCTTGAGCGCCTCGTCGATGACGGCGTGCGTGGCACCCCAGTCCTCGTGGATCTTGAAACCGACCGCACCGGCGCGCAGCTGCTCGGCGAGAGGCTCCCGGGCCGAGGCGTGGCCCTTGCCCAGCAGGCCGATATTCATGGGGAAGTCCTCGATCGCCTGGAGCATGCGGGCCAGGTTCCACGCCCCGGGTGTGATCGTGGTGGCGTTGGTGCCGTCGGCGGGTCCTGTCCCTCCTCCGATCATGGTGGTCATGCCCGAGGCCAGGGCGGTGGCGACCTGGGTGGGGGAGATGAAGTGAATATGGGAGTCGATGCCTCCGGCCGTCAGGATGCGGTGCTCGCCGGCGATCACCTCCGTGGAGGTGCCGATGACGATGTCGACGTCGTCCATGATGTCGGGGTTGCCCGCGGCGCCGATAGCGCTGATGACGCCGTCGCGGATGGCGACGTCGGCCTTGTAGACACCGGTGTGGTCGATGATGATCGCGTTGGTGATGACGGCGTCGGGGATGTCCTCGTCCCGCGTGCGCTGGCCGTTGTGGCCCATTCCGTCGCGGATGACCTTGCCGCCTCCGAAGACGGCCTCGTCGCCACGGTGGGTCAGGTCCCGCTCGATCTGGGCGAAGAGGTCGGTATCGGCCAGGCGGACGGTGTCCCCGGTGGTGGGGCCGTACAGAGCGGCGTGCTCCCGACGGCTGAGTTCCTTGCTCATGATGTGCTCCTGTGCTCTCAGCCCTGGACGGGGCCGTTCGTCTTGCCTGCCAGCCCGAAGACCCTTCGTGCTCCCGCCAGCGCCACCAGGTGGACTGGTCTGGAGTCGCCCGGCTCGAAGCGAACGGCGGTTCCGGCCGGAATGTCGAGGCGGAAACCGCGAGCGGCCTGCCGGTCGAAGGACAGTGCGGAGTTGACTTCGGCGAAGTGGAAGTGCGAACCGACCTGAATGGGACGGTCCCCGGTGTTGAGGACGTCGAGGTTGAGGGTGGGGCGGCCCTCGTTGATGGTGATGGTGCCGCTCGCGAGCCGGTACTCGCCCGGGATCATGGCAGCCTCCTGCGAATCGGGTCGTGGACGGAGACGAGCTTGGTTCCGTCGGGGAAGGTCGCCTCCACCTGGACCGCGCGGATCATCTCGGGGACTCCCTCCATGACGTCGTCGTAGGTCAGCAGGGTGGTCCCGTAGGCCATGAGATCCGTGACCGTGCGCCCCTCTCGGGCTCCTTCGAGGATCTCAGCGGTGATGTAGGCGACTGCCTCGGGGTGGTTGAGTCGAATCCCTCTGTCCTTGCGTCTTCGTGCCAGGTCTGCGGCGACGACGATGAGTAGCTTCTCCTGCTCACGAGGGGTGAGGTGCATCGGGACTCTCCCAGAGACGGTTCGGAGCGGGCGCATAAGCGCGAGCTTGTCCGCGTGTGACGGACGCTTATAGGCAACGCCTGACGTGTTACGTGAATATTTCCGGTTAGTTGGCGGTGAGGTGCACAGGTGCTTCCGCCTCATCGGTTTTCCGCGTCGTTGCAGGGTGATGCTGATTATGATTGAAGTGCCGCCGTTCTTCGGTGACCGGGGTCGATGCTGAGGAAAGGAAGGGGCGGGATGCACGTTGTCGCGCATCCCGCCCCTGCGGAGGTGGACCTGGCCGTCAGCCCTGACGGGCCTTGAGACGGGGGTTCTTCTTGTTGATGACGTAGGTGTGACCGCGGCGTCGGACCACCTTGGACCCCGGCTGCTTGGCCAGGGACCGGATCGAGGCGCGAACCTTCATGGGTGGCTCCTCTCCCTCCTTCTGTGCTGCGAGTGGGCGTGGGGCATTGCGGCAGTGGGGCTGCCGTGCCTGCGGGGCTAGCGCGTGCGCTTGCCGTAGCGGCGCTCGAACTTCTCCACCCGGCCGGCCGTGTCCAGGATGCGGCCCTGGCCGGTCCAGAACGGGTGCGAGGCGCTGGAGACCTCGACGTCATAGACCGGGTAGGTGCTGCCGTCCTCCCACTCGATGGTCTCCGACGACGTCAGGGTCGAACGGGTCAGGAAGGCGAAGTCGGCGGACTTGTCGCGAAAGACGATGGGCTGGTAGCTGGGGTGGATCCCAGGACGCATACGAGCTCCTTGGATGGGGGTGGATGTGAATGCTGACATGGTGAACGGGTGACGACGGCGGTGCTGTGAGGGGAGCGGCTACGACTGTGTCGCGCCGTGAGCCCCGGCGGGCGAGGGCTCAGGCGAGGGCTCACAGGCCGCGCCCTGCTCGCGTCCGCCTACCAGGAGGACTTGACGATGCCCGGAAGCTCGCCGTGCAGCGCCATCTGGCGGAAGCGCACCCGCGAGGTCCCGGTGACGCGCAGGTGCCCGCGCGGGCGCCCGTCCACCGCGTCGCGCCGACGCAGACGGGTGGGGGAGGCGTCCCGGGGCAGCGCGTGCAGCGCCGCCATCGCCTCATCGCGCTTCTCCTGACTCAGGTGAGGATTGACCGAGGCCCGCTTGAGCTCGGCACGGCGCTCGGCGTAGCGCTCGACCACCTGCTGGCGCCGCAGTTCGGCGGCGATCTTGGACCTCTTGGCCATCAGCGAGACTCCTTGTACTCCACGTGTCGACGCACCACCGGATCGAACTTGCGCAGCACCAGCCGGTCGGGGGTGTTGCGACGGTTCTTGCGGGTCACGTACGTGTGCCCCGTCCCCGCGGTGGAGACCATCTTGATGATCGGCCGCAGGTCCTTTCCTCCCTTGGCTCCGCTCATGACAGCTTCTCCCCTCGGGCGAGCATCCGGGCCACGACGACGTCGATGCCCAGCTTGTCGATCGTGCGGATGCCCTTGGCGGACACCGTCAGGCGCACGGTGCGCCCCAGTGACGGCACCCAGTAGCGCTTGCGCTGCAGATTGGGGTCCCAGCGCCGCGGCGTGCGCTTGTGTGAGTGGGAGACGGACCGGCCGAAGACCGGCCGGGCCCCCGTGACTTGGCAGTAGGTGGTCATGGCGAGCATGATATAAGAATGATTCTCAGTTTCGTCAACTCTGCTGGAGGACCTCGTGACCGATCCCTCGGATGACTTTGCCGGCAACTGCGCTGACATCCCCGACTCCTCGACCGCAGTCGACGGCCGGCACGCCCTGGCCGTCATCGGCGCCGTCGACCCCGTGCTGCTGGACCTGGTCGACCTCTCCCTGGCCGGCCAGGACTCCGTCGTCATCCGTGCCGGGCTCCACTTCGGCGCCGACGACGAGGCCGAGATCGGTCAAGCCGATGACGACGATCTGGTCCGGCTCGTCAGTCACAGCTCGGCCGATGGCTTCGACGACGACCCGGTCACGCTCGACGTCCCCATGCCCTACACCTGCCCCACCTGCTCCCTGCGGGAGGTCCTGGCCGCCGTCGCCCAGGACCGCGCCGCCCAGGAGCCGGGCGGCACCACCGTCATCCTCCTGCCGGCGGCCATCGAGCTCGCCCACCTCCTGCCCGGCCTGGCCGAGGAGCTCGCCGGCACCGGCGTGAGACTGGCCGGAGCCGCCCACGTCCTGGACGCCACGACAGCCCTGGATGAGCTCCTCGAGCATCGTCTGCTGGCCGCCTTCCCCGGCGACTCCCGCTGCACGGGCGCCGTCCACCTGGCTAACCTCGGCTACGCCGACGTCGTTCTGGCCCTCGGGTGCGACGAAGACCCCGCTGGCGCCGACCTCATCGAGCATCTGCGACCCCACGACGCCCTCCTGCTCCCCGGCCTTGACGCGCCCCTCCTGGAGATCCTGAGTGGCCTCACCCATGACGCCGCCGCCTCCCTGAGCCGCATCCATCCCGCCACCACCAGCGCCTGGGGCGGCCCCGACGAGCACGGTGTGTGGACCCTCGACCTCAGCGCCTCCCTGCCCTTCCACCCCGGGCGCTTGCGTGCCCTTGTCGTCGACCTGGCCGGTCAGGGCCTGTGTGCTCGCGGCTGCTTCTGGCTGCCCAGCCGCCCCGGCCGGGTCTGCACCTGGGAGGTCGCCGGAGGTGCCGTGAGCGTCGGCGACGCCGGAACCTGGGCGGAGGTCCCGGCCGCTCCGTTGGATGCCGGCGATGACGCAGCCCGCGAGCCCCGCTGCCACCTCGTGGTCACCGGTGTCGGCGATGAGGAGAGGCGCGAGCAGGTGCGTCGCGCCTTCGCCCGGATCCTCCTGCGCCCCGAGGAGATGGCCCAGGCCCTGGCCTGGATCGGTGCCGACGACGGCCTGGGCGACTGGTTCGGGCAGGAGAGCCAGGAGGGTTGAGCACCCATCCCCGTGGCGCGAGCCCCACCCCGAGGCGGTGCGGGGCGGCACGGCTCCGCCGCGGCGCGGTAGGGTGTTCCCGTCGCGACTGGCGCCGGGTGGATCACCACCGGGGAGCGGCACGAACACGACTCCGGGGTCGCCCGCCTGGGCCACGGATCGCCCACCAGTGCGCGCACAGCCGCCTGCCACGGCGCAGCGTGCGCCCCACACCTGAGGAGAGACATGACCGCGCAAGCCGTCACCCCGTCCCTGAACCAGCCGCTGGCCGAGCTCGACCCGGACATCGCCGAGGTCCTCACCGGCGAGCTCGCCCGCCAGCGCGAGACCCTGGAGATGATCGCCTCGGAGAACTTCGTTCCCCGGGCCGTCCTGGAGTGCCAGGGCTCGGTCCTGACCAACAAGTACGCGGAGGGCTACCCGGGCCGCCGCTACTACGGCGGCTGCGAGGTCGTCGACGTCGCCGAGTCCCTGGCCATCGAGCGCGCCAAGGCCGTCTTCGACGCCGAGTGGGCCAACGTCCAGCCCCACTCCGGGGCCCAGGCCAACGCCGCCGTCCTCCACGCCCTGGCCGCCCCCGGCGACACCCTCCTGGGCCTGTCCCTGGCCCACGGCGGCCACCTCACCCACGGCATGAGGATCAACTTCTCTGGCAAGAACTACAACGCCACCGCCTACGGCGTGGACGAGACCACCATGCGCATCGAGATGGACCAGGTGCGCGAGGCCGCCCTGCGCGAGCGCCCCACGGTCATCATCGCCGGCTGGTCCGCCTACCCCCGCCACCTCGACTTCGCGGCCTTCCGTGCCATCGCCGACGAGGTTGGCGCCGCCCTGTGGGTGGACATGGCCCACTTCGCCGGACTCGTCGCCGCCGGCCTGCACCCCAACCCCGTCCCGCACGCCGACGTCGTGTCCACCACCGTCCACAAGACCCTGGGCGGCCCCCGCTCCGGCATGCTCCTGTCCAGCCGCGCCGAGCAGTGGGGCAAGAAGCTCAACTCCGCCGTCTTCCCCGGCCAGCAGGGCGGCCCCCTCATGCACGTCATCGCCGCCAAGGCCGTGGCCATGAAGATCGCCGGAACCGAGGAGTTCCGCGAGCGCCAGGAGCGCACTGTGCGCGGCGCCGCCCTCATCGCCGAGCGCCTCGGGGCCGACGACGTGCGTGCCGCCGGCGTCAGCCTGGTCACCGGCGGTACCGACGTCCACCTGGTGCTGGTCGACCTGCGCGACTCCTCCCTGGACGGCCAGCAGGCCGAGGACCTCCTGCACACCGCCGGCATCACGGTCAACCGCAACGCCGTCCCCTTCGACCCGCGTCCTCCGCGCGTCACCTCCGGCCTGCGCATCGGCACCCCAGCCCTGGCCACCCGCGGCTTCGGCGACGCCGAGTTCACCGAGGTCGCCGACATCATCGCCGCCACCCTCATCCACGGCGCCGCAGGAACCGCCGACGACGAGACCCTGGCCGCCCTGCGCGGCCGCGTGCGCGCCCTGACCGACGCCTTCCCCCTCTACCCGGGACTGGCTCAGTGAGGGCCCCCTGGAACGGGGCGGCCCGGGTCCTGGACGGCAAGGCCACGGCCGCCGCCCTCAAGGCGGAGCTCAAGGAGCGTGTCGCGGCGCTGCGCGAGCGCGGCGTCATCCCCGGCCTGGGCACGGTCCTGGTGGGGGAGGACCCCGGCAGCGTCAAGTACGTCGCCGGTAAGCACGCCGACTGCGCCGAGGTCGGCATCCTCTCCATCCGCGAGGACCTGCCGGCCACCGCCACCCAGGCCGAGGTGGCCGCCGCCGTCGACCGCCTCAACGCCGATGACGCCTGCACCGGCTACATCGTCCAGCTCCCGCTGCCGGCGGGCGTGGACACCAATGCGATCCTGGAGCGCGTCGACCCGGACAAGGACGCCGACGGCCTGCACCCCACCAACCTGGGGCGCCTGGTGCTGCGGGCCTCGGGACCCATCGACTCGCCCCTGCCCTGCACGCCGCGCGGCTGCATCGAGCTCATGGAGCGCCACGGCATCGACCTGGCCGGCCGCAACGTGTGCGTCGTCGGTCGTGGCGTCACGGTGGGCCGCTCCATCGGCCTGCTCCTGGGGCGCAAGGACGTCAACGCCACTGTCGACATCTGCCACACCGGCACCACGGACCTGGCCGCCCACGTGCGCCGGGCCGACGTCGTTATCTCCGCGGCTGGCAGCCCCGGCATCATCACCTCGGAGATGGTCGCCCCCGACGCCGTCGTCCTGGACGTGGGCGTCTCACGCGTCGTCGATCCCGCCACCGGCAAGGGCCGCATTGCCGGCGACGTCGCCGACGGCGTGGACGAGGTGGCCTCCTGGCTCTCACCCAACCCCGGCGGCGTGGGGCCCATGACCCGCGCCCTGCTGCTGGCCAACGTGGTCGAGACCGCGGAGCGCTCGCTCTCAAGGGGCGCCGTTCGCCTGACCGGCCGATAACCTTGGGACCATGACGGATGAGTCCCACGGCGCCCACCCCTCCCAGTCCCACCAGCCCGTCGACCCGGCTGAGTCGGCTGATTCCGCGAAGGCCTCGGAGCCCGAGCCGACTCAGCCGGATGCAGGTCCTCCAGAGCCTCAGGACGCACCGGACGTGGCCGATTCTCAGGATCCGCAGCCGCAGAAGACCGGCCCGCGCCGTCGGACCCTGCTCCTGGGCGCGGCCGGGGCAGGTGTCCTCATCGTAGGAGTAGTCCTCCAGGCGCTCTCGCTCTTCTCAGGCCGGCGCTGCTGCGTCGACGTATTCCCCATTCCCACGGACACGGAGGACTCGCCGGCCTCGGCCGCCTACCGCCCCGCCTACCACTACAGCCCCGCCAAGGGGAACCTCGCCGACCCCAACGGCCTGGTCCTCCACGAGGGCGAGTACCACCTCTTCCACCAGCAGGACGGCACCTGGGGCCACGCGATCAGCTCGGACATGGTGCACTGGGACCGCATGTATGCGGCCCTGGAGCACGACTCGCAGGGGCTGGCCATGTCCGGCAGCTGCGTCGTCGACGGCGCCGACACCTCCGGCCTGGTCAAGGGCGGCGGCATGGTGGCCGTCTACACCTCCACCGAGGGCGGCGAGGCCCAGTCCCTGGCCTACTCCACCGACCGGGGCCGCACCTGGCATCGCTTCTCCGGCAACCCCGTCATCCCCAACGACGGGCGCAAGGACTTCCGCGACCCCAAGGTCTTCTGGCACGAGGACTCCCAGGCATGGGTCATGATCGTCTCCGTCGGCGACCACGTCTCACTGTTCCGCTCCAGAGACCTCAAGGCCTGGACCCACGCCAGTGACTTCGGCCAGGGCATCGGCTCCCACGCCGCCGTGTGGGAGTGCCCCGACCTCTTCCCCCTGACCGACTCCAGCGACGGGCGCACCCGCTGGGTCATGACCCTCTCGGTGGGCGCCAACGAGGAGACGGCCGGCTCCACCGCCCAGTACTTCATCGGGGACTTCGACGGCTCCGTCTTCTTCCCCGAGGACCACGAGACCCGGTTCACCGACGCCGGCCAGGACTTCTACGCCGCACAGAGTTTCGAGAACATCGAGGGCCGCCGCGTGTGGATGGCCTGGCTGGGCAACTGGAACTACCCCTACTCCCTGCCCACCGGCGACTGGCGCGGCGAGATGAGCATCCCGCGCGAGCTGTCCCTGACCACCCTGAACGGTCAACGCACCCTTGTCCAGAAGCCGGTCCCCGAGCTCGACGCGCTGCGCGGCACGGCCACTGACCTCGCCGGTCTCACGGCCAGCGACACCGCCGGCGGTGCGGTGACCGAGCTGGGTCAGGGCCGCACGGTCGAGATCGACCTGACCCTGGACGTCTCCCAGGCCTCCGAGGCC
>NZ_CAUROW010000032.1:0-23651 GCF_963526355.1 uncultured Actinomyces sp. | reverse complement strand
CGCCTGCACCACCGGGAGCGGGCGACGACGTCGGACCGGCGCTCCCGACCTGCCCGACCGCGCCGGCCGCTCCCTCAGCTCCGCTGGTCTGAGCGTGGCCAGCCGGGATGAGCAGGCGGGCCACGAGCAGCTCGAGCTGGAGTCGGGGGGAGGTGGCGCCGACCATGGCGGTCAGGGCCTGGGCGGTGGTGTCGGCGGCTCGCGAGAGGGCCGCCGCCCCCATGGTGCGGGCCTGAAGGTCCATGCGCTCGAGCTCGTCGAGAGGCATGGAGCCGAGCGCCGCACCAGCCTCGGAGCCGGCCAGGGCGATAACGAGGAGGTCGCGCAGGCGGGCCAGCAGGTCCTCCACGAAGCGGCGGGGATCGTGCCCGGAGGAGACGACCCGGTCGACCACCCGGAAGACGCCGGCGCCGTCAGCGGCGGCGATCGCGTCGACGCACTGGTCGAGCATGGTGGTGTCGGTGTAGCCGAGCAGGGCGACGGCCCGCTGGTAGTCGACGCCGCCGTCGTGCGCCCCACCGATGAGCTGGTCCATGACGGACAGGGTGTCGCGCACGGAGCCGCCGCCGGCACGAACCACGAGGGGGAAGACGCCGGGACCGATCTCGACGCCCTCGGCCCGGCACAGCTGCGCCAGGTAGCCCTCGAGGACGTCGGGCGGGACGAGGCGGAAGGGGTAGTGGTGGGTGCGCGAGCGGATGGTGCCGATGACCTTCTCCGGCTCAGTGGTGGCGAAGATGAACTTCACGTGCGCCGGCGGCTCCTCGACGAGCTTGAGCAGCGCGTTGAAGCCCTGCGCGGTGACCATGTGGGCCTCGTCGAGGATGAAGATCTTGTAGCGGTCGCGGGCCGGGGCGAAGACGGCGCGCTCGCGCAGGTCGCGGGCGTCGTCGACACCGTTGTGGCTGGCGGCGTCGATCTCGACGACATCGAGGCTGCCGGGGCCACCGGTGGCCAGGTCCCGGCAGGACGGGCAGGAGCCGCAGGGGGTGTCGGTGGGGGCCTGGGCGCAGTTGAGGCAGCGGGCCAGGATGCGCGCCGACGTCGTCTTGCCGCAGCCGCGCGGGCCGGAGAAGAGGTAGGCGTGGGTGACGCGGTCGGCCCGCAGCGCCGCCATGAGCGGAGCGGTGACGTGGTCCTGCCCGATGACCTCCTGGAAGGCGTCGGGGCGGTAGCGGCGGTACAGAGCGGTGGTCACGGGCCGAGCCTAATCGGCCGGGCCGACCCCGTGCGAGGCACCGGGCGAGTCGGGCGCCGCCGACGCGGCCTGGCACGATGGGAGTGCTCGCCCGTCGTCGGCAGAAACGGAGGAACCATGTCCGTCACCGAGGCTCTTGTCACCCGCAACGTCACTTACTCGGCCGAGGTCCTCTCCCGGGGCGGCCTGGCGGCCAAGGGGACGCAGAAGGTCGCCGTCGTCGCGTGCATGGACTCGCGCCTGGACGTCTTCGCGGCCCTGGGGCTCACCCCGGGCGAGGCGCACGTCATCCGCAACGCCGGCGGCCTGGTCACCGAGGACACGATCCGCTCCCTGGCGATCAGCCAGCGGCTGATGGGCACCGAGGAGATCATCCTCATCCACCACACCGGCTGCGGCATGCTCTCCTTCACCGACGATGAACTCTGCAGCGCCCTGGAGGCCGAGACGGGCGCGCGGCCGGCCTGGGCGCCGGGCTCCTTCACCGACCTGGCCGACAGCGTGCGCCAGTCGATCGCCCGCATCAAGGCCTCGCCGTTCATCCCCCGTACCGACGCCGTGCGCGGATTCGTCCTGAACCTGGCCACCGGTCGTCTGGAGGAGGTCGACACCGTCGAGGCGTGATCTCACGCTCACTGCACGAGCCTCGGACCATACCGGCCGGAAGCAGCGGCTGATTGAGCGCCAGCAGGCGGATCCCCTCCGGCACCCGGGCGCATCAGGCCGCCCTCTGCGCCACCCGGGCACGTGAGGACCCCTCGCGCACCCGCCAGAGCCTGCTTACCCTTGCTACCTTCCGGTCCTGGGGGATTCACTGGATGACGCCGCACGAGGGGCCGAGCGAGAGACTACCCGATCTGGTCCCCGGTTGCGAACCCTCCGCATGCGGCTCCGCCGCACCCCTGAGCTCGAGGACGCACCATGGGGCTCGAGGACTGTCCTGGGAGGTACGTCCTCGAGGCCTGCAGTGCGTCCATATGGGGAGCGATGCAGCAAAACCGGACCGCGTGACAGATCCCACCACCCCGGGCTGGCCCCGGGGATGGGCGGTCCGATATATTCCTTTCTCGTTGCACGCGGTTGTCGCCGCGTGGAGCGCCTGGAGGATTCGCCTAGTGGCCTATGGCGCACGCTTGGAAAGCGTGTTGGGTGCAAGCCCTCGGGGGTTCGAATCCCCCATCCTCCGCCATCACCCCGGGATCCGCATGATTCTGGGGTTTTGTCGTAACCCGACATCTGAGACCATCTGTCCGCCCCACCACACGGTCAACCGGCATTTCTCCCCATCGACAGGCCCGCAGGCTGTCTGCCACTGTTAACTCATGCGTTCAACCCCCACCCTTATCGCTCTGCCCACTGCATTCCTGCTCGCCCTCAGCCTGAGCGCCTGCGACGAGGAGGCGGTGACCACCACGCCCACGAATTCCTCGTCGTCAAGCAGTGCCGAGTCGTCAGCCCCTTCGAAGGACAAGGACAAAGACAAGGATAAGGACAAAGGCGACAAGGGCAAGGAGTCCGCCGGCGCCTCGACCAAGCCCTCATCGAAGGCCGGCGCCTCCTCCAGCTCCGATCCCAACGCCAAGAACGTCGACATCAACGACCTCAAGGCCGGCGACTGCATCTCTGAGGTCACCACCGACTCCCAGGACAGCCAGGAGTCCATCTCCAGTACAACGGTTGTTGACTGCTCCACCCCTCACCAGTACGAGATGATCGGAACCGGGACCACCACCGCCGCTACCCACGCCGAGGCTAACACCTCCAAGGAAATGGCCAAGGTCTGCAGCCCGCTGCTGACCAAGTACGTCGGCTCCTCCGCGGCCGACAAGTACAGCGTCCTGGCTGCGACCCCGGTGCAGGAGGCCTGGGATCAGGGCGACCGATCCTTCGTGTGCGTCGCCCAGAACGCGGACGAGTCCCCATTGAATAATTCCATCAAGAACTCCTAGCCTGTCCCCATCGAGCAGGACACAGAATGTCAACCAGCAGGTGGGCCACCACCCGAGATCAGCGGCTCACCCCGTGACATTCCAGGCACGATCCGTCCTGCACCCACTCCGGCCGGGTGGCGGCCCTCCGTCTCTCCGTCTCAAGCCGCCACCCGGTCCTCATCCCGGATATTTTCATCCCACCCGCCTTTTGCGACCAGGATCCCGCGAAAAATCGGCAGTATTCTTACATCCGGACTGTTACGGTTCGTTGTATGCGCAGCCCGACCTCGCTCCTCGTTCTCCACGCTACCGCCGTGATTGCCGTGGGACTGTCCTCCTGCAGCCTGTTCTCCTCGGGAACCACCACGGCCACCAAGGACCTCAAGGTCGGGAACTGCTACAACACCGTCAGCGACAAGGCAGGCGGGAACAACCCGGTCGGTGAGGTCGCGGTGGTCGACTGCTCCAGGGCCCACACCTACGAGGTCGTCGCCCAAACCACCTTCCCCGACGACGTCGACACGCTCCCCAGCGAGGGCTCGATCAAGTCCCTGGGCGAGGGCTTCTGCCAGGGCGAGGACTTCACCAGGTACGTCGGGATCGAGGCAGGCAGCTCCGACTACCAGATCGAGTACCTCTCCCCCGGTGAGGACACCTGGGCCCAGGGCGACCGCCTGGTCACTTGCGTCGTCGCCCAGGGGGACAAGTCTCAGGTCAAGGGCTCGGCCAAGGACTCCAAGAAGTAGTCTGACGCTGCCTCACACCGCCCTTCAGCGGGTCCGGGCCCCGGTCCACTGAGGATGACGCTCCACCCCGGCTATGTCGGGGGACGATGGCGTCCCGTCCGACACCGGACCGAGCCCGGCCAGCAGGTCCTCCGCCCCTGAGCCCTCCCGCGGCTCCCCCGAGGGCTCTGCGGCATCGGACCGGCCTGCCCCTTCCGGTCCCCGGTGCCGGGAGTCGTCCTGCGCCATGAGGGCCGTGGAGATCATGAGCTTGATGCGGTTGAGCTGATTGACCTCACTGGCGCCGGGGTCGTAGTCGATGGCGACGATGTTGGCCTGCGGGTAGAGACGCCGGATCTCGCGGAACATGCCCTTGCCCACCACATGGTTGGGCAGGCAGGCGAAGGGCTGGCAGCACACGATGTTCGGGGCGCCGTGCTCGATGAGCTCGACCATCTCGGCCGCGAGCAGCCACCCCTCACCCGCCTGGTTGCCCAGGCTGAGGATCTTCGAGGCCTTCTGCGCCATGGCGGCGATGGAGGACTCGACGTCGAAGGTGCCGCCGCAGGCCGCGAGCGCGGCCCGGGCAGGGGCCTGCATCTGCTCCATGAACCAGATGGCGGCCTTCTTCTTGGCCACGGTGTCCCTGCCGACGCCGTAGGCGTCCGCCTCCCACTGGGCGGTGGCCGGGCCGTTGAGGAAGAAGGCGAGCAGGCCGGGGACGACGGCCTCGCAGCCCTCGGCCTCGATGACGTCGACGACGTGATTGTTGGCGTCGGGCTGGAACTTGACCAGGATCTCGCCGACGACGCCGACGCGCGGCTTACGGGGGATGTCACGCCGGGGCAGGTCGTTGAACTCACGGACCATCTCACGCAGAAGGCGGCGGTAGCCGATGCGTCCGCCCCAGGTGGCCGATCGGCCCTTGTGCTCGAAGTACTCGGCGATGATGCGGTTCCAGCGCTCAACGAGCTCCTGGGTGGACCCCTCGACCACCTCGTAGGGGCGCACGCGCAGCAGGCAGGTGTTGAGGGTGTCGCCGATGATGACGCCCTGGAGCATCTTGAGGCCCATGGTGGCGGTCAGCTCGAAGCCGGGGTTGTCCTCCAGCCCCTGCAGCGAGATGGCCAGGACCGGCACCTGCGGGTATCCGGCCTCGCGCAGGCCTTTACGCAGCATGGCCGCGTAGTTGGTGGCGCGGCACATGCCGCCGGTCTGGGAGATGGCCACCACGCAGGAGTCGGGGTCGTGGCTGCCGTCGGTGAAGGCGCCGATGAGCTGGCCGATGACCATGATGGCGGGGAAGCAGGCGTCGTTGTTGACGTAGCGCAGGCCCACCTCCAGGTCCGCCCTGCTGGCCGACTCCAACAGCTCGACCTTGTAGCCCAGGCGCCGCATGAGCGGCTCCAGCGGCCGGAAGTGGACCGGGCTCATCTGCGGCATGAGGATGGTGTGGGTGGCGCGCATGGCCTCGGTGAAGACCGGGGTGGTGGCCCCCGGCAGCTCCCGGCCTCCGACGGCGCCGCCCGCCTCACGAGACCCGACGGTCCTTTCGGCACCCTTGCCCGCCGGCCGGTCGGCGGCCTTCCCGGCGGTCTTCGCAGCAGACCGATCAGTGGACATGGTCGTGTCGATCTCGACGACGTCATCGACGGTCTCGTCGGAGATCTCCTCGAGGTGAGCCGCCCTGTCTGCGGTCCTCTCCGCGGCTCGGGCCTCGGAGGCGGCGGCCAGGGAACGCAGGCGGATGGTGGCGGCACCGAGATTGGAGACCTCGTCGATCTTGAGGCTCGTGTAGACCCCGCCGGCGGACTCCAGGATCTCCTGGACCTGGTCGGTGGTCAGGGCGTCGACGCCGCAGCCGAAGGAGTTGAGCTGGACGAGCTCGAGGTCGTCGCGGGCGGTGACGAGCTCGGCGGCCTGGTAGAGGCGCGAGTGATAGGCCCACTGGTCGCGCACCCGCAGGCGTCCGGTGACACCCTCGATGGCCACGGGCTTGGGAGTGGGCAAGCCGACGTCGGTGACGTCGGACCAGTCGGCCGGAGCCTGCGGATCGGACCGGAACTCGTCCACCCGGCGGCGCAGCGCGGCCACGGCCCGGCTGAACGCCCCGGCGGCCACGGCGTGCTCGGCGCCGTCGCCGGGGTCGGGGGCCTCGTTCGTGCCGGGAGACGAGCCGGCCTGGCGGGCGATGGCGGCCCAGTCGGTCTTCTTGGGCTTCTTGGGTCTGGCCGGCCTGGCGGGGCGCCCTCCCGGCTCAGCCTTCCCGAGCCGGCCGGCCTTGTCGGCATCCTCTGTCTCCTCGGATTTCCCGGCCTGCCCAGTGGTCTCGGCGGTGTCGGCGGCCTCGGCGACTACGGCGTCGGGCTCGGGTAGGAGGGAGTCCTCGGACAGGACGGCCAGACCCAGGGTGTTGATGACGTCGGGGATGCCGTGGTTGATCTCGGGGTCGATGTGGTAGGGCCGTCCGGCCAGGACGATTCCCTTGCGGTCGTTGTCCTCCATCCACTTCAGGGCGCGGCGGCCCTCGGCGCGCACGTCGGCCTTGAAGGCGGCGTCCTCGGCGAAGCCCGCGGCCACGGCCCGACGGGCCTCGGGCAGGGTGACGTCCCAGTCGGCGAAGACCTCGACGAGCCGTTCGGCGAGCGTCGCGGGGTCGGCCAGGTTGAGGAACGGGGAGAGCATCCGCACGTCCGAGCTCCCGGCACCCTCACCACCGTTGCCCTGTCCATTGCGCACGGCGTCAACGTTGTTGCGAATGACCTCGGGATAGGTGGCCACGATCGGGCAGTTGAAGTGGTCGGAGGCGCCCTTGACGAGCTCACGCTCGAAGAAGACGCAGGGGAACCAGATCGTCTTGATGCCCTTGGCGATGAGGGCCTCGATGTGCCCGTGGGCGAGCTTGGCCGGGTAACAGACGTTCTCCGAGGGGATCGTGTCCATGCCGGACTCGAAGAGCTCATGGTTGGAGCGCCCCGAGATCATGACGCGGAAGCCCAGCGAGGTGAGCACCGTGAACCACAGGGGGTAGTTCTCGTACATGCCCAGCACCCTGGGGATGCCGATGTCCCCGCGCGTGGCGGCGCCCTCGCGCAGGCGCCGGTAGGAGAAGGCCCGTTTGTACTTGTAGTCGTAGAGGTTGGGCAGGTCGGACTTGGTAGCGCGCCGCTCCTGAGTGGCGCCCCGCTCGCAGCGGTTGCCGGAGATGTGGCGCTGTCCGTCGTTGAAGGTGGTGATGGTCAGCTGGCAGTGGTTCTGACACAGCTTGCAGGTGGCGGTCTCGGTGGTCAGACTGAAACGGGAGAGCTCACCCAGGCTCATGAGGCCGGAGGGCACGCCGTCGTAGGTGGCCCGAGCGCTCAGAGCCGCGCCGAAGCAGCCCATGAGTCCGGCGACGTCGGGACGCACCACCTCCCGGCCGGTGAGCAGCTCGAAGGCCCGCAGGACCGCGTCGTTGAGGAAGGTGCCGCCCTGGACCGAGACCCGCTCGCCGAGCTGGTCGGCGTCCTTGAGCTTGATGACCTTGTACAGGGCGTTACGCACCACCGAGTAGGACAGACCCGCACTGATCTCCCCCACGGTGGCCGACTCGCGCTGGGCCTGCTTGACCGAGGAGTTCATGAACACGGTGCAGCGGCTGCCCAGGTCCACCGGACGCTCGGCATGCAGAGCGGCCTCAGCGAACTCGCCGATCTCCAGGCCCATCGACTGGGCGAAGGTCTGCAGGAAGGAGCCGCAGCCGGCCGAGCAGGCCTCGTTGACGCTGATGGAGTCGATCGCGTCGCCCTTGATGCGCAGGTACTTCATGTCCTGGCCACCGATGTCGATGACCGAGGTGACCCCGGGGTTGAGGTAGGCCGCCGCCCGGTAGTGAGCCATCGTCTCGACGACGCCCTCGTCGATGCGCAGCGCCGCCTTGACCAGGGACTCGCCGTAGCCGGTGACGCAGGAGCGCACGATCCGCACCCCGTCGGGCATCTCCCGGTGGATGCGACGCAGGATCTCCACGGCGGCCGTCACCGGGTCCCCTTCGTTGCCGGCGTAGTGCTCCCACACGATGCGCCCGCGCCCGTCCAGGACGACGGCCTTGATCGTCGTCGAGCCGGCATCGATCCCCAGGAAGCAGTCCGAGTCCGCATGGTCCCTCACCCCCGGCGCCGACGCCGTGCCGGAGGCCTCCTCATCGAGCTCATCGTCCGGGCCGTCCGGCTCAGGGCCGCTCTCCTCGGCGGGTTCCTCGAGGACCGGCCAGTGGGCCCGCTCAATGTGCGCGCGGGCGTGACGCTCGCGGAAGGCCTCCAACTCGGCGGTGTCCTTGAACAGCGGGCGCATCCGGGAGGTGCCCAGGGACAGGGCCTTGCGGGTGGCCAGACGGGTGGACAGCTCCGAGATCGGCGTCGGCTCACCCGAGGAGAGCAGGGCGGCACCGATGGCGACGTAGAGCTGAGCGTTGTCGGGGCAGGTGAAGGAGTCGACCTGGTCCGCCAGGGTCCGCTCGAAGGCCGCCCGCAGCTGGGGCAGGAAGTGCAGCGGCCCGCCCAGGAACATGACATGACCGCGGATGGGACGCCCGCAGGCCAGGCCCGCGATGGTCTGGGTGACGACGGCCTGAAGGACCGAGGCTGCCAGGTCCTCGCTCGCGGCGCCCTGGTTGATGAGCGGCTGGAGGTCGGACTTGGCGAAGACGCCGCAGCGCGAGGCGATGGGGTAGAGCGTCGTGTAGCGCGAGGCCAGGTCATCCAGGCCGGCGGCATCGGTGTGGAGGAGCTGGGCCATCTGGTCGATGAAGGCACCGGTTCCGCCCGCGCACGTGCCATTCATGCGCTGCTCGGGGGTGGGGTGGAGATAGGTGATCTTGGCGTCCTCGCCGCCGAGCTCGATGACGACGTCGGCCTGCGGGTCGCACACGCGCACCGTCTCGGTCTCGGCGATGACCTCCTGCACGAAGGGCAGGCCCATGAGGGTGGCCAGGGACAGACCGGCGCTGCCAGTGACGGCCCCGCGCACAACGGCGCCCGGATAGGCCTGAGCAACCTCGCCCAGCAGGCGGGTCAACTCACCGCGCACATCCGCATTATGACGCCGGTACTCAGCAAACACCGGAGCAACCGAGGCGGACTGAGCGCCGGCAGGCGCCCCGGGCAGATGCTCCGGAAGAAGGACCAGCTTGATGGTGGTCGAGCCGATATCCAGCCCCATCCTCAGCACCGTAGGACCGGCGGGTACAGCGCTTCCGGGCGCCGCAGTCGCCGCCGGCGCAGCGGACGCAGACCTCGGCGATTCAGTGACGGGGAAAGGAGCGGTCATACTTCACCTCGACGCGTGGTTGCGTCGCCCCCTTAAGGGCCGACGGCGGTGCGAACCGGACCACCGTATCGACGCCGACCACTGGCCTCAACGCTGTTGAATTAAACGAGGGGCCTCACGTGAAAGCACATCACTTATTGGCACAATAACGCCCAATGACCCTCTCGGCCGCCCGCCGAGCGCGACACAAATCTGAACGTCGTTGAATATCGAATCAATAGACTTACCTAAAAATAGGGCGATCATCACGTACCGGCAGCGTCCTTCATGTCGGGCAAGCGTAGTGTTCTCCCGGAACTTCCCCGTTCTCTGTCGAGATGGCGGCCACGGACGACGAGACACCCGTAACCTCCTGGAGTGACCAGTGACGACATCGGCGTACCTCCCCCAAGCGCCTCACCTGAGGAGACGGCGCCCAGCGGCACCCGATCCGGTCGATCGCGCCGTCGGGGGCCACGACGTCGGCCGGATCCCGGCAGCGCCCACCAGTCCCCCACACGGGAGGCGATTCTGGCCGCTGCGCGCGAGTCGTTCATGGCTCAGGGCTACGAGGGCACGACAATCCGCGCGGTGGCACGCACGGCCGGTGTGGACCCGGCACTGGTGTCGTACTACTTCGGATCCAAGGGGGACCTGTTCGGGGCGGCAGTCAACCTACGACTGCGAGCGAGCGAGGAGATCGCGGCCGTTGTCAGCGGGGACCTGCGATCGGCCGGCCCGAGGCTGGTACGTCTGTCACTGACCGCCTGGGACGACGCCGCGGGCGGAGCGACCTTCCGCACCCTGCTGCGGTGGATGGCCACCGACGTCAGCGCCCCGGAGGCGATCCAGAACTACGCCACCGAGCAGATCGCCGCCCCGGTGGCCGAGGCACTCAAACAGTCGGGCCTGCCAGGGGCCGCGGCGCGAGAACGCGCCACCCTGGCGGGGTCCCAACTGGTGGGGCTGGCCATGATCCGCTACGTACTGCGCCTGGACCCCATTGCCAGCGCGAGCGTGGAGCACCTGGTCGAGGTTGTCGGACCGACGATCCAGCACTACCTCACCGACCCACTGCACACCAGGTGAGTCGCGACGGGCCGCACCCCTGGCACGCCACGTCATGGGCGGGCAGCCGCCTGATCCCCCTGGCCGCCAACGGCCCGACTCGCAGCATCGAAGACGTGTGTCGGCCCCGGCCGAGCACCGGGGCCGACACACGCCGTCACGTACCGGATCGGGTCCGGACTCAGAAGACTCAGAAGACCTCGTAGTGCGAGGAACTGAGGAAGACTCCATGACCGGTCTCGGCATTGCGGCAGGTCATACCGCTCTCCTCGGAACTGCACACCCAGGAACCGAAGACGACGGACTGGCCGTACTCGACCACCTGGGGTGAGGAACCGGCACCACGGAAGGACTCATCCAGGGAGAACGCCCCCTCACTGCGACCGCCGAGCTGAGGCGTCGCCCCACCACTGAGGTCGAACCACCAGTTGGGCGAGCCCATCGCGTCCTGACCGTAAGGGGCCCCGGTGCGGTAGGACAACACACCGCAGCCCGCGTAGTGGGCAGACAGGTCGCAGCCGATGTTGCCCGACGGCGAGACAACCATGGCAGTCTTCTCTGTGACGAGATGGTCCGCGACGAAGGACGTGGCCTGACTCGCCTGCGGGCCTGCAGGCGCCGCGGGCGTCGTCACGTCAGTAGCGCCATCGGAACCGTCAGCAGGGGCCTGAGCGGGCTCGGAGGACTGCACCTCGGGAGCCGCGGGCTGGGCCGCCTGATCCTGGGGCGCGGCGGAGCGGCTCGCGGCACCGTCACCCTCAGGGGTCTTGGAGGCACCGCCGTTCTGCGCGCCCGGAGCGTCCGCCTTACCCGAGGCCGCAGACCCGCCCGCGCCGCCGTCAGCGGCCTGAGCCCCACTGACGGCCGGACGCGGTTCACTGGCACGCGGGCTCGAGGGGCGCGCGCCGGAGGAGGACTGCGGCGCCGACGACTCGCCGACAGCCTTCTCGGTGGCACTCGGGATGCGGGGGGAGGCGTGAGCCGGCTTCTGCCCGGACGTCGGCTCGGCAGTGGCCGTCGACTGGGTCGTGGCGGAGGACGAGGGCACCGATTCCGCGGTTCCCTGCTGATTGGCACTGGAGGCACCACCCGACTGGCAACCAGCCAGGAGCATGGTGGTCGAGGTGAGAACGACAAGGGACAAAGGGATGGTGAAGCCGCTTCGGCGGACCTCGACGGTCATGGCTGCGGCATCCTTTCGATCGACATCGGTGTAACCAACACCGTACTAGAGCGCCGAAGCGGAGGGGAACAGTCTGAAAGTCAGCCACCGCCCCCTGCGTCGACGTCAGATGCCCACCCCTCTCAGCGCACCACTATATTTCGTTGTGATAACGCCAATAACAATGAGATGACGAGTCAATGACTCCACCAGCCGCGTTCCGGTCAGTGAGACAGATAACGCTTTACCGCGACACTTTCGCACGCCGGGCGAACCTCCCCGCACGCTCGGGCGGGGGCGGACAGCGACGTGGAGCGAGCCCCTGACCCGCCCACGACGCTCCCATGCACCTTGCGCAGGTTCATTCACTAGGATGCCCTCGTGATCTTCAAGGCAGTGCGAGAGAGCCCCCCCTACCCCGACCACGGGATCACCACTCAGCGCGAGTGGGCCGTCATCGCACCCCGACAGATCCGCCTGGCCGATCTCACCACCACCCGAGCGACCCTGGACCTGCGCAGCCTCCTGGATGACGACTCCACCTTCTACGGAGACCTCTTCGCCCATGTGGTCTCCTTCAAGGGGGACCTCTACCTGGAGACCGGGCTGCACCGAGCGCTGCGCGCCGCCTTGCAGGGGCGCACCGCGATCCACGCCCGCATCCTGGAGGTCACCGAGGAGGGAACGCCGAGGCTCGCGCCCGCGCCGCCGAACGCCTGAGGCTCCCGGGAGCCCCAGCACCTCACCTCGGTCTCATGTCACATCGGGTTCCACAACGCCCGGTGACGCCCAATCGTCCATTACTCTGGATCGCGTGAGTAGTCCCGCAGATCCACGCACCGAGTACCGGCGGCACATGCAGCACCGCCAGGCCACCGTCATCGGCTCGGTCCTGGCCGTCATGGTCGTCGCGGTCACCGTGAGCCTCCTGGTGTCACTGGAAATCCTTCCCGTCTACAAGCCGGGCTTCTCGCAGCCCAAGAGCACCGTGACCTACGTGCCTCAGCCCTGCCCTCCCGACGGCGCCAAGACCGTGGACGTCACCACACTCACGATCAACGTCTACAACGGCTCGGAGTCAGTGGGTCTGGCGACCACCGTGCAGCAGGAGCTGGAGGAGGCCGGTCTGACGGTCGCCTCCGCGAGCGACTGGCCCGGGGGCATTTTCAACGGCGAGGTCCAGATCATGTCCTCCAAGGGCAGTCTGACCAACGCCTACTCCCTGGCTCAGATCTTCCCCGAGTCGGCGGTGAGGATCGATGAGAGCCTGGCCGACGACGACCCCACGGTCTCGGTGGTCCTGGGTAAGGAGTACCTGCAGAACGCGCTGTCGGCCGATGAGATCAAGCTGCTCGGCTCCGACAAGGCCATTACGGCTCCCAGCGACTGCGTCCCGGCCGACAAGGCCGCCAAGAAGTCCAGCTGAGCCCGGGGCGCTGCCGACCTTCCAGCCCGAGGCCGAGGAGAACCCGCCGGGCACAGCAGGACTACCTCCTCGCAGGACGGTCGGGCAGATGGATCGGGAACTGCGTTTCGTGTCGAGGACGTACTTCTCCCGCGGACGACCGCGGGCTGACCGCAGCAGTTTGCGAGGGATCACAGTCCTCACACGAAAGGTACGTCCTCAACCGGAGCCGTCCCACCACGCGTTCCGTTCCGCCTATCGGCACCGCTTCTCAGACACCCTTCTTGTCATCAGTTCCGCCATCGTTCCCGGTACTCGACGACGTCGAACCCAGCGCCGGGGAGACGGACGAGGGAGCGTGGGCGGCGCGGCGGGAGTAGGCCGGCCCCTCCAACTCGGTTCCGGCGGGCGCCGAGGCCGGGGACGCCTGTTCCAGGTTGGTGCCGCGCACCTTCGAGATCCATCGCATTGCGTGATAGATGCCGATCGCCGCCACCGATCCCAGGGCGATGCCCTCGAACGTCATGCCGTCCCAGGCCAAGGTGTAGTTGGCGATGGCCACCACCATGGACACAGCGGCGGTGTTGAGGTTGACGGGGTCTGAGAAGTCCACCCGGTTCTGCACCCAGATGCGCACGCCGAGCATGCCGATCATGCCGTAGAGGACCGTGGCCGCACCGCCCAGGACGCCCGCCGGAATGGTGGCGATGATCTCCCCGAACTTCGGTAGCAGGGACAGGCCCAGAGCTGTCAGCGCCGCCACCACGTAGGCGGCCGTGGAGTAGACGCGGGTAGCCGCCATGACACCGATGTTCTCCGCGTAGGTGGTGGTGCCCGAACCGCCGCCCGCACCGGCGAGCATGGTGGACAGTCCGTCGGCGAACAGGGCGCGCCCGGTGACGTCGTCGAGGTTCTCCCCGGTCATCGCCGAGACCGACTTGACGTGTCCGATGTTCTCAGCGACCAGGACGAGCACCACAGGGATGAACAGCCCCAGGTAACTCACGTCGAAGGCCGGGGGATGGAAGTGGGGCAGACCCAGGATGGGGGCGTCGACGACCTTGTCGAACTGCACCTCACCGCGCACCACGGCGGTGGCGTAGCCGATGAGCACGCCGATGAGGATCGCCAGACGCCCGATGATGCCCTTGAACATGACGGTGATGAGCAGAATCGAGACGACCGTGACGACCGCGGTCACAGGGGCCTGCTTGACGTTGTTCCAGGCCGAGGGCGCCAGGTTGAAGCCGATGAGGGAGACGATCGCGCCGGTGACGATCGGCGGCATGAGACGGTCGATCCAACCGGCCCCGGCCAGGTGGACGACGACGCCCACGAGCAGCAGGGACAGTCCTGCCGCAATGATCCCGCCCTGGGCCAGGGAGGCCTTATGAGCGTCGATGGGGCCTGCGCCGTCGGCCATGTAGCCGGTCACCGCCCCGATGGGAGCGATGAGGGCGAAGGAGGAGCCCAGGTAACTGGGCAGGCGCCCGGAGGTGATTCCCAGGAACAGCAGAGTGCCCACACCGGTGAAGAACAGCGTGGTCGCCGGGTCGAAACCCGTCAGGAGCGGCACCAGGAAGGTGGCACCGAACATGGCGACGACGTGCTGGACACCGATGCCGATCGTGCGGGGCCAGGTGAGGCGCTCACCGGGGGCGACGACCTCGCCCGGAGCGATGGACCGGCCGTTACCGTGAAGGCGCCAGCCGCGAGAAGGAGAAGAGGACACGAACGGTCTCCTGCCTGAGCAATGGGGAAATGACTGTGTCCCGCGAGAAGCTCCACTCGCGGGAGACCCGCGGGACGCTCGGCAGGTTCCGGCAGAGCCTGCCGGGACTTCAGCATAGCCCCCGGCAGGAGCCGTGCCGATCGTGCGCTCCGAGACAGGCAAGCCTGCAGCCCCACCCGGCTCCTCCGCCGAGACGGTGCCAGACCCGGCGTAGACGGGCATGATGGAGTCATGAGCACCGCCCGGCCCGCACCTCCAGGACAGAGCGCACCGGCCTTCTCACCGGACTCGGATCAGTACGCCAACGGGCTTCCTCCTGGATTCGTCTTCCCCGGTACCGAGAACCTCGACCCCGCGGAGATCTTCTCCGGCCCCGGCTACACGGCACCGCTGCCCCGCACGGACAAGGGGGCGACGGCCGCGTTGGTCTGGGGGCTGCTCGGATTCATCCCTGGCGTCAGCGTCATCGCGATCATCTTGGCGTGCTTCGCACTGCGGCGCCTGCGCCACAGCTACGACTCCGGTGAGGGCATGGCCTGGATGGGCCTTATTCTCGGGTCGCTCTTCACCCTCGGCTGGTTCTTCGTCCTGATAATCATGACGTTCTAGGGCCTAGTCACCCCGTCCGAGCGGCAGGTCCCCTACAGTGGTTCCGTGAAGCCCTTCATCATGGTGACGACGCGCCCCGAGCACGAGGCGGCGCGGGACGAGTACGAGTCCTTCCTGGCCCAGAGCGGTCTGTCGCGCAATGAGTTGCAGCATATTGCTCTCGAGGAGGTCGACTTCTTCGGTTCCTTCACGGCGGCCGATGTCTCCGGGGTGCTCATCGGGGCCAGCCCATACAACGCTGACACGCCGACGGCGGAGAAGACCCGCAGTCAGTTGCACGTGGAGGACCAGGTCCGCGAGCTGCTGACGGTGATCCTCAAGGAGGGAATCCCGCTCCTGGCGACCGGCGTCGTGCTCCAAGTCCTGGCCGCCTACCTGGGCACCGGGACGAGCGAGGAGTTCGGTGAGGAGCTGGGCGCCGTCGACCTCTTCCTGACGGCGGAGGGTCGCGAGGACCCGGTGCTGGCGGGACTCCCCCAGGCCGTCACCGTCTTCGCCGGGCACTACGAGGGCGTGGGGGAGGTGCCCGCACACGCCACGCTGCTGGCCAGCTCACCCGACTGCCCTGTCCAGATGCTGCGCGTGGGCAGGAACGTCTACGCCTGCCAGTTCAACCCCGAGCTCGACGCCGCTCGGTTCGAGCAGCGGGTGAACATCTACGACGAGGCCGGTTACGGCGATCCGGACATGAGTGAGGACATCCTCTCCCACGCCCGATCCTCCGAGGTGCACGACGCCGGACAGATCATCCGTAACTTCGTCTCACACTTCTCACATACCTGACGCGCCTGGGACTCAGGCCATCACACCTTGGGCCCCGGGCGGGAGGCTCCACGAGAGCCTCCCAGCAACGACCACCAGGACCCCGCCATGACACAGCCGACACCCGCACCGAGGGAGCCTCAGGACCGAGACGACTCGCGATACTCACCGTACGCCGCGTACGGTCGGTTCCCCGAAGGCGCCGCACACACCGCCGTGCCGTACGGACAGGCGCCGACGCCCGCGCCGGCCGGTCAGGCCCCCTATGCCTACTCCGAGCAGCTCGCCATCCCGACCCAGACGGTATCCGTCCCTCCCGGAGGTCCGATCCACACAGAACGGCCCACACCACCGATGTCGGCATCATCGTCGCAGTACCAGCCGCATCAGCCCTATGCGGCCCCCGCGCAGCAGTACTCGAGCGGAGCGGCCATCGCACCGGCCTACCCGACCGTCAACCCCTTCTCACATCCGGGCCTGCCGGGATCCGGGCCGGCTTCACCTCAATCGAACGGCGTCGGACATCGCGTGCCGTGGCGCGGTGAGAAGTCTGCGGCGCTGATGACAATGCTTGTGGCATGCGCTCTCCAGATCATTGTCTTCATTATCCAATACACCAGCCTACGGCAGGGCTTCGACTGGATGACGACCGTGATCATAACCCTCATGTTCATCTCGCTCTCACCGGCGATCTGGTGGCTTTTCTTCGCACTACGTCACTTGGTCAGGAATCAGCCCGTATTCGAGATGTCAGGGCTTTCACTGTGGTTCGGTCATGGTGTGCTCACTTTATCGACAGAAGCATTCAGCCTTCCGCACAGTGGCATGCTGAACACCATCCTCGTGCTCTCCTTCATCGTCTCCACTATCGGCGCCGTCCTGACGGCCCGCCTCAACCAACATCTGAAGAATCCGCAGCCGTGGACCACCACCCTGGCCCTGGGATGCTGCCAGTTCATGCTGTTCGACATTATCCTGGGGCTTTCTGAGCTCGCTTGGGCTGCCAACACAGCGGCATCAAAGGGGCAGAGCATCAAGCACTACACTGCTGGCACGTGGCTCATGTGGTCAGATTCCGGAGGAACGGGTGTCCCTCTGGTACCGGGACTGATTCTTTCAATGGCAATCATCTCACTGTCCACGGTAAGCCTCCTTCTGGGGAGACGGGCACCGCATCGCCTCGCCTTCAAAATCACCTCCGTCACCGCAGCATCTCTTCTGACCCTTCATAACGTCTTCGTCCTCCTCATCCACGGACTGCCCACCACCGGTGCGCATGCCTACAAGCCCTCAAGCATGGGGATAGTCGTGCTGGCGATCACGACCATCGGCATTATTCTCATCGGATCATTGCTGACGGCCGGCCACCGCATTCCTGCCACGCCTTCCACCTAAGTGGGATGCGTGGTGCTTCTCGGACTGAGGAGTTTTTCTTCCCGTGAGTCGATAGGATGGAGATCGTGCCAGCAGCGAGATACTCGGAAGAGTTCACAGCCCAGGTCTGAGCAACGCGGTACGCCCCCGTTGAGCACACACCTCACCGCCACTTCGACAAAATCTTCACAAATGACGCGGAGCCGTGTCGTCTATGAAGATTTTGTCGAAGTGCGGGGCGATGCCGCGTAGGTGCTCGAGGCGTCCGTTGATCACCTCGGTGGGACCGTTGGAGGTATGGAGGTGGTCGAAGTAGGCAGGGGTGTCGGCGGCTCTTTCGGCCAGGGCACTGATCTCCTCCAGGCCGTTGGAGATGGTTTGCTTCAAGGAGCTGATGGCTTGTTGCATCAGGTACTTTCCCAGACCCGGGTCGTCGGCCCTGTAGACCTGGATCAGGCACTGGTAGAAGCCTCGAGTTGACCTGTTTCAGCGTTAATGTCCGCTTCGGGTAGCTGGATCAGACATCATTGTGGTCTTCTGGATCGGTTTGATTGTGTCGTTGTCCCTGTTGTAGGCGAGTCGTCGCCAGACGGCTTGTTCCAGCCCGTCCTGGCGAGCTTTGCGGATGGTGGGTCCGCGTGCTTCGTGCTCGTCGAGGGGGATGACGCAGCCGATGCCTGCGTGCAGGCGCTGGTTGTTGTACTCGGCGCGAACCGAGTCGAGCTCGGCCCTGAGTACGGTGGGGTCGGTGATGACCAGCAGGTGGGGTCACTCGGCCTTGAGCGTTCCGTTGAGTGATTCGATCCAGGCCTGGTCGGTGGGAGTCGTTGGGCGCCCGAAGTGCTGAGCGATGGCGACCATGAACATGAACCTGCGGGTGTTGGCGGCGATCATCTGAGCCCCGTTGTCCGAGACGGCCAGCAGCAGTGCAGTCAGATCATCATCGCCGTCCAGGACCAGCTGGCGCTGGAGCGCGTCAGCGCGTTCAACGGGGCTCCGGGCCGACTGTCATCCCGGTTCTTCCCACTGACCTAGCGGTGTCCCCCAGCGCCGGTCGCGCTCTTGACCCCGGTGAAGCCGCCCGGTGGCCACCACCTGGGCGGTTCTGCCTCCAAGACTCATCCCGGGCAGCGAGCCAGATCTTGGGGACCTTCTTGGATCGGCCTTCGACCACGTCCAGCAGCCGAGCCGGACCACTCCGGTCGCGTACGGGGGTCAGGTCGATGATCACCGCGGGCGTACTTGTCGCCCCACTTGGTGTGGCGCTACACAAAGGGGGCACCTCCCACTTGAGAGCGAAGCGCGCTGGGGAATCATCGACGTCTAACATCTCCACGCCGTCGAAGCGGCCGGGATCGTCCAGCAGCGCAGACGTGCATGGGTCAGTCAGGATCACGGTGCTGGCAGTGTGCCAGGCCACTGTCAGGGCGGCTGCTACCCGGGAGATCGACACGGACTCAAGACCAAGGGCCCGCCCCCACAGGACCGCCGCGTGGGTCAAACGCGCTCTGGGCTTGACCAGAGCCGAGGAGTCCTGCCGCCACAGGCGTCGGCAGACAGTGCAGGCGACGCCTCACACACCACCATCTCGGTGGGCCGCCACCCCACCGGCGCATGCGTCAGACGCCATACCATCGGCCCCAGCCAGGACATCCCCCTCATCCCCACCTCTGCTACCGCAGTTTGGGGCCACCTATCGCCCTGGGCGTGAGCCACGAGTTGAAAGGCCCCACACGGCACGTTCGGGATGATGGACGACGGCGGCCATGGTCTGTGCATCGACACCAACCGGCAGGTAGCCCACAATGCAGTCATGACGCAACCGTTCCCGCACCCCCAAACCACCTCGCCTCCGACGTCGGGCTACACCGCTCCCGATACCTCGGTAACGTCCTCCCTCGCCGACCCACAGGTCGACTCCTCCACCATTACCTGGAACGGCGTCCGGATCATCGCCTTCGTACTGACACTGCTTGCGCTCGGCGTTCAGACCACCTGGACCTTGAATGACTTCACCAGGCACCCGTTCTTCCAGGCCGGGCAGGGTCTCATGTCGCAGCCCTTCAGCAGCTTTCAGTTATACATCCAGTACACGCTGGGCACCTGGTGGCTTGTTCTTCTTCTCGCCCCCGTCATCGCCGTACTCCGAAATCGCCCCAGCATCGTTGCACCGGCAGCCGCGCTTCAGCTGCTTCTGATCGATGTTCTGTTGTTCAAGGACGGCATCGTCGACAATCCCCTGCCCATACTGGGCCTCCTGGCAACCGGCGGCGCCGCCATCGCAACGATCTACGTGAGCAGGCGCGCCCCTCTTCGGCGGTCATGGCCGGTGACCCTGGGAATGGCGGTCAACCTGTTCATTCTTGTGTCCATGCTCCACCGACTCATGGTAGTAGTTCGGGACGCGACATTCGGCCTTGACCTGGGCGTCTACAAGGTCGACATATGGATGACCTTCTCCCCCTCCCTGTCCCCCGAGTCTCCGGGAGTCCCTGTCATCGTCGGACTTGTCCTGGCGATCATCGCAGCCATCGTCTCCTGCGTCAGTATCTATCTGGGGTCATGGTTTCCGCACACTGTCGTGTTCGCACGCCTTGTCGGAATCGCACCGATGATCGTGGCATTGATGAACATGTACATTCTCTCCGCGTTCGGCATCTCCGGCGCCGCCACGGCCTCAGCGCACGGTCTGACCAACATTGATAAAGGAGCCTTCCCGAACATGGCTCCGCGGGCGTGGGCGGCGTCAATCCTTCTCGGTGTCATTACCATGGGTGTGACGGCGCTGATACACCGCCAGGCCTCCACCGGCAGGCACAACCAGGTGACTCCGGGCGCTCCATCGAATGGAATACAACCACCCTCTCAGTACCAGACCTACCACTCCTACACGTCTTACACTCCGTAGATCACCGCGGTCTTCAGGATACCCCTCAGGAGACCACTGAGACTCCCCTGACTCTGTCAAGCCAGCGGCACCTGAGCCCGCTCACGCTTGAGCGTCTCGATGTCGGACTCCAACGCCGCCACCAGTCCCCTGAGCAGTCTCAGAGCCTCCTCGCTGCGGACCTGGCAGATGCGCCGAGTCGCCACCTTCGTGATCAACAGCAGTCCCGCCCGCTCCAGCAGCTTGACATGGTGGGAGACGGCGGTGCGCGACAACGGGGAGGTCCGAGCGATCTCCCCCACCGTCTGCCGACCGTGCTGGAGGAGATGGACGATGATCTGCTGACGCGTGGGGTCCTTGAGCGCCTCGAACATGGGGACGCAGTCATTGAGGATGTCGATGCTGCACCGGCCGGCCGGCTGCGCGCGCTGGTCAGTCATGGGCCGCTCCACTCCAGATCCTCACCTTGCCGTCGTCAGCCGCGCCGCCCCACCCTGCGGGGCATGAGCGCGCCGAGCCCATGACGGCGCACTGTGAAGGCCAGCGCCGCAAACCCGTTACCGCGGGCGGAGGCGTACCTGCCTCGGGCGAGCCGGTGCATCTGCATCTCGTACCAGCCGATGAACAGGACGCCGCCCAGCATGTCGTCGAGCATCTTGACGCCCGTGGAGACGCGGGGAAGATCGATCCGACGTCGGCCCGCGCCGTGAAGAATGCGCTGCGGCAAGTCCGGGATGAGGGTCAGCGGCCGCCCGATCCTCACAAGATCAGTGAGCCCCTCGGCAACGGCTTCCTCCATGTCCGACGCCGAGCGGAAGCCGCCGGTGAGCGCCACCGGCATGGAGACGAGCTCCTTGAGACGGCGTGCGTAGTCGGCGAAGTAGACGCCACGGCAGCGGTCCTCCTCGCTGCTGTCGGTCTGCTCGAAGACCGGCCTGCGATAGGTGCCGCCGGAGACTTCGAGGACATCCACGCCCAGCTCGGACAGGCGGGCCGCGACGCGCAGCGAGTCCTCCTGACTCATACCACCGGGATCACCATCGGAGGAGTTGAGCTTGACTGCGATGGGGAAGTCCGTCCCCAGGGTCTGGCGCATACCCTGATAGATATCGATGAGAAGGCGCATGCGCCCCTCAAGGGAACCGCCGTACTCATCGGTGCGGTAGTTGTCCACCGGGGAGAGGAACTGGCTGATGAGGTAACCGTGGGCAGCATGGATTTCCACGCCCGTGAAGCCCGCCTTCTTGGCGATGCGGGCGGTGGTGACGAAGCGACGTACGATGTCGCCGATCTCCTCACGGCTGAGCTCGCGGGGCGGCTCGAAGAACTGACTGTATCCACCAGCACCCGGCACCTCGCTGGGGGCGACCGGATGGCGATTGACCGAGCGCGGCGACTGCCGGCCGGGGTGGTTGATCTGCATCCACAGCTGGGTGCCGTGCGCGGTGCCCGCCTGCGCCCAGCGTCGCAGCACCTCCAGGTGGGTCTCGTCCTCGACGACGATGTTGCCCGGCTCCCCCAGGTGGCGGGAGTCGACCGCGACGTTGCCGGTCACAAGGATCCCTGCGCCACCAGCGGCCCAGCGCCGGTAGAGGTCCACGATGTCCTGCGAGGGCCCCAGTTCGGGGGTTCCCAGGGCCTCATGCATCGGCGCCTTGAAGAAGCGGTTCTTCACGGTGACTCCACAAGGCAGGGTAAGCGGCTCAGCGACGACGTCGAACCGGCATCCGCTAGTGATTCAAGTAGAAGTACCAGCAGTTCCAGCACAACCAGCGGGAATTCCGGAGGAGTCTCGAGCGTCTGAGACGGGAGCAGCAGCCCCGACGACTCAACCTCCGACAGCGATCGACTTCAACTCGGACATGACAACCGGAAAGTCGCGTTCATCTGCAGCTCCGGCCGCGCTCACGCGATGAGCACGGCCGGAGCGAACGAGTGACAGGAAGCCGGACAGGCCGTCGCAGTCTCCTACAAGAGCACCACAACCCGGTTCATCGGCGCCAACCATACCGGCGAACATGCTTCCCAACCCGCACAGCGAACCAGAGACAGTAAATCGCGACGATAAGGACCACCGCGGCCCGGCTTCCACTGAGCGCGACTCCATACAATCCAACGACGACGAGGACGTCGGCCAAGATGCAGGTAGCCGCACCGAAGCGAAGAGACTCAGTGCGATCGATCTCCTTCCACGCCGACGCGAGGAGCCACATCGCCCCAACAACGAGTACGGCGTGAATAATCACGAACACCCATAGTTGTCCATCCACCCCCTCGCCCAGCCCCACGGCAGCCGCCAGAGCACCGCCGCCGGCCACAGCCTGGCCTAACGTTCTCTTAGCGTTGAGCGATGGCTTTACCGCTTCCACTCCACTGCCTGTCACTGCAAAACACCCACGCTCATTCAATCTCCGGAACAATCGGGGGGAAACCCCACTCCAGATAGAGGGCCACCCCTTTCCCTTGCGCAAGGGCTCCAGTGATCTTGAAGGCCAGGTTGACGAAGAAGCCGATTCCGAGTAGCGCAACTCCGCCGGCCACAATAGTTCCTACCGGACCGCCAATCATCGTTGACACACCCACCCATGCGGCGGCAAGCGCCTCTGGGCTAGAGCCCGCCGCGGTCGCCAAGACCGAAAACACACCCGCCGTCAGGTCCTGATTCGAGATATAGAAACGCGCCCCGGAACGAACGATGTAGTCATGCTCATAGACGTCCTTGTCCGCTCGAGCACTTTCAGCAACAACCGCCCTCAGATGATTGACATCATTGTCGCTGAAATCAAATCGAGTCCTGAGATCAGCATCCGTAAGATGAACAGACAAAGCCCCGGTATCGTCTTTGAATTGCAAATTCTCACCCAGCGAGATCACTCGCTGAATAAACTCTGGCGACGGCGGCCCCAGTCGCGTCCCCGCGACTCCAGCATGAATATTCTCCGCCCCTCGAGCAAAAGCGGGAGACGCCATTCCAGCAGCTGCTAAGGCAACACCAAGTGCAGCACCAGACGCCCCTTTCACAAAGTCACTTCGACTCACTGCCACCAAGATACTCACCTCTTATCATCTTCGACCCTTGATGACACGGACATCGTATTCGAGCAGAAAACTGATGCACCAGCAAATTATCGTCAGTAAGACCCTCTCAACACGTCAGTTTCTCGCATTCCCACAATTCTCCCGGCATCTTGCATATATGCGTGCCACAGGAACTCGGGATGGTTGCTGATCACCTAGAACGCTGATCAGAGTCTGTTACCATCTCGCCTCACGGTTAACTGCCATGTGCGCAAGCAGCACCAGCTCTTCCCGAGGTCCAGCAGATCCCGACCTCACGATCGTCCGAGCCGATCAGTCGCGGGCGTGGACGGACACGAAGTTGGCCAGGAGCCTCCAGGAGTCGGAGACGTCATCGAGGCGCACGCGAGCCTGGAGCTCGGCGAGCTCGTCGTCGGCAAAGTAGCCGTGGCCGGAGTAGAAGCCGAGCCGGTGGGCAAGGTAGTCGCCGTCGA
>NZ_CAUROW010000031.1:0-23809 GCF_963526355.1 uncultured Actinomyces sp. | reverse complement strand
CGGTGCCCAGCACGTAGAGGCCGCCGAGCTCGACGACCTCGTCGTGCTCGGCCCGACAGGCCTCCTTGGCGGCGGCCAGGGCCTGCGGCCAGGCCCTCTCGTAGTCCTCCGCGTTCTCCTCGGGGTCGAGACCCGCCTCCTTGAGGGCGGTCACCGCAATGTGCTCGGCGTTGCCGCCCAGCATGATGTCGGTGCCGCGCCCGGCCATGTTGGTGGCTACGGTCACTGCGCCCTTGCGTCCAGCCATGGCGACGACGGCGGCCTCACGGGCGTGCTGCTTGGCGTTGAGGACCTCGTGGGGAATGCCCCGCTCGCGCAGCCGCTCGGAGAGGATCTCCGACTTCTCCACGCTGGTGGTACCCACCAGGACCGGCTGGCCGACCTCGTGCCGCTCGGCGATGTCGTCGACAACGGCGTCGAGCTTGGCCTCGACGGTGGTGTAGACGAGGTCGGGCTGGTCCTCGCGGATCATGGGCTTGTTGGTGGGGATCGGGACGACGCCGATCTTGTAGGTGCCGGCGAACTCGGCGGCCTCGGTCTCGGCGGTACCGGTCATACCCGAGCGGGAACCCTCGGGGTAGAGGCGGAAGTAGTTCTGGAGGGTGATGGTGGCCAGGGTCTGGTTCTCGGCCTTGATCTCCACGCGCTCCTTGGCCTCGATGGCCTGGTGCATGCCCTCGTTGTAGCGCCGGCCGGGCAGGACACGGCCGGTGTGCTCGTCGACGATGAGGACCTCGCCGTCGCGCACGATGTAGTCCTTGTCCCGGTGGAAGAGCTCCTTGGCCTTGATGGCGTTGTTGAGGAAGCCGATCAGGGGCGTGTTCTCGGACTCGTAGAGGTTGTCGACGCCGAGGTAGTCCTCGACTCGCTCGATGCCGGGGGACAGCACGCCCACGGTGCGCTTCTTCTCGTCGACCTCATAGTCCTTGCCCTCGCGCAGACGCTCGGAGATGGAGGCGAATTCCTTGTACCACTTGTTGACGTCCCCGGTGGCCGGCCCGGAGATGATGAGCGGGGTACGGGCCTCGTCGATGAGGATCGAGTCGACCTCGTCGACGATGACAAAGGCGTGCCCGCGCTGGACCAGATCCTCGGGGCGCTGGGCCATGTTGTCGCGCAGGTAGTCGAAGCCGAACTCGTTGTTGGTACCGTAGGTGATGTCGCAGGCGTACTGCTCACGGCGCTCGGCAGGGGTCTGCCCCACAAGGATGCACCCCGTGGTCAGACCCAGGAAGCGGTGGACGCGCCCCATGAGGTCCGACTGGTACTCGGCGAGGTAGTCGTTGACGGTGACGACGTGGACTCCCTTGCCGGTCAGGGCCCGCAGATAGGAGGGCATCGTGGCGACGAGGGTCTTGCCCTCACCGGTCTTCATCTCGGCGATATTGCCGCGGTGAAGGGCCGCGCCCCCCATGATCTGGACGTGGTAGGGGCGCATGCCCAGCACACGATCGGCGGCCTCCACCACCGTGGCGAAGGCCTCGGGCAGCAGGTCGTCGAGGGTCTCGCCGTCCTGATAACGCTCCTTGAGCTCGTCAGTGATGTCACGCAGTTCAGCGTCGGACAGCTCGCTGTACTCCTCCGCAAGGGCCTCGACCTGATCGGCAATGGCATCAAGCTTCTTCAGGGTGCGGCCCTCGCCAATGCGAAGGATCCGGTCCACGATCGACACGCTGCATTCTCCCTTGGGACGTCCGTTGCGAACAGTCACGATGAGACGGGGCCGAATCGACTCAGGATCGGCGCAGGTCTCACCGGCTACCTGCCTACGTACTCTAATGGACCGGGCTGGACCACGGCCTTTCCACCACCGAGATTCTTCCCACCGAGGACACGGGGCCATCACGCGACCGGCATGGGGCCACAGAGCGTGGAGACGCCCACCCGCCGCACCGCGTTGTGGATCACGAACGCCTGAGCTCGCCCAACGTCCGCGCCCGTCTCACAGTGGAGAACGTGCCGCACCCACCCAGCCTCCCGCCTCAGCGCCGCGCCGCGCACCGCCTGCCGCTCGACGTCCTGGCAGGGCTCTCACTGGGCCTGTCCCTCGGCCTGCCGGTCAGTTGCGCGGGCTGCGGCCGTTGGGAGACGGCACTATGCCCCCGCTGCCGCGATCTGCTCGAGGGAGAGCCCTTTGCCGTGGAGCACGCCGACGCCGCCGACGACCTCGACATCCTGGCGCTGGCGACCTATGCCGGGCCGGTGCGCACCATGGTCCTGGGGTGGAAGAACGGCTCACGGGAGGACCTTCACGAGACAATGGCGCAGGCCGGCCGACGCCTGGGAGACAGGTGGGCGAGCACGCACCCGCCGAGCGGGATCTGGGCCGATCCACTCGAGAGACCGGCCTCCAACACCCCCTCCACCCCGGCCCTGCTCGTGGTCCCCGCACCCTCCGGACCGACCCGCCGACTGCGCGGACGGCTGGTGGTGGCGCAGCTGGCCGACGCCGTCACCCAGGGGATCGCCGGACAGTGGGCCCATCGGGAGCAGTCGGCCCGCCGACTCCGGGGGCCCGCCTCTTCCGCTTCGCCTTCGACACAGTCGCCCCCAGCCCTGGTGCTGAGCACGGATCTGCTGCGTCGCCGGGGCGGCGGAGCACACCAGGCCGGACGATCCTCGCGTCAGCGGCGCGGCAATCGCGCCACCGCCCCACGCCTCCTGGCCCCGGTCATCGGTCTGCCCGCTCTTGTCGTCGACGACGTCGTCACCACCGGAGCCACGCTGAACGCCTGCGTCCGGGCGCTGAAGAGAGCCGGTGCTCTGGTTTTGGGCGCACTGGTCCTGACCGCCACTCCGCCTCCCGAGCACCCATCCATCACGATTCCACCCAGAGCTCCAACCGCAGCGAGCGATACGGGGTCGAGAATTGTTCCAACGCCATCGGGCTTGTCCGCCTGCGGCGATCACAGGACTCCGCCAGAGTGCGGCACGCCCGAGTAGGAGGCACGAAAGACCCCATATGGTGTACCTTATGTGGCATAACGCACAGGCGATTCCCGATGCTGACAAGGACAGTCCGTCTGGTCTCGCCCGGTACCCGAGGCCCCTCACGAGGCGACAGGAGGTGATGACACCACTCCCATCCCGCCGTGAGATGTGGCGGGCACATGTCGCATACGGTCCATCAGGGCCGACCTACGAGCCCAGAAAGAGGTTCCACCATGGATATCACCGTCGTTGGTCGTAATGCCGAGATCAGTTCTCGCCTGCGCGACTACGTCGAGGACAAGGCCGTCAAGGTAGAGCAGTTCGACCCCCGGGTCCAGCACGTCGAGGTGGAGGTCACCCACGAGCGCAACCCGCGTCAGGCCGACACCGCAGAGAGGGTGGAGATCACCGTCGTCTCCAAGGGTCCGATCATCCGGGCGGAGGCATCCTCCTCAGACCGCTTCGCCGCTTTTGATATCGCCATGGGAAAGCTGACCGAGCGCTTGCGCCGGGCTCGGGACCGCAAGAAGGACCATCACCGTCGCCACACCGTGACCGCACCCAACGAGGACCGCCAGGCGGATACGGCCCTGGAGGAGCCCATCATCCCCGACACGAGCGACGCGCCGATAGAGGACTCCCCCTCCGCCCCCACCGAGCCGGGCATCGCGGTGGAGGCCCAGCTCGGCGACTCCCCGGTGATCGTGCGCCAGAAACTGCACGAGGCCAAGCCGATGACCGTTGACGAGGCCCTCTACCAGATGGAGCTCGTGGGGCATCCCTTCTACCTGTTCATCGAGAAGGCCTCCAAGCAACCCTGCGCCGTCTATCACCGGCACGGGTGGACCTACGGCGTCATCCGCCTGGACGCGCAGGTTCTCTAGCCTCAGGCCCCGCCCCATCCTGTCCTGTTTCCGGGTGCTCCACGGTCCCAGCGGACCGGGAGCACCCGGACTGTCTCAGGGCAGGTGATTCAGGGTAACGGGAAGGAAGGGTCGGTGACCTCCGAGGTGATCACCCTCCAGGTCGCCCCACGGCGCTGCCAGGTCCTGCCCCCATCACCGATGAGGAGGAGGGATTCCTCGGAACGGTCGGAGATGACAGAGTGAGCCTCCTTCACGCCCACGAGCGTATTGACCGCACCACCGATTTGGACGAGGCGTACCTCGGGCACACCACTCCCCTCAGTGCTGCTGTCAGCCAGGACGCACACGGCATTGGGGGCGCACCAGGAGATGCCGCTAGTGCCCGCGCCACCGGCACGGGGCATCTCCAGCGCCGGCCCCAGACCCTTGGGACGGCCGTCCTGCTCCCGGATGATGACGGCAACGGCAACCCGGCCGTCGGATCGCCGCACAGCGATCCGCTCGGACTCCACGGATAGGTCGAAGGCGGCGATGGCGGTCTCCTGCAGCCAGGACGACTCCAGAGAGGCACGCTGACCCGAGCCGTTGACGGCGGTGAGCTGCCCCTCGGCCAGCAGCCAGGCCCAGCCGTGCCGGTCACCCAAGGGCGCCCCCAGCCCCCCGGCTCCCGCGGAGGGGTCACCCACGGACAGAATGACGCTGGCTGAGTCCTGCCCCTGGGGAAGACGCAGCAGGCTGGAGGCGGACAGCACGTAGACGGTTCCGTCCGCTCCGAGGCTCGGGCTGCGGGCCTCACCGGTCCCCAGGACCCGGTCAGTCGCCAGAGTGATGCGACTCGAGCCCGTGCCTCGCACGACGGCGCCCTCCGACATCCCCACGATGCCACCGACCTCCGGGGCCAACGGGGTCAACTGAGCCGCCGCACCGAGGTCAACGGTTCCTGCGAGCACTCGGACACGGTCGATACCGCTGATCTGAAGAAGGCTCTGCTCGATCTGGGCCACCATGAGCCGGCGGGCATCCTCCGAGGCGGGGTCGGAGTCCGCGCTCAGATGGACGGTCGCGGTCCCGGCCTCGACGACGACGCCCCGGCCGGCCCGCTCGGCATTGCGTGGGATGAGGATGGAGGTTCCGCCTGACAACCAGTCGGAGGGCCCGCCCAGCAGCCCTGAGACGAGGGAGTCGGCCTGCGAGCTGCGCGGATACCACCTCAGCTCGGAGACGAACCTGGCCCGGTCCTGGGACAGGAAGGCCAGGGCACTGACCGCGAAGTTCTGCATGAGCCGGGAGAAGGGCAGCAGGATGCCATGAGGCAGACCGACAATGCGCCACTGACCGGTGGAGTTGGTGGCCAGGGAGAACTCTCCGACGTAGCTGGCCCCCTCCTGGGCCGGAGTGAAGACGCCCCGGGAGTCCAGGACGCCCACCTGCCCGGAGGTCACCGTGAAGGATCCGTCCGCGGCCACTGAGACCTGCGGTTCAGTCGATCCGCTATAGGCGCTCACCGTCTCCAAGGGCTTCCACTGCGCGGCGGCGCGCTCGGTGAGGAACTGCTTGGCAGTGGCGAAGTCGTCGGAGAACCCGGCGATCGCAGCCCGCAGGAAACCATTGACCACGTCCTCGGCGGAATCGGCCTCCCCCGGTCCGGGTGCGGTCTCAATGAGCGCGTTAGTGTCGGAGGCGGCCACGCCGGAACGTTTCACCCCGCTGGAGGTCGGCAACGCCGTGCATCCGCCCAGCACTCCCGCTGCGGTGAGCCACAGCAGGCCCAGCGCACCGCGACGCGTCAGCCGACACCCGGTGTGCAGTGGACACTCGTGTCGATCGACTTGTCGGTTCACGTGTGAGCTCATCGGCGCCTGCCCTCCTCGTCGCCCTCTTCGGGTGTGCGAGTGACCGGCTCCTGACCGGGCAGGACGACGACGACACGCCCGACGTCCTCGGTAACGGCGTCGTGGGTCTCACCGGCCAGGGGGATGTCACCCAGGACGACGCTCTGGCGCGCCCGACGAGTAGCCGGAGCGGGCCCCAACGGCCCGACCGGGGAGAATGACGACTCCTCGTCAGCCAGGATCCCGGCGCGGGCCACCGCCGGCGCGTCCTGAGGGACGAGTTCGAGAGGACCGGGACCGGCCAGCCGGCCCGGGCCGCCGTCGGAACCCTGAGTGCGGGGCAGGACCAGGAGGAAGGAGGCACCGTCAGCCGGCCACCCCCAGGCCGACAGGCGTCCGCCGTGCAGACGAGCGTCCTCCATGGCGATGGACAGCCCCAGGCCGGTGCCTCCCAGGCTGCGCTTGCGTGAGGGGTCGGCGCGGTAGAAACGGTCGAAAACCTTGGCAACGATGTCGGGGCTCATCCCGATCCCGTGGTCGCGCACACGCACCGCCACCGCGTCGTCATCCACGGCGACGGTGACGTCCAACGGCTTGCCCTCGCCGTGCTCAAGCGCGTTGACCACGAGGTTGCGAATAATGCGCTCGACCCTGGTGATGTCGACCTCGGCGGTGGCCGGCTCCTCGGGGAGGTGGAGGCGCAGCTCGGTCCCGGTGGCATCGAAGTGGAACTGGGTGGTCTCGACGACAGTGTCGACGACCTGGGCGAGATCGACCTCCTCCAAACGCAGCTTGACGTTGCCGGAGTCGATGCGGGAGATGTCCAGCAGGTCGGTGAGCATCGTCTCGAAACGGTCCACCGAGCTGGACAGCACCTGGATGCTGCGCAGGGCGAAGGGATCGGAGATCTCCTCACGCGCCTCCTGGATCTGCTCAGTGGCCAGTCGGATGGAGGCCAGTGGGGTGCGCAGCTCGTGGGAGACGTCGGAGACGAAGAGACGCTGCACCTTGGACAGCGACTCCAGGCGCTCGATCTGGTCCTCCAGCGAGGTCGCCATATGGTTGAAGGACCTGGCCAGGGTGGAGATCTCGTCCTCCCCCTCGATGCTCAGCCGCTCGGCCAGCAGTCCCGAGGCCAGACGCTCGGCGGCTCTGGCCGTGTGCCGGACGGGACTGAGCACCCAGCGGGTGAAGGCCCACACCACCACGATGAGGATGGCCAGGAAGCCCAACCCACCGATGGTGATGTTGCGCGAGGCCAGGGAAACGATGCGCTGCTCGCTGGCGAGGCTGTAGACGAGGAAGAGGTCGTACTCGCCGGCCAGTGGCAGGCTCACCCGGGTCCCCACAATGAGACCGGGATCGGTGCCGCCTTCGGTATTGGGCACCGCCACCGACTGCCAGTGCTGCGAGCGGGCCCCGCCCTCATCGAGGGCCCTCGTCATCTCGTCGGTGATGAGGGAGCGCAGGCGGGTATCCGTCTCCAGGTCATTGACCACTGTTGTCGAGGTCTCCTCCTGGTTACGGAGCATGAGGACACCCACACCACCGGAGGAGGATATTGAGTCCTTGGCCCCGTTGACCTGCTGCTCCGCTATGGTCGAGACCTCGTCGACGGTCACAGCGGTGGTCGAGTCGAACTCGGCCTGGGCGACACCGGCACGTAGCGCGGCGTCGCTGAGAATGACGTCGCGCTGATCGGTGAATACCTCCGACCGGATCCGGTCGGTCACGAAGGTCAGCAGCAGGACGATAAGCAGCAGGCCGATCACGGTGGCGGTACACACCATGCGCACCTCAAGGCTGCGGCGCAGCAGCCCCGGCAGGGGCAGACGCCGAACAACCCGTTCCTCCGCAGTGCCCACCGATGCACTCATCGACGTGACCACTGAATTACGCATCGGGTTCATTGTAGGGCGCCCGATGCGCCATCGCTCACGAGGATTCGCCGACCCTGTAGCCGACACCGCGCACCGTCACCACGATCGAGGGGCGCTCGGGGTCCTTCTCGATCTTGGCCCGCAGGCGCTGGACGTGGACATTGACCAGACGGGTGTCGGCCGGGTGCTGGTAGCCCCACACCTGACTGAGGAGCTCCTCACGAGTGAAGACCTTCCAGGGAGAGCGAGCCAGGGTCACCAGCAGCTCGAACTCCAGCGGGGTCAGCGCAATGACCGACTCACCGCGCTTGACCTGATGACCGGCGACATCGATGTCGAGGTCCCCGGCACGCACGTGCTCGGCCGCACCCGGGTTGGTGCGACGCAGACGGGTGGAGACTCGGGCCAGCAGCTCCTTGGACTTGAAGGGCTTGGTCACATAGTCGTCCGCACCGGCTTCAAGTCCGGCGACGACATCCTGAGTATCGGTACGCGCGGTCAGCATGATGATCGGCACGTCGGACTCGGAGCGAATGAGCCGACAGATCTCGACGCCGTCGAGCCCCGGGAGCATGAGGTCGAGGAGGACGAGATCGGGGGTGACCTCGTGGAAGGCGTCCAGGGCTTTGGCCCCGTCATGACAAAGGGTGGGCGTGTAACTCTCCGACTCCAGCATGATGCCGATCATCTCGGCCAGGGATGCATCGTCGTCGACGACCAGAATGCGCGTGCTCATAGCCCGTATCTTGGCATGAGCCCCGGGAGCCAAGGGACATCTGGACCACCGGGATGGCGTTCACAGTTTCCTCAGACTTCTAGGAGAAACCCTTCAGTTACGGGAAAAATCGGCATGTCCGAACCCCAAAGCCGGAAATATTGCGGCCGAACCGTGATCTTCCGCCGTCGGCCTCGGGCTGCCCCCACGACTCCCACAGCCCTCCCTGGCCGCTTTTTCCTCCTCCAGGGGGAGAGCGCGACCGAAGGATGCCGTGACAACATGAGCTTATGAGCACTGACTCCCAGCCCGACGATGCCAGCCCCGCCGACGAGGCCTTAGCCCCGGCGGGTGAGGACTCGGTCGACGCAGATCAGGACGGGTGGCTCCCACCCGACTCCGGAGCATTCACCGACTCATCCTCCTACCCGTCGCAGGATTCATCGAAGTCCGATTACGGCAGCTATCACACGCCTCCGGTGGGCCGCCCCGGCTACGGTCCCGACGGCGCCGACTACTCCCAGCGTCCCGACGCGACCGAGTCCTCCGGCTACCCGGGTTACGGCGACTTCGTCTCAATCCTGGCCCCCAAGCCGTCGATCATCCCGCTGCGCCCGCTATCCATCGGGGAGATTCTCGGCGGCGCCTTCGAGTCGCTGCGCGCCAACCCCAAGGCGATGTTCGTTCCCTCGCTAGTGGTCATGACGATCGTCAGCCTCATCTCCGCAGGCGGATCCGCCTACTTCCTCTCCCGCCTCGACCTGCCGGCACTGACGTCACCCGCGTACACAACGCTCAGCGACGACGAACTCGAGAAGGTGGGGGCGTCCTTGATGGGCCTGTTCGTCCAGTCCAGCCTCACCACCGGCGTGCTCACCATGTTCGCAGCCTCGATCCTCACCGGGCTGCTCATCGTCACCGTCTCACGCACCGTCCTGGGCCGTAAGGCTTCCTTGAGCGACGTATGGCAACGGACCAGGCCGCGTGTAGGAGCACTGATCGGTCAGGCGATCGTCATTCAGCTCATCCTCAGCGTCACGCTGGCGGCCATCATCGGTTTCGCATTCGCCAGTGGTTTCGAAACACATAGCACCCTCTTGCTGCTCCTGGGCGCCCTCGTCCTTCTGACTCTCTTGATGCTGGGACTCTTCGCCCTGGGCTGCAAGCTGTGCCTGGCACCGGCTGCCCTCATCCTGGAGAACATCGGTGTCTTCGAGGGCATCTCTCGCTCCTGGAACCTGACACGCGGTTACTTCTGGAGGGTCGTCGGCATCAGACTGCTCTCCGTCATCATCATCGGCATCATCAGCGTGGCGGCCTCCAGCCCGGTGGACATTCTGGTCCAGGGGATCAGCATGGCGGCGCCGAACGTCACATTCATCACCATGATGGGGGGACTCCTGCTCGGCAACATCATTACCGCCGCCACCCTGCCCTTCGACTCCTCGGTGGTCGCCCTGATCTACACCGACCTGAGGATGCGTTCCGAGGGCCTGGATGTGGAGCTCCGTCGCGCTGCCGGGGTGTGAAGCCGCTCATGCCCCACGTCGTCCTCTCGATGGCCCCGACCAGCCCCCCCGGCCTCCTTCGCGGTGCAGCAGCCGGTGCGGTCGGAGCGGTTTGCGCCTTCAGTCCGCACGGTGCTGTCAGCGCCGGGACTCAGGCCACTCCTAACGCCGATCAGGCCCGGCGCGCAGCAGTCCACGAGCTCTCCCAACCGATCTACAGGGAGGACGACCTGTGGGACCGGATCTGGCAGTGGCTCAAGGACCATCTCAGCACCGGCAGCATGATCCCCGGGGTTCCCTCCTGGGTGTCCACGGCGATCGTCGTCGTCATCAGCGCCGTCATCGTCTCCCTGCTGATCCTCCTGATCTCACGGATCTCCTTGACGCGCCGAGTGGCAGCGCAGTCGCTGTCGGTATTCACTGACGACCGCGACGCCGCCACCCTGACCCAGGCGGCGGACGAGGCGGCCGAGCAGGCCGACTTCGCCACCGCCGTCGTCGAGCGCTTCCGCGCCATCATCCGTTCTCTCGACGAACGCGGCATCATTGACGACTACCCGGGCATGACGGCCCTGGAGGCCGCCGCGCTCACGCACCGGGCGCTCGGCGAGCACCAGATCACGGGGGCCTTGTACGAGGCGGCGCACCTCTTCGACGCTGTTCTCTACGGTCGGGTGGTCTCCACCCGATCCCAGGACCAGCAGATACGTGATCTGGCCGAACAGATGGCCAAGCTCACGGTGCCCGCCGAGCACCGGCGAACCCTCGTCGGCGCCTCTGCGACGACCCCGGGGACACCCACATGAGCTCACCGACTCAGGCGTCTGCGCAGCCCCCACCAGAGCCCTCCCTGACGGCCGCCGCCTCCGAACAGGTGACGAACCCTCCCTGGCGTCAGCGGTGGCGCTGGTGGCGTCCGGTCATCATCGCCCTGGCCCTCCTGCTCATCCCCACCTTCGTGGCCCTGTGGACCAAGCCGACGACTTCCAAGACCCCGCTGGGCATCGACAACCCCAGGGCGTCAGGGGCGATGGCCGTCGCCGAGCTGCTGCGCCACGAGGGGATCTCCGTGAGCAGGGCCGCGGGCATCTCCGAAGCGCTGAAGGCGAGCAGGCACGGAGCCACCATCGCCGTGGTCAACGCTGACCGTCTCAGCCAGGAGGACCGACGAGCCCTGGCCCAAGCCGGCGGCGACGTCGTCATCGTCGGCACCAGAGGCGGCAGCAATGCCCTGTCCGGGATGACGAGCATCTCCAGCAAGGGCAGCGCAGCCTCGGCCTCCACGGTCCTCACATCCCAGTGCGACGACGACGACGCCCAGGCGGCCAGGGCCCTGGCCGGTTCGCAGGCCTCGGTGTCACTGCAGGACGATGACGATGCCGTCGGGTGCTTCCCTCTCGGGGAGGATCGCTACGCCTACGTCGTCGACACCCTTCCCAGCGGTGCCGCACTGCGCGTCCTGGCCGATCCGGGCCCGGTGACCAATGCCCGCCTGACCAAGGAGGGTCACGCCGCCCTGGCCGTGCGCGCGCTCGGCCACCACGACCGTGTCCTGTGGCTGGACGGCGAGCGCCTTGAGACCCCCACGGTGTGGAACTCTCCATCCGTACCCCCTTGGCTGCCGGTCCTCATCTTCCAGCTGATCGTCATCGCCGGCACCCTGGCAGTGGTCAAGGGCCGTCGCTTCGGTGCCACCGTGACCGAGGCACTACCCGTTGTCGTTCGCTCCACAGAAACCACGCTCGCACGTGGCCGCCTCTACCGCCAGGGCTCGGACCGTTCTCGCGCGGCCGAGGCCCTGCGCTCGGGCACCGCGCTGCGCCTGGGCACCTCCCTGGGGCTGAGCCCCGGGACATCACGCCGAGACGTGGTGGCCGCCGTCGCCCAGGCCTCCGGCGTCGATCTGTCCACGGTGGACTCTCTCCTCTACGGCCCACCACCAACAAGCAACAGGGCCCTGGCGACCCTGGCAGTTCAGCTCGACCAACTCGAGAGCGAGGTTCATTCCCCATGAGCACGGACAGCACCGACCCCACGCACGGCACGAGTGGCGCGGGTGACCCGGAGGCAGGCGGGCCCCTTCCACCATCTCACCGCCGGGCGACGAATGCTGTAGACACCCCTGGCGCACACAGCACCACCAGTCCCGATGCCGGTGTGAACCCGCGCCAGCAACTTGTGGCCGTGCGCAGCGAGGTGGGCAAGGCCGTCGTCGGCCAGGACGCCGCGGTGACCGGTCTGGTCATCGCCCTGCTCGCCGGTGGGCACGTCCTGCTCGAGGGTGTCCCCGGAGTGGCCAAGACCCTCCTGGTGCGCACCCTGGCCACCGCGCTGGAGGTTGAGACCAAGCGCATCCAGTTCACCCCAGACCTCATGCCCGGTGACGTGACCGGCTCCCTCATCTACGACTCCCGCAGCGCCCAGTTCTCCTTCCGGGCCGGACCTGTCTTCACCAACCTGCTCCTGGCCGATGAGGTCAACCGCACCCCGCCCAAGACGCAATCGGCTCTGCTGGAGGCCATGGAGGAGCATCAGGTCTCCGTTGACGGCCGGCCCCTGACCCTGCCGGATCCGTTCATGGTGATCGCCACCCAGAACCCGGTGGAGTACGAGGGGACCTATCCACTACCCGAGGCCCAGCTGGACCGGTTCCTGCTCAAGCTGGTCCTGCCCCTGCCCGAACGGACTCAGGAGATCGAGGTTCTCTCCCGTCACACCTCGGGCTTCGACCCACACAACCTGCAGTCGGCCGGGCTACGGGCGGTGGCCGGAGCCGAGGACCTGGCCCTGGCCCGCACCCAGGTGAGCACCGTGGGCGCCACCCCCGAGGTGCTGGCCTACGCAGTCGACCTCGTGCGCGCCACCCGCTCCATGCCATCGGTGGCTCTGGGGGTCTCACCACGTGGCGCCACCGCGCTCCTAGCGGCGTCGCGGGCCTGGGCGTGGCTGGCGGGCAGGTCCTTCGTGACCCCCGATGACATCAAGGCCCTGGCCCTACCCACCCTGCGTCACCGTATCCAGCTGCGCGCCGAGGCCGAGATGGAGGGCATCACCTCACAATCCGTCATCGAATCCGTGCTGAGAACCGTTCCGGTACCGCGCTGAGGCGCCGTTGACAAGCGGACCGAGCCGACCACCCCATCATTATCACTTGACCGACCAACAGGAGTGGCATGTTCCTGACGATGCGCGCCGTGTGGGCGCTGCTTCCGGGGATTGTCCTGGCCCTCATCGTGCCTCACCCACAGACCGTGCTGGCCTGGACCGGTGTCGTACTGATCCTCATCATGATCGACGTCATCCGTGCACCCTCCCCCCGTCTGCTGCGGGCAACACGCGCTGTGGGTCGCGGGGTGCGGCTGGGTGAGTCCGTCACCTCGACACTCACCGTCACCAACACCGGGCGGCGCCCAGTACGGCTCCTGCTGCGCGACGCCTGGCCCCCCAGCGCGGGGGCGGCCCATGAGCGCGGGTGGCTGAGCATCCCCGCCGGCCAGCGCCGCCGCCATTCCACGGTGCTCACACCAGGACGCCGGGGCGATCGCAGGGCGGGACCGCTGACCGTCAGAGTCACCGGCCCCCTGGGGATCGCCGGTAGACAGGCGTCCTTGGACGTTCCAGCCGTGGTCAGGGTGCTGCCGGCCTTCCGTTCACGCCGCCACCTGTATTCACGCCTGGCCCGGCTGCGGGAGATGGACGGTCGCAGCGCAGTGATGGTGCGCGGTGAGGGGACCGAGTTCGACTCCCTTCGCGAGTACGTCGTCGGCGACGACGTACGCTCCATCGACTGGCGCTCCACCGCCCGCCGCGGCGAGGTCCTGGTGCGCACCTGGCGTCCCGAGCGCGACCGGCGCGTGCTCATCGTCATCGACTCGGGTCGTCTGTCGGCAACCCGCCTGGGAGACGCTCCCCGGCTCGACGCCCAGATAGAGGCGGCACTGCTGCTGACCTCCCTGGCCTCGCGCGCCGGGGACAGAGTCGATGTCCTGGCTATGGACGACACCGTACGCGCTCAGGTGCGGAGCGGTTCCGGGCCGGTGGTCATGAACACGCTCGCCGAGCATCTGACGAATGTTGAACCACGGCTGACCGAGCTCAACTGGACGTTACTGGCCTCACGGGTGCGAACGGTGCTCTCGCAGCGGGCCCTGATCGTCGTCATCTCCGCCCTCGACGGCAGCAGCGGGGATGCTCCGATGATCCGGACCCTGACAGCATTGGCCCTCGACCACACGGTCGTCCTCGCCTCGGCACTGGACCCGGAGCTGGAGGAACTACGGGCTGCGCGTCACGACACGGACTCCGTGTACGTGGCGGCCTCAGCGGAGAAGGATCTGGTGGAGCTGGAAGCGATACGTCACCGCCTGCGCCACGGTGGGGTGGATGTCGTCGAGGCGCCCGACCAAGGACTCGCCCCGGCACTGGCGGACTGCTATCTCGACCTCAAGGCGGCGGGGCGACTTTGATGCACACCCATGATGATGCTCCGGAGCGGGCCGGCATCCCGGTTTGCCACATGCAAGCGGCACGGCCGACTTCAGGGCCTCGGTCAGCCGGCCTCGGGCCGGACGTAGCCAGCCTCATTCTCCTCAAGATCCCCCGTGGCTCCAACGGCAACGGCCGAGCGTCCCAGAACGAGCGTGTATGTCCACAGCAGCGCCAATACTCCTGCTCCGATGGTGATCTTGACCGACCAGGGAATGGGGGCGGGAGTCACGAAGGCCTCGATGAGACCGGCAACGCCCAGAGCCACGGTCAGCCCCACAGCAACCGTGATAAGGGCGCGCCCCTCGGCGGCCAGGGCAGCGGGGCGGCTCCGGGGACCTGGAACCAGCATGGTCCAGAAGAGCTTGAGACCGGCTGCTCCCGCGATGAATATGCAGGTCAGCTCCAGCAGTCCGTGAGGGGAGATGAGAGAGAGGAACGCGCCGAACATGTCGTGGTCCGCCATGATCGCCCCTGCCTGCCCCACAGCGACGGCGTTTCCGTAAAGCACGTAGAGCGGCAGGATCCCGGTGATCCCGCTAGCCACACAGATCGCCGCGATGCGGGCATTGTTGGTCCACACCTGGGCGGCGAAGTCGCGGGCGGAGTAGGTGGAGTAGTAGGACTCGAAGGCCTCATGGGCGTACTGGTCCAACTTCTCGGGGCTGCCCAGGGCAGCCATGGCCTCGGGACTGTTCAAGGTCCACACCCCCACCACCACGGCCAGAACGAGCTCGGCAACCATGACCCCGCAGGTCCACCAGCGAATCCGGTAGAGGGCCGCCGGCAGAGCCTGCAGCACGAAATGGAGCATCGCGCTGACCCTCACCTCCCGTGTCCCCGTCAGACGGCCGCGAGCCGTCGCCACCCGGGAGGACAGCTCGGCCAGGAGCTGCGGATCCGGGGCGGCCGAGCGCACCCGAGACAGATGGCGGGCACATGTGCGGTAGAGGGTCACGAGCTCATCGGTCTCGCCGCCACTGAGGTGACGACGCGCCACAAGCACGTCGAGACGTTCCCACTGGTCGCGATGCGCGGCAGCGAAGGCATCAAGATCCACGCAAGGAGTCTTTCATGGTGACCGAGTCGTCCACATCCCCCGAGCGAATGATCGAGCGTGAGCTCATGGTCACCGGTGAGGCCGTCGCCCTGGAGGTCATTCCTGCGACGGTGGCCAACCGCATCACCTCCGGGATCATCGACTACGGCACCTACGCTCTGGGCGGTCTACTGTCCGTGCTGGCGGTGGTGCTCGTGATCGCCGACAGCGGCGATGCTGCGCTGTTTGAAAACCGAGCCTTCCTCACGGCGGTGTTGTCACTGGTATCCCTGGTCTGGATAGTCGTCATCCCCTTGCTCGTCGAGTTCTTCAGCGCCGGCAGAAGCCTGGGCCGCATGGTGACCGGGACCCGGGTAGTGCGTGATGACGGCGGCACCGTCAGACTGCGCCACTGCCTGGTTCGGACCCTGCTCGCCGTCGTGGAGGTCTGGGGGACCTGGGCCGTTCCGGCCATGTGCACCAGTGTCGTATCCAGGCGGGGGAAGCGACTCGGTGACATGCTGGCCGGTACCTACGTGGTTCGCGACCGTCACCGGTCCTCCATGGCGCCTCCTCTGCTCATGCCTCCTGAACTGGCTCATTGGGCGGCGGAGACGGACCTGCGCGCCCTGCCCGGGGAGCTGAGTCTGTCAGCACGGTCCTTCCTTCAGCGGGCCTCCATCCTGACCCCCCGGTCCCGCACTCGTCTGGGGCTCGACCTGGCATCCCAGGTGCAGGGATACGTCTCTCCTCCGCCGCCCGCGGGCACCCACCCTGAGAGGTTCCTCGCCGCAGTACTCACCGAACGGCGCAACCGCGAGTTGGTGCTGGAGATTCGGGACCGACGCCTGGAGGAGGAGGTGCGCCGCGATATGACGCGCCCGCCCTACGAGATCGGCCGGGAGAGCCGGCGGCGCTGACCGGGCCGCCTCCCGGGGACGTCCGCAGCGGCCATCGTCTCAGCCCTGCGGCGCAGAAGCACGCACAGCCTCGTGAGCCAGAAGGACCGGGACGCCGTCGCACACCGGGTAGAGCAGCCCTCGCTTGGGGGAGATGAGGCAGGGGCGGCCGGCGTCATCGACACCGTCAACGAGCTCCTCCCCGCTCAGCGGGCAGCGCAGGAATGATCTCAGTGCCGGTGGGAGTGCCGGCCGCTGCGGCTCGGCCCCGGGGTCGCCTGCTCGCCGTCTCATGCCTCATCCTTCTGCCCGCGCAGCACCCGCAGGTGACCGCGCCGCAGGATCTCGTCGTCGACGATCTCCGGCGGGGGCGGCAGCGGAGCCGTCAGGGACGCTGGCATGATCCCGCCGGGGCGAGGCCTGTGTTCGGCCGGCGGGGGGACGGGGCGCGGGGCACGAGAGGCCTCACGGACGGCGTCGGCCAGAGCCAGGAGATCGTCCTCACTGGGGGGCGCCGGCTCGAACTCGGTGGCCAGGCGGATGATCTGCCAGCCGCGGGGTGCGGTGAATGAGGAGACGTGCTTCTCGCACAGGTCGTAGGCCTCGGGTTGGGCCTCGGTGGCCAGCGGCCCCAGAACGATGGTGGAGTCCGCGTAGACGGAAGTCAGAGTGGCCACGGCTGGGCGCTCGCAGCCGGGTTTGCGGCAGTGTCGGACTCTTCTCACGCCCGCAGGTTACCGTGCCGCTGCCCCGCGGTCATCCAGAAGACGCTTATGGTGGCAGACGTGACCGACCTGTTCCCCTTCTCGCCCGGACCGCCTCCACCGAAACCGGTCGCGGAGCCGGTGCAACGGCCGGCCAGGCGTCGTGACCGTCACGGCCGGGGGCTGCGCGGTCCGCTTCTTCCGCCGAACCTGCCGGCCTGGCGTACCCGGGCCGAGCGCTTCGACGAGCTCGTCGTGAACTCGGCCCAGGACCTGGCCAGACGCTGGCCGGCCGTGGACCGGATCCAGTTCGCCGTTGAGGAGGTGCCGCCCTCGGACCCGGCCCCATGGGAGCGCTCCGTGGTGCTGGGGCGTGGTTTCACTGCCGAGCCGCGTGCGGGGCTGCCTGCCCGGGTCGTCATCTATCGGCGCCCAGTGGCCTCCCGGGTCATGGGTGAGGCTGACCTGGCCGATCTGGTACGCCGTGTCGTCGTCGAGCAGGTGGCGCTCATACTGGGGCGTCGCCCCGAGGAGATCGATCCGAGCTCCGGAGTGTAGGCCTGTCCTCGATCCCGATGCGCTTCTGCGGTCGGGCAGCGGCTTCTCCGCCGAGCGACGCGAGTGACGCCCGGCTCGGCGAGGAGAAGGTGGGACGAGGGCGGTCAGCCCAACAGGATGCGGCGCTGTGCCTGGGCCGCGGCATCGGGCTGGGCGGGTACCGTGGAGATGAGCGTCCCGGCCAGGTCGCCTCCGGCCTGTGCCGTCACGATCGTGGCGGCGGCCAGGCCGCTGGGCATGTGCGACTGCTCTGAGGAGCTACCGGCCGCACTCAGACGAACGGCGGAGACCTCGGCAGGTACCTCGACGACGACGGAGCCGCCCTTGGCGACGGCAACGTCCTGGCTCCAGGAGCCGTCGAGGGAGGACAGAGTGACGGAGGCGGCGGCCCCGCTGTTGGTCACCGTGACCGCGGAGGTCAGGGAGGCTGCGCGCGGCACCGCCAGGAGACCGGAATCGGCGGCACCCGGTAGAGCGGCCTGCGCCCAGGCCTGGTCGTGGACGAGGGCATGGGAGCGCTCCGGGTACTCGCCGGCACTGCGCACCATGCGCACGGCCGCCCCCACCGGAGTGCTCGAGGTGACCTGCACCCCGTAGGTACCTGCGGGTACGCCGGCCAGCGAGATGTCGAAGACGGAGCCGGCGTCGACCGTCACCGACTGGGCGCCGGCCAGGGCGTGGGCCCCGTCCTTGCCGAGCATGGTCACCGACACGGTTGCCGGAACCTGTCCGGGGTTGACGATACGCACGGCCGGGGTGTCGGAGGAGTCCGCGCCGGTGGTGGTATCGGGAACCTCCCCCTGGGAGGCGGGCTCGACGACCTCCACTCCGGGGATCACCAGGTCGGTGGCCGGGGCTGCTCCCGGAGTGATGATGTCGGTGCCGGAGGGAGTCTCTCCGTCGAGGGACTCGGTAACCAGGGCGGGGACCACGGAACCGCCGTCGGTCTCGATGGACACGGCGATGCGTGGGTCCTGGCTACTGTTCGCCTCCAGGGCCAGGGAGGCCGAGCCGCCCGCGGGGATGGTGACCTCGCCATTGCTGGGCAAGCTGAGGGGACCGACGGATCCGTACAGGTTCACTTTCGCGGTGGCCGAAGTGGCGCCGGGGTTCGTCAGTCGCAGCTCGGCCGACGATCCGGCCGCGATGGAGCCGCCCACGATCCAGGACATGGCCGACGGCTGGGCGCAGGGAGCGGCGGTGAGCCCCCTCAGGTCGCCGCTCTGCGTCAGAGTGGTCACCGATCCGACGGCGTTGGCCACCTGGCCGTCAGCGGGGACGAGAGTGAGGATGCCTCCCTCGGCGGTGCTCAGAGAGGTGGTGGTGTCGGTGGACACGGCCGAGTCCGCGTAGGCGGCGGACTGGATCGACTCGGCCCCGTTAGCGGGAATGATGGTGGTGGTGGACTCCACGGCGCCGACGTCAGTGCCCCGCAACGTATTGGTGGGCGCCTTGGGGCACACGTAGGTGGTCGCTGCTCCGGGCTGGGCCAGGCTGAGGGCCTCCAGCTGCGAAGTCCACGTGGTCGGGGCGGCGTACCCCCACCAGGTGACTCCTCCGACGGCGCCGGCAAGAGCCACGGAAGTCAGGATGCCGACCCCGCGGGCGATCGACTGCCCTACGGTGCGGCGACGCCGCCGGGAGCCGGCCCGGCGCCTCGCGGAGGAGGCTGTGGGCACCGTGCTGCCCGAAATCGGAGTGTCGGAGTCACCGCTGTCATCCGCGTCCGCAGTATCAGCGGAGTCCCGCTCGACAGCGTCTCCCTCCGGATGCTGACTCACGGAAACGCCGTCAACGTCCTCAACCTCCTCAACGTCCTCGGTCGAGGAACCCTCCTCGCCGGTCTCATCCGCCGCGGCCTCCTCGTCACCGGCCAGGTCTGTGGCCGGGCTCGTCGCCTCGTGCTCCGGGGACCGAGAATCGTCTTCGTCCTGCTGTTTGTGCTGATCCTTCCGGCTGGTGACGTCGTCATCGCGGGACTGAGTCATGAGGCCATTTCCTTTCCGCGCCGCAGGGGCAGAGCCGCCACCAGGGTCAGGGCCCAGACGGTCCAGATCGTGTAGGTCGCAGCGGCGGTGAGCCTGCGGGTGTGGGTGAGGACCAGCTCCCCGCCCTCGGCGCCGACGGCGAATCCCTGCTTCCAGCCACCGTCCTGATCGGGAACGGTGGTGGGCTCGAGGTGGCGGCCGTTGAGGGTGGCCCTCCAACCGGCGTCGGCCCGCTCCACCATGACGAGGGTGCGGTTGCCCGAACCGGCGGGGATCCGCGTGCGGGTCCCCGAGCCGGCGCCGGTGGAGGCGACCGGGGTGACATCTCCGTTCGGCCCGATGAGACTCAAGCGGGCCGAGTCGGGGTGCGCCGATGAGGTGACCCGCCAGGAGCTGCCCGAGGCGGTCTGGGCGAGCTGCTCCAGGCCGGGTGTGGAGGTCAGGCCCACACGTGCCTCGGCGGTGACGGCGTCGCCGTCCTTGTCGGCGAGCAGGACGACGGCGATGCCGTGGGCCGCCAGGGCATCGGCGACGTCCTGGTCCTGTCCGGCGGTGGCGCGAGTGACGAGCTGGGCGAGCTCGGCGTCGGCCGGGTCCTCCAGAACGAGGGCAGGAAGCGGGGCGGGGCCGACACTGAGGTACTCAGTCCGGCCGATTTCAGGCTCGAGCTGGGGATCGGCCAGGGCGCTCGCAGCGCGGTTGCGCGCCTCGGCATTGACCGCCCCGGGCAGGACGTCACTGACCTGGGTGCCGGGTCCGCGCCAGATGGTGGCTTGAAGCCCCTTGGGGGTCGAGGTGAGCTTGAGGACCCGGCCGGCCGTGCCCGAGCCCTGGAACTGCTCGGCGATGACGGGGACCTGCTGAGCACTGGGACGCAGAGCCATGACCTGTGGGTTGCTGCCACGGTGGGCCTGGTAGGACCACACGGCACCGACCGTGACCGGGGCGAGCAGGAAGAGGCAGGCGGCGATGGCGAAGGTCGTCCTGAGCCGACGCGAACCACCGGACGCCACGGACGCCACAGTGGATACCGCGTCACTGTCCTTGTGGCTCTTGGGCACCAGTGCCCTGCGACCGTGGGCAGAACGTCGGCCGACCCGGCCCCAGATGGCCTCACCGGCGGGCAGGGCAGCGGCGAGGAAACCGCTCAGGGCCAGGGAGGTACCTACCCCCGCCCACCCGGTCACGGGGGCCAGGCCAGCTCCGGTGACATCGCCTCCCAGTCCGGTGGGCATACGCGTCGAGAGTCCCGCCAGCACGAGGCCGCCGAGGGCCAAGAGGATACCGGTGCGGGCCACCCGGAGGCGCCGGGAGACGAACAGGCCGATGACGCCCAGGATCGGAACCAGGAGGAGCAGAACCCGGGCCACTGCGCTCAGAACGCCAGTGGGCACGAATGCGTCGACTGGCACCGGCGAGCCGGCCAACAGATCGAGGCTGCGCGGCGTCGGCACGGAGACGGGTAGGCCGATGTCGGTCAGCAGCAACCTGCACCCCTCGACCCAACCGGCCCTCTCCCCCAGTCGCCACGCGCTCCACCAGGCCGGAGCAGCGGTGACAAGCATCGGGACCAGGGTGAGGACCAGTCTGAACCCGCGTCGCGTTGTCACCAACAGCAGGATGACGATGACGGCGAGCACCGCCGCAGTGGCCGGAACGGCCGCGACAACCACGCTCAGCAGCAGGCCGGCGACGGCGGCGGCCGTGGCCGACCCATGACCGTACTTCTCGGCCCGGGGCAGGTCGACCCGGGTCTCAGGAGCGGCCGGATCAGGGACGTTGAGGGACTGGAGGACCTCTCGGGCCGTGGCCAGAGCCGACGCCGTCCGACCGGTCTCCCCCTCATCCTCGCCCCGGTCATGACCGGGGCCGTCCTCGGTGCCGGCGGAGGCCTTGAGGGTCGAATCCGTCTCCGTGTCGGCTGAGGCGTCGTCCCGAGCACACACTGAATCCCGGGAGTCCTCCTCTGTCGAATCGGCACTGTCGCCGGCACTCCCCGCGGCCAAGGCCTCCTCGTCGAGACGGGCCAGGTCGGAGACCTTCTCGGAGGAGAAGCGATCGAGCTCGGCCCGCTCGGCATCGGTGAGCAGATGCGCCCCCACGAGCCCCGACTGGACGAGGTCACGCCGGTCCGCACCCACCGCGCGTGCCAGGGCCAGCAGCGCCCAGGGGAGGACCAGGTGGACCAGGAGCGCGCCGAGACGTCCCTGCCCCAGGGCGAGGAGCAGGCTGGGGGCCAGGGCCCAGACAAGCGCTGCCCAGGCCCGCAGAGCCACCCGCCGGGTCATGGTGCCGGCGGCGAACCAGGCCCCTGAGGCAGCCAGCGGCACGGCCAGGAGCATGAGGCCCCGGATGAGGTCGCCGGCCTCCAACCCGACGAGCCGCCCCAGCGCGGTCGGCACGGACAGGATGGCCAGCAGGGGCGTGATGCCTCCCGGGTACCCGTCGCCGGCGGCGATCCAGGTGGTCCAGGCGGCATCCCACATCTGCCGCCACCCGCCGCTGAACAGGGGCAGTGCTCCGCCGGTGACGACACGGGTGAGCAGTAGCCTGGACAGGGCGTAGGTACTCAGTGCCAAGACCAGAACCATGACGGCGCCCAGGGTCCGACGTCGGCTACGAGCCAGGGCTGCGAACTCTCGCAGCTCGAGCTCACTGGGAGCCGCCGCCCGGGCGCGTCGTTCTCGCTCCTGCCGGGTGCGGTCACGGCGCACGCCCCGGATCTCCGCCGGGGTGGCGTAAAGGCGCCCCAGGGCGGAGACAGGGACCTTGGAGTGTCGGGCGAGCCGACGCCTGGCCGCCTTGATCCGCCGTCCGCGACCAGCGACGGCCAGGGCTGCGCCGAGCTCGTCACGAGCGAGCGCAGGGGCTTTGGACGCGAACCGCCACACGGCCCGCATCATTCCGAGGATGACGAACCAGGTCAGCAGCAGGCCGATGGGCCGCGAGGAGAAGGCCGCCCAGTTGGTGAGCTGGGCGCTGCGGCGGGCCCGGAAGGAGCGCTCCGGGTCGGGCTCGGGGAGCCGGACCTGGATGGCCTCGGCGTCGGCACTCGTCTTGGAGCGCGCCGAGCGGGGGACATGGGCGGAACGGCGCAGCCCCTGGTAGGAAGCCCTGCGGTGACGGACGACGGCAGTGGGCTCGACGATGACGCGATAGCCGGCCAGACGCGCCGCACGCGAGAGCTCCAGGCCGTCACCGAAGGGCCCGAGCCAGGGGGCGATGCCGTCGATCTCCTCCCACACCGCGCGGTCGATAAGGGCACCGGCCGTTCCCACGGCCAGGACGTCACTGCGGTCGTCATGCTGGCCCTGATCAACCTCACCAGGGACGATGTCATTGGCGCGCCGGGCCGAGGCTGTGGCCCGCAGCCCCACCTCGAGGAGAAGCTCGGGATTGTCCCAGCCCACCTGCTTGGGACCGACGATTCCGACCGAGCGGGCGTTGGTCGCGGCCGTCAGCAGATTCTCGAGGCAGTCCTCTTCCGGGGCGGAGTCATCGTGCAGCAGCCAGAACCACACCTGGTGCTCCGGCGCTTCCTCACCGGTCTGCACGGGCGCCACGAGCTGCTGCTCGTAGGTGGTGATGGGCGACAGAGCACCGGTGGGTCCGGTGATGGGCCCCGAGCCGGTCAGCAGCAGGTCGCGCACCGAGGTGCGCGAACCGCCCGAGGCACCGTCGGAGTCGACTCCGTCGGCGTCCTCCACGGCATCCGTCGCACTGCGCCGTCTGCGGTTGCCGGCTGCGACGAGCTCGGCGTAGGCGACGAGCCCCTGGGCGACCGCGTCACCGAAGTTCTTGGCCTCCTTGACCCGTACGACGCGTACCGCGCTGGCGGAACCGAGTCCGGAACTCTCGACGAGCTCCTCGATCGGGGTCCCGTCCCCCAACCCGTTCGTCCGTGAGGCGACGTCGACGATGAGGACGACGTCGGGCGCACAGGTCTGGGAGGCGATCCCGGTCAGCGTCCGCGCCAGAAACGGGCTCGCCCCGGCCGACACGACGACGGCCAGGGCTCCCACCCGACTGGCTCCCTGCGTGGAGCCGGCGCGGGTCATACTGCGCGACGCTTGAGCTTGCGCCGTTCGCGCTCCGACATACCGCCCCAGATACCGAAGCGCTCGTCGTTGGCGAGGGCGTACTCGAGGCACTCCTCACGGACCTCGCAAGTCGCACAGACTCGCTTGGCCTCACGTGTGGAACCACCCTTCTCCGGGAAGAACGCCTCCGGGTCCGTCTGAGCGCACAGTGCACGTTCCTGCCACGCCAGGGGCCCTTCATCGACGTCGTCACCACCACCGAAGAGGAGCGACAGCACCTCCGCGTCAGGCTCCTCTGGGTACTTCAGCGGGCCGTCGCCGAGGATGTTCCACATGCCGGCCTCCCTTCGATCCGAGCTTCTTG